>NZ_FMUS01000067.1 GCF_900101495.1 Alkaliphilus peptidifermentans DSM 18978
CGTGGTAGGCGAGCATTCTGTAAGGGTTGAAGCTAGACCGGAAGGACTGGTGGACTTTACAGAAGAGAGAATGTTGGCATGAGTAGCGAGAGGCAGGTGAGAATCCTGCCCGTCGAAAACCTAAGGTTTCCTGAGGAAGGCTCGTCCGCTCAGGGTAAGTCGGGACCTAAGCCGAGGCCGAAAGGCGTAGGCGATGGACAACAGGTTGAGATTCCTGTACCACCTTGAATCGTTTGAGAGATGGGGTGACACAGTAGGATAGGTCATGCGCACCGTTGGTTGTGTGCGTCTAAGCCGGTAGGGAGTTAGAATAGGCAAATCCGTTCTAACATATCCTGAGAAGTGATGGGGAGCGAAATTAAGTAGCGAACTGACTGATTCCACACTGTCAAGAAAAGCCTCTATCGAGATTTATAGGTGCCCGTACCGCAAACCGACACAGGTAGGTGAGGAGAGAATCCTAAGACGATCGGGATAACTATTGTTAAGGAACTCGGCAAAATGACCCCGTAACTTCGGGAGAAGGGGTGCCGGATTTGGTGAAGGACTTGCTCCGTAAGCCTTATCCGGCCGCAGAGAATAGGCCCAAGCGACTGTTTAGCAAAAACATAGGTCTCTGCTAAGTCGAAAGACGACGTATAGGGGCTGACGCCTGCCCGGTGCTGGAAGGTTAAGGGGAAGTGTTAGGGTAACCGAAGCACAGAACTTAAGCCCCAGTAAACGGCGGCCGTAACTATAACGGTCCTAAGGTAGCGAAATTCCTTGTCGGGTAAGTTCCGACCCGCACGAAAGGCGTAACGATTTGGGCGCTGTCTCAACAATAGACCCGGTGAAATTGTAATACCAGTGAAGATGCTGGTTACCCGCGACAGGACGGAAAGACCCCGTGGAGCTTTACTGTAGCCTGACATTGGATTTTGGTACTACATGTACAGGATAGGTGGGAGACTGAGAAGCCAGGACGCTAGTTTTGGTGGAGTCGACGTTGGGATACCACTCTTGTAGTACTGAAGTTCTAACCATGGACCGTGAATCCGGTCTTGGGACACTGTCAGGTGGGCAGTTTGACTGGGGCGGTCGCCTCCTAAAAAGTAACGGAGGCGCCCAAAGGTTCCCTCAGCACGGTCGGAAATCGTGCGTAGAGTGCAAAGGCATAAGGGAGCTTGATTGCGAGACATACAGGTCGAGCAAGGACGAAAGTCGGGCTTAGTGATCCGGTGGTTCCGAGTGGAAGGGCCATCGCTCAACGGATAAAAGCTACCCCGGGGATAACAGGCTGATCTCCCCCAAGAGTCCACATCGACGGGGAGGTTTGGCACCTCGATGTCGGCTCATCACATCCTGGGGCTGAAGTAGGTCCCAAGGGTTGGGCTGTTCGCCCATTAAAGTGGTACGCGAGCTGGGTTCAGAACGTCGTGAGACAGTTCGGTCCCTATCCGTCGCGGGCGCAGGAAATTTGAGAGGAGCTGTCCTTAGTACGAGAGGACCGGGATGGACATACCACTGGTGTACCAGTTGTTCTGCCAAGAGCATCGCTGGGTAGCTATGTATGGCAGGGATAAGTGCTGAAGGCATCTAAGCACGAAGCCCCCCTCAAGATAAGATTTCCCATCTCGAAAGAGAGTAAGACCCCAGAAAGACTATCTGGTTGATAGGTCGGAGGTGTAAGTGCAGTAATGTACTAAGCTGACCGATACTAATAGGTCGAGGGCTTGACCAAAAAAA
>NZ_FMUS01000028.1 GCF_900101495.1 Alkaliphilus peptidifermentans DSM 18978
TAGACCAATGGATGAGAAGACGCATAAGGATGATTTACTGGAAGCAGTGGAAGAAAATCAAAACGAAATTCACAAATCTAAAGAAGCTTGGTATCGCCGAAGGCAAAGCTTGGGAATTTGCAAACACAAGAAAGAGCTACTGGCGAACAGCCAATAGCCCAATTCTAAATAAATCTCTTACTAACCAAAGGTTATCAGACCTAGGTTATCTATTCTTCTTTAATTACTATCAACAAGCATGTGTAAACTAAAGAACCGCCGTATACCGAACGGTACGTACGGTGGTGTGAGAGGTCGGTAGATAAAATAATTATCTACCTCCTACTCGATTTTATATATTGAACTGAAGATTTTACTTATTTCTAGTAAGTATTATCGTTTTAATATGAATAACAAATTTTATGCATTTATATATATTTATATAATTGCATGTATATACAAATATAGATATAATGAAAAGATATATTCATTTATTGAAAGGATGTTATAAAAGTGTCACAGATAATTGAAATGTCAAAGAAACTAAAACATGCATCTTATGGGCTTTCAGAAGCCTCATCTAAGGATAAAAATGAAGCTTTACGTGAGGTTGCCTTAAGCTTAGATCGTAATCGTAGCCATATCTTATCTCAAAATTCAAATGATATTAAAGCTGCTGAAGAAATAGGCATGAAGGAAAGTCTAATAGATAGACTTATGCTAAATGATGAAAGAATTGATGGGATGATTAAGGGTATCCTTCAAATTGTTGAATTAGAGGATCCTATTTGGAGAAGCAACAAAGTATGGACATTGGAGAATGGACTTATAATAAACCGAATGACGGTTCCCTTAGGTGTAATTGGTATTATATATGAATCTAGACCAAATGTTACTGTAGACGCCTTCTCATTGGCTTTTAAAAGTAGTAACTGTGTCATCTTAAGAGGCAGCTCAAGCGCACTTAATTCCAATATAGCTCTGGTTAAGGCAATAAAAGAGGGGTTGAAGAGGAGTAATATCTCTGAGGATGTAATTTTCTTGATCGATGATGCAGATAGAAAACTAGTGAAGGAGATGCTGACCCTCAATGAATATATAGACGTTATTATTCCTCGGGGCGGTAATGATCTAATACGTTTTGTTATTGATAATGCAACTATTCCAACGATAGAAACTGGAGTTGGCAACTGTCATATATATGTCGATAATACCGGCAAATTTGATATGGCTTTAAAGATAATTGAGAATGCTAAGGTTCAACGACCAGGAGTATGTAATGCATGTGAAAGCATATTAATTCATAAAGATATTGCATCAGATTTTTTACCCTTACTCCATAAACTAATAGGTGATCGTGTAGAACTGAGGGGATGTGCAGAGACATTAGAATTGATTGATATTATGGAGGCTAATGAAGCTGATTGGTTTGAAGAGTACCTTGATTACAAGCTGGCAGTCAAAATCGTAAATAATATAGAGGAGGCTATTTCACACATAAATAAATATGGAACTAAACATTCAGAGGCTATTATTACAGAAAACTACTCAAATGCAAATCTATTTCTTAGAAGGATAGATGCAGCTGCAGTATATGTTAATGCTTCAACTAGATTTACCGACGGCAGTGAATTTGGTTTTGGTGGAGAAATTGGTATAAGTACCCAGAAGATCCATGCTCGAGGGCCTATGGGCTTGAATGAATTAGTAACTACAAAATATACTATACTTGGTAATGGTCAATATAGAGAATAGAGGGGTAAAATGATTTCAGAGATTATAAAAAAAAGCAAAAAAATAGTTATCAAAATTGGTAGTAATACTTTATCGAATGAAGATGGAACAATTAATAAGGAATTTTTAGAGCGATTATGCAGGCAAGTTGCCCTATTAGAAACAGAGGGCAAGCAGATAGTAATTGTAACTTCCGGTGCAAGAATATCAGGTATAGCAAAGATTAAAAAATGGTACCGCAAGGAGGATATGAACTACAAGCAAGCACTATGTGCTATAGGTCAAGTAGAACTAATGACCTCATATAGTTGTGCCTTTGAAGTTCATGGAATTCAGGTTGCTCAAATGCTATTAACCCGAGATGATTTTTGTGATAAAACAAGAACATTAAACATGAGAAATACTTTATTTACACTAGTTGATGAGGGAGTTATTCCAATTATTAATGAGAATGATACTGTAAGTGTTGAAGAAATTAAAATTGGTGATAATGATACCCTTGCTGCATTGACCACCAGTCTATGGAATGCTGACCTATTGATTTTGCTTAGTGATATTGATGGTATTTATAATAAAAATCCGAAGGAATACCAAGATTCAATTTTAATAGAAAAGGTTATCAATATTGAAGAGCTCATTAAATCTATAGAAATTGGAAAACTAAGCTCATTTGGAACAGGTGGAATTGAAACAAAAATTGAAGCAGCAAAAATCGTAAATAAGTATGGTATACCAATGATATTAGCAAACGGGAAACGAGAAGAAATAATTTCCGATCTTATTGAGGGTAAAGTAAAGGCAACATTATTTAAACAAGAAAATTAAATTTTATTTTAATGTAATGAGGTGATTAGGGATGAATAGAAAAATTGGTTTTATAGGTGCAGGCAATGTTGCAACAACAATTATTGAAGGACTTATAGATACTTATCCGCAGGCCTGCAACAATGTATATATAAGTAATCGAAATAAAAACAAGGGCAGGAGTTTACAAAAAAAGCTCAATATAAATTTCTGTGAAAATAATGTAGATGTAATTAAAGCCTGCGAAGTTTTTTTTATTTGCGTTAAGCCTGATAATTACTTAGAGGTCTTAAAGGAAATAAAAAGCTTCATTTCAAAGGACAGCTTGATAATCTCAATTGCTGCTGGAATATCAATTGATTATATTCAAGGGATTTTAGGTACATCCTTTAAAATTGTAAGGGCAATGCCTAACATTGCTGTTTCTGTGAGAACAGGAATGACAACCATCAGTGCTAATAATAATGTAACAGAAAAAGAGCTCAATTTAGTAATGGACATATTTAATAGTATTGGTTTAGCTGATGTTATTGATGAAGACCTTATAGATGTAGCTACAATAATAAGTAGCTGTAGTCCAGCATTTGTAGCCATGTTTATTGAAGCCTTAGCAGATGGTGGAGTGCTTCAGGGTATGTCCCGTGACAAAGCATATAAATATGTTGCTCAATCTATGATGGGAACTGCAAAAATGATTGTAGATTTAGAAAAGCACCCGGGTGAGCTGAAGGATTTAGTTTCTTCTCCTGCAGGCATTACAATAGAGGGAGTTTATAATTTAGAAAAGAACGGTTTTAGAAGCATTATAATGGAGGCAATCGAGGCATGCAATTTAAAGATTAAGTCATTAACAGATAGAAAAAAGTAAAATTATATATCAATCTACAATTAAAAAAAACCAGTAAAAAGCCATTAGATTTACTTCTTATTTTATTAGAGGAGTATTTCTAATGGCTTTATTAATATTAAAGAATGTTTTTCTAAATATATATTTATCATTTTATGTAGAATTATACATAAATATGTAGGTAACAAAGTGTTGCGTATTTAAAATGAAAATTGTCGAATTGGATAATTATGACTTACTGTATCTATTATTTAACAGTATATTAGACAAATTTTAAGTACATTTTTCTATATTGTCGAATAAGTAAAAAGCTTATAGGTTGCTGCCTATGTAGTGGAGGTTTTATTTAGTAGGTTTATTTAACACTGGACTAAAATTTGAAAAATAATATTAGTTAAAAAAGATTGTTAAAAAGTAAATATAGAATTTTCTGAATATATCTTGATATATTGCTTGTTATGTATATCAATATCAGCAGGAGATTTATTTCAAGGAGTTTGGCCTTTATTCTCGCCATTTATAGGAATAATTGGAGCCTTTATGTCAGGAAGTAATACAACCTCAAATGTTTTGTTCTCTGGTTTTCAATATGGAGTTGCAGACCAACTAGGTATATCTAAAATTATTATTGTTGGCTTACAGGTAGTAGGTGGCGCTGCAGGAAATATGATTTGTGTTCATAATGTAGTTGCAGCCTTTACAACTGTTGGTGTATTGGGTAAGGAAGGAAGAGTTATACGTACCAATGCGATACCTGCCTTAATATATGCAATTTCTGTAGGAGTATTTGCATATATATCTGTTTATTTCTTATTCCCAACATTGTTTTAGTTCTTTAAGTAAATAGTATAGAAAGAGGTATCTGCATAAGCATATACCTCTTTTTTGATTATATTTCACCCTTGTAGTTATAATTTACAAAAAATAATATATTACTTAAAATATAAGACATTTTTGATGAAAAAATGCTATTTTATGTTATAATTTTAATAATGGATTAATATAATGTGGACTAGAAAATCTCCGTTTCTTTGTCTCGGCAGTAGTTCATATAGTAATTCTATATAAAAGCAGTAATAATGAGTTATAGTAATTCATGAATTAAGGGGTGAAAGTATGTTTGTACCAGTAAAAAGCACAAAGGTATATGAACACGTTATAAAGCAAATCCAAAACATGATTGCCAATGGGGAACTAAAAAGAGGAGATAAATTACCTTCAGAAAGACAACTGGCTGAGCAACTAATGGTTAGTAGAACATCTGTCAGAGAAGCCCTTAGGGCCCTTCAAATTATTGGGCTTATCGAAGTTAGACAGGGTGACGGAAACTTTATAAAAGATAGCTTCGATAAATGTTTATTTGAACCGCTTTCAGTAATTTTTATGCTAAATGAAAGTCGACCTGAAGAAATAGTTGATTTAAGAAGAATTATTGAAATGGAAACAGCAGCATTGGCAGCCAAAAGGATTACAGATGATGAAATTATAATACTTGGCAATTTGATTAAGCAATTAAAGGAATATGGTGATTTAGATGATGAAAAAAATAGTGTTAAGGTCGATAAAGAATTTCACTATATGATTGCTCAAGCTGCAAAGAATTATCTGCTTATGAGTATTTTAAATGTAATTTCAGCATTAATGGATGATTTTATTGAAGATGCTAGAGGCATAATTTTAATAAATCAAAAAAATAAAGCTGTATTATTAGAACAGCATGAAAATATATTTAAAGCTATAGCCAATAGAGATCCTAAGGCAGCTTCTGAAGCCATGAATGAGCATATTAATCTTATAATTCATGAGTATCTTGGTAAAATTTAATATTTTCTCAGGATAACATTATAATTTATATAATCATAACCCCAGCAACAGTACACATATCTGTAAAGTATGGTGTTGCTGGGGTTGTTTTTTCTACTTTAAATTACTTATTAACAAAAAATTTCTACAAAAGCGCCAGTAATAGATATTAATCCTGTTAAAAAAAAATTAAATATTGTAATGTTTTAAAAATTGTGATAATTTATAAATATAACTGGTAAGACCATATTACCACATTGCCATTAGTAATGTTAAACTTATGGAATCCAATTTTTAAGTGACCAGTATTATATACCTACTGATTTGAAATACCCATTAAAATTCAGATTTTTATTTATGGCGAAAATGGTAGTACCATAATACCTATAATAGGAGGGAAACTATGGAAATAACTGTATGTATTAAACAAGTACCAGGAACAACTGAAGTAAAAGTAGATGAAAGAGGAAACTTAATTCGCGACGGAATTGATTCAAAAATGAATCCCTATGATCTATATGCTGTTGAAACTGCATTAAAGATTAAAGAAAAGAGTGGAGCAACGGTAAACGTTATCACAATGGGACCACCACAGTCGGAGGCAGTAATACGAGAAGCTTTTATGATGGGTGTGGACGAAGGATACCTTTTAACAGATAGGAAATTTGCTGGAGCAGATGTTTTAGCAACATCCTATACACTATCTCAAGGGATTATGAAGACAGGTAAACCACAGCTAATCATATGTGGAAAGCAAACAACTGATGGTGACACAGCTCAAGTAGGACCTGAAATGGCAGAATACATGGGTATACCCCATGTGGCAAACGTAAAGAAGATACTTGAAGTAAAAGAAAACTCAATCTTGGTAGAGATGGATATGCCTACAACTTTAGAAACTGTAGAAATACAATTTCCATGTCTGATCACAGTTGAGAAAGGAATATTTCAACCAAGATTACCATCATATAAGCGAAAAAAAGAAACAAAGGATAAGCTTATCACGTACTTTAGTCTAAAGGATTTTGATGATAGAGATGATAAAAACTATGGAATAAACGGTTCACCGACACAGGTAGAAAGAATTTTCCCACCAGAATCTAATACTGATAAGGAAACATGGACAGGCTCAGGAGAAGAGCTGGGTAATAAGCTATTTGAAAAATTAGCGGAATTAAAGTTCATATAACAAGTACTCTAAGGAATAAGGAGGGAGTTTATGTCAGGTATAGTTGTAAATCAAGATAAAATTAAAGATGTAGATTTAGCCATAGGTTTATGTCCATTTAGTGCTATTGAAGTTAAAAATGGGGTAGTGGAAATTAATGCGGCCTGTAAAATGTGCATGATATGTGTAAAAAAGGGTCCGGAAGGTGCTTTTATCTTTCAAGAAGATGAAAAACTTGAAGTAGATAAAAATTTATGGAATGGTATTGCAGTATACGTGGATCACTTAGATGGAGATATTCATCCGGTAACCTTCGAATTAATTGGTAAGGCTAGAGAATTAGCTGCAAAAATAAAGCATCCTGTTTACGCAGTATTTATTGGAGATAACATCAAAGAAAAGGCTGAAGACTTACTACACTATGGCATTGATGAAGTTTTTGTATATGACAATGTGGAGCTAAAGGATTTTAGAATTGAACCTTATACTGCAGCTTTTGAGAATTTTATTGAAAAAGTAAAGCCGTCAACAGTTTTAGTCGGAGCTACTACTCTGGGTAGATCTTTAGCGCCAAGGGTTGCTGCAAGATTCAAAACTGGTTTAACAGCTGATTGTACAATTCTTGATGTTAAAGAAAACACAGACTTAGTACAGATCAGACCCGCCTTTGGTGGTAATATTATGGCACAGATAATAACACCTAATCACAGACCACAATTTGCCACTGTAAGATATAAGATATTCAATTCTCCGGAAAGAAATGGAACAGGCAATGGCAAAGTTTCTATTTGTGAAATATCTCAAGAAAAATTATATTCAAGTATTAATGTATTAAGAAAAAGTCAAAAAGAATTGGAAGAAAATATTTCTGATGCTGAAGTAATAATTGTAGCAGGAAGAGGAATTAAAAAAGAAAAGGACCTTGAAATGATTAATGAGCTTGCAGAAGCTATTGGAGCACAGGTAGCATGTACTCGACCTCTTATTGAAGCAGGCTGGGGAGATCCTAGAAAACAAATAGGGCTAAGCGGCAGAACAGTTAGACCTAAATTGATCATTACTTGTGGTGTTTCAGGTTCGGTACAGTTTAAGGCTGGTATGAATAATTCCGATGTAATAGTTGCAATTGATGAGGATCCAAAAGCACCTATCTTCGATGTTGCTCACTATGGTATCGTAGGTGATATCTATCAAATAATTCCGAGTTTATTGGAAAAAATCAAAACAAAGTAGAGGTGATTGAGATGAAATATAAAAAAATTGATGAGAAGGATATACAGTTCTTAATCTCAGCATTAGGTGAAGATAGAGTGTTTGTGGGGGGAAATATTAATGAAGATTTTAGTCACGATGAGCTGGCAAGTGTAAAAAGAATGCCAGATGCTTTAATCGAAGTTAAAACTACTGATGAGGTTTCGAAGGTAATGAAGTATGCATTTGATAATAATATTCCTGTTACACCAAGAGGACAGGGTACTGGACTTGTTGGTGGAGCTGTTTCTTTACATGGTGGCATTATGATGAATATGAGTAAAATGAATAAAATACTAGAGTTGGATGAAGAAAATCTAACATTAACTGTGGAACCTGGAGTATTGTTGATGGAGATAAGTAAGTATGTTGAATCCCATGATCTATTTTATCCTCCAGACCCAGGAGAAAAGAGTGCTACAATTGCAGGAAACATTAATACAAATGCAGGTGGTATGAGAGCTGTTAAGTATGGTGTAACCCGTGATTACGTTAGGGGTTTAGAAGTTGTACTTCCAAATGGGGAAGTACTGGAAATCGGTGGAAAGATTGTAAAGAACAGTTCTGGATATAGTTTGAAGGATCTAATAGTTGGTTCAGAAGGAACTCTGGGAATTGTAACAAAGGCTATTTTAAGATTAATACCACTTCCTAAAAAGACAATTAGTTTATTGGTACCATTCAATTCTTTAGAGGAAGCCATCGAAACTGTACCAAAGGTTATTAAGTCAAAATCAACTCCAACTGCAGTTGAGTATATGGTTCGTGATACTATCCTATCTGCAGAAGAATTTTTAGGTAAACCATTCCCTGATAAATCTTCAGACGCTTATTTATTGCTATCCTTCGATGGGAACTCTAAAGAGGATATTGAGAAGGCTTATGAAAGCGTTGCAGAAATTTGTTTAGAGTCTGGTGCATTAGATGTTTATATATCTGAAACCCAAGAAAGACATGAGGCTATTTGGTCAGCTAGGGGTGCCTTCCTGGAAGCTATTAAGGCTTCTACAACAGAAATGGATGAGTGCGATGTAGTTGTACCAAGAAATAAGATCGCAGAGTTTGTTAAATACTCCAACGAGCTTCAAAAAGAGTTTGATATAAGAATAAAATCATTCGGCCATGCAGGTGATGGTAACCTTCATATCTACGTGTTAAGGGATGAACTTTCACAAGAAGCTTGGGAAAAGAAGCTAGGGGATGTATTTGATAGAATGTACGGAAGAGCTCGAGAGCTTAATGGCCAGGTATCTGGTGAGCATGGTATTGGAATTGCAAAGATGGAGTATTTAAAACAATCCTTTTCAGATGAGCATTTGAACATACTGAGGGGAATTAAGACTACCTTTGATCCTAAAGGAGTACTAAATCCTGGAAAGGTTATAGTATAGAGAAACATTTTAAGATAATATTATTATTTAAGAAGTCCATTTTATTCTGAAATGTGCTTCTTTTTTTTGCATAAAAACCCATGATAGAATAAATAACATAAATTATTTATTATAAAATATTAGAGTAAAAAAATATTATAAGTAAAAGATTGAAAAATCAGAATTAATATTAAGCAGTTTTGAAGGATAAGGTTTTATTTTGTCGAATAGATTAATTATAATGGTTTTTGAAAATAAAAGATTTAAAATTTAAATTTCATTTTAGGAAGGTGAAGGGTTATGAACAATGCTTCAATATCTTCGATTGAAGATGCTCCTTTCTTTTGCTCATGGAGCGGTGGTAAGGACTCTTGCTTGGCATTATATAGGACAATAAAAGAGGGGGGAAAACCTCAAATATTATTCACTATGTTTGCAGAAGGGGCATTACGTTCTAGATCCCACGGTCTGCCTTTAGAATTATATAAAGAACAGTCATCATCATTGGAAATTCCATTCATATACAAAGCTGCAAGTTGGCAAGAGTATGAAGAAGTTTTCATCAAGACCCTTCATACCTTTAAGGATATGAATATAAATATAGGTGTTTTTGGAGACATAGATTTGGAGGATCATCGCAAATGGGAAGAAAAGGTTTGTAATGAAGCAGACATTGAAGCCTATTTACCACTATGGAAGGAAGAAAGAACTGCACTATTACTAGAATTTATTGATAATGGCTTTAAAACCATGATTATAGCAATTAAAGAAGGTGTATTGGATAAGAAGTATTTAGGAAGAATACTCGATAGAGAGCTTATAGCCGAATTAGATGCACTTGATATAGATCCTTGTGGCGAAGAAGGTGAATTTCATACTGTCGTGCTAGATGGTCCTATATTTACTTATGCTATAGAAGTAGAAATAAAACAAGAGATTTTTAACAACGGGTATTGGTTTATAGATATTGCAGTCCTATAAGATGATATAGTTACATTTAATAGAAAGATCTAGGAGCTAAATGCTAGATCTTTTTTGTATGATTTACTCACACTTCCCAATCATTACCGGTGGATTAAGTTTACATAATGTCGTAACATTAAACTAGTATACTTTAAAGGGGGGAAATCGTCTATATGAATAAACTACGAAGCATAATTGTGTTTGTTTTAGTCATTGCTTTCACTATGACTCCACTTACAAGTCATGCTGCTATGGTTCATAGAGTAAGCCCGGGTGAGACTATGTTTCTAATAGCGCAAAAATATGGAGTAACCTTAGATGAGTTAGTAAGTAAAAATAAGTTCTTAAGTGATCCAGGACGAATATTTAACAGACAACTATTGGTTGTACCACAGCCACCAAAGAAAAACATCTATATTGTTCAACCCAATGACACTCTTTTTAAAATTTCACAGAAGTTAGGACTTACCATCAACAATATTGTAGAAGCAAACCAAATCAAAGATATAAATAGACTTTATGTTGGGCAGGAATTAAGTTTACCTGTAAATAATACGCCTGAAAGCAGTGCTACTGTAAAAAATAATTATACAATTAAAAATGGAGACACTTTGTATAAAATTGCACAGCAGCATGGTGTATCTATTGATACTCTTGTAAAGGTCAATAGCTTAGAAAATATAAATATGATTTATGTGGGACAGGAGCTTCAAATTCCTAAAAAAGATACAGCTGCTACACCAGTTAAAAAACAACCAGAAGCTAATTTTCAATACTCATTATCTCAGCTTAGAAATATGTACCCCAATACAATTCACCTTAAAGGAAATGGTAATGATAGAAAAATTGCCTTAACCTTTGATGATGGACCAAATCCAGCATATACTCAACAGATTCTGGATATTCTTAAAGAGCATGATGTACCCGCAACCTTCTTTATAATGGGCAGTCGAGCAGAAAGATTCCCAAATATAGTAAAGAGGGCTGTAGCAGAAGGACACACAATTGGTAATCATACTTGGAATCATCCAGACTTAAGAAAAAATTCAAATGATAAAATCAGAGAAGAAATAAAAATGACTGAGGATACTATTTCAGAAATTACAGGCTTGAGAACAGCAATTATGAGACCACCATATGGAGCTATTTCAGTTGATGTAGTTGAAACCTTAATAGAAAAAGATTATAAGATAATTAATTGGTCTGTTGACTCAGTTGATTGGCGAGATAAAAATGCAGATAAAATAATTATTAATACTTTATCTGATATTTCTAGTAATGACATTGTTCTTTTCCATGATTCCAGTGGAGAGGGTGTAAGTATGCAGCCAACAGTTGATTCGTTACCTGAATTAATAGAGACATTAAAAATGCATGGTTATACCTTTGTTACAGTAGATGAATTATTAAATATTCAACCATATAAATAAATAGCTTAACGCCGTAACCTAATGTTTACGGCGTTTTATATTTTATAGAAGCACCACTTAATATTTCAATATTATCCTGAAGCTTTAAGTCCTCCATAAGCTTAAACAAAGCATCATCCTTTTTCTTTGCTTCTATCATAACATCAAAGTCATAATCCAAATCCTTTGCTTTATTTATAAATTCCATTAAGAAGCTTACGTCAACAAAATCTGCATGAGCCTTTGGTTGCTTTAAGCACTTAGGACTTGATGCATGTATTTTGGGTGGCTGAACCTCATTTCTCCAAGTATCGAATATATCCTCAAGTAAATTTTCAATCTTTTCACCATCACTATTACACCAATGGTGATGAATATCAAGAACCATTGGAATAGATAATTCCTTACATATTTTCAAAACTTCCTTTGCAGTATATGATTTATCGTCATTCTCAAGAATGATTCTGTCTCTAATTTTTTTGTCAATTTCACTAAATTGCTCCACAAAACGAACTGTTGACTTCTCTTTATTTCCATAGGTACCACCAACATGTAATACTAATTTTGCTTCCTTCTCAGAAAGATTCATTGCTTCAAAAATGTTTGCATGATACTCTAAATCCTTTAATGAAGACCGAAAAATATCTTGATTTGGTGTGTTTATAACAGTAAAGTGATCTGGATGGGCACTAACCCTCAAATTATTTTCTTTAACATAGCTTCCAATTACATCATATACAGCTTTAAATTCATCAATATAGTTCCACTCAAAAACCTCCTCATGAGTGACAAGGGGAACAAGCTTAGAAGTAAAGCGATAAAGCATTATATCATGGGCTTTATTATATATGAGTATTCTTCTAGTAGCATCTAAATTTTCCTTTACAAGACTCTTTAGCTTATATAGTTGTGTTTCTTTATCTGGAAGCTGAGTAAATCTCTTATAAGTTATGGTCTTATTTGGTGATCCATTATGGAGATTTAAGGGTAACGCAACATAACCAAATCTAACAATCATTTAAATCACCTCTGAATATATTTTACCCTTATAGGATCAGTTAATGTGAGAATAATAAACTTATTGAAAAATAAAAAATACTAGTTATTGTAGAAAGTAATATTTATGGTATAATGTAATTCGACATTTAAATTTCAACATTCGACAATAAATAAGGTTTGTCGAAGTGTCTTTGTTAATATGTAACAAAGACATATAGTTTATAGAATTGGTAATAGTTAACAATCAATCAACATAATATACGTTATTAATTTAACAAACTCTGTGGATAAAGAATGTAGTTATACACAGAGTGATGTTATAATGTTGTAAAACCAATGGAGGGATACGTATGGAGATATTTGCGACTCCTGGCGCAGCTGGAATAATTGAAAAAAATGAAAATGGAATAGATTATATATTAATTCAAGAAAGAGTGAAAGAGAATGCTCCTTTAGAGAATGGATTACTGGAAATACCTGCAGGTAAAATTAGAGAATTCGAGAATATTTATAACTGTCTTAGACGAGAAATACTAGAGGAAACTGGACTTAATGTGCTGCAAATAGAAGGGGAAGATCAATCAACTATATTTGAGGAGAATGGTTATAGAGTTTTAAATTATAAACCCTTTGCATCAGCACAAAATATAGCCGGCAACTATCCTATTATCGTGCAAGCATTTATATGTAAGGTCGAAGGTGAAATAATAATGAAAACCAATGAAACAAGAAACATTAGATGGGTTTCGCTAAAGGATCTAGGTAACCTTATAACTAATGATTCAAAAAAAATCTATCCAATGCATATAGATACGCTAAAATGCTATTTGAAATTTAAGGGTTTTAGTTGGTAAGAATTATACTAATAGCATAAATATTTATATTAGGAGGTATCTATGTATTTATTGGTGGGTTTTCATTTATCACCTCTATTATTTTAAGTAGTGCTATAAGTATGTTTATAATGAAGATTAAGCTTGAAGATAAAATAGATCTATAATATCTAAGCATCCTTATTCAAAATCTGCTGGATAAACTTTACTAAAATCTTATTATTATATATAATCTATAGTAGTAGATATATTATATAGGGGGTAAGGAATATGCAAGCAGATGCTATTGTAGTAATTGTTGAAAGAGGAAAAGCTGACGAGATTGTAAAAAAGGCTAAAGAAGCAGGTGCAATGGGAGCTACAATATTTTATGCCAGAGGTACTGGGGTTGAAGAGGCTCGAACCTTTCTTGATTTACGAATTGATTCACAAAAAGAGGTAATAGTAATTATTACAGCAAAGGATGAAACAAAAGCAATATATGATGTTGTTATTAAAGAAGGTAATATCAAGTCACCAGGAAAAGGCATTATATTTGTTTTACCAGTTAGTCAATTTGAAGGGTTGCATCATATGTAAACAACAGTCATTCTAAAATTTTCATTGACTGTTGTTTTTTCTCCTTTTTATTAAATATTTATTTAATCTCTAAGAATAAAAAGACTCCCTGCTGAAACGATACAAGGGAGGGCTGTAATATAAAAAAGTAATTAAAAAGGATTAAATGTAACTGTTCTTTAAATGTATATTTAGGGAATAGTTAAATATAGTATTAATTATCTAATACGAACCTTACTTTTCAAACTCATTTTAGTTTACTAACAAATTAGTAATTTATATTCTATTTCTTTTAACATGCATCTAAAAATTCCAATACTGTAATTTATTTTTCGTATCTATATTTTTTTCTTTATTTACATATTGAACTGCATTTCTTGGGCAACAATGAAAACAAGCTAAACACATCTGACAATTTTCATGTTTCCACTCTACTTTAGAAGTTATTTTAATGTTATTTACTGGACATGATTTCTCACATTTTTTACAAAGAGTGCATTGTTTTTTATCAACAACAAAAAAGTTATCTTTTAGGTAAATATTTTGTTTATATACTTTATATCCGTATCTAGGTATGTTTTTTGTAATAAAAGGAAAGTAATCTATAAATACATACTTTTTTTATCTTGCTGGTTTTTTATTGCTTGCGTTATCTTATTAATCTCGATGTTGCTTTTTTCATTTCTAATTAGTCTTTTTTGAGGACTTGTTGCATCCCAAAAATCAAGAACAAAATTATCTCCCATTGTTATATATTGAAAATAGTTGTACTTCTTTTTTCCTTCAAACAATTTTTCAAGGTGTGTTTTTACACCACCTCCTAAGGAAATGCCTTTAGTAACAATAATAAAAAGATATGTATCTTCAGATATACTTATTCCTCTAATAAACTCTTCTACTAACACAGGTAAACCAAAATAATATACCGGGAATACTATACCTACAATTTTATCATCAAGAACTCTATCGTAGTTATTGGCTTTAATTTGAAGCAGCTCTGTATTATCCAACCAGTTGCTTATTTTTTTTGCAACTTGATAAGAATTCCCTGTACCTGAAAAATAAAATAGTTTCATTTTTTCCTCCTAAGCTGAATTGAAATAGCTACAGAATAAATTACAGCTGGTCTTGCCATAGCATGCTGTGTATTTTCCATTCATGTCCATTATGTATTAATTGGACTAAATTTACGCCACTTTTAATTATGTTTGAATCTTCTTTTTTTCTTTTAGCTGCATACTCACTATAGACACTTGCAATACTTCCAATCACTTTAATTTCATAATTAAATCCATACTCATAGAAATCATTTGATTTTAAGAAATCACATAAACCTACAATATATGATTCAACATCCATACCCTTTGTGATACACTCTTTATCAGCATTATATTT
The DNA here is from genome assembly GCF_900101495.1 of Alkaliphilus peptidifermentans DSM 18978. GTDB lineage: Bacteria > Bacillota > Clostridia > Peptostreptococcales > Natronincolaceae > Alkaliphilus_C > Alkaliphilus_C peptidifermentans. Next base: position 15,114 of record NZ_FMUS01000028.1, read on the forward strand.
CATTGAAGCTAAAGAGGAATCTTCTGAAAAGAACAAAGACTTAAACTCATTCCAATTTCTTCTTTCTCCAGCACTCCCAGATATTATTTTATAAAATTTATCTATTGCGTATTGTATTTCTTTCTCACTATTCATAATTAACCTCCTTCTATTTATAATGTGTTACGCTGACCCTGTCCTTGATACGTCAAGTACCTTTATGTAAATCCCAACCAATTTCTTACCCCCGAAGGATCTTAAAACCAAGATTCTTCACTTCATAAGATCCCTCGTTTCTCTCAGGATGACTGAGTACTAATCCGTGTTTACGACGCCTTCCAACTGAACCCTCAAAGCCCTTCTTCTTATATTGCTAGATGATGTTGCACGCAGAACATCCTAATATATTACAACATAACCTTCTGCATACATATAATTTGAATGTATCCTTTTTTTATGATACTAACTTGTCTAAAACCATGAACTTGCAAATTGTTTACTATTTCTTGTGGTGAATAAAACTTTACATCCCCTTCTTTAGATAATGGAACAAATGGATTAATAATTGCCCTCAAAGCTGTTGGCAAATAAACTTCTGCTATGTATATAAATCCATTTTTTTTAATAACTCTTGAAACTTCATTTGCAAAAGCATTAATATCTGGAAAATGATGATATGCTGCACAAACAGTTATTACATCAAATAGTCCTGTTTCAAATGGGATATCTTCACATCCAGCAACTTTGAATATCATTTCAGTACAATTTTTAAACGCATTATTAATCATTCTATCTGAAATATCAATACCATATCCATTAATGTTATTCTTTGTAGACAACATCTTCAATAATGTTCCATTGCCGCATGCTATGTCTAAGACATTACTGTTATCTTTTAAAACTATATTTTCACATAACAGTATTTTAAATTTTAGTGTAAACTTCCCATCAATAGTCTCATTATAATTATCAGCTTTATTATTGTATGCCGCCTTTGAAAGCTCATTAAAGTTCTTCATAATGTTTCCTCCTACGAATCAATTAGGCTTCATCTCTAACCTTAAAGTGTACCCTTTTCAGTTCATCCACCAGATTACTCCATAACTGATAAGATTGAGGGACACCTTCTGGATAACTTCCAAGCTTAACGACTTCTAGCAACCTTTCTTCGCATCTTTCCGGCTTAATTTCAAAGCTATAAATGAAGTTAATACTCCTTTTCCTGCTTGGGAAGTAGGTTCTATTAAGGGCAAATAGTGCTTGAAGGAAACTATCAAGGGCTAAATCCATTGCAAAATGATAGAACAATACATCCTTCCTTATTACGGCACGATCTAAATCCTCTGTATTCTCCAGTTTATCAAAATGATATTGAATAATTATTTCTGCCAACTTATCTGGATATTCAGACAGCCTTTCCTTTATTGAATGCAGAAAACCTTTCCTATCAAATTCAACGCTTATTTTTGTAAACATTGCACAACGACCTATAGGATAATAGTAATTATTTAATTTGTCTGGATACTCTCCATTGAGTATTGCTTCTATATCATTTAAAGTTTCATTTACTGTAAAATACATTAACCAAGTTTCAATACCATTTATAACTACAAAATCCCCAATGCCCCAATGGCCTCCCTCAAATACATTAACCTTAACGTCTTGCAATGAATAACCAAATTGGCTTAGTATTGATTTTCTTCTATCTACTTTAGGTATTGTGTCACAAAAGATAAAGACATCAAAATCACCTTCACCTGCTTTAGGAATTGGGTGTTTGCCACCGCTTATACCTATTGATTGTACTTCCTCCATTGTAGAAATATTATCCAGTAATGAGTCCATAATTTTTTCAGTATTATTAACCATGTCATCTTCTCCTTTATATTCTTTAGCACTTGGTACATTATATCTCATATGCCCACCAGAACTTAATATATTATGTTAATCAACCATAGGATAATATGCAATTTCCTCAAATATATAGAATAATTCTCCAAATTTTAACAATATCCTCTAATAAACGATCTAGCATTTTCGACAATTGCTTTATTAATAATTTGATATATTAGTTCTTCGTTAATGCATTTTCTATAGCTTTTAGTATAACCTTACTACTAGATGTAGCGCCAGAAACAATATCAACCTCCAGTGATTGTGCTTCTATAACTTTTTCTAATATTACTTCTGCAGCTTCACCTTTGCCATGTTTATGTTCCTTTAGTACTATACTATTAATACTATTATTTTTAACAACTACCTCAACATCAACTGCTACCCAAATTATTTCATAGCTGCCAGCATATATACCATCTGGGATATTTGATAGGTCGACATTTGATATTGTTATATTAGATACTTGTTTTCTATAGGTTCTTAAATCAATAAATCTCTTACTATAATAACCACCTATAACCACGCATAGTAAAATACAAAATAATATTATTTTTTTCTTCCGTTCCATGTTAAATCTACTCCTTTTTTATATATTTGAGAATTTATCTATAATAATCTTTACGAAACAATCCTTCAAAAGTTTAAGGAGTAGTACATGGATTTATAGAAATCATATTTTTAATTGTAAATATACTGGTTAAACACTATTTGTAATTATCTAACTTAAAACTAACTCATTCATCTATAGACTTACAATTATAAAAAAAAGCCACAGAAGTAACCTACTGCGGCTTTCTATGGCTTTTATATTATTGGGCAAAATTCTTCTTTGCCTCTTCCATCTCTCTTGTAGCATTTTCTTGGGCTGTTTGTAATGCTTCATCTATGGTTTTTACTCCAGCTATAATTTCTTCTAAAGCAGTTTGCATGTTACTATGTATTGCATATCCATTAAGTCCATTTGGATCTTGGTAAGCTACACTCAATTGTCCTATTGCTGGAATTTTGCTTGGATCATTTTCTAAGTAAGCTTTAAATTCAGGATGATTTGCACCTTCATATGTTAAAGGAATATATCCTGACTTCATCCCCCATTCTAAAGTTATATCTGTTCTATACCAAAATTTAATAAATTCCCAGGCTGCGTCTTTTTGTTCTTGAGTAGATGTATTAAACATAGCTATATCTGTACCAGAGAAAAGAGCTGCTTTTTCTTTTCCCCTTACAAGTTCTGCAACTGCCCAGTTTACACCAGTTTCTCTACATGCTTCCTCCATTCTTGGTAGGTTTGAAGAAGAAGCAAAACCGATGAATGATTCACCTCTAGACATTGGTCCTGTAATGTAATTATCTTCACCTGCCAGATGAGCAATTCCTTCTTTTATCATACCAGTTATAAATTCATAAGCTATTTTAACCCCTTCAGAGTCAATTGTAGGAATTTCTAATTCTTCATCATATATGTGGCCACCAGCTTGTTCTACCCAAAAACTAAAGTCTATCCCTGCACTTTGATTTAATACTAATCCAGTATTTCCATCCTTACTAAGTACTCTTGCTGCATTTTCTAATTCTTCCCAAGTTGTTGGTACTTTTAAATCAGCAGCCTCCAATGCATCAACATTGTAAAACATTAGATAAGAGCCTTTATTAAAGGGGAGTGAGTAATGCTTTCCATCCCACATGCCATCATTTCTAAGTCCAAGGGGAATATCATTCCATATTTTAGGATCAATACCCTTTTCACTATCGTAAATATAAGGACCTAGATCTTCAGCTAAATCATTCATTACATAAGCAGTCAACCTATTGTTATAAATCATAGTTATTGTAGGTAAAGTATTTGCTTGAGCAGCACCGTTTAGTTTTTCGAACAGCTCTCTATAATGCCCTTGATAATAAGCATTAATATGTATAAACTGATTTTCATCATTGAATTGATCTATAAGTTTTTGTAGCATATCTCCATTTTCTCCTGATAAAGCATGCCAAAATTCCAATTCAACGACCTCTTTAACCTCTTCACCATTTACTTCTTGGTTTTCTCCAACTACAGTTTCATTAGTATCATTGCTACAGCCAATAAGTGATACCATCATGAATACACATAATATAATTGTAACTACTCTTTTCATTTTAACCCCTCCATTTTTTATATATTATCCCTTGATTCCAGAACGTGTTATACCCTGTATAATGTACCTTTGAAGTAATATATAAATCACAATTACTGGTACAATTATAATGGATGCATAGGCTAATAACAGGTGGTAGTTTGGACCAGCTTCTGTCATAAAGTAAGCAAGTCCAACTGGTAAAGTTCTTTTATCAGGGGTGCTAACCATAATCATAGGCCATAAAAATTCATTCCAGCTATATATTATTTTTAATAGAGCTATTGTTATAAGTGCAGGTTTAGTTAATGGAACCATAACTTTAATAAGATATTTAAAATCGCTGCATCCATCTGCTTTAGCTGCATAATATAGTTCTTCTGGAATTCCTAAAAAATATTGTCTTAATAGAAATATTGCAAACATGCTACTAATCCATGGTAAATATAATGCTGTTAGTGTATTAATTAGATTTAATTTAGATAGTATAACGAAATTTGGTGTAATTAAAAGTTCACTAGGAACCATCATTGTACTCAAAAGTATTGTAAATATAATATCTCTACCTTTAAATTGAACTCTTGAGAATGCAAAGGCAGCTAAAATCGATGTTATAAGGGTCCCCAGTGTTACTATGGTTGTTACCAACAGACTATTGAAAAAATATGTATTTATTGGGGTTTTTTCTATAACCACTTTATAATTATCAAAATTAAAATTGTTGGGTAAAACACTTGGCGGCATTTGGTATACCTCTCCCAGCGTTTTAAAGGATGTACTTAGCATCCAAAAGAAAGGTACTAATGTGACTAGAGCTCCTAAAATTATTATCAAATATTTAGTGAATACAAGTATTTTATTCTTCATTTAAACCCCCACAAAACTATTATTTGTAATGAACAAATCGTTTTCCAATTAAGAATTGAATCAACGTAATTATAAGTATTATTATAAATAGAACAACCGATGCAGCGGCTGCCACCCCATACGAAAACTGATTGTTTAATTTATCATATATGTAATAAACCATTGTTAAGCAAGAATTTAAAGGCCCTGGCCTTTTTTCAAAAAGGGCATATACTTCACTAAATACCTTAAATGCTCCAATCAAAGAAGTTATAGATACAAAGAAAAGTGTTGGCGATAGTAATGGAATAGTAACTCTTGTTAACCGCTTCCAAGAATTTGCCCCATCTATTTTAGATGCCATATAATATTGTTTATCAATGTTCTGTAGCCCTGTTAAAATAATTAATATATTGTAGCCTAAGGTTTTCCAAACACTTAGTATTATTAATGACACCATCGCCCATTTTGGGTCAATCAGCCATGGAATAGGGTCAATACCAATGAATCCTAATCCATAATTCAAAATTCCATGCTTAGAGTGAAAAATCCACCGCCAAACCATTGCGATTGCAACAGTACTGGTAACAAAGGGTAAAAAGTATATGTTTCTAAAGAGCTTTTTAAATCTTACATTACTATTTAATAATGTAGCAATAAACAAAGATATAATAATAGAAGTCGGAACCATTACAAAAACAAATATACTTGTGTTCTTGAGTGCTAAAATAAATTTTGGATCGTTGGCTAATTGTATATAATTGTCTACTCCATATTCAAAAACTATATGACGAAAATAATTGTATCTCGTATAAAAACTCATTAGAAAAACTTTAATAATAGGATAAATTTGAAAAACACCTAATATAACCATAGCTGGAAGAAGATATAGAATTCCCAACGCTGCATTTTTTAAATTGTTTTCTTTTTTCATATGCTACTCCTTGAAATATTTTCGTAAGTGGTAGGATTAAATAGCATAATTCTCTCTTTATCAAATCTTAAGAAAACTCTATCTCCTGGTTTTATATCATCAGATGGAGAAGCAAAGAAACGGTATATATTATCTCCCATATAAAAGGACACTAGGTTATCCTTTCCCTTCATGTCAACTTGTTCGACCTTTCCACTAAATGATGCATCTTCTTTCTTACTAACAATTATGTTTTCAGGACGAACAGCTAATATAACTTTACTATTATATAAGTTAGTGGATTTTTCTTCATAGGGTATTACAATCTTTTCCTCTATAAAAATCCCCTTATCAGTGCAGGTTCCATCAAAAATGTTTATTGGTGTTGATCCCATAAATTTTGCAGTAAATAAATTAGAAGGCTTCTCATATATGTCCCTTGGAGAACCATATTGTTGAAGCTTTCCATTATTTAATATCAATACCTTGTCTGATATGCTGGCTGCCTCGTCTTGATCGTGTGTAACAAAGATTGTTGTAATAGAAAGTTGCTTTTGAAGCTTCCTAATTTCATCACGAGTTTCAACTCTTAATTTAGCATCTAAGTTAGATAAGGGCTCATCCATTAGTAGGACCTTGGGCTTCTTAACTAGAGCTCTTGCTATTGCAACTCTTTGTTGCTGGCCACCAGATAATTGACTGGGCTTTCTTTTCACAAGATCTTTAATTTGTAATAACTCAAGAACTTCTTCAGCCCTAGTTAGAGCATCTTTTTTATTAACCTTCATCATTTCAAGGGGAAATAGTATATTTCTAAGTACAGTCAAATGAGGATATAACGCATAGTTTTGAAAAACCATACCTATGTTTCTTTCTTCAGTTTTTAGATGATCAACCTTCTGATCTTCAAAAAATATACTCCCTGCATCTTGATTGATTAATCCAGCTATCATAAATAAAGTAGTGCTTTTTCCACATCCACTTGGACCGAGAAGAGTAACTAACTCGCCGTCTTCTATATCTATGTCCAAATTGTCTACAGCCACAACATCTTTGAATCGCTTAGATAATGATCTAATTTTGATTTTCATCATTAAAACCTCATTTTCAAATAATTATTTGCAATTTAAATTTGTCAACAGTACTAATTTTTTTATAATATTGTCTTATAAAACCAAACTTAATAATAGCACTTAAAAAAACTATAATCTAATTGTGATTTTTTATACAAACTATTAAACCCATAGTATTAATCTATAATCAAAATAAAAAAAAACCCGAGGGCTTTTTTTATTCAACATGCTTATTTATAATTATGTATTCTAAGACTGCATTGCGAATAACAATGTTTGTATCTATAATAGATAATGCCTCTACAAACTCATATTTAAAGTCAATACTTTCAAATATAAAATTACTTACAGCAATTGAGTAAAACCTATTAAGCTCTATAGCATTGCCATTGTTATCTCTTATATTAGAAAAAATTGCTCTACCCTTGTCAAAGGTTATATCTTTTAAAATTCCATATGTTTGCATAATACCGTGGTTTTTTTCAAAAGATTTTTTTAGAATATTAATGATATTCCTTCCAGGAAGATTCATTTTTATAATAGTATTTTCAAATGGTAGATTCATTTTTATATCTACATCAAAGATATCACCTTTATCAATACTGCTTCTAACTGAACCTACATTTATCATACCTATTGATGCAGACGTGCTAGCTGCCAAAATCTTGGCTATATATTTACCCCAGAAGGATTCTGACTTAGAGTCTACTTTCAAAACTATTTCTGTGAAACCTACTTTTTTAGATTTTCTTTTATACTTATTCCAATGCATATCGATTATTTTTTTTATATCCATATCAATATCCACTGTCTCATTTTCAATTTTCATATATTTAGCCTTTACATCAATAACTTTATCATTTTTGATTGTTACTGAAATATTACCCAATCCATTTCCATATGAACCTGCTTGCATAACCTGAATCCCATTAATATTATCTGAAATAAACTCATGACTATGTGCTGCTATAGCTACTTGAAGCTGAGAGGAATCAAAATTTTTAATAATGTCAACCAACTCACCTTTTAATGACTTGCCATCTTGAGAAACAGATATATCACAATGGGCTAATAATACAATCAAATTAACACCACATTTTTTTAAAAACTGTATTTCTTTTTCTAATGTAATTATTGCATCACTTATATCATAGTTTTTAAACTCATCTTCAAGACAAATTGATTTGCAGCTTTCAGTAGTTAAACCAATGACACCAATTTTGGATTTGTTAGCTTTAATGATTGTAGATTTTTCTATGTAGCTTGGAGTTCTCCCTGTTTTCTTCTCAATTAAATTAGCTGATAAAAATGTACAATCTAACCGCATCTTTAGATTAGTAAAAAAATCCTCATCATAAGGTATCCAATCAAATTCGTGATTTCCAATAGTCATTCCTTTGCATTTGACTAAATTCAATAATTCCACAGTCAATAGTCCAGGCATCTTCATTCCAAATGAAGGACTTTCAAACATATCTCCTGCAGATAACATTATTGGATATTCTGATTTGTTAATGCATTCTATAAGTTTAGAAAACAATAAAACCCCATGATTCTCATATACCTTTTCAGTGGATGGTTCCCAAATAACATCTTCAATAACTCCGTGAAAATCATTAATAGAATAAATGTTAAGAACCCATTCATTATCATTTTTCAAATCCATCCTTCTTTCTAAATTATTTTAATATTTTTCTTATTGCTTCATAGGAAGCTTCAGTATTGGAAAAACTAACACCGAAAAATGGCACATCAACTTTTATATCTGCAAGTATTTTCATTATTTCTTCTATGAATATACCCTTCTTATCTATATATTGAATTGAATCTAATCTTTCCTTCCACTGGTCAGTAGAAGTCCATTCTCCACCCCAATCTCCATCACAAGTTCTTTCAACTCCACATGTTGGACTTCCGTCTATTCCAATTATACCAAGTACTTCATAATCATTGTCTATATAATTGATTATTTGATCAGCATATGGCTCAAAAATAGCCTTACAGCTTTTTCTGAAGTGAGGAGTATCAAATTGTGCTCTTACATGTCCCCATCGTTTTAGCCCATAACACATAAATTCAGGACAGGGTAATTGAATAATTCCGATTTGATTTTCAATTAAAGCATCAATAATTGTTTTTTCCAAATCACTTTTCTTTGCTAATCCTTCCACCTTCGTATTAGTATTCAAAATACAATGACATAACAGAATAACCTTTTTGCTTCTATACATAGTAACACCATCCTTCATATACAATTTTTTATATCCACAGTTTATCAGTGGTATAAAGTAAAATTTTACTAATATTTAAATATATCATAAATTATATTTTTTGCAATCATTCATTTATAAAATGAATATTGACCATTTTAACAATTAAGTTATTTCATTAGAAACATCAGTGAACAACATAAAAAATACCTAAAATGTTAGAAAAAGATAACTTTTAGGTATTTATATTTATACAAATAAATTTAGTGTTTCACCATAACAACATTTATTGCTTTAACTAATGCATCTACTTGATCTCCCTCTTTAAAACCTGCATCTTTTAGACTATCTGACGTCATCACGGACGTTATACGAGGCGCTTCGCTACCTCAGCCACCAACTCACATAGTAACCTGTGCCATTATTCCATCCTGTTTAATCTTTTCTATTTCACCATACAAATTATTTCTAACTCCTGCTTCCATTAATTAACCCTCCTTATATTGATTATTTATTGTAATCAAGAAACTTCACCTATAGATGAATTCTATAGTTAGTTTTATTAATATACTAATAAATAATACATAAATAATACATAAGGAAAATGTTAACATTGAATAGGATACTAAATATATCCACCAGTAAATTTACATTAAAACATTTAAACTTTTTATGAAATATTAGATTAACTTATATTTTGAGAATTCTCCATTATTCTTAAAATAATTAAAGAAATAGCATTATCTATCATTAGATGAACTTTTGCTCACCTGTTTACGAAAAATATTCAACATTATCAGCAATTATCCTCCTTTTCTGAATAGTGGAAAAAAACATTATAAAATTATAAATATTATCTTGTCTTGTAATCTTTTACCCATTATAATGGATATATTAGCGTCTTTTATACATTGACTGTATAATTTCCTTGCACATTGAAATAACAAGCTTTACATCAAGTCAAGATGCTAGTTTACTATTGGATTATACACAAAGCAAAAGCATAATTAAGGGGGACTATGATTGAGTACAAAAGAGACAAAGCAATTTAATCGCTGGTTTGTAGTATTTGGTGCAGTGTTGTTGCAAATATGTATTGGTGCAATTTATTCTTGGAGCCTATTTAATCAGCCACTAATGGACAAGTTTGGCTGGGGAAATAACGAAGTTGTTTTAACTTTTTCCATTGCTGTTTTTGTATTTGCATTTTCTACAATATTTTCTGGGAGACTCCAAGATAAGCTTGGGCCGAGGGTTGTAGCAACCATAGGCGGTATTCTATATGGTGGTGGGTTGCTTTTGGCCTCTACAGCTACATCCATCCTACAGTTATATATCTATTATGGTGTTATTGCTGGGGCTGGAGTCGGTTTCGCCTATGTATGCCCTCTATCAACCTGTGTTAAATGGTTCCCTGAGAAGAAAGGCTTTATTACTGGTATTGCAGTAGGTGCCTTCGGTCTTGGAAGCTTGATCTTTAAGTCTGTAATTCAATTTTTCCTTACTACAAAAGGAGTGTCTGCAACCTTCTTCTATTTAGGTATTATTTATTTTATTTTGGTACTTATAGGTGCGCAATTTTTAAGACTTCCTGAGGGCTATAGTTCAACAAAGCAAAATTCAACTGTAACCGGAAATAACTTTACTGTTGGTGAAATGCTTAAAACAAAATCATTCTATTTAATTTGGACTATGTTTTTATTTGCATCTATGAGTGGTCTATTGGTTATTGGTCTTGCAAAGGATATAGGTGTGGAACTGGCTAATTTAGAGGTTGGTGTTGCAGCCAATGCAGTGGCCATGATAGCTTTATTCAATGCTTCCGGCAGACTATTATGGGGAGCTTTATCAGACAAGCTAGGAAGAATTAAAGTAGTATTCATGATGTTTACTATTACTGCTATTGCCATGATAGCCATGAGTATTATTTCATTGAGCTTTGTTACATTCTTTATTTGTCTTGCGGCAATTGCCTTCTGCTTTGGTGGATTTTTAGCAGTATTCCCAACAATAACAGGAGAATTTTATGGTATGAAGAATTTAGGAGGAAATTACGGTATAGTTTATCAGGCATATGGTTTGGCAGCTTTGGTTGGCCCTATGGTAGTGGCTAACGTAGGAGGACTAAAACCTACTTTTATTATATCAGCTTTCCTAGCAATAGTTGGAGCAGGAATGACATTTATGGTTAAGCCTCCCTTATCCCCCGCTTCTACTAGACTAAATACTGAGGAAGCATTATCTTAAAGATTGATGTTAATAATACAAATCATATTCTGAAGGCCCACAGTAAAGTGTGGGCTTTTTTCTTATTTTACCAACTAACTAGGATTTTTCTTGTAATAACCCTCCATTATAATTAAAATATACATAAGGGGTGAGTTTATGGCTAAAAAAAAGCAATTAACAGTACATAATAAATCAGATAAGCCTGATAATATAGTTACTTCTGAGCATAAAACCATTGAGGATTGTTTAGAAATTGAAGCTCAGCTACCACGATTTATGCGGGATTTCTTTATATATTTAAAAAATGCTGTTGCCCTATCAACACGTCTTGCTTACTTAAATGATATTCTATTTTTTTGTAAGTACTTAATCGCAGATAATACTATAACCTCTGCTAAAAAGGTTTCTGATATTACTATTGATGAATTTAATAATATAACAGCTAGGGATGTTAATTATTTTATTGGAGAATACTGTACCCGTTATATTATAGAAAGTCAGACTAGTATCAAAGTAGTAGAAAATCATAACCGTGCCCTAGCAAGAAAAAAGTCCTCCCTTTCTGTTTTATTTAAATATCTATATCGTGATGAGAAAATTAAGAATAATATAATAGACGGGTTAAATCCCATACGCCTGCCAAAGCCCCAACCAGATGCAATTAAGCGTCTTGAGATTGATGAAGTAGCAAGGCTTTTAGATGTTATTGATAGTGGAACAGTTTTTACTGACAAGGAAAAAGTCTACTGGGAAAAAACTAGACTTAGAGATCGGGCTATAATACTTTTATTTGTGACCTACGGCCTTCGTTTAAGCGAATTAAACCAGTTAAACATTTCTTCCTTTAATTTTAGTCGAGGTGAGTTTAAAATTTATAGAAAACGAGGTAAAGAGGTTCTGATGCCTATTAATCGTACCTGCGAGAAGGTTGTTAAGGAATATGTATCCTTAGAAAGACCAAAATCAGAAGTCCTGGATGATGAAAATAAGGATGCGCTTTTCTTATCCATTCAAAGGACTAGAATGACCCCCAGAGCAATTCGTAACTTGGTAAAGAAGTATACTTCATATGTATTAGGAACAACTTCAGATAATGGTTACAGTCCCCATAAACTGAGGGCAACTGCTGCAACATCGTTGATACAACAGGGCTTTTCAATATATGATGTGCAAAACTTATTAGATCACGATAATGTTACAACCACCCAGTTATATGCTGCCCACAAGAAAAATGTAAAGCGAGAAATTGTTAATAATTTTGAATGGATAGATGAATAATTCTCCAAAAAACCGAACGAATGTTTGTATTTTTACTAATAATGTGTTATAATTATGGAAAATAAATTACAAATTAGAGAGGAGCTCTCCAATGTATGAAGATTTAAGCAGTAAGCAGGTTGAGATACTTAAATATATGAAGAGCCAAATAAATCAAAAGGGTTATCCACCGTCGGTTAGAGAAATATGTGAAGCGGTTGCCTTAAGGTCTACCTCTACTGTCCATGGACATCTTTCAAAGCTGGAAACTAAGGGATATATCAGACGTGATGCAACTAAACCAAGAGCGATAGAAATCTTAACTGATGATCATAATGAAGATTACTCATATCATAAGGAAATGGTTAACATTCCTATTATAGGTAAAGTGACCGCTGGTGAACCTATTTTAGCAGTAGAAAATATCGAGGATTCCTTTCCAATGCCCTTAGATTTTGTAGGTCATGAAAACCATAAACTATTTATGTTAACCATCCGAGGCGATAGCATGATTGAAGCGGGAATAATGGATAATGACTATGTAATAGTTCGACAGCAACCAGTGGCTACTAATGGCGATATAGTTGTTGCTTTAATGGAGGATGGTGCTACAGTTAAACGTTTTTATCGCGAGAAGGATTATATAAGGTTACAACCTGAAAATAGTTCTATGGAACCTATTATAGTTAAAGATGTGTCCATCTTAGGAAAAGTAGTAGGTGTTTTTAGGAAAATTCAATAAAAATTCTACCATGTCTACACACTCTATTATAAAAATAATGTTAAATCACTAGATGATTACAACTAATATTATGCTATAATTTATTTGGGGGAGTTGATCTTTTGGAGGATAAAATATTTAATTTAATGGAAAAGATGTATGTTGAGTTAAGTACTAAAATTGATACTATGGATAATAAAATTACTACTATGGATAAACGTTTTGATACTATTGATAGTAAGATTGATTCCATGGATAAGCGTTTTGATAGTATTGATAGTAGAATTGACTCCATGGATAAACGGTTTGATAGTATTGATAGAAGAATTGATTCCATGGATAATAGAATTGATAGTATTGAAAATAAAATGGAAGCAGGCTTTCATAAAGTCAATCAAGATTTAACTCGATTGGAAAATAAGATGGATGAGAACCATAGTGCTCTATATGACGGCTATATGCAGAGTATCGAAGGTTTAAATGTATTAAACGAAAAAGTTGATAAACTAACCGAACAAGTAGAACATCAAGAGATAAAACTACAGGTTATTAAAGGTTCAAAATAAATTGCCACCAGCCCCGAAGCTGGTGGTTTCTATTATTCCTTTTTAATTAATGCTTTTTTAATCATTCACATAATTATTTACTAATTACCTTCAGAAAGATTTACAATATTTTGCAAAGCTTTTATTGCTCCCAGCTTTGCATGTTCATAGGTTAAGCCACCCTGATAGTATACTATATATGGAGGCTTAATAGGCGCATCTGCACTTAGCTCGATTGAAGATCCTTGAACAAAGGCACCTGCAGCCATAATTACTGGTACATCATAACCGGGCATATCCCACGGCTCAGGTTTAACAAATGAGTCCACCGGTGCCGCCTCTTGAATACCTTTGCAAAAAGCCAATACCTTCCCTTCATCCGCCAGCTCAATAGCTTGAATAATGTCACTTCTTTTATGATTGTAATTTGGCATTACTCTATAGCCAGCATCACTAAAAAGCTTAGCACAAAAGATAGCACCCTTTATCGCTTCACATACAACATGGGGGGCAATAAAAAGACCATGAAACATGGACCTTGAAGTTCCAAAGGTTAAACCACACTCTTTCCCTATTCCTGGTGATGTCATTCTGTATGATATCAATTCTATTAAATCTTTATTACCAACAATATATCCTCCAGCTAAGGCCAGTCCGCCTCCAGGGTTCTTAATTAGAGATCCAGCAATTAAATCGGCTCCCACCTCTGTAGGTTCTTTAGTTTCTAAAAATTCTCCATAACAGTTATCAACCATGCATATGATGTTGGCGTTTTTGGCCTTTGCTATATTGACTATTCTTTCAATTGTTGCAATGTCTACTGCTTTTCTAAAACCATAGCCTGTAGAACGTTGTATATAAACCAGGGTTGTTTTTTTATTAATAGTTGCTTCTATTTCTTTGAAATCAACTTCTCCATTATCTAAAAAATCAATCTGGTTATATATTACTCCAAGTTTTTTTAAGCTTAATGGATAGTTTCCTCTTATACCTATTAATTCATCAAGGGTATCGTAGGGCTTACCGGTTACAGAAATCATCTCATCCCCTGGCTTTAGGAGTCCAGATAAGCATAGGGTTAGGGCATGGGTTCCATTTACAATAGTGGGCCGTACAATGGCGTCTTGACCGCCAAACACTCTACTATATACCTCCTCCAGCTTTTCTCTTCCTAAATCATTGTAGCCGTAGCCAGTTGTCCATTGAAAATGCTGGTCACTTAGTCTCGATTCCTGCATTGCTCTAAGTACTTTATATTGATTAAATTCTTTAATTTTGTCCAACTCTTTAAACTCTTGTTCAACTGTGGCCTCAGCTTGTTTAACCTTTTCAATGATATCCTGGCTAATTCCAAAAAGCTGTTGTAACATATGTTGACTTTGTTCCATTAATTCTTCTCCTCCACCTCTGTTGTTTTAATATTACAAATGGGGCATTTCTTCTTTTGATAAAGCTCTATCTTAAGTGCAATTGGTATGTAGTCCATAGCCTTTTGAAATCCTTCCTTTTGACCAATTTTCCTACCTATAACATATCCTAATAATACCATTAACAAGCCGAAAATAACAATAGTTCCATATAGCATTATACCCCTCCTACCTTCTGGAATACAAGTAATTTATAAAAATTGCTACGGGTAATATTATAAGAGTATTAATCCAGTTTAGCATTATTGCAGCAACCAGTAGTATTAAAATAAAGATTATAACCTCACCCTTACCAAACTTTACGGCGTAATTCTTAAAGCTATATTTCTTATCATAATTAAAATCAACAATGTCATCCAATAGCTGAATTGTAAAAATTAGAATTAATGCATGGATAAAAATATCTATTGGGACAAATAAAGTATTAATAATTATTAAAATAATTATTTCTTGATATGATTTTAATCCAAAGGGAAGCCTTTGCAGAGGAATTTGAAACATACCAATGATATAAGCTGCAGTAAATAATGAGAAGGAATAATAAGTATCCAGCATCATTGCCAATGCTAAAAATAAGAGGCAATAGGGCAGCTTACAGTCAAATATGTTTAGAAGCTTTTTTTTATCGATTGCAGCTTCTTCTTTAAAGTCAACTTCATCATCTAGCCATTTAATTACGAATCCAATTAATAACACCGCTATATATCTTTTAAAGATTTCTACCCACAAACATTCTCACCTCTTTAAAACCCATTCCACTTACTGAGGAAATAGGGATTATATAGGAATCATAATACTTATTTTTAAGCAGCTCATACCCCTTTTTACTTCCTTCTAAATCCATTTTGTTTGAGAGGATACAATAGCTACTTTTTGACTTGCAATATCTATTAATTTGATCATCGATAAGACTAATGGAATTGATTTCTCTCAAAAATATACTGGAGGCATCAATTACATGTAGAATAATATTAGTTTCTTCTAATGCTTTTATAGTAGCAGTCATTGAACTACGAATGTCCTCATTATCACTAATGCCATCTATCAATCCACTAGAGTCTAGAAGCTTAAAGCTCTGAAATCCTTTATAAATTGGAATCGACAGATTTATTTCACAGATGTCTTTGGTCTTAAAAGGGGTTTGACTTATTAAGTATTTCTTAGCTAATTCAATGGAATATTCTTTGTGTATAATCCTACCTTCCACATCCTTAAAGTTTAACTCACATTTGTAAACCCCTAAGTAGGAAGCAAAATTAAGAAAGAAGGAAGTCTTACCAACATTGGGTTTTCCAACTAAGAGACAGTGTTTCATATTATCACCATCCATATGCAATTAGTACAATCCTTGATGCTAAAGCATATGCAACTTTAATAAAAAGAATGACATAAATTACTCTCATATATAGTAATGAGAGTAACCTATGTCATTCAAAATCTTCTCTTGTTAGCATCATTAATTCTTGGATTGAGCATTCATCTCTATTTTTTAGTCTAACTGCTTGTCTTCTTATAGCCTTTTCTATAAGATTTCTAACAAGACGCGCGTTACCGGAGTGTAACCCATCCCTCATTCTTTTTTGAGCCAAAAGTTGAAATAGCTTTGCTTTTGCTGAAATAGATAATAAATACTGTCTACATTCTATCATTAAATCTGCTATTTCAACCAGCTCTTCAATTGTGTAATCTTCAAAATCCATATGTATAGGAAATCTAGATTTTAGTCCAGGATTAACCCGTAAAAAATTATCCATTTCCTCTTGATATCCAGCAAGAATAAGAATTAAATTATCCTTATGATCCTCCATTCCCTTTACAAGGGCATCAATCGCTTCCTTGCCAAAGTCCTTTTCTCCACCTCTAGCAAGAGAGTAGGCCTCATCAATAAAGATGATACCACCTATGCCCTTTCTAATTTGCTCCCTTACCTTCTGTGCAGTATGACCTATGTATTCGCCAACTAGATCTGCCCGTTCAATCTCTATTAGATGTCCATTCTCTAATATTCCTTTTGCTTTTAGAATTTTCCCTAGTAGTCGTGCCACAGTAGTTTTTCCTGTACCTGGATTTCCTTTGAAAATCATATGCATTGCCATTGGTTGTGCCTGCAATCCGTTTTCTTTTCTTTTCTTTTGCATATCTGTATAGGCTAAAACTTCATTAACAAGAGATTTTACATTATTTAGCCCAATAAGCTTATCCAATTCTTTTAATATACTCTCAAGGGAAGCTTCGTCATTAACATCCTTTGAATCAACAGCAGCTTTTTCTTTTTCATAAAATAGGCTGTCAAAAAATTCATTGGTTGATAATCTTCCTGATTCTAATGAATTGTACTTTTCCTGTAAAGAATATATGACCCTTCTTTTCATCGAATCACCTCAGAAAAAAATGCTATTCTATCATATTCACAAAGCTTCAAAAACGTGACAAAAAACCGCCATAATAATATAGCGGTTATAGTTTGTAGCCAAATACTGATATGCTCAAAACTACATTTTGTTATTGGTTAGGTTTACAGCAGTAGCTGGTGAAATTGTTGATACTGCATGCTTGTAAATCAACTGTTGCTTTCCATCAGAGTCTAAAACAATAGTATAGTTATCAAATCCTTTTACAAAACCCTTCAGCTGAAACCCATTTACTAAATATATTGTAATAGGAATGCTTTCCTTTCGGACTTGATTCAAAAAAACATCCTGCAGGTTAATGGTATTTTTCATGCTATGCCCTCCTCATAATAATATTATTTAGGTATTCGATATGAAGTAAAAATGTCCTTCTACCTCTTTAAGAATATCTTTAAATAATTTTTCTTCAGTAGGATATTCACTTAAATTATACCAGTTGACAGCTTCATATCTTCTAAACCAAGTTAATTGTCTCTTGGCATATCGTCTTGTATCTCGCTTCAATGTTTCAATTGCTGCATCTAGACTATACTCGCCTTTTAAATATCCTATAATTTCCTTATAACCTAAACCTTTGAAAGCAGTCAAATCCCTTGAATATCCTTTATCTAAAAGGAACTGTACCTCTTCAACTAGTCCCTGTTTTACCATTATATCAACTCTTTGGTTAATTCTATCGTATAATTCCTCTCTATCTCTTGTCAAACCTATAATATAGAAGTCATAATCATTATTTAGAGTAATATCTTCACTGAAATCACCCATGTTTTCGCCCCCTTCATAATTAACTTCAAGGGCTCTAATTACACGTTTAACATTATTGGGATGAATTCTTACAGCAGCCGCAGGGTCTATTTCCTTTAGCTTACTGTGTAGATGCAGATTACCCTTAGTCCTTGCTTCATCCTCCAGCTGTGAACGAAGCTTCCAATTAGAAATAGTATTGGTAAAATCCATATTGTATATCAGGGAATTAAAATATAGACCTGTACCTCCAACAAGAATAGGTAATTTGTTTTTAGCATGGATTTCTATTATTTTATTTTTTGCTTGATGTTGAAAATCTGCTACAGAAAACTCCTCATCGGGATAAACAATATCTAATAAATGATGGGGTATACCATCCTGCTCTTCTAAAGAGGGCTTAGCTGTTCCAATGTTCATATGATGGTAAATCTGCATTGAGTCAGCTGATATTATTTCACCATTTAAGCTTTGTGCTATATTTATTGAAGTATCAGTTTTCCCTACAGCTGTAGGCCCAAATATCATTAATACTTTTGGTTTCAAGATTTCACTCCCTTCTATTGAATTCTTTTAAAATATTTCTCTATTTCATATCTTGTAAGACTAATAAGAATTGGCCTACCATGGGGGCATGTTAATGGAGGCGTTAAAGTACTCAAATCTACAAGTAATTTATCTATCTCATTAATATTCAGCTTATCCTTTGCTTTTATCGCTTCTTTACACGCTCTTTGAATAACCTTCTCTTCAAAAAGAGTCTTATCTGTAGCATCCTTCATGTCATCAATAAGATCATAAAAAAAGTTAAAGTTTTGTGGTATACCCATAACCATAGGAACGCTTCTTATAATTATGGTGTTTTGCCCAAATTCCTCTATATCAAATCCCAACTTATTAAACTTTTCTAATTTATTAATAATGATTAAATAATCCTCTGCTGATAGGTTTATTACTCTTGGCTCAAGAAGCTGCTGTGAAGTCACCATAGTCCTTTTACACTCATCAAGTAGCTTATTATAAATCAATCGTTCATGGGCTGCATGTTGATCTATTAAGTAAAGAGAGTTCTCTTTTTCCAATAAAATATATGTATTAAACAATTGCCCAATTACTTTAATACCTTCTATGAGTGATATTATGAAATTCTCTTGTACTTCTTCTTTCACAGACTCTACACTATGATTATCATCTAGAATAGCTTCATCTTCACTTAATTTTTTAAAGGCTATGTCATATAAATTTATATCATTATCTGGATTTTCATAATCCTTAGTTTCTTTATTTATATGTGTAGATATACCTACATTGCTATTTGTATTGTATTCAATTTTATCTTCTTTTATCCCCTCTGTTGGTTGATTAGTGGTGGATATCGAAGATATATTCCTAATTCTTTCCTTCACATTAAAATTATCACCCTGTGGTGATACCTTTAGTTCAGGTATAGTTATTCTGGTAGATAATCCTCTACTTATGATTTTTTGTATGGAATTATTAATATCAGATTCATCATTGAATTTTACCTCTGTTTTCATAGGATGAACATTAACATCGACGTATGAAGGGTCTATAGTTAAATTTAGTACACAAATGGGGTATTTATTTATAGGAAGCTTCTCCTTATAGGCTAGCTCAATGGCTTGGCTAATAATCTTGCTTTTAACATATCTACCATTAATAAATACTATCTCATAATTACGATTTCCCCTATAAAGGCTAGGTTGACCAATAAACCCCTCAATTTTTAAATTATTCATTTCATCATCTATATTAATCATGCTTTTTAACCATACATCCTGTAAAACCGATAAAATTGTAGCTGATAGATTTCCGTCACCCAAGGTAGTGAACATAACATTATTATTGTTAACATATCTAAAGGCTACATTGGGCTTGCTTAAGGCTAATCTAGTAATAATTTCTGTTATTCTACTGGTTTCACCCTGGGTAGTCTTCATAAATTTAAGCCTTGCTGGGGTATTAAAAAATAGGTTATTAACGATAATTGTTGTTCCAGTTGGACACCCTATAGGTTTTTTTCCAATTAGACGGCCTCCATTAAGCTCTATCGTTACACCATATTGCTGCTCCTGTGTTTTTGTAATCATTTCCACCTGTGCCACGGCTGCAATGCTTGCCAATGCCTCCCCTCTAAAACCAAGGGATTGAATACTATTTAAATCTTTAATCTTTTCAATTTTTGAAGTGGCATGTCTTAAAAAGGCTTTTTCCACATCATCCTCAGGGATACCTATCCCATTGTCAGTCACTCTTATGTATTTTTTTCCACCTTCCTTTATTTCAACTGTAATAGAAGATGAACCTGCATCAATGGCATTTTCCACTAACTCCTTAACAATGGAATATGGTCCTTCAACCACCTCACCTGCGGCAATTTTGTTTATGGTTAAATCATCTAGTAAGCGTATCATTTAGCTTCCTCCCTGTAAAAGCTGATTTACCTTTTTTTGCAGATTGGCAAGTATATTGAGGGCTTCAATTGGTGTGGTTTCAAGTAAATTTACTTCTTTTAATTCCTCAATTATATTATTTTGATAAAGTGAATTGAAGTCAATTTGAACTGGTGTGGCTTCCTCAATAGTAGCTACAGCTTCTTCTCTTCCACTGCTTATGCATAGACTATCAACCCTTGCTATATCCTTTTCTTCTAGTCTTAATAGAATATCCTTGGCACGACATATAACCTCAGCAGGTAAACCAGCAAGTCTAGCAACTTGTATCCCATAGCTTCTATCTGCACTTCCATCGATTACCTTCCTGAGAAAGATAATATCTTCTCCCTCTTCCTTAACAGAAATACGATAATTTTTTACACCCTTTATGATGCCCTCTAACTCTGTAAGCTCGTGATAATGGGTTGAAAAAAGTGTCTTGGCACTAATTTTCTTACTTATATGCTCTATAACTGACCAAGCAATGCTTAAACCATCAAATGTACTTGTACCTCGGCCTATCTCATCGAGAATAAGGAGACTATTTTTTGTTGCACAATTAAGTATATTAGCCATTTCACTCATTTCTACCATGAAGGTACTCTGACCTTGTGAAAGATCATCACTGGCACCAACTCTTGTAAATATCCTATCTACAATACCTATTGAAGCTTCAGACACAGGAATAAAGGATCCAATCTGTGCCATCAGCACAATTAAAGCCACCTGTCGCATATATGTTGATTTACCCGCCATATTAGGGCCAGTTATAATTGAAACCTGATGATCTTCATTATCAAGATAAATATCATTAGCTATAAACATTTGATTATCTAACATTTTCTCAACTACTGGATGTCTTCCATCCTTAATACTTATTATGTGGCTACTATTTATATTTGGTTTTGTATAATTGTTTTCGGCAGCTACTTCTCCCAGTGAAACTAGCATATCTAATTCAGCTATTGCAGAAGCAGTTGACTGAATACGGCTGATCTCTTTTGAAATTATATCCCTTATTTCTATAAATAATTGATATTCCAATACAACTACTTTATCCTCTGCACCAAGTATTTTTGATTCAATTTCCTTTAATTCTGGAGTAATAAAACGCTCGCAATTTGCCAGAGTCTGCTTACGCTGGTAGTCTTCTGGGACCTGCTTTAAATAGGACTTTGTAACTTCTATATAGTAGCCAAACACCTTATTAAAACCCATTTTTAAGGACTTAATACCTGTCTTAAGCTTTTCTTCTTCCTCCAGCTTAGCTATCCATTCTTTACCTTCTCTAGATGCCAACTGTAGCTTATCCACCTCTGGATGGTAGCCAGTTTTAATAATTCCACCATCCTTCAATGCAATTGGTAGATCTTCAACTATACCTTTATTAATTAGCTCCTTAATATCCTCAAGAGTGTCTATTCTATTATGAACACTAGCAAGTAGTTGCTTTTCATCCTTTATTAACTCTTTTATTAAAGGTATCTGTTCAAGAGATGTCTTTAAGGCTACTAAATCTCTCGGATTGGCAGAGCCATATGATATTTTAGCAGCTAATCTTTCTAAATCATAAACGCTTCTTAAATGCTCCCTCAATTCTTTTCTTAAACCAATATTATCCTTTAGAGTACCAACAGCCTCTAACCTGTCATTTATCTTTTCAATCTTCAATAGAGGAGTCTCTAAAGATTTCCTTAGCATTCTTCCACCCATCGCTGTAGATGTTTTATCTAAGACCCATAATAAAGAACCCTTTTTATTTTTCCCACGAATAGTTTCTGTAAGCTCTAGATTAAATCTCGTACTATAGTCTAATACCATTGTTTCAGACAGGTGATATACATTTATCTTGTTGATATGACCTAAAAATCTTTTCTGAGTGGTTTTTAGGTAATTAATTAAGGCTCCTGTAGAAATAATTCCATTGTGTGTAGAAGCTAGACCTAATCCATCTAAATTTATTACATTAAAATGCTCCTTTAACCGATTAGAGGCATACTGATATTCAAAGCACCAATGGTCATGATCATTAGTAACTAAGTCGAATTGCTTACATATTTCATTAAAGAATTCCTTCCAATATACATTATCCTCTATGTAATAGATGACTTCTTTAGGCTGTATTTTTGTTATTTCATCTTGAAGTCCTTGAAGTATTCCCTCGCCAATTATCTCTGTTGTAAATAATTCTCCTGTAGAAATATCTACATAGGATATTCCTACTCCATCAGCTTGTCCATAAATAGACATAAGATAGTTATTCTTCTTTTCATCTAAAAGCTGAGTATCAATCAACGTTCCTGGTGTTATTATCCTAACTACATCTCTTTTTACTATTCCCACTGCTTCAGAAGCGTCTTCCACCTGCTCACATATGGCTACCTTATATCCCTTTGTAATTAACCTATCTATATAGCTATCTACAGAATGATGCGGTACACCACACATTGGTGCACGGCTTTCAAACCCACAATCTCTTCCTGTTAGGGTTATCTCTAATTCTCTAGAAGCTATCTCAGCATCATCGAAAAACAATTCATAAAAATCACCTAATCGAAATAATAATAGGGCATCCTGATACTGCTTTTTTATCTGAAAGTATTGCTCCATCATAGGCGTTAGCTTTTTCAAATAAACCCCTCCTGTATATGAAAATCATAGGTTTATTATAACAAATATCAGATAGTTAAACTATAAGGAAATAAAAAAGAACGCAATTTGCGTTCTCTATTTTATTCAACTAACTCTCCATTTAAAGAAAAGGTTTTTGGATCAATAATTTTTACATTTACTAGCTTTCCAATATATGAGCTGTCTCCATTGAAGTTAACTAGCTTATTTTGTCTTGTTCGACCCATCAGCCTATTTGGATCAGTTTTACTTGGTCCCTCCACTAAAACCTCAACAGTTTTATTTAAATAAGATGCATTTATCTCTCCACAAATCTGGTTAACAGCTTCAACTAATCTATTAAAGCGATTATGCTTGACTTCATCCGAAACCTGTATATCCATATCTGCTGCCGGTGTACCCTTGCGTATAGAGTAAAGGAAGGTAAATGCAGCATCGAATCTAACTGTCTTAACAACGTCAAGGGTGTGGTTGAAGTCTTCTTCCGTTTCTCCAGGAAATCCTACAATAATATCTGTTGTTAAAGATATGTCTGGTATTCTTTCCTTTAACATTTCTATGTGCTGAAGATACTTTTCCTTGGTATATTTTCGATTCATTTCCTTTAGTATATGGTTGCTGCCAGCCTGGAAAGGAAGATGAAGATGTTCACATACCTTATCACACTCAGCCATTGCATTAATTAGCTCCTCTGATAAATCCTTTGGGTGAGATGTCATAAATCTAATTCTTTCAAGTCCGACAACTTTATTAAGCTCCCTTAATAGGTATGCAAAGGTAACTTTATCTGTAAGGGTTTTACCATATGAATTAACATTCTGACCCAGCAAAGTAATCTCCTTAGTTCCATTTGTAACTAGGTCTGTAACTTCTGAAACTATATCAGATACCTCTCTACTTCTTTCTCGTCCCCTAGTATAAGGCACTATACAATATGTACAGAAATTATTACATCCAAACATAATATTCACAAAGGTCTTTATTCCATATTTTCTTATTACAGGAACTCCCTCAATAATTTCTCCCTCTTGCTCCCATACATCCACCAACATATTATCTGAATGCATCGCATTCACTAAAAGCTCAGGAAACTTATGTAGATTATGGGTACCAAAAACAATATCTACATGATTATACTTTTTCTTGATTTCTTCAATAACTTGTGGTTGCTGCATCATACACCCACAAACAGCAATTATCATATCGGTTCTTTTTCTCTTAAGATTTTTTAGAGCTCCCAAATTACCATATACCTTTAATTCTGCATTTTCTCTAACACAGCATGTATTGAATATAACTAAATCGGCTTCATCTTTATTTTTTGTTTCAACATATCCCATATTTTCCAGCATACCTGCTAGCTTTTCTGAATCGTGTTCATTCATTTGACACCCATAGGTGGTTATTTGATACTTCTTTTCCTTTTTGTTATTAGAATAATGCCTTTGATTTTCATTTTTTATAGCTTCCATAAATTCCTGTTGATTTTGTATATCTAAGGAAGTAACCTCATATTCGTTTTTCCTTTTCAAAGTAAAGCCTCCTCAATAATCTATATAAGTTTACTATTATTCTTTTGTATTCACCTATCAATTATAACTTAAACTTGTACATAAAAAAAGATTCGGGTTTAGTGCTTGGATAAATTTTTATATAATAGATGTTAGCATTTAGTTAGTATAAATACAAGGTATATATGGAAATTTACTCTAATAATACAATGTTTCTAGTTCTAGATAATATGTGAAATGGGTAAAATATGTCAATAATATTTTTTTTCATATAATAATCACATTATGATAAAAATCGACAATACACTTTGATAGAATGAATTGATATGTTTTAGTACCTTTATTATTTTAAGAATTAAACTGTTTTTTTAATATAGTAAAAATAATATATGTTTCATTTATTTATATACTGGTACTATAAGTTAAACATGAATATATTAAGCTTTAGGGGGAAAATCATGAAGTATCAAGAATTATCAAAGGATGAATTAATTCACCTACTTCAAGAAAGAGACGAAACCATTAAGGGATTAAATTCTAGAAATAAAACCACTACAATTAAGGAAAAAAACCAAATAAAACAGATGTCAGCTTTAGAATATGATAATCAATTTTATTATTATGCCTTTGACGCCATACCTGTTGGTTTAATAATTATTGATAAAGAATATAAAATTATCCAAGTAAATCAGGCTATATTAAACCTTTGCAATGCTAATATCGATCTAATTGGAGAAAAAATCTGTAAAGGTATTTGCTGTCTATTTTCAGATATCACTTTCAGCAATATTCTGAACTGCTCTATCCGAAATGCCGTTGACTCTGTGTTTATAACAGGTAGCTCTGTTTATAATCATACTGTTAAATCTTCACCTATAAATAGAGAAGAAATGCCATCAATAATTAGCTTGAATGTTATAAAAACATCAATACTGAATAATGATTACGCTGTAATTACTGTAAATAGTATAACTCAAGAAAGGAATACCCATGAGCTTAGAAAAGAGATTATCCACAAGAAGCTAATGAAGGAAATTGATATATATAACCAGCTTCAAACAGCTTTTATATCAAATATATCCCATGAGTTCAAAACCCCATTAAATATTATTTTCAGCACTATTCAATTGTTACAATTTCAGCTTGAAAATAAAAAAATAGAAACCACTTCATATAAACTAGAGGGATATATAGAAACAATGAAGCAAAATTCATATAGACTACTTCGCCTAATAAATAACTTAATTGATATAACTAAGCTGGATTCGGGATTATTGGAGCCACAGCTTAAGAGAATTGACATTATTATGCTTTTGGAAAATATTATGTTATCACTAGGTGGTTACATAAAGAATAAAAATCGAATACTATTTTTTAACACAGATATTGATAAAAAGATAATTACATGTGATTCCTATATGATGGAGAGAATTATTTTAAACTTACTTTCAAATGCTGTAAAGTTTACTAAACCAGGAGATAAAATATGGGTTAATGTTTCTAGTGTTGGAGATTACATACTTATATCGGTAAAGGATACTGGTATAGGAATACCAAATGATAAGAAGAAGGTAATTTTTAATCGCTTTAGACAAGCAAATCCAGATTTGAATCGTAGTCATGAGGGAAGCGGAATAGGTCTATCCCTTGTAAAATCTTTAGTGGAAATACATGGTGGAAAGATTTATGTAGAAAGTCAGGTGGATGTTGGAAGTAAATTTATTATAAAGCTACCTACTAACATTCCAACAAATAATGATGTACAGTATTCAGAAGGCTTTGTTCAAGAAATAAACGTTGATAAAATACAGCTTGATTTTTGTGATATATATAAATAGAACAGGACATAAGTTGAAGTATCTGCCTGTTTTTTTATAATTAGAAATTTAATTACTAAAAATAATTATAACAAGCCAAGTAGCTTCATAAATAAAGCCCCTCCATTAGAGGGGCGCTTTATTTATGAAGCTTTTTTATGATTTAACTTCTTTTGATTCCATTCCTTAAGGTAGGTTCTTAACTCCTTTACAGTTCCAGCAAATACAAATACTTTCATTTATTCTCCCCCGTTCATAGTTAATCTTATAATTTAATTATAATCGAACATATGTTTGTTGTAAAGCACTTTTTTTATGTTTGTCCTAATTTTCTCTATATATATTCTATTATTATATAAATTATGATTAAACTGAGAACAGATTATAAAAGAATTACTTATTATTTCGTTACTAGTATGCATCACTATTCTTCATATAATATTGGATCTATTATTCCTGCCTCATTAAATCCCTTTAATCTTAATACACAGCTATCACATACCCCACAGGCCTTTTCCTTACCATTATAACAACTGGTAGTCAAGTGATATGGAGCACCATATTTATATCCCAGCTGAATTGTTTCCTTTTTACTAAGGTTGATTAATGGTGTTTTTATTTCAATAGAATTACCCTTCACACCTGCTGCGGTACCAACATCAACTACTTTTTGAAAGGCCTTAATAAATTCTGGACGACAATCGGGGTAACCGCTATAGTCAATAGAGCTAACACCTATAAAAATAGCTTCTGCACCTATCACCTCTGCATATCCCAGTGCATAGCTCAAGAAAATTATGTTCCTTGCGGGAACATAGGTTATAGGAATATCATTGGTTTCTTGATACGTTGGAAGGTCTATGGATTCATCTGTAAGTGCGCTTCCACCCACATTTTCTATTGCTATTATTTTATGATCACTACTCTGAAAGTAAGTTGCAATCTCCTTAGCTAAAGCCAATTCTCTATTATGTCTTTGTTTATAATCAAAGGATATTGGGTAAAGCTGGTATCCTTCCTGCTGTGCTATTGCCATACATGTTGTGCTATCTAAACCACCTGATAATAATATTACAGCTTTTTTCATATTTTTTATCATTCCTTTCGCTTCCCTCAAGAACCCTCCACTAATTGAACTGTTCTTATAGTTTTATTGCATGATAAAAATCATTTTTAAGATTTATGTCATTCTTAAAGACACCCTCTGATGAAAAGGTTGTAGTAATACTTCCAAGCTTTTTAATTCCCCTCATACTAATACACAAATGTTCTGCATTAACTACAACTATTACTCCCTTGGGAGAGAGCTTATCTACTATAGCCTTTGAAATCATAGTAGTCATTCTTTCTTGAACCTGGAGTCGTCTAGAGGTGTTTTCTACCAATCGATGAAGCTTACTTAAGCCTACAATTTTTCCATTTGGTATATAGCCAATGTGGACCTTACCAAAAAAAGGTATTAGATGATGCTCACAGGTAGAGTGAAAAGGAATATCCTTAACCACCACCATTTCATCATGCTCTTCAGAAAAAACTGTATTTAATTCCTCATTTGGGTTTATGCCAGTGTGTCCATAAATTTCTTTGAATAAATTCATAACTCTTTTGGGAGTTTCCTTTAATCCCTCTCTATTAGGATCTTCACCGATTTCCTCAAGAATAATCTTAATTGCCTCCATTACCCTTCCTTCGTTCATATTAGACCCCCCTTTCATCAGGATTCCAAATAATTTTATGGATCTGCAGCTGAAACCGCAAATCTAAATTATCCTCCAATATCCAATTGATAATCTTTTGTGGATCAATTTCTCCAAAAACTGGCGAAACGGTTATCACACCCAACTGATGGAACTTTTTAATTATTTCCCTCATCCATAAATAATCTTCTCTGCTTCCAATAACAATTTTTATTTCATCATTTTTTCTTAGATTTGTAAAGTTTTCATAGAATATGGAATTGGAGGCACCAGAGGATGGAGCCTTTATATCCATAGTATACCGATGCTTAGGATTTAATGGAAATTTATTTATATCAATCGATCCATTTGTTTCAATATTTACTTCGTAGTCTTCTAGCCTTGATAGAAGAACTCTAACCTCATCCTGCAGTAATGGTTCGCCTCCTGTTAAACATACTCGTTTATAACCATAGGTCTTAATCTGTGAAACTACTTCCTCCACCGACATTAATGAACCCTCATGATGGGAATAGACAGTATCACAATAGCTACAACTCAAATTACAACCAGTAAGGCGAACAAAAATAGTTGGATAGCCTGTAGAAATACCTTCTCCCTGTATACTTAGAAAAATTTCATTAATTTTCAGCATAGTACTGCTCCCTTTCTAGGGTTCCATAGCTGGTTGGGGTCTCCCACAAAACTATTTTTTGAATGAAATAGTCTTCACCCTTCAATGATTCATCTAACCTCTCAAAAATCCATACCAGCATATTTTCACAGGTGGGATTAAAGTCAAACACGTCGTTTAAGTAACGATGATCCAGCTTTAGTAAAATTTCCTTTTTTACAAGCTCTTTTAAATCATTAAAATCCATCACCATACCTCTATAGTCAATCCTTCCACGAATAGTTATTTCCATTCTATAGGTATGTCCATGAAGATATTTACAATCTCCATCATAATCATCTAATTTATGGGCACTGTCAAAGGTAAAAATTTTAGTAACATCTATTAGCTTATTATTCATTATTCTTCATTCCTTTCTTTAAAAAGCCCAAATAGCAACATCCAATTGCTCCATTTAGTTGAGGATACTTTGGAATTATAACATGCTTATCTTCCTGCTGTAAGAAATGTATAATTGCTTCGTTTTCTGCTACACCACCAGCTAGAATCAAAAGCCTTCCCCTGAGTTTTTGAAGCTGTGGTTGTATTCTCTTAAATAAAGCATAATTGATTCCAGCAGCCAATTGAGACAATGGGGTTCCCTGGGCTATCTCACCTATTAATTCAGATTCTCCAAAAACTGCACAGGTACTATTTAGATTTACTGGATTTTCATAGTGCTTCATGAGATCATCCAAAGGAATTTCTAGTATATTGGACATATTCTCTAAATATCGCCCACTGGAGGCAGCACATTTATCATTTAAAAGCATGTCAGTTATGATTCCCTTCTCCACTTTAATTATCTTAAAATCCTGTCCTCCTATATCAAGCAAAGTAAAATCTTCCTCTCCAGTCTGGCATAGAGCACCATAAACATGAGCCTTTAATTCGTTAATAATTAATGCTCCTGCTATTTGTAGATTATTTCTACCATAGCCAGTACTGATGATATTATCATAATCAGAGAGGCCCAGTTGAGATAAATTGATATGGATTTCTCCATCTATCATTTTACTGAAATCCCTGTAAAACTTCATTGTGCTAATTATTTCTGTTTTTATTAGAATATCATCTTTAAAGCAGGCTATTTTTACTGCTCTACTGCCAATATCTATCCCTAGTTGCTTCATAAGCCCGTCACTCCTTTAAATCCTTTAGCATATCTATGAAGGACTCTAATCTCAATTTTGTACGGGCATCGCCTTTTTCAGGATAGTCCCCTTCTATTGTTAATACAGGTACCTTTAAGGATTTTTTAATAATAATATCCTCTATTCCTCTATGGCAAAAGCTTTGAGTATAGTGAATAATACCATCTAATCTTCTATTATTAATCTCTTCCTTAATTTCAGTTAATCTACCCTGTAGATCATATGGATATGTGAAATTTAAATACATATTAAAGATATTAGTATCAATGGTTTCCTTAGCCATTGTAAATGCCCTTTGAACCTCGTTAAATACGATTCTACCCCCGTTTTCCTCCACCAAATGATATAAATCACTAATATTAGGCGGGACGCCAATATATCCAAGTCTTATTTCATTGGAGGGAAATGGTTTTCTTCCTTCTATATCTTGTATGGCTTCCTCTAATTCATTCAAAAATACTTTTGGATCTCCATTGAAGTCGCTGCATGACACCTGCCATAGATGATTTTCAAAGCCTGTAGCTTGATTGGTTTTCCAGGTTAGCTCATCTAGATACTTTACTCTTTGCCTTATGGGATACAATTCCCTCTTCATATCATCTACAGCCTCAAGCCTGACATTGAAATGATCCATTAAATGATTTATCTCTTCTATCATCGATTGATACTGCTTTTTTTGTGGAAAACCAAAGAGAATTACCTTTTTACCCTTTGACCTCCATACTTCTATTAATGATTTTGTGTTGGAGCAATCGCCTTCTGTAACTCCTACAATATAGTCTATATCCTCCAACATAGCTACTCCATATATCCCCTTAATACATGCACAAAGGTTTCTAGGAAAGCCTTCTATTTCAGAATAATTCATATATTTGGTGCTATTACCTAAAACAAATATATTGTTAAGGTCCACTGGAGTAACTCCAGCAGCGTATAATACTTCAACAGGTACAGTTGTTGTTATTCCCACCTTCATAAGACATCTCCTCTCCATAAAGAAATTCCCAACGATTATAAAATTTATAAAAAACAAAAAAGACTACTATAATTAGTAGCCTCGGATTTTTAACGATTTTAAGCCACTAAGATTAGTAGCTAAAGTTAATATTTTTGCACAATAATAAAGCACTCAAATTTAATTGGTTATGCCTTAGTTTTGTTTAAGGACAGGAGGCTTTCGAACTGTCCAGATACTAATGTATCACAAGAAGCTATTTAATTCAAGTGATAAGTCAAGATTAATCTATAGCTTTTAGTTTAACAGCATGATGATATTTTTTCTCTTGAGGGTTTATTTCTTCTAATATATTTAATAGAATATTCTCTGCTTCTTCCATGTTTTTAGGTATACCTAAACCATAACCTTTTCTTTCAAGCCTTGAAAACAACTCAGTCAGAATAGGAGGTTCTAGCTTTGCCCTTTTAATAACATCAACATTACTGAAAATCTCCATGGGTGATCCAGCAGCTATAATATTACCGCTGTCGATAACATAAATTTTATCAGCAATCTCAGGCACTACATTTATATCATGGGTTGTGGTTATAGTAGTAATTCCATGGGCACTGTTTAGATGATTTAAGAGGGATACCATCTCCGTCTTAGATTTTGGGTCAAGGGATTCAAAGGGCTCGTCCATAATTAATATTTCTGGCATCATTACTATTGAACCGGCTAGTGCCACCTTTTTTTTCTGACCACCACTTAGGTAGTGGGGTATTTTTTCTAGAATATCAGCAATTCCTAAGCTTTCAGCAACATTACGAACCATCTCATCTATTTCATTTTTACTTAAACCTTCGTTTCTGGGGGTAAATGCAATATCATCATAAACTCTAGGGCCAATAATTTGTTCATCTGCATTTTGAAATACAACACCAATTTTTTTTCTAATAGTATTGAAATTTTTACTGGGTTGTAGGCCCATTACTTCCACTATTCCATCTACTGGTTTGAGAAGTCCAAGAATATGTGATAATAGAGTGGTTTTTCCTGCACCATTAGGCCCAAGTATCACTATTCTTTCACCCTTAAAAACTTCAAAATTTAAACCGCAAATATTTACCTCTGTTTTATCAGGATAAATATGCTTTAAGCATTGTACCTTTATTAAAGGCTCCATGGTATCACCGTCCCTAATAATATTATAACAGAGAAAAAGATAAGTAAAACATCTCTTCCCTTTAATGGCCAATTATCTGATGTGATGGGAATACCACCATTGTAGCCTCTAAGGGTATATATTTGATACATCCTGTCATTCATGTCATAGGAATGAATTATCATAATACCAAGGGCACCAGCAATATTTTTAATATTCTTAACTAAATTAAAGGATCTATATCCGCCTCTTAGCTTCATGCTCTTTAATAGATTTTCCATTTGCTCAATTAAGATAAAAACCGAACGGTAGGTGAATAAAAATATATCCACTAAAAGTTTAGGTAAAAACTTTGATAATAGTGCAAATATATCAACATAAGGGGTTGTTGTAATTAACAATATCATTGTTAATGCAGCCCCACTGGCCTTAAGTATAACGATTAAGCCAAGAATATATGATTGCTGCAATCTTATAAATGCAAATAACAAAGAAAAAAATAAAGGATATAAAACGAGGTGAAAAACCTTATTATAGGGAATTTTTCCTATGGCAAATAAAATCAAAAGTATTAATATTAACCCCGACAATTTATATATGTTATTACTAATTATAAAAGATGCCAAGACCAATAAAGAAAATATAGATTTTGAGACAGCCCTCATTCTATGAAGAGGGCTATCTGTGGTATTGGATAAGTAATCTATTTCAGCTATATGCATTCCTATACCTCATTTCTATTATAAAACATTTGATTTAGATACTAAGTCCGGTCGAATTTTTGTAAAGAAACCTACTATAGCTGCAGTACCCAAGGATTCTACAGCGATTGCTACAGCGATTAATAAAATTAAAGCACTCCATCCTGTTAAGAATAAGTATTTTGTATCAGAAACATTATGATGATGGTGATCATCTTCAATTTCAAAGCTTAGTTCCTGACCATCACTAGATATTAGCTTCATATCAAATTCATCTGGATGATGCTCTAAAAATATTATGTACTCCCCTTCTTCGTCGACAGTAATTTGGTATATGGTTTGGGTCTCATCTAGCTCTAACTTATAGCCAACCTTATCTCTTATAACAATAGTATTTTCTTTTGTTAATGTAGCTACACCTTCTTCTATAATTCCTTCAGCCAATTCCTCCTCATGTTGATGCTCCTCCTCTAAATGATCCTCGTGCTTTAGAAATACAATATTTACATATTTATCTTCGCTTTCTTCAAAAATCAATTGATGGGAGCCTTCCTCTAAATCAACAATACCATGCCATTCAAACAATTCGTCATCATGTTCGTGTCCATGTCCATAGGCATGATGATGGGGTATTGCCTCATTGAAATCTACAGAAAAGCCTACCAGTAATGCCATTATAGTTAAGGAAGCCACCAATGCCATAGAAGTGGCTAAAATAATACTTGTTAGCTGCTTTAACTTTTTTGAGAACAATGAAAATAAAAAGTAGCCTAATAAAACTTCAGAACCTATAACTAAGGTATTTAACCCTACCAGAGTTATTCCCCCATGCCCAAATAAGGCCAGCATTATATTTACAATGAATACAGCCAAAAAACCTAACTTTGGACCAATTAAGATACCTGTAAGAACAGCTAAGCTTAAATGTACGGGAATAATACCAAGGGGCACAGACATACCAATAAGCATGATAGCTGCAGCTAATCCTGTTAGGGGAATTTTCTTCCTAACTTCCTCCCCTTTAATTCCCTTAAGTAATACAAACATGATGGTAAAGGTAATAATATATCCTCCTACCCACCAAGCAAATGGAATTATTCCATCTGGGATATGTATATGACTCATATAAATTCCTCCAATCTTTTTACTATTATATGTATGTTACCAAATGCATATGATTTGCATTTTGCTCTTAAGTCTATAATAATGCATATGATTTGCATTTGCAAATATAACTTAAGTATTACCCGAATATATCATTTCTAAACATCGTTACTATTAATACAACTAAAAATTATCCATAATAAGTTGAATTACTCCTGTTAATATTGGATAGTATAAATAAAAGATATACTAAACTACTTCTATCAAACACATAAATAATAGGCGTCTTTTTAGTGTAATTTATAAACTAATATGATATTATATAATGGAAATACATAATACATTAATAGGAGGTATTAAAGCCATGAATTTTTCAAAGAGAATTACTTCCATGCAAGAATCTCCAATTAGAAAGCTTGTTCCATATGCACAGGGAGCAAAGGCACAGGGCAAGAAGGTCTATCACTTAAATATCGGACAACCCGATATTGAAACACCAGATTCTTTCATGGAATCAATTAGAAGCTTCGACGAAAAGGTACTGGCATATTCACTATCACAAGGAATGCCTGAACTTATTGACGCTATGATTAATTATTATAAGAAGTATGATATGGATTTTGAACAAGATGACATTCTAATCACTAATGGTGGCTCAGAGGCTCTTTTATTCTCTATAATTGCTGTTGCAGATGCAGAAGATGAAATTCTTGTTCCAGAGCCTTTTTATACAAATTATAATGGATTTAGCTCAGCCGTTGATGTTAAAGTTGCATCAATAACGTGTAAAGCTGAAGATGGATTCCATTTACCAGATAAGAAGACAATTGAAGAGGCTATAAATCCAAAGACAAAGGCTTTCGTACTTTCTAACCCAGGGAATCCTACTGGTGTTGTATACACTGCTGAAGAAGTTCAAATGCTGGCAGATTTGGCTAGAGAGTATAATTTATTTATTATTGCAGATGAAGTTTACAGAGAGTTTGTATACGATGGATTAGGTTATACAAGCTTTGGAAATATAAAAGAGGTTGAGGATAGAGTAATCATCGTTGATAGTGTATCTAAGAGATACAGTGCTTGTGGTGCAAGAATAGGCTCTATTGCATCTAAGAATAAAGAGCTTATGAAACAAATTTTAAAGCTATGTCAAGGTAGATTATGTGTGCCAACCCTAGAGCAGATAGGTGCTATTGAGCTTTATAAAACACCAGAAGACTATTTTGAAAGTGTAAATAAAGAATATGAAAAGAGAAGAAACATTGTTTATGAAAGTTTGAATGATATTCCAGGGGTATTATGTAAAAAGCCTACAGGAGCATTTTATGTAAATGCCAAGCTACCAGTTGATGATGCCGAGAAGTTTACCATTTGGATGCTAAAAGAATTTGATGTTGATGGTGAAACTGTTATGCTTGCACCATCAGAAGGCTTTTATGCAACCAAAGGTTTAGGAAAAGATGAAGCCAGAATAGCTTATGTTTTAAATGAAAATGACCTAAAGAAAGCTATGAATATTTTAAAGAAGGCCATTGAGAATTATCCTAATCGAACAATATAAATAAATTATAAATCAAAATGAAGCCCGTAGGCTTCTTTTTGATTTATATGATTACAAAGACTGATTAAATAAATAATAAATCAATCATTAATTTTTATTGAAATCAGTATTTTATGCTGGTATTATTTTTACTAAACATTCTTTCAAATAGAGATTTCTTTTGAGTTTGTTCTCTTTTCAGCTTGTCTTTTAATTCTGCAACTTCATATGATTTTTCCTTTACCTTCATTTTTAGTTTAGCATTTTCGCAAATCAATACATCTTTTTCTTGATTATTTAGTTGGTTCTTAAGTTCATCAATTTTTTCTGATAGCTCTGCAATTTCCTTTCTAGTATCTATGTTTTTAATTGTTTCACTAACCTGCATACTCAGATATTGAGTAGCTTCCTTTATTAAAACATCGTAGTTTTTTTCCTCATTCCTGACTAATTTTATGGGAGCAGACACAGCTACCTCTTTTTTAGTTTTGGAATCCATAGCTATTTTAGGAGATTTAAGAACCTGCTTTATTTGAGGATTTGTCAATCCTTTTTCCTGCATACTCTTAATATATAATAAATCCTCTAATTCCCTATAAGTAAAATATCTTCTATTGCCCGTGTCTCTAGGAATTTTTAGCTGAAATTCTTTTTCATAAAACCGTATTACATGAGGTTTAAACCCTGTTAGTTCTGAAATCTCATTAATAGAATATACTTCATTGCTAGTTTTCATATCTACATTCCCCCTCTATAGTCTTTTTCAATAAACCATAGAGAATTTCCTTTACTGAAAAGGAACTTTCGTAATACAAATTCCAGCATTATTCATATTAATTCTTACATTTGTAATTCTTTTTAGACAAAAGAAGAGAGGAAATTTAGTATTCCTCTCTTCTTTATATTATTCGACAAATTCTGATTCAACAAGCTTTACTGTTAATTCGATAGCACCAGTAATATCTGATAAATAACACATTTCACAATTACTATGTATATATCTAGTGGGGATCGATATTACTCCTGCAGGTATACCACTTCTTGTTAAATGGATTGCTCCTGAGTCTGTTCCACCAAGTTCTAGAACTTCTAACTGATACTTAATATCATTTTCTTTAGCTCTTTTGATCATTGTATTCTTAACTACAGGATGACAAAGTATAGAGTTATCTTTAACCTTAATGGCAGGTCCATTACCTAATTTAACTGCCATTTTTTTTGCATTAGGTGTATCTCCCGTAGTAGTTACATCGATGGCGATTCCAAAATCAGGGTTAATAGTATAAGCAGAGGTTTTTGCACCCCTTATACCTACCTCCTCCTGAACAGTAAAGACAAAATAAAGGTCATTTTCGCTATCCTTTAATGCTTTTAAAGCTTCAATCATAATGAAGCATCCAATTCTATCATCTAAGGCCTGGGAAACAACTTTTTTATCGTCGATAATTGGTTCACTATAATAAACACAAACATCACCGATGGAAACCATCTCTTCTGCTTCTTTTTGTGAAGAAGCTCCAATATCAATGTAAAGCTTATCAAGATTTAAATCCTTTATACTCTCCAGCTTTTCACTACCAATCACGCCTATTATCCCATTTTCAAAAATTACCCTTTGAGACAAAGTAATTGCTGGAGCCAGGCCTCCAACATTTGTAAATCTAAGAAACCCATTTTCATCTATAAAGGTTACCATTAACCCTATTTGATCCATATGCCCTGCCAGCATAATTTTTTTTCCAGGACCTTTTTTTCTGGCAATTAAATTACCCAATGGATCAATTTTTATTTCATCTACATAGTCTTTAATTTCATTTACAATAAAGTCTCTTATAGCTGTTTCATTTCCTGATGGAGAATAAATAGAACACATATTTTTTAGTAGCTCTTTATTCAAGATTTAAAACCTCCTTGCACCTTTTTTCTTGTATTGCATTTTATTAAATATTAATCATTCTTAATTCTAATTTTCCATTTTCAATTTTCAATTTTCCCATTCTCAATTCTTAACTCTTAATTTTTCTCATTCAACATTCAACATTTAACATTTTTACTTTTCCATTTTCCATTTTCAATTTTTCCATTCTCAACTCTTAACTCTCAAATTTAAATCTATTCATTTTCTCAATAAACTTAATTAATAATGCTTGAGTATTATTATAATCATCTTTACTTAAGACCGACACTGGTGAATGTATGTAACGACAAGGCACTGCTATAGACACACAGGGAGTTCCTCCCTTGGCGGTATGGAATCTGCCGGCATCATTTCCTCCAAATGAAGATTTACGATATTGCCAAGGTATGTTATTTTTCTTGGCTACTTCAATCATCAAATCAATATACCTGCGATTATATATTGAAGTTCTATCCATTATTGAAATGGCTGGACCAGCATCAAGGGCAGTAACCTGTGAGTGTGGGTCTACCTCCGAAACATCAGAACATGTGGTTCCCTCAATAATTATAGCTAAATCTACATCAACTTGGTTTGCTGCAACCTCAGCACCACGCAAACCAATTTCCTCTTGTACGGTAAATATTCCAGTAACAGTAACAGGTTGTGGTTGCTTAAGTATATCAATAATAATAGCACAACCTACTCGATCATCTAAAGACTTAGCTTTTATTCGGTTTTTACCAAATTCAACGAAATCACTGTCAAAATATATAAAGTCACCTACTGCTATTTCCTTTTCAGTTTCTTTTTTATCTTTTGACCCTATGTCTATGTATAAGTCGTCAATAGATAATGCCTTTTTTCTTTCATCTGGCTTTTGCATATGTACTGCTTTAGAGCCAATTACACCAGGAATTTTATTTTCTCCTATAATTACAGGCTTTGATACCAATATTCTGGCATCTATTCCCCCCACAGCTGCAAATTTCAATAGTCCATTTTTGTCAATTCCCTTTACCATTAGTCCTACTTCATCCATATGGGCTACTAGAGCAATATTTGTTCCTTCTTCTGTTCCTTTTTTTACTGCAATAACATTTCCCATTCTATCAACTTTAATTTCATCAACATACCCCTTAATTTCTTCAAGTACAATATTACGTACAGCCTTCTCATTTCCTG
The DNA here is from genome assembly GCF_900101495.1 of Alkaliphilus peptidifermentans DSM 18978. Lineage (GTDB taxonomy): Bacteria > Bacillota > Clostridia > Peptostreptococcales > Natronincolaceae > Alkaliphilus_C > Alkaliphilus_C peptidifermentans. The sequence continues at coordinate 53,926 of NZ_FMUS01000028.1, forward strand.
AAAGGCTTAAGGCTCCTGTCAGTTTTTCTAATAACATAGGAACTCCTCCAAATCCTTATCGTTTAAGCTTAAGATAAAATAAGCCAATAGCTTACCACATTTTTCAACATCATTAAGACTTATGGTTTCTACAGAGGTATGCATGTATCTAAGGGGAATTGATAAAACAGCTGTTGCTACACCAGTCCTTGAAACTTGCATAGGCCATGCATCTGTTCCTGAATGACCAGTAGCAATTTCAACTTGATAGTCTATGTAATTATTTTTTGCTACTTCTTTAAGACCATTAAAAACATTAGGATGTATATTGGGTCCCATAGTTAAAGCAGGTCCTTTATCCATTTCTATTGTATCGTACTCTTTAAGATCAGGGGTTCTACCAAACCCTACATCAATGGCGATACCAATATCAGGCATTATATTGTAGGCTGCCGTTGTAGCTCCTCTTGTTCCAACCTCTTCTTGAACTGTTGCTACTAAATATACGTCCACCTCATGGTTGAGCTTGTTTAGCTCCTTTAAACATGTGTACATGGCTGCAACCCCTGCACGGTCATCTAGTGCCTTGCCAGCTATCCAATCATTTCTTAGAAAGCTTACCTTCCTTTTCATGGTAACTATATCCCCTATAGAGACATACTCCATAAGTTCTTTTTTACTATAGCCAGTATCAATAATTAGGTCTTCCATCTTAATAGCTTTGCTTCTTTCTTCATCAGTTGTTAAATGAGGAGGTTTAACACCTATTATACCGTATATAGGTTTTTGTCCATGAATTAAGACCTCCTGGCATAGTAGTGTTCTCTGATCAATTCCTCCAATATTAGTGAACCAAACAAATCCCTTTTCATCAATATCCTTTACCATTAGCCCAATTTCATCCATATGGGCAGCCAACATGATTTTTCTACCGTTGCTATTACTCCCCTTCTTAAGACAGATAAGATTTCCCAGTGGGTCAATTGTTGTATCATCACATAAACCACTGAAATGATCTTTAATGATTGCTGTTGTATCACCTTCATAGCCAGAAACACCCGAAGCTTCTGATAATAATTTAATAAAATCCTTACTAGTCAATAAATATCCTCCCTCCTGATTTTATAAAGAACTCATTACTTTAATTTTTGATAAAAAAAGGTTTTCATAGGAGCTAAGTTATAACGATTTGGTAGTATAATTTGTTCTGTACTACCAACAAATAAAACACCATTTGAATCCAAAGAATCATAAAATTTATGATACATTTTATTCTTTGTTTCTTCAGTAAAATATATCATAACATTTCTACAAACAATTAAATCGCATTTATCTGGATATGGACTCTCCAGCAGATTGTGCTTTTTAAAGCTTACTTGGTTTTTTATTGTATCCTTTATCATATAGCTTTCATTAATTTTTTGAAAGTAATTATAAACAAAATCCTTAGGTAAATTTTCTAGACTTTTAGCTGAATAAATTCCTGTTTTCGCTTTACTCATTGCACCATCGTCTAAATCTGTTGCTATTATACTTATGTCATTAAGCTTAAGAAATTTTGTCAATAGCATTACAAGGGAGTAGGGTTCTTCACCTGTGGAGCATGCTGCACTCCAAATTTTAAGCTTTGATTTATGCTTTAAGAGATAAGGTATTATATCATTTTCTAATACCTCCCATTGCTGTGGATTACGATAAAACTCTGAAACATTGATGGTAAGATAGTTAATAAATTCATTTAGTAGCTTAGAGTCACGACATATTGCTTCATAGTAATCGTCATAGGTTGTGAATTGATTTCTTGTGATTAGAGACTCAATCCTTCGCTTCATCTGTCGTTCCTTATAGCTTGATAAATCAATTCCCGTTTTTTTATAAACCTTACCTATAAATCCGTCATAATCTCTCATTAATATCATCCCCCTAAACTAATTAAAAAATAAAAGAGTCTAAGACCCAGACTGTTGACAATCATCTTTCTTCTTGGTTACTTTAAAAACCCAGCACCCATACGTATTTAAACATATACGCTGCGTTGGCTGGGTTTTCTTAAGTCTCCAACAAAAATGATTTTTAACAGTCTTAATATTGTTGGTTTTTTTCAACAACCCCGTCTAAGACTCTTTATTTTCATCTGAAATAACATTAGTAACATCACCAATGGTAACATTATCGTTTTCAGTAATATACTCAGTTTCTTCCTCTGTTTGATTAGCAGCTGTAATACTTAAGCTAATTCTCTTTTGCTCCATATTAATGTCAAGTACCTTTACCTTAACAAGCTGTCCAACTTCCAATTCTTGAGAAGGCTTCGAAATAAATTTATTGCTAATTTCAGATATATGAACAAGTCCATCAAGTCCTGACTCTAGTTCAACAAAGACCCCATAGTCAACCATTCTAACAACTTTTCCTTCTACAATGTCTCCAACACTGTATTTTTCTTCAACTAGATCCCAAGGTTGTGGCTGTGTTTGCTTTAATCCAAGAGAAATTTTTTCTGTTTCTGAGTTAAAATCTAATATCTCTACCTCTACTTCATCACCCTTCTTCAAAATGTCAGAAGGATGCTTTACACGGTTCCAAGCTAGATCAGAAATATGAATTAATCCATCAATACCGCCTATATCTACAAATGCACCAAAGTTAGTTATATTCTTTACTTCACCTTTAACTTTAGCACCAACTTTAATTTTAGAAAGAACTTCCTTCTTCATTTCAGACTTTTCGCTAATTAGTACTACTTTTCTAGAGAGAACTACTTTATTTTTTCTTTTATCAATTTCTATAATTTTTGTGTTGAAGGTTTTCCCAACATAGCTTGATAAATCGTCAACATAGGAATCTGAGATTTGACTTGCTGGAATGAAGCACCGTATACCTCTGGAGATGGAAATAATACCACCACGAACAACCTCTATTACCTTTGTTTCTAATAGGGCATCAGATTCTTTTATCATCTCTAGGTCATCCCAGCCTTTTTGAACATCAACTCTTTTTTTAGATAAAAGCACATTACCTTCACCATCATCTAAATTTATAACATAAACCTTTATGTCATCTCCTATATTTACTAAGCTTCTAGGATTTACATTAGGCTCATTAGAGATTTCATCCCTTGGGATTACACCATCAGATTTATAACCAACATTAACCATTATTTCACTATCAGTTACGTTGATGACTTTTCCAGTTAATATATCCCCTCTATGTAATCTCACCATAGATTTTTCAATTTCATCCATAAAATTCTGCATATCGTTACTCATTTCATTACCTCCTAAGAATATTAATTATTATATGAAGCATATTTAAATTCGATTTAGTTTTTGAAGCAGTTCATCAATAATCCATTGTGGAGTTGAGGCTCCCGCTGTTACACCTACAACATCTATGTCTATTAGCCATTCATCCTGTAGCTCATGGACTGATTCAACATGATATGTTGTACTAGGTCTCTCTTCTTTACATATATCAACAAGTTTTTGGGTATTAGAGCTGTGGTAGCCGCCTACTACTATCATTGCTTGAACTTCTTTAGCAAGCTTTCTAGCTGCATCCTGTCTTTCTTTAGTGGCGTTACAAATAGTATTAAAAATTTCAATCTTGTTTCCCTTTTCTTCAAGAAGCTTTGCTATTTTTTGAAAATGTGGTGTTGACATGGTAGTTTGGACTACAATACATAGCTTTTCAGAGTAGGGGATTTTTTTTACGTCCTCTTCCTCTTGAATTATAAAAGCTTGATTATTGCACCATCCATTTATTCCAATGACCTCTGGATGGTTAGGATTTCCTATAATTACAATTTCATATTTATCCTTATGATAATTTTCTACTATATTTTGAATTCTTCTAACAAAAGGACAAGTTGCATCAACTATATCAAGAGATTTTTCGCCTGCAAGGCTATAAACATCTTTTTGAACTCCATGAGATCGAATTATAACACTGCCTTTTTGAATTTTTTCAATATCATCCTCTACCTTCACACCTTTATTTTCTAGTTCTTCAACCACCTGTTGATTATGAATTAATGGACCTAAGGAATACAACTCTTTTTCCATACCCTTTTCCTTAATTTCATCGTAAACCATATCCATTGCTTTTTTTACACCAAAGCAAAACCCGGAATAATCTGCTAAAATTACCTTCATTTCATACCTCCGTGGCTATATTTCTAATAAACATAGCGGACTTATACAAATTCTATAAAACATATAAAATTCCTTCTTACACTTCAAAATATTTTAATTAAATTGATTCGTTGTTTATATTCTTTCATTTAACAGAAAAATTATTTGTCTAATTACTTCCTCTACTGTTTTATCTGTTGTATCTATCTTTATAGAGTCATCTGCAGCTTTTAATGGTGAACAGCTTCTCTCTTCGTCCATCTTGTCCCTAGTTATGATTTCTTCCTTTATATCATTTAAGTTAACATCTAAGCCTTTTAGTATAAGCTCTGAGTATCTTCTGTTTGCCCTTTCTTCTACTGATGCAGTTAAGAATATTTTTAACTTTGCATCGGGTAAAACTTTAGTTCCGATATCTCTGCCATCCATTACAACATTTTGATTGGAGGCTATTCTTCTTTGGATATCCACTAAAATCTCTCTTATTTCTGGTATACGTGCAATGTATGAAACATTTTGACTAACTACTATACTTCGTACTTCATTATTAACCAATATATCGTTTATAAATATATTACCCTTCTTAAATGACATTTCTGTATTTCTAGTTACTTCTAAAATTTGTGGTATATCATCAATTTTTACATTTTCCTTTAACACAGCGTAGGTTAATGCTCGATACATTGCTCCTGTATCAATATATGTATAATCTAAGCGATAAGCCAGTTCCTTCGCTATAGTGCTTTTCCCAGCACCAGCTGGTCCATCGATGGCTATTTGAATTGCTTCCATGATTTTCCTCCTAATAAATAAATTAAACCACCAATCCATGGTGGTTGTTTTTCTACTTAGATCGGACATTATTTTCAGATCGTTAAGTTTTATATATTAATGATTATACATTAACTTTTAGTTTTACTCAAGCTATATAGCATTCTGTAAATTTTATAACACTCTAATTATAGATATAATAGCTCTGTTTTTAAAACTATATACTTTATTTGTTGGTGTCCCATATACGTTAGAGGATACTTCTTTAATATATAAGCTGATATTTTCATTATACATACTACTATTTACTTCTATGACATCTCTATCATTAACCTCCAGCTTAACCTCTGTGTTATCTCCAAACACTTCAACTACTTCGCCATTAATCATTAGTTCTAGCTTGGGATATAATGATCCTCCCTCCAGCTGCAGGACAATTGTACCTTTTTTTGATATTAAGTCTAAAAACCAAAATCCCTCTTCAGAGCCAAGCATTACAGTAGATTTTTTTAATTGATATGATTTTCCAATATTAATTAGTATAAGGAATAACATCAAGACAACAAAGAGAGTTTGAATAATTTTTTCAAGCCTAATTAAAATTTTATCTATTTCCATATGTGTCACTCCCTATACTTTATTATACATTTTGTCCAGCTAAATATCCTGTTGAAAAGGCAATATGCAAATTGAATCCACCAGTTAATGCGTCAACGTCAATGATTTCACCACAAAAGAATAATCCTTTTAATAGCTTTGACTCCATTGTATTGGGATTAATTTCCTTTACAGAAATACCACCTGCTGTTATTATAGCTTCCTTTAATCCACCCAACCCCTTTATTGTTAACTCCAACCCCTTAATTAGTTGTACAATCCTATGTCGTTGTTGTTTTTGTAAATGATTTAATTCTACCTCTATATCAATTTCAAGATGCTTCAGTAGGTAAACAATAAAGTTTTTCGGTAAGTACTGGCTCAGTGTTGCTTTCAATGATTTATTACGATTATTTTGTATCCCCTCTTTTAGAATATTATGAAGGGAGTCTTCAGTTAAATCGGGAAGAAAATCTATTTTTAACTTAGGGATTTCTTTATTATTGTAGCCTGCAATATGGGCTGACATTCTCAGAACTGCAGGGCCAGAAATGCCAAAATGAGTAAATATTAAGCCACCAGAAGTAATTTGCTTGTTGGATTTTTTCTCCTTCAAATATATATTAACTGAGTCAAATGAGATTCCCATCAGGTCTTGAATCCATTTTTCTTCAATAATGATTGGTACTAGACTTGCCCTTATTGGAATAATATGATGTCCAATGGATTTTGCTAGTCTATACCCATCACCAGTACTACCTGTATAAGGATATGACTGCCCCCCTGTGGCAATAATAACACTATCGCCAGTTAACTCTTTTCCATTAGCTAATACAACACCCTTAAGGTGATTGTCTTCAATAATTAAATTCTTTACTTCATTATTTAAGTATACCTTTACATTAAGTCTATTTAGTTCCTCAATAAAATAATCTATAATATCTTCAGATTTATTGCTTTCAGGAAACACTTTTCCTTCTTCTTCTACCTTTAAAGGTATTCCTTTACTTTTAAGTATCCTCATCAAATCTTGACTAGTCATACTATGAAAGGAAGGAAATAAGAATTTTTTATTACGTATTACATTTTCCATCATTTTATCTGGAGTAGCAATATTGGTAATATTACATCTACCTCCACCGGTTATACGTAGCTTACTTCCTAAGCACTGTTGTTTTTCCAATAAAACCACCTGTTTATTGTTACCAGCAGCAGTAATGGCGGCCATCATCCCGGCAGCACCACCTCCCACTATAATCACCTTACTCCTTTCCATTATTATCCCCCTTATTTATTATCTCCATATAACACTTATCGTTATACTTAACTAAAACAGGTCCTCTTTTCTTAAATTCTATAACATTAATGCTACAATTATCCTGTTTAAGGCGATAAAAATCAGAAAGCTGCATATTTAAAAAAGATAGTAAAAAGAGTTTTATAATGGTACCATGACTAATTACTAAAACATTATTATCTTCATTTTCTTGAGAAATTTTTTTTATAAAGGATACAATACGTTCTTGTCCTATACCCAAACCTTCCCCACTTGGAATAATAGCTTTATGGGGATTACTATGCCACTCCTTAAGTTGCTGGGGGTAATTTAGCTCTATTTCCTTAACTGTTAAACCTTCCCACTCACCAAAGCCAAGCTCAGCTAGATCTTCATCATAGCTGGGTGATTTCCCAATTATATTGCCAATAATTTCAGCTGTTGATTTTGCCCTGTCTAAATGACTTGCATAAATTGAATCAATATCTTCAGAAATTAACCTTTCTCCCAGTAGCCTTGCCTGTATTAATCCATCTTCAGTAAGGCTTGAATTCATTTTACCCTGCGTTCTACCTTCAATATTCCACTCTGTTTCACCATGTCTAACTAAAATGAGCTTTTTCACATTAATCACCCTCATTTCTATTGTGTATCAAAAACAGTAATTCAATGTAATAAATATGTAAAAAATGTAAATTAAATATGTTGTAAGGTTTTTGTATAGATAAGGATACTAAGCTATTTAGATAATAACATAAAAATTATCTTTTGTTACAACAAAAAAGATGGTCATATAAGACCACCTTAATTCTTAATTTTATTTTTGATTTTGATTTTTTCATTCAACATTCATCATTCATCATTCAACATTATGCTCTTCAATTTTCACTATTCTATTGATTTCCCTTACGATCATAAATATTATATTTATACCAAATATTCTCCAGTTTATTGAAATATTCTCTAATTTCTTCCTTCTCCCTCATACCAACTGCAATAATCAAGGCATTAATTAAGCTTAAAGGAGCAACTAAGGAATCTACAAAAGACACCATATTACTTTTTGCCGTTAAGCAATAATCAGATATATTGGCAATAGGAGATAATAAGCTGTCGGTAATACCTATGATTGGAACTCCCTCTTCACGGGCATGATTAACGACTTCAATTGTTCTGTTTGAATAACGTGGATAGCTGATGCATATAACCAAGTCATCTTTACTAATTCTTAACATCTGTTCAAAAATATCACTAATTCCATAGCCAACAATTTTTACATTATCAAGGATTAGATTAAGATAAAAGCCAAGATATTCTGCCAAAGCTGTAGAACTCCTTAATCCAATTATGTAGATTTTTTTTGCTTCAAATATTTTGTCCACTACCTCTTGAAACTCTTCATAGTCGATATTTTCTAAGGTTGATCTGATATTATCCATATCCGATTTAAGAACTTTTTTTAATATTGCTCCTTCATTGGAATATTCACTGGCCATCTCAACCCGTTGAACAGTTGTAAGCTTTGTTTTAATTATCTCTTGTAGAGCTTTTTGAAGCTCTGGGTATCCCTCAAATCCTAGAGCATTGGCAAATCTAACTACAGTAGATTCACTAACCCCTACCTTAATTCCTAGTTTGGAGGCTGTCATGAAGGCTGCTTTATCATAATTGTCTATGATAAATTGAGCTATAAGCTTTTGTCCCTTGCTTAGCTTAGAGAAATTCTTTTGAATCTGTAAAAGCAAATCCTTTTTATTCTCTTCCATCATATGCATCTACCATCCTACTATTTATTTTTGCTAGCCTTTGCCAATAAATAACCTTCCTGTAATGCTGCTTTATTTAATTCTTCTGTACCCTTAGGTACTCTTTTAAGTACAGCATTTTCTAATGCTTCTTCTGTAACAACATCTGTTACTGCTCTAATTACACCTAGTGCAACTATATTTGCCACCATTGCTTTACCGATTTTTTCTGATGCAGATTGAATAATTGGAACTTGAAGAATTTTATATGCCTTATCAGTATCATCAAGCTCTATATTTGAATCAATGATTAAAATACCATCATCTTTTAATGTCTTTATATACTTGTGATATGCCTTATCAGTAAGAGCTAATAAAAGATCTGCCTTTTCAACCTTTGGATAGTCAATGGTATCATCACTAATGATTACCTCTGCTTTACTTGCTCCGCCTCTGGCCTCTGGTCCATAGGATTGAGATTGAATGGCATTTTTACCATCAAGAAGAGCTGCTTCCGCAAGAATAATTCCCCCAAGAATGAGCCCTTGCCCACCAGATCCACTGAGTCTTATTTCTTTTTGGTTCACCATATTATCTCTCCTTTTGGTATTTTTTTATTATTTTCATATATTCTTCGGTATATTCTGGTTCAACAGTATTTTTAAACTCTCCAATTATGAACTTATCCTGTAATTTTTCTGGTGGTAGCTTATCAGCAGCCTTTGCATCAACAGCAAAATCCTTTAAATAATTCATCATACTTACAGCAGTACCCTTCTTATTCTTTCTGCCATAATATGTTGGACATATACTAATGGCATCTACAAGAGAGAAACCATTATTCTTTAGCGCATTTTCAATGATTTTTGTTAATTGATTGGCATGATATGCAGTACCTCTAGCTGTATATGTTGCTCCTGCTGCTTCAGCCAGCTTACATATGTCAAAGGCTTTATCAATATTTCCAAAGGGTGCCGTGGTACCAAAATCATTTGTAGGTGTGGTGGGTGAATATTGTCCACCAGTCATACCATATATATTATTATTAAAGACGATTGTGGTAATATCAATATTTCTTCTGGCAGTATGAATTAAATGGTTACCACCAATTGCTGTACAATCACCATCGCCTGTTACTACAATAACCTTCAGTTCTGGGTTTGCAAGCTTAACTCCGGTAGCAAAGGCCAATGCCCTTCCATGGGTTGTATGAAGGGTATTGAAATCTAAATAGCCTGGAGCCCTTGATGAACATCCGATACCAGAAATAACACAGACCTTTTGTTTATCTAAATTAAGATTTTCTATAGCCTGCGCCATACTCTTCATAATAATTCCATGGCCACACCCTGGACACCAAATATGTGGTAATCTGTCATTTCTGAAATTATTTTTTATTAATTGACTACTCATATTAAAGTACCTCCCTAATCTTCGCTAAAATCTCATCGGGGGTGATGGCTTCTCCATTAACCTTACCCAAGCTATATACATCAGCTGTATTCTTAACAACACGCTCAACCTCTTGAACATATTGACCAAGATTCAATTCGGGTACTAAAATCTTTTTAATATTATTTGTTAATTCTTTAACCCTTGTTTCTGGGAATGGCCATATTGTCAATGCTTTAAAAAGTCCAACCTTTAATCCTTCTGACCGAGCCTTTTTAACTGCACTTCTGGCAGAACGGTATGTACCACCGTATGCAAGAATTAATAGCTCTGCATCCTCAGTAAATTCTTCTTCAAAAATTACTATATCATCAACATTATTATCTATTTTATCCATAATTCTTCTTAGTAGTTTATCTGCCACCTCAGAATCATTAGATGGGAATCCATATTCATCATGCATCAAGCCTGTAACATGGAAATGAAAGCCTTCTCCAAAGGCAGCCATTGGAGGAACCAATTGTCCTTCCTCAACCCTGTAGGCTCGATAGCTATCGTCACAAACCTTAGGCTTTACACGATCAAATACTTCGATTTCATCCAGATTAGGTATTTCAATCTTTTCCCTCATATGCCCTACAATTTCATCTAACATAAGTAATACTGGTGTTCTATATTTTTCTGATAAATTAAATGCTTTAACAGTTAAATCAAAGGTTTCTCTTACAGATGTTGGTGAAAGAGCTATAACTGGATGGTCACCATGGGTACCCCACTTAGCTTGCATAATATCACCCTGTGATGGAGCAGTTGGTAATCCTGTACTTGGTCCTGCCCTTTGAACATCAACAATAACACATGGAACTTCAGTTAGTGCTGCATAGCCAATGTTTTCTTGTTTTAATGAAAAACCTGGCCCACTGGTGGCTGTCATTGATTTTAAACCAGCTAAAGACCCACCTATAGTTGCAGCCATACCTGCTATTTCGTCTTCCATCTGAATAAATTTTCCACCTACAACGGGTAATTTTTGAGAGCAAAGCTCAGCTATTTCAGTAGATGGTGTTATCGGATAGCCTGCATAAAACTTCATTCCTGCTGCCAGTGCTCCTTCAACACAGGCTTCATTTCCCTGCATTAATTTTATTTGTCTGTTACTCATTATTAGACCCCTCCAAATAAATAGCATAGTCTGGACATCTTAATTCACATAAGCCGCACTTGATGCATTTATCCAAATCACTAATGATAACCTTATCATTTTCCATATCAAGCACATTCTTAGGACAAAATGCGACGCAAATACCACAACCCTTACACCATTCCTCTATTACTTTTAATTCTTTCTCAGCCTTGCGGTTGTCCAACAGACCCATCTCCCTTCAATAACAGATTAATCTCTCTAATCAAAACTATATCAGATAAAACTTCATTTTGCAATTTTTATTTCATAATTTTAGGATAATTTTGCTAAAATGCAAGTTTAATTTCATTTGCTTCATATTTGTAAAGTTTAAAGAAAAAAATATAGCCATAGAAGATTCTACAGCTATGCCTCAAATTTAATTTTTTTTAAATCATCGTAATCTTTGAAATGAGTCAGGTCAAAGTGTATTGGAGTAATTGATATATAATTATTTCTTACTGCAATTACATCACTATCCTCCGACTGTTGTAGCTCCATGGCCTTACCTGAAATCCAGTAATAGGAATCACCACGAGGATCCTTCCTTTCAATTAATGAATTTTCATATCTTCTTACACCCAGTGTAGTTACCTTCACACCACTAATTGACTCCTTTCGACATGTAGGGTAATTGATATTTATGATACCTACTTTAGACCTAGTCAATTGGTGTATACTTTTTGTAATCCTGCAAGTAAATTCGGCAGCATCTTGGAAGGTATCAATTTTAGTACTAGCCATCGATACTGCTATCGACGGAATTTCTAATATTGCTGCTTCAACTGCAGCAGATACTGTACCAGAGTAAATTACATCGGTACCTAAATTAGGACCGTTATTTATACCCGAAACAACTAAGTCAGGCCTTCGATCTTTTAATATTGCTTCTACAGCCACCTTTACACAGTCAACTGGTGTTCCATCAATTGCATGGGCTTCTATTGGAGTGTCAAAAAATTTCACTTTACTAACCCTTAATGGTCTATGTAGTGTAATAGAATGGCCTGTGGCACTTTGCTCCTTATTTGGTGCAACCACGATTACTTCGCCAATTGACATAAATGCCTTTGCCAGCTGATATATTCCCTCTGAAAATATTCCATCATCGTTTGTAACCAGTATACGCATTTATTAATCCTCCTAATTTCTTTTTTTCATAATAGTTATTTAATTAATCGACAATAATAATTTTAGATATATAGACTTGTGAGGTGAAGATTTTGATTCAAATAGATGATGCCGGCAGTGGTAGTTTACTAGGCGGAACACTTATTGGGGCTTTACGGGTAGAAACAGGAGAATACAAGGATGAAATAATTCCTCTAGAATACTACCAAAATGAAAACTTCAATAAAAAGCTTTATATACAATATGTTGTTAATATAACAGAAAGATTATTCCAGAAACTAGACGTATCTACATCCGAAGAAATTCAGGTATGTAGAGGTTATATGTTCGATGAGCTTAATAAATGGTTAAAAACCAATAATTATAATCATATCAATACAAAAATTGGTGATCCATTGCAAAGTATCATAGAAACATCCTTTGACCAATATGCCATTAGTCTAGGATTACCTAACTCCTATATTAGCTATACGAAATATCCTTTCCATTTTCATCGAATATTAAAATGGGTTTATGCAGACTACGAAGAAAGAAGTAAATTATGTAAAACTGGATGGAAAAGCTGGAATAAATATAAAAATATAAAGCTTTCCACCAATCATGAGATTATTAAAAACAGAGATTGGGTTTGTTTAAAATGCAATCAATTAATTCCTCGTAATACTACAGCAGCAATCAAATCTTATATTAGCAATCGTCATTATAAAATCTATTTGCACGATCATTGTATTTAAAAAAGCTCCCCCTCAATGGGGAGCTTCTAATTATTAATTACTCATTGCTTTTAAACCGGATGAGTCTTTTCTGTTTCATTATAAAGAGTTGTTTCAATCTTATATTTTTGACTCCATCTTTCCTTAAAGAAGGTCATGGCCACCTGCGGGAAGAGTGCGTAGGACAATACATCCTCCTCCTGCTCTAGGTATTCCTTCATTTCCAACTTCAATTTATCTAATTGAGGTTCAATTAAATCAGCCGGTCTACAGGTTATTATTTCATCTTTTCCTATGATTTTTTCTTTAATATCAACTGCAATAGGAGTCGTTGTTTGACCATATAAGCCTTTAACATAATCCTTTATTTCCTTTGGTACCATTTTATATCGTTCACCTATAATAACATTAAATACTGCTTGGGTACCTACCATTTGACTCATTGGTGTAACTAGGGGAGGATATCCTAAATCTTCCCTTACCCTTGGAACTTCTGCTAAAACTTCATCTAATTTATCCATTTTATTCTGTTGCTTTAATTGTGATATTAGGTTAGAAAGCATTCCACCTGGTACTTGATATACCAGAGTATTGATATCTACACCCATTACCTTTGGATCAATTAGTTTTTTATCTAAATATTTATCTCTTAAAGGCTTATAATATTCTGTGATTTCGTTTAATGCTTCTAAATCCATACCAGTATCATAGGGTGTACCTTGTAATGTTGCAACAAGAGGCTCCGTTGGTGGCTGTGATGTACCCATAGCCATTGGTGATATTGCAGTATCCACTACATCTACCCCTGCTTCAATTGCCTTTAAATAAGTCATTGAAGCAATACCGCTGCTGTAGTGGGAATGAAGCTGAATAGGAACACTTATAACCTGCTTCATTTCTTTAACAAGGTCATAGGCCACATAAGGAGTCAGTATACCAGACATATCCTTAATACATATTGAATTAGCCCCCATACTTTCCATTTCCTTCGCCTTATCCACATAGTACTTAATATTGTGTATAGGGCTAATTGTATAGGATATAGCACATTGAGCATGACCACCCTCTTGATTGGTTACCCTAAGGGCTGTTTCTAAATTCCTAGTGTCATTTAAGGCATCAAATATCCTAATAATATCTATACCATTATAAATAGATTTTTTTACGAACTCTGTAACTACATCATCTGAATAATGTTTATACCCTAAAAGATTCTGTCCCCTCAGAAGCATTTGTAGCTTTGTGTTTTTTACAATCCCTTTTATTTTTCTCAATCTCTCCCATGGATCTTCATTAAGAAATCTCAAGCATGAATCAAAGGTTGCTCCTCCCCACATTTCTAAGGAATGATAACCAACTTGATCAAGCTTTTCTACAATAGGTAGCATTTCTTCTGTTGTCATCCTTGTTGCAAGTAGAGATTGGTGAGCATCTCTTAGCACAGTTTCAGTAATTTTAATTTTTTGAGTTTTAGGACCGTCCATTAAAAGTACCTCCTTTAATTTTGTTATTAAAATAATTATATTTAATTTATTTTTTCTACAAATACAATAATCGGTGGGTTTTTATCTTTATTAATATAGCCACATTGAAGCACTGAATACTTTTTATTATCTAATGTTGTTAAATGCTCTAGAACAGTATTTTTTTCTTCCAGTCCCCCATCGTGTCCATAATAAATCATAACAGACAAGACACCCATTGGATTAAGGTTTTCCAATACATATTCTATTGCCTTAATAGTAGAATTAGGCTGAGTAACTATTCTTCTGTCTCCACCTGGTAAATATCCTAAATTGAATACTGCAGCATCTATTTTTTCATTAATATGTATACCCATATTTTCGTGGCTATCTCTTATTAAAAATACTTGTTTTAGATTTTCTGCATGAAATTCCCTTAGTTTCTTTGATGTTGCCTCCATTGCCTTCTCTTGAATATCAAAGGAATAAACCTTTCCACTGTTACCAACAGACTCAGCCAGAAAAATAGTATCATTACCATTACCCATGGTGGCATCAACAACCACATTACCTGGCTTAATTTTTTCTTTTAAAATTGTATGTACAAAGGCTGTTGCTCTTGAAACAATAAGCTTATCCATTATCTATATCTACTTCCTTTACATTTCCTTTGAAAGAATTCCTTTGGATTGCAATAAAAAAAAGCTGAATTATTTAAATTTAAGCTCCTTAATTCTATTTCTAATTCATCAAACAAAGAAACCTCATTTAAAGGCACAAGTCCTTGGTGAAGAAGAAAATCATTTAAATTTTCATTAGTCTTTATGAGAACAAAGGTATATCCATTTTCCATTAAGAAGTTAATTGTTCCTCTTAAAAGTCCATCTCCAAGCTTACTACCTCTTTCCCTAGGTACTATATAAATAAGCTTGATTTCGGCAGCTTTATTTGAGAGTTTTTTAAAATTTGCTATACCTAAAATCTCAGATCTATCCTTTATAACAATTGTAGATAAAACTTCATCATCCTCTTTTGTAAAAGGTACTGAAAGCTCATTGTATAGTTTTACTAGATTTTGCTTATCTTGAGGTTCTGCCTTTTTTATTTCAATCAATTTATCACAGCCCTTCAGATATATGATAATTTCATGTTTATTATACACTTTTTTATTAAGATATACAAAAGTATATTTATATATTTAATTAATGTAGATCTAGTTAAATCATTTTCTATGATTAAAATTACATAAAGTACAATACACAAAAACCCATCCATC
>NZ_FMUS01000029.1 GCF_900101495.1 Alkaliphilus peptidifermentans DSM 18978
GAGGTAATAATATACACTAGTTTTTTTAATTTCCATAGATAATAATAGCTGTGTATACTAATAAACATTCAAAAACGCTAATAAATATTCAAAAAATAAACACAAATATTCAAAAATAGTGTTGACAGTCTAAATTGATTATTATATAATCTACAATAATAAATAACATATAAAAAACGAAGAAGAGAAGAGTAGATTTAGGATGTAGTTTCAGCGAGCTGGTGATAGTGGGAGATCAGTACGAGGCCTTTATTGAAGAACATCTCGGAGTTGCTAACCGAAATCCCAACAGGAGAGTAGACTTAGCCGGAGCCAAACCGTTATAAATTGGTAGGTATCGAAGAATATTTCTTCTGTACTGATAAAGTGAGTTTTGTACTAATTTGGGTGGTACCGCGGAAGTTAAACCTTTCGTCCCTTTTCTATAGGGATGAGGGGTTTTTTTATTTATATAAACCTTTAAGGGATAATCAACCATGGCCATGGGATATTCTGTATTTAGGTTAAATACTAATTAGGAGGAATTAATATGACATTGTTAAATAACTCATTGATAATACCAAAAGACTATAAGTCAACCCTTGGTATTCGTGAAACAGAAATCGCAATTAAACAACTGAAGGATTTTTTTGAAGCAGCATTAGCATATGAACTTAATTTAACAAGAGTATCTGCACCCTTGTTTGTTCAACCAGAAACAGGAACAAATGACAACTTAAATGGTGTAGAAAGACCAGTGGCCTTTGATGTGAAGGCTGTCGGTGGTAAAGAAGTGGAAATTGTGCATTCTCTAGCAAAATGGAAGCGTATGGCTCTTCATAGATATGGTTTTAATCATGGAGAAGGTATCTATACAGATATGAATGCTATACGAAGGGATGAAGATCTTGACAATATTCACTCTATCTATGTTGACCAATGGGATTGGGAGCATATTATTTCAAAAGAAGAAAGAACCTTTGATACATTAAAGGAAGTTGTAGAGAGAATTTATAGAGTATTTAAGAAAACAGAAGATGAAGTATGCAAACTATATCCAAGCTTTCAAAAATTCTTACCAAATAAGATTTCTTTTGTAACAACACAAGAACTGGAAGATAGATTCCCAGCTCTTTCTCCAAAGGAAAGAGAGGATGCTATTGCAAAAGAAAAAGGTGCAGTTTTTATTATGCAAATTGGTGGTGAATTGGCATCTGGAATAAAGCATGATGGTAGAGCACCAGATTATGATGACTGGACATTGAACGGAGATATAATCTTCTGGTATCCTGTACTAGGCATAGCTTTAGAGTTATCTTCAATGGGTATACGGGTAGATGAAGAAGCATTAGAAAGACAGCTAAAATTGACAGGCTCAGAGGACAAAAAAGAACTTACTTTTCACAGAATGCTACTAAATAAGGAACTACCATACACTGTGGGAGGCGGTATCGGGCAATCAAGAATTTGTATGTTCTTCCTTCAAAAAGCTCATATAGGAGAAGTTCAAGCATCTATATGGCCACAAGATATGATTGATGAATGTGAAGGAGCAGGTATATTATTGCTATAAATACAATAGTCAAATTCGGTGTAAGTTTGTTAAGTAAAATGAATAGTGTGGGCCGAAACTCTCATCGGCCCACTTATTTTAATTAACTTTACTCTTCGATTTCATTTTTAAATTTCAATTATCAATTTGCCATTTCATTTATATCTAATTTCTTTGCTATTTATCATTAGTAATTACTCATTAATTTTACCTATTGTCTTTTACTAAAACCTTTGTTACTTCTGCGATATAGAGTGTATGATAATCACTATGGGGGTACATATTTGCTTTTAATGCTGTATCAATAAAGCATTCAGGTTTATATTCCTGAGCATATAGTTTTGTACATATCATGGCTAAACTAGCATTTGAGAGAATTGGAGTATCCCCAGAATATTCAATCGATAAGTTTAACTTTGCAATTTTATCTTCATTTCTTCCTGAAACAGAACCAAGATATGACAATTCCTTTTCAAATTCTTTCTCAAAAAAGGTAAGAGAGAAGGTATCGGAAGCATCAACAAATTCCTTTGTATAGCGCTGTGGACGTATAACGATAAAAACCACATTTTTATTCCACATTACTCCGAATCCACCCCAGGATGCTGTCATTGTATTTACTTTTCCATTTTTTTCGGCAGTAATTAGGGTCCAATCCTTACCAATAAGCTCAAATGTGTTTTTTTCAATCTGTTCTGGTTTAATCTCATAAAAGTTCATAATGGAATATCCTCCTTATAAGTATTATTACTTTGTATAGTAAAGTTATCTACATTATAATATAAATAGAAGATATAGCAAATATTCACAGGTATTTTACCACTACCACATTGTATTGGATGAAATAGGTTTTAGGTAGTAATTTATTTGTTAGGAGATAGATATAGTGAAATATTATAAAACCTCTGAAATAGCAAAAATGGTAGGTGTACACCCCAATACAGTACGACTTTACGAAGAATGGGGGTTTTTACAGGTAATTCCTAGGAATAGTAGTGGCTATCGAGTATTCACAGAAGAACATCTTGAGCAAATGAAACTTGCCAGAATGGCATTAAGATGCCAGTTTGTGGAAGGGAACATACGTAAGATGGCAGCAGCTATTGTTAGAACAGCGGCTCAGGGCAATCTAAAGGAGGCTTTAGAAAAAGCATTTAATTATCTATTACATATAAAAAACGAAAGAGTTAGAGCAGAAGAGGTACTAGACCTGATAGATAAGTGGATCAATGGAGAAATGGATAAGGATACAGGGATTTATTATAAAAGAATGAATGTTGCTAAATTACTTAATGTATCTATAGATGTTCTTAGGAATTGGGAAAGAAATGGGTTAATTGATACCCCCAGAAATGATAAAAACAATTATAGAATGTATGGCCCCTATGAAATCAATAGAATAAAGGTAATTCGTACATTAAGGAGTGCAAACTATAGTATAATGTCAATTCATCGTATGCTAAGATTTATAGATAAAGGACAAAAAGACAATATAAAAGAGTTAATTAATACACCCCTACCCCATGAAGATATAATAAGCGCTACTGATAGATGGATATCGACATTAATTGAATCAGAAAAGGATGCCAGAGATGTTATAAATCAACTGAAAAAAATGAATAGAATAAATTATAAAGATACTTCAAACAAACCCTAATAAAAGTGTTGCTACTTAATTAGGTTATTTTGAAGGATAATACTAGTAAAAAATGCTTTTGTTCTTAACAGTAATTTAGATTATCAAAACTGTATTATGTGAAAATATAAAAAAAATATATAAAAAAGTATGTAAATATATTGACATTGACGCAACGTAAAGGTGTATATTTAATTTATCAGGAGGTGAGCAAATGGAATATACAGTGCAAAAGTTAGGTCAAATGGCGGGAATCAGTACTAGAACCCTTCGGTACTATGATGAGATAGATATTCTTAAGCCGGCAAGAATAAACTCATCGGGATATCGAATATACGGTGCTAATGAGGTTGCTATGCTGCAACAAATACTTTTTTATAGGGAATTGGGTCTAAGCTTAGACAAAATTAAAAGCATTATAAATGAACCCTCATTTGATGGAGCAGAAGCACTTAGAGACCATCGTGAGAAGCTTCTTGAAAAAAGAAAGCAATTGAATATATTAATCTCAAATGTTAATAAATCAATTGCTGAATCGGAAGGGAGATTTAAAATGACAGATATGGAAAGATTCGAAGGCTTTAAGCAGAAAATGGTAGATGATAATGAAAAGAAATATGGAGCAGAGGTTAGAGAAAAGTATGGGAATGACATTGTTGATAAATCCAATAACAAGCTAAAAAACATGACCCAAGAGGAATATGATGAAGTAACAAAACTTTCAGAGGAAGTAATTGAAACTTTATCAGAAGCCTTTAAAACTAGTGATCCTGCCAGCGAAATAGCACAGAAAGCTGCTGCTTTACACAAGCGATGGCTAACATATTATTGGACTGATTACAGTAAAGAGGCACATGCTGGATTAGCGCAAATGTATGTTGATGACGAGAGATTTAAAGCATACTACGATGAAAAACAGGCAGGGACTGCCGAATTTTTAAGGGATGCCATTTTTATTTTTACAGGCATGAAAAAATAAAGCAAAAAAAAGCATCAGCCCAATTCAAAGGCTGATGCTTTTTAGCTAAAAAAACTATTTGTTCTTCTTTAAAACCCTCACATAATACTCAATCCTATTATCTATCCATTCCTCCATATTATCTATATAAATACTGAGGTGTTGAAGATCTTCATTACTTAAAATATTCATAATCCTGTCCTTGGATTCCTGAAAGGCCTCTTCTTTGTCCTTTTGCAGAAATGAGTTTGACTTTTTACGCTCTTCAACCATCGATTTGTTGATGGTCATAACGCTTAACATGATAGTATTATCCAAACGGGACATTGTAGCATCAGCCTTTTCATGATAGCTTATACAATTACTTTCTTTACATAATGCTGACACAAGCTTAATAATGAAAAAAAGAAGTGCCAAAATCGATCCAATAATTACAATGGTTGAGGTTATATATATGAAACTACTCATCCTTCATTAACTCCTTCCTTATACGATTTACCAAACAAAAAACAATGCCCTTACTTGCAGGTTCATCTAGTGTACTGGTATGGTCGCTATAAAGGAGGCCAGCTGCCGTTAGCTCATCGTGACAGATTTTAGCCCAGTGAGTTGGTTGGTTTTCGACAGGATTTTCTGGGGTAACGGGTTGACTAGGTGTTTCATTGGGGTATTTTTCATTTATGTTCTTATGCATTTCTATAATTTTTTCTCCATAGCCTATACCAGGAACTGCCCACTTCCCATTAAGATCCTCCCAATTGGGAGCACTACCCCTTCGTACCAAGCTAAATCTTGTATCATATAGGATACGACCTTTAGGTAATGGAGTGGTGGTGGCATAAGCGTATAAATGCTGTATGTGAGCTTCAACTCCAGCCTCTGGGGTAGGGAAAGATAATCCTGGATTGTTAGGACCAGTAGCTCCAAGACCACTGAAGTTGTTTTGTTCTGGCTTAACCACTCCTGTAAACCTCAACCAATTGGTTTCATGTATTGCTTGAATAAATGCCAAGTCTGCTTTTACTCCATAGATTTTAGAAATATTATAATATAAATCTACTATTCCTGTATCGAAGGATTTATTAACTGCCCTTAATCCAGATTTCAGCTGATCTGGAGTAAGCACTGGGTCCCCAAGTATACTTGTTTTGCCAATGCTGTTAGATGTAATATAGTTGCTTATTCCTGTAGCAACTGCAGTGGTAAGCTTTTTCTGCCAAGCAGGGTCTGTTAGAAGCTTAAAATCTGCAGCATTGTCCATGAATCCGAATTCAACTATTATAGTCTCTACATCTGGGTATGTTAGTCTAATAATGTAATAGTAGTCTTCACCTGCATTTGACGGCAGTGTACTCTCCCTGCTGAAGGCTCTTCTAACCTTAAAGCTTGTTTTTTTCACCTCTTCAATTATTAATTTTGCTAGTGTACCGTTGGTGTGTATACTGTGTATTACTTCAAAGCCTCTTGCAGTTCCATCAAATGCGTTATTATGACAAGAAATACAGATTGATGAACCAGAGCTTTTAATCAAATCGGTCAATTCCTTAGCTGAATAGTAGTTGTCATTGATCAAAGATCTATCAACATCTATATTGAGTTTTTCCAGCTCTGTAGCAAGAAGATTTGCAAATATAAGATTCAAATCCTTTTCCTTCATACCAAATCCACTGGCTCCAGGATCTTTTCCACCATGACCAGAATCAATTATTATCCTCATTATATTACCTCCATTTCATTAGTGTTGGTTGAATGGAATGGATCTAACATTTCTTGATTAAGGTAGTAGGATATTTTATTTTCAAGCCACTTATCAAGATTTTGATATTTCTTTCCAAGCTCATGGGCTACTGCTTCGCTAATAATAGTTTTTGATTTTTCTTTCATCATATTAAATCCTGCTACTATTTCAGCTTCAGTAGGTCCATTGATCCTTTTATAAATATCCTCTAAGCCTGTTTGATAAACCGAAGCAACGGTGGTATGAATGGCTAATTCTGCAACTTCCTTATATTTAATGAATTCTTCGTTTTCTAACCAACTGATAATTTCCGATGTATAATTCTTTATAAGCGATATCAAATATGCTGAAATAGTGGGAACTACGGGAATAAGTAAACCCCGAATGACTAAGCTTAGTAAATTGTTAAGAATTTCAGTATTATACATTAAAATCACTCCAATCATTTGATCTCTATTAAAGTATATGTTTATGAAGGGGAAGGAGTGAAGCATAATTGATAACATAGATATGTACAAGCAAAGCTAAGTTAGTTTCATTTCAATCCAACCTGTTATTGGTTGCATTTTTTCAATTAATATCTCTAAAGGACTCCTAGATAAAATTTCATAGTTATCAACTAATGAAACCATAATTATTAAAATAACAATAGATATATAGATATATATAATTTGATTGTTATTCTTTTCAATTTTTTTGAAATCTATCAACAACGTACTGGCTATAAGAATTAATAAAATTAAATTCATTATATTCTCCCCCTATTCTTATTTAGGGCGGAGTGAATAACTGAACTCTTTACCTCTACATCGATTTTGGCATTTGAAAAGATATCATTCCATTCCTCCTGCATCTCTTTAAATTCCTTTGGATATTTTCTTGAAAAGTCTTTACTTAAATTAAAATAGTCTATCTTAAAATCCTGCTGGGCTGAATCAATTGCGGTTTTTAGCTTATCCTCTATAACCTGATTAAGCTGATTTTGAACAGGTACAATGTCTAGCTCCGAGAAGCCTTGTAGTATTGGTATTCTTTCAGCTATATTACCCTTAATATTTAGTACAATCCTAAAGGAAATTTCTCCATCCCTATATTCTGGAATTATCTTGGTGCTGGATTCAAGTATTTCGATTACAATTTTATCCTTACTCCCTGCATGCTCAAAAACAATAAGACCTATTCTAAAATTATTAGTTATAAAATTATAGGCTTGACCTTCTTCATAATCTAAGTATCCTGCCAATTTGTCATTATCAAATATAACAATTCTACTGAGGTTCATCTGAGACATCTCACTATTTGAAGGGCCAGGTATTTTCTCTACTAATGCAGTTACATAGTTTAGAGTTGGGTTATTGACAGCTTCAACTGTAGCATGTAGGTCGGAAATAAATATTTTTGAATTGGCACCATAGTTTTCAGCAATAAGTTCTAATCCCATAGCAGGAACTAAACCAATGAAATTTGGGGTGTCAAAAATTTCTTCTGGCGGTACCTGACTAATAAAAACATACGAACCTAATCTAAGCTCCATATCCTGCAGAAAGACACCCATAATTAAACTCAAGCCTTCCTTTGCAATCTCTTCATGGATTACTATTGCAGTTAAATGTGCAATATAAAGTCTTCGTTTTGCAATCATTGATAGATTTCGCAAAGCATCGAATACTGTAAGGCCTTCTGCCTTAACCAATGTATAGATTTCCGTTGAGTTAGGAGCTTCAGAAACAATCGCATTAGCATTGGCTAATTGCGCCACCACTGTGTATAGTCCTGCTTCTGTTTTAGATATGCCTAAGCCCATAACAAAGCCTAAGTCCTCAATTTCTCTACGGCTCCAGCAGGAGGAGGTAAAGGTAATCACGATTAAGAGACTAAGCAATAGCATTGTTTTTTTCATAGAGATTATCCTTTCACTTTTTTGTAGTGGGTTTAAGGTTGGATGATTTTTTCTTAAGATTATCCTTAATAATATCAGAAGACCTTTTAGTAATTGTCCATTGGGGAAATCTAAAAACCCAATCCCTCATATCTTCAAGATTTAAGGGACTAAAGGGAGCCATCAAAGGCACACTAAAGGATCTTAATGATAAAAGATTTAAAAGAATTAATAAGCCCCCTGTCATAACTCCATAAATACCCAGTATGGCTGCTAGGGCCATATTAAAAAATCTCGTTAATCTTAAAGCCATTGAAAAATTATTGTAGGGCATAGTAAAGGAAAAAATAGCTGTAATAGCAACAACTATCACCACTGCAGGGGACACCAAGCCTGCTTCAACTGCAGCTTGACCGATTATTAAAGCACCCACAATGCTAACAGCTTGACCAACGTGGGTGGGTAATCTAGTGCCTGCTTGTCTAAGGGCTTCAAAGGCCAATTCCATCATTAAGGCTTCTACAAAGGCAGGGTAAGGAACACCAGCCCTGGTGCCTGCCAGAGTTAGAGCGAGGCTTGTAGGTATCATTTCTTGATGGAAGGTGGTAAGGGATATATAAATGGAAGGTAAGAACATGACAATAAAGGCTCCGATATAACCAATAACTCTATTGAAGGTTGCAAAATAAAAATTAATATAGTACTCCTCAGGTGTAGAAAAAAAATCACTCACAACGGAAGGAACAACCAAGGCTATAGGACAAACATCACAAATAATAGCTACTCTGCCTTCCAATAGCATCGCTTCTACCCTGTCAGGTCTTTCGGTACTGTAGATAGTGGGAAATATATTTAAAGGAGAATCATTTATATATTCCTTTAAGCTGGCAGAGCCATAGATAGTATCAATCTTAATTGTATTTAACCTACTAAAGAGCTCATCTACAATTTTGGCATCAGCTATATTATTTATATAAAGTACCTTTACCGTAGATCTGTTTACTTCTCCGATTTGTAGCTCTTTAATTACAAAGTCTTTAGATTTTATTCTTTTTCTTAGAATATAAATATTCGACTCAATGTCTTCAACAAAGGCCTCTTGAGGACCGTTAATTATTTTTTCTGTCTTTGGTTCTGTACTTTTTTTGTCAGCTTCCCTTGCAATGTCAATTATGATTGCTGAGGAATATCCATCAATAAAAAGAATACCTTTACCCACAAGAACTTCATCAATAATCATGCTAATGTCTTCCATTACTTTTATACTACTGTTTATTAAGATTTCTTTAACTATAGCATAGGGGCTAGCTGAAAAACGAACCCTCTCATCTAAACATCTTTCTACGATTCCCTGCATGAGGGGAGCTATTACTGTAGACTCCAGTTTATTTGTATCAGTTATGCTTTCAAGGTAAATTACAACGCTTTTAGTGGTGGGAATGGTGGATATATCAATATACCTAAATCTTAGATCGTAGCTTTTAGCCAGTAAAGAATTAATGATATGTATATTAGTGGTAAGGTCAGATGTAATAGAGTTTATATTAATTTCCACAATTGACTCAATATCCTCTTTAATATCTATCTGATCCTTATTAATAAGCTTAACTGGTTTTTTAAGTTTTTTTATATTTGACTTTCTCATTTGCAAATCCTCCCTAAAACATATTTTGTACATTTTTTTGATAAATTATCAAACACTATAATATGATGAAGGGAGTGCTTGTTTTGGTAAAAAAATCTAAAAACAACTGGGAAGTGATATCCTTTTATCAGTTATTTTTCGTAACAATAGCACAGCTTGGAGGAGCGATAATACTTTATTTACCAGGTGTTATTGAGGCTGGAAGAGACGTATGGATATCAAATCTAATTGCTTCAATCATGGCATTTGTTGTTATATTTAGTCACTATCTCCCTCAGTCATTGTGTGATGGAGAATCTTTTACTGAAATAGTTAATAGATATTGGGGGAGGGTAATTGGTGGTTTTGTAAATTTTTACTATTTAGCATTCTTTTTTCTTTTAAGCGCTCTAATTGCGTCTGATATTTATTACTTTGGAAAAATAACAATGCCAGAAACCCCAGGCTACGTTTTTACTATTTTTTTAATAGTACCAGCTATATATGCAGTTAAATTAGGTTTGGAAACAATAGCAAGATTAATAGAATTTTTATTACCTATACTTATATTAGTTTACTTCTTTTTGTTTATACTGGTTTTACCTAAATTAGAATTATTGAAGCTAACACCCATTATGGCAGAAGGTATAAAGCCAGTTTTAGAAGGGGCTATTCCAAATATGAATTTTCCTTTTGCTCAGATATTGCCAGTGATCTTTTTCTATAAGAATTCAAAAGTTACTTCAGATAATAAGATGAAATATTTAGTGTGTAGCTTTACTGCCATTGTATTGAGTACAATATTACTAACTTTCAGATCCTTTGCCGCAATACTGGCATTTGAAGAGGCTACACTGAAGACTCTTGTTTTTCCACCCTTTAGTACAATTCGTCTAATTGAGGTGGGGGATGTGCTAGTAAGGCTTGATGCAATGTTTTTAGCAGTTTTTTATTGTACAACCTTTATTAAATTTATATTGACCTATTATGTTACATGCGAGATTGTTTCAGATTTCTTTAATATAGATGAAGTAAGTACTTTTTCAGTACCAATTGCCATTTTAATTGGGGTTGCAATGCCCTTCTTGATTCCGCGTTTTGATATTATCTTAGGTATTACGGTTCCATATTTTTTGATAAGCTTACCTTTATTTTTCCTAATACCCTTACTACTTTTTATAACTATCAAAATGAAGGACGGTAGAAAAAAATACAAATCTACGCAGTAGTATAAAATAGTTCACATTACAATCAGTAATGCCACCACTTCACTAGCTGGGATAATTGATATAGGGTAAATAAACCTATAGATAAATTATTAACTGAGCATCGAGTATAGTATAATAGAAGAAAGAAGAAAAATAGAAAAAACCATGGTTTAAAGGAGTGGAATAAATGAAAAAAGTAATAGTTTTTACCAGTAAAACATGACCCCATTGCTACACTGCGAAGGAGGCTCTTTCGAATAAAGGTATTATCTTTGTGGAAAAGGATGTCAATGAAGATCCAATTGCAAGATCAGAATTCTCTAAATTAAATATAAAGGGAGTACCAGCATTTTTAATAGATGATCAGGTTATAGTAGGTTTGGATATAGGAAAAATAGAAGCGTTATTAGATTACACAGTAATTAGCTGTAAAAAATGTAGCTCTAGAATGCGGGTACCAAAAAACAAAGGAAAGCTACGTATTACTTGTAAAAATTGTGAGTACCAATTTATAATGGCTACATAAAAAACTTAATAAATACAAAGAAAAGCTATGGGGTGTGTATTCCATAGCTTTTACAATAAAATATAAAAAGCTAATGAGGGAACACAGTATTTCATATAATAATGTAATAATAATCTATTTACATTAAATTGGATATTATTTAGAAAATAAAAATGGAAAAAGTATAGCTCTAGAGCTATGCTTTTATTTATGACAGAATCAACAATTTAAGATTTGCAACATTTTCAAAAACATAATGGAACAAAATATAAATACTTGCGTCTTATAACTAGAAATGAGAAAGGAGGATGACGGATAAAGGTAGATAATATTTATAAGATTTATCTAAAAAAGCTTATATTATACTTTATATAATTACTTATAATTAGGAGGAATGATTTTTATGATTAGGTCAAAATATTCAAAGGCGTTAGTAGCAGGTATCTGCTTCAGTGTAATATCTTCCAGTGTTGTGTTTGCAAATCCCTACGATGTAGAATCTGGTACCATGCGTAAAATAGAAATAGCAATAGAAGATAGATATGACTTATATGAAAGACATCAGGAAATTGATAATTATCTTTTTAAGGAGAATGTCGATAAAATTGTTGAATGGGGCTTTGTTGTAACCCACACCGGGCCAATGGATGAGTACATTGAAATAGGAATTACCCCCTACAATGAAGAGAATGCTGACTATTTGTATGCTGTATTTGGTAGAGATGATGTAAAGGTTGTTGAAGGTCATCAGGCAGTTACTTTGCCAATTGACATTACAAATAGAATTATCGATAGGGAAATGTATAGTGGACATGAGCTAGCTGAAAGGCATTGGAAAATTGATAACTTTGTCTTTGAAAAGTATGCAGAAAAAATTCAAGCTTACGGTTTTAGTGTAACCAGTACAGGTCCTATGGATGATTATATTGAAATAGGAATTATCCCCTATAATGAAGATAATGCAAATTACCTTTATGATATTATAGGTAGAGATGAGGTTAAGATTGTTGAAGGGATACAGGCAGTTACTTTGCCAGTAGAAATTAACGACAACATTAAAATAAATGATTTAGATCAACCAGTATCAAGTACAGATCAGGATAGAATTATTAGAGACACTAATACAATAGGGAATAAAGATTTTAAGCAAGAACCTGGTATATTAATATATATTGATGGTGAACAGCCAGAGTTGGATGCTATGCCTATTATTGAAAATAACCGTACATTGATCCCAGTTAGAGGTGTAATGGAGAAAATGGGCGCTAATGTTGAATGGGATGGAGAAGAAAATGCTGTCAAGGTTATTATGGATGATGTAAGTATTTTACTGCATATTGGACAGGATACTGCAGTAATAACACGAGATATTGATAAAGAGCAAGTTTTAGAAACCATTAATCTAGACGTGCCAGCTAAAATTATAGAAGGCCGCACCTTCATTCCTGGTAGGTTTGTCGCTGAAGCATTAGGAGCCATAGTAGGCTGGAATGACGAAAATCGCTCAGTTATTATTCAAACACAAAATAAAGGAGATATAATTAGCGTTGAAAGACCTATAGACTTTGAGAAAGCAATGGACTACATGATCGTTGAAAATGATGAATTAATGGATTGGTATTTAGAAAACATTAATGAAGAGGGTGTTCATTCTTTAACTGATGGAAAGTGGAAACATGTTCTAATATCTGCTGGAGAAAAACCAAGTGGAGGATATGAATTAAATGTAGAGAGTGTAACGGAGGTAACACCAGGTACAGCATATATTTATGCCACATTAGTATCACCAGAAGAAGGTGTTCCTGTTACAGATGCTATAACGTATCCACATGCTTTAATTAGATTTGAAGGTAATAGTATTGAAAAGCTTCAGTGGGATATAACAGACATTAATCAAGGTAATGGTGGAATTTCAATTGAAGATGAAGTTGGTGAATCTTTATTGGAGATGGAAAAAGGTATATCAATAGAATCAATTAAGGATATGAAGCTATACAGTTTAATGCAGGAAGAAATTAAGGAGTTTTCACAGGATGAAATAGTAGAAATAATAAATCATTTAAATACAGGTGCCACATATAATGGAGCATATATTACCATGCTTGCTGGTAATTCTATAAAAATAACATTGGAGGATGAAGGAGAGCTTCAATTAACCAGCTTTGGAAGTAAAGATTACGTGATTGTATCTGGTGCGTTGAATGGTGAATTTGTATCTTATTGTATTATTAGCCCAGAGGTGGGAAGTATTCTATTGGATTTAACAGAAGAATAAAATATATTCATATTAGGAAGCAATTCATTTAAAAAAGTTCGGGTACCAAGGTTGTCTATTGGTATCCGACTTTTTTATTGTATAGGAGCGTTCTTTTATAAGAAGAGTTATTCACAACAATTTACAAAATAATAATAAAAATGTGTTATAATTAAAAAAATAATTTACCACAGAGGTGTTACTTATGATTTCCAGCAGACAAAAGAAAATAATGGAGCAGTTGGTACATAATCAGGATTATATGACTGTTGAGGAACTATCCAAGAAGTTCAATGTATCTCAAAGAACCATCAGGCATGACATCTTAATGCTGGAATCCAGTCTAAAGGATAAAGATATTTTTATTACACGAAATAGAAAATTCGGCTTAAAGTTAGACATAGATAGTGAAAAATGGCAACAAGTACAGAGCTTTATTGATGAAAAAATCGAATATCTATCTCCAGAAAGTCGTTCTAAGGAGATTGCAAAGGAACTGCTGGAAAAATCTGAAGTAGCCTTTGATGACTTAATAGAAACCTTTAAAATAAGTGATAAAACTTTGATAAGTGACCTAGCTGATTTAAAAGCCTGGTTTAACATGCAGAATTTAAAACTGATACGAGAAAAAGGCAAAGTAAAGATAAGTGGTAGGGAACTGTATAGAAGAAAAGCCTATTTATATTTAATAAAAGAAGAAGCCTCTGGAGAAAAAATATTAGACTATCTATTATACAATGATTCGAAAATAATGAATGTACTTCAATGGAAGAGATGGTTTCAACCAAAGGACATGCATTATTTGTTTGAAGTGGTATCAGAGCTGGAGGAGACCCTATCTATTGTTTTTTCCGATAATGGGTATGTAGCACTGATCTTACATATTTACCTGTCACTTGAAAGATTGAAAAAAGAGCATTTTGTAGCTATGGATGAAAAATTGCTTACGGAACTACGGCAAACTGAAGAATTTGAAACAGCAGAAAAAATAGTTAAGCTTCGGATAGAACCTTATTTTGGGATTAAGCTGCCTTTAACAGAGATAGGATATATTACACAGCATATTCTAACAGCTCAAAAGGAATATAAAAAGGATCAAGAGGATAAAGAGTGTTTAGAATTGGCAAAAAAAATCGTTATAGAAGCTGAAAGAAGCTTCAAAAAGCCACTTTTAACCAGCCGTCGTATTATTGAAAGCTTGGCAATGCATTTAAAGCCAGCCATATATAGATCAAAGTATAATATAAAAATTTGCAATCCGTTATTTTCAGAACTGCAACAAGAGTACAAAGAATTATTAGAAACAATTTTACAAATCACTAACGAAGTACTTGCTCCAAAGGGAGTCCAATTTGATCAACAGGAAGCAAGCTATATTGCTATGCATATTGGGGCAGGCATAGAACAAAGGCCTGTTTCACCTATCAAGCGTATTGCGATTGTTTGCAGTTCAGGATTAGGAACCGTAAATATTCTACAAAGAAGGTTATTGGATATTTACCCTCAAGTTAACATTGTGAAAAAATGCTCCTATAAGGATTTAAAGGATCTAACACTTAAAGAAGTGGATCTGGTCATTTCAACCATTGATATTTATTATAATCTTTCTATGCCCTGGATCAAGGTTTCACCCCTGTTAACCAGAGAAAATGAACGAAAAATAACAGAATTACTTGGAATACCTGATCAAAGAGAAGCGAAGGAGCTACAGTATATTAATACAGTCAATGAGGTAATTAAAATTGTTGAAAAAAGTAGTGATATTAAAAATAGAAGTAAGTTATACAAAGAGTTAATACAATTGTTTAAAGGAAATAATTCATTTCTTCCTATAAGTTATTCGGAAGGGACTATTGCACAGCTGTTACCGGAGGAATCAATTGTTCTAATGGCTGATCCTCCCTCAACAGTGGAGGAAATGATTGGATTAGGAACAGCACCCTTAAAAAAGAGGGGGCTTATTGGTATAGAGTATGAAGAAAAGCTTATTGAGATGATTAAGAATCCCAGTCATCATTTTGTGATTACAGAAGGAATTATTTTTCCTCATGCATCTAACAAACTAGGTGTGTGGGGCACCGGATTTAGTCTGGTAACATTTAACAAACCAGTTGTATTAAAGGAAGTGAGAACATCAATTGAGATGATGATTACTATGGCAGCAGTAGATAATAAGAAACATGTCGATGTTCTGGCTATGCTTATTGATGCTTTGAATAATGAATCTTTTTTAAACTTGTTAAAAAACACCTATAATTCTTTAGATATTTATGACTGGTTTCAAAAAAGAGAGGGAAACTTACTATGAAAAAAATACTTGTAGTTTGCACAAGTGGCTTGGGTACAAGTTTAGCCATGAGACTTTTTATTGAAAAATTTGCAAGGGAAAATAACCTGAATATTTGGGTAGAGCACTCAGACATTGGCTCTGCCAGTTATATAAAGGCAGATTTAATCATTGGTGCAAAACAAGTTATTGATTGTTTACCGGAGCAAAATCAGACAGAAACAATTGCGTTGAAGGATATTGTGAATCGTCATTACATAAGTGAGAGGCTGTTTAATAGCAATATTATTCAAAAATGGTTAAATGAAAAAGAGGGGACGCAATGAACTTTTTAGATGGAATTAGCAGAGGTGTGTTGGGAGAGCCAGCTTTTCTTCTGGGGCTAATTGCCTGTATTGGGCTTATTATTCAGAAAAAAGGAATTGAAAAAATCATCCAGGGAACCATTAAGACAATGCTGGGATACATTTTAATACAAATAGGTGCTTCTGCAGCAGGAGTTGCTCTTGGGAACTTATCTTTGCTGATACAAAGAGGTTTTCAAGTCATTGGAATTATTCCCCACAATGAAGTCATTTCTGCATTGGCACAAATTAATTATGGTAATTATATAGCCTGGATTATGTTTTTTGGAATGATGATACATCTCTTGATAGCTAGGTTCAGCCCATTAAAGTACATTTTCCTAACAGGGCATCATATATTATTTATGGCATCAATGCTGGCTGCAGTATTGGCAGTTTCATCCCTTGACAAATGGCAGGGAATAATGCTGGGAGCAAGCCTATTGGCTGTGGCAATGTCTATAGGGCCTGCCATCATACAACCCTTTGTAAGAAAAGTTACACAAAATGATTGTGTTGCAGTCGGACACTTTAATAGTGTTGGATTTGTGATTGCAGGTGTAATTGCATCCTGCTTTAAAGCCTTGCCTCAACAGCAAGAAGAGATACATCCTCCTGCAATAAAGAAACTAAAAGTGTTTTTCCAAGATCATATTTTATCTACTACCATATTTATGTTTATTCTATTTCTGACAGCTAGCATTTTTGTAAGTAGACAGCAAATGGCAGAATTGTTTTTGGAACGTCCAACAATCGTAATATCTGCTATGCAGTCTATCTGGTTTTCAGCAGGGGTTTATGTAATATTGATGGGGGTACGTATGTTATTATCAGAAATTGTACCAGCCTTTCAGGGTATAAGTGAAAAAATTGTACCCAAAGGGATTCCCGCCTTAGACTGCCCAATTCTATTCCCTTATGCCCCTCTTGCATCAATATTTGGATTTTTGTTCAGCTTACTGGGGGGATTAGTTGCAATGAGTTTATTTATTCTACGATCAAATCAATATACAATTATTATTCCTGGCATTGTGACTCATTTCTTTTCTGGAGGAGCAGCAGGTGTTATAGCCTATACAATTGGTAGAAAAAGAGGCTTAATTATAGCATCCTTTATCCATGGATTTGTTATTACTTTTCTACCCTACTATTTAATTCCTATCTTATCAGGTTTAGGATATGTTAGAGCAACATTTGGTGATTCTGACTTTGCAATTGTAGGGTTTATTGTTAAATGGATACTGGAATTAATACTAGGTAAATAAAAAGAGCATTATGGCACCCCATGAATTTGGAGATTTACACATTCATGGGGTGCTCTTTTTCTGCCATTTTAAGTGGCAAAGAGAGGGTATGGTACTATTCCAAATGATTCAAGTAAAATAGAATAAATAGCTGAATATTTTAAAGCTTCTGATTCAGCAGTGCTTGAAAACCTATTCAAGCAAATAAAGGTTTTAAAAAGGAGGAAAAGAGATGTCAAAAAAAATGAGTATCATGATTTCTGTTATTTTATTGATTACAATGCTATTGGTGGCATGTAGTCCTGATAAAACTCCAGCAGATGCGGGAGCACCAGCATCAAAAGATTTAAAATTAACAATTTATGCAGGCTTAATGGAAGATCATGCCATGATGGCAGTCAAGGAATTTGAAAAAGCAACAGGTGTTAAAACAAACTTTGTACGTATGAGTAGTGGTGAAACACTAGCAAGAATACGTGCAGAAAAAGATAACATGTCAGCAAGTATATGGTATGGCGGTCCTGTGGATGCCTACATAGCTGCAATAGAAGAAGGCCTATTGGTACCATATAAATCTCCTAATGCAGAAAAATTTCCTGATAAATACAAAGACTCAGAAGGATACTGGACAGGAATTTACTCAGGATATCTTGGCTTTGTTTTAGATAAGGAATGGTTTGAAGAGAAAAAATATGATATACCAACATCCTGGGAAGATCTACTGAAGCCTGAATTTAAAGGACAAATTGTAACCGCCCATCCAGGTTCATCTGGTACAGCCTATACAATGCTGGCAACAACGATCCAGCTGAAGGGTGAAGATGAAGGCTTTGATTACTTACAAAAGCTAAATGGACAGATTCGTCAATATACGAAATCCGGTACAGCCCCTGGAAGAATGGTTGGATTAAAGGAAATACCAATTGGAATAACCTTTCTTCATGATGCCATTAAATATCGTAAGGAAGGATTTAAAGATATCGTAATTTCTGCTCCAATAGAAGGAACAGGCTACGAAATCGGAGGTGTAGCTATATTAGCAAATGGCCCCGACCAAGAGGCAGCAAAATTATTTGTTGACTGGGCATTAACAAAGGAAGCTCAAGAATTGGGAAGCGTTGTTGATTCCTTCCAATTCTTAACAAACCCTGATGCTGTACCACCTCAAGAAGCGATGGAGTTAAAGGATACAAAATTAATTGACTACGATTTTGATTGGGCAGGTAAGAATAGAGCAGACTTGATTGAAAAATTCAATAACGTAACTAAAACATCACCACCAACAGAATAGTATAAGATTATTTAATTCACATGAAAGAATCCCTGTATTTTCTGCAAGGATTCTTTCATTATAGAGCTAGCTGAAAGAAGGGGATGGCAATGATAGAGAAAGTGTCATATAAAAAAATAAAGCTAAAGACAGAAGTTGATAATATAAAGAAAAATATGCGGGATCCTGTTTTAATGATAACAATTATAGGGGTTCTGATTGTTGTATTTTTATTTATTCTGTACCCTTTAATTAAAATATTCATGGAAAGTCTTTATTATAAGAATGAATTATCCTTATATCATTATACTAAAATCTTTCAAATGTCTTCCACAAAGGAAATCCTATGGAATACGATTTACCTTGGAATAATTGTTAGTGTAATTTCAACAGTAATTGGCTTTTTATTTGCCTATGCTTCTGCATATTTAAAGATACGTAATAAAAGAATTTTCAATGCAATAGCCATTTTACCTATGGTTTCACCTCCCTTTGTTATTGCTTTATCAACAATCCTGCTGTTTGGACGTAATGGATTTATAACAAGGGGAATTCTGGGGATGCGAGAAGCCAATGTTTATGGACTTAATGGACTGGTTCTGGTTCAAACCTTGACATTCTTTCCTGTGGCTTATCTATTGCTGGTTGGCTTACTAAAGAGCATTGACCCATCTGTAGAAGAAGCAGCAAGGGATCTAGGCGCATCCCGAGGAGAAGTTTTTAAGTCAATAACCCTGCCTTTAATGGTGCCTGGTTTAGCTAATGCTTTTCTATTGGTATTTATTCAGTCAATAGCAGATTTTAGTAATCCCATGGTTATAGGAGGTAATTATACAACCCTTGCTGTCCAGATTTATCTACAAGGGATCGGTAATTATGATATGGGTGGTGGTACAGCACTGGCAATTGTACTACTTATTATTTCTACTACAGTGTTTATGGTTCAAAAATACTATATAGGTAAAAAATCCTATATCACAGTTACTGGCAAGGCTTCCCGTGCTAGAGAGTTAATTGATACTCCTAAAATTACTAGACCGATTTATTGGATTGTTCTGTCTATGAGTGTTTTTGTTGGATTAATGTACATTTTGGTACCTATAGGAGCCTTCATTAGATTGTGGGGCGCAGATTACTCCTTTTCATTAAACCACTTCAAATATGTTTTTAATTTGGGGATGAAGCCTATTAAGGATACTACTTTACTAGCCCTAGCAGCCACTCCTTTAAGTGGTATATTAGCCATGATAATAGCCTTTTTAATTGTTAGGAAAAAGTTTATTGGAAAAAGCTTTTTAGAAGTAACTACGATGTTGGCCCTTGCAATTCCAGGAACAGTTATTGGATTGGGTTATGTTTTATCCTATAATACTAAACCTTTAGTATTAACAGGGACCGCTACTATATTGATCATTGCTTTTATCATGAGAAGTATGCCTATTGGAATCAGATCTGGTATTGCTGCACTACAGCAGATTGATCCTTCAATTGAAGAGGCTGCCAATGTTTTGGGAGCTTCCAGCAGTAAGGTATTTACCTCTGTCACAATACCTATGATACGACCAGCTTTTTTCAGTGGCCTGGTGTATACCTTTGTAAGAAGCATGACTCTGGTCAGTACAGTAATTTTCCTGGTTTCGGCAAGATACAATTTGTTAACCGCAGCCATCATGAATCAAATTGATGTAGGAAAAATAGGGGTAGCTTCAGCTTACTCCACAATATTAATCATCATAGTAGCCGTTGTTGTATGGACAATGCAGTTTATTCTGTCTAAACTTGGTATAGATACCAGTGATATGGAAGGGTAGGGATGAAAAAATGAAGTCAATTAAAAAAGTATATCTAGAGAATTTAAATAAGACATTTGTAACAACAGCTAATGATCAGGTGGTTGCTGTCAACAACATTAATTTAAAAATTGAACCAGGGGAATTTGTAACCATGCTGGGACCTTCTGGATGTGGCAAAACAACCACCTTAAGGATGATTGCAGGCTTTGAAATGCCAACCCATGGAAATGTGTTTATTGGTGAAGAAAATGTCGCCACTAAAACACCTGATAAAAGGGATACAGCTATGGTTTTTCAAAATTATGCCTTATTTCCACATATGAATGTGTTTGATAATATATCCTATGGATTAAAAATTCAAAAACGTCCAAAGGCTGAGATTAAAGAGCGTGTAGAAAGAATACTTAAAATGATGAAGATGGAGGACTTTTCTCAGCGGGTTCCAGCACAAATGTCTGGTGGACAGCAGCAAAGAGTTTCATTGGCTAGAGCCTTGGTTATGGAGCCCGGGGTACTGCTTTTCGATGAGCCACTGTCAAACCTGGATGCTAAACTGAGAATACACATGAGGGATGAAATCCGTAAAATACAGCAAAAGGTGGGAATTACGTCTATCTATGTAACCCATGATCAAGAGGAAGCCATGGCCCTTTCAGACAGGGTGGTTATCATGAATGCAGGAATTATTGAACAGGAAGGGACACCACAGGAAATCTACCAGCGGCCTGTAAATGAATTTGTGGCTAATTTTATTGGCCGGGCTAATATTTTGGATGGAGAAATAGTAGGTATAGATGAAGGTGAAGTGATTGTTAACATACATGGTGTAGGTTTCACAGTAAAAGTGTATAAGAAATTTGATGTGGGGCAAAGAGTTAGAGTTGTTATCAGGCCTGAAGGTGTTCTAGTTGGCAAGAAAGATTTTACTGTTAAAGTGGATAAAAGTGTGTTCATGGGTCAAAACCATGAATATGGGGTTGATTTTTTTGGATCCAATTTAGAAATAAGCGAAAATAATCCAACAGGAAAAACTATATATAAGATTGGCCAGCAGATGGGAATCGGATTTGACCAGCAGGCTCTGCATATTTTATAATATGTTAAATTCACTCCATAGCAAGTTTTTCTTTGATAATAATTGATAAGCATATGGTGCTAATAGTAAGGAGGGTTTTAATGCTTAGTACATACGAACTAATAATCAGATTAGTACTTTCTGCAGTTATTGGTGGACTTATTGGAATGGAGCGTGAAGCAAATAATAGGCCAGCTGGGCTTAGAACCCATATTCTTGTTACATTAGGCTCTTCATTAATTATGCTTTTATCAACCCAGGGATTTGATAATTTAAGCAGTAGCGGAGATCCAGCACGGTTGGCTGCTCAAGTTGTGAGTGGCATCGGTTTTTTAGGTGCCGGAACCATTTTAAGGACTGGTAATAGTATAAGCGGACTAACAACAGCAGCCAGTATATGGGTGTGTGGAGGAATTGGCCTAGCCATTGGAGGAGGATATTATGTTGGAGGACTGATGACTGCAGCCATTGTTCTTTTTTCCTTAATGAGCCTTGGGGTAGTAGAAAAAAGAGTATTTGCAAAAAAATACAAGATATTAATAGTACAATGCAAGGAGCGAACGGGGCTGATTGGGGACATTGGTCAGATCTTTGGAAGATATAATATTACCATAAAAGATATTCATATTATTAATATAGAAGAAGACTATGACTATAGGAAGGATGAGTTTTTAGAGACATTGGATTCAGTAGGCTCAGAAAGTTCATTAGAAATCCATTTTGCGCTAAAGCTTCTCAGGAATTTAAATAAAAGAGCATTAGTTGAAGAAATAAATAATATCAGTGGTGTTGAAGATGTGTTATGGAGTGATGATGATAGAGTAGGTAATATCTAAGTACTAGTTTTGTAAACTTCTCCTTTGAATTATTATAAAATCAGGTTAAAATAGAAGAATGGGGGGAGAGCTTATGGGTAGACAACTAATAATAATTTGTTTAATTTCTTCAATTTTATTAGTTGCTTTAATGGGGTGTGCATCAGAAGAAGAAGCCAAACAGCTTCACATTTATGCTGGACTATATGAAGATCATGCTATTAAAGCAATTGAAGCCTTTGAAAAGGAAACGGGAATTAAGGTAAAATATACTCGATTATCTGCAGGAGAAATATTACAGCGTCTCCAGGATGAGAAGGATCATCCACGTGCCAGCATTTGGTTTGGTGGCCCAGTGGACACATTCATTCAAGCAAAGCAAGAAGGCTTATTAACCCCATATATATCTCCCAATAGGCAATATATTGATGCTATTTTTAAAGATGATGAAGGATATTGGACAGGAATATATGCAGGTCCCATTGCTATTGTCAGCAACCGATTGTGGCTTCAGCAAAATGGTCTTACAGTTCCTAAGTCATGGGAAGAATTACTTCAATCGAAATACAGATGGATGATTGCGATGCCAAACCCCAACACATCGGGGACTGGCTATACAATTCTAGCCACCATCATACAGCTTTATGGTGAAGATGAAGGCTTTGAATATCTACAACAGCTGCATCAGCAAATAGGCTGGTATACGACTTCAGGCAGTACCTCTGGTAGATTAGTTGGAACAGGCGATATGGGTGTTGCCATTCTGTTTGCACAGGATGCGGTTAAATTTTTTAAGGAGGGTTATAATCAAATAGTTATTTCTTTTCCCATGGAAGGAACCGGCTATGAAATTGGTGCTGTGGCAATTATTAAAGATGGACCAGAGATTGAAGCGGCACAAAAATTTGTTGACTGGGTCCTTACAAAACAGGCACAGGAGCTGGGAAAACAAGTGGGAAATTATCATTTATTGACCAATCGGGAAGCAATTTCTCCTATGGAGGCGTTTCCACTTTCTGAATTGAATATTGTAGATTACGACCATGAATGGGCCGGAATAAATAGACAGAGGATACTAGAACACTGGAAAAGGCAAGTGGAAATAAAATAAGTGGAGTTAACTCCATTTTTTTTTGCTCAAAAAGGAAGAATTACATTGACAAAATATTTAAAAGGGAGTATTCTATATATGAACATATGAGTACACATTCACATATAAATATTTATGAAGGAGGATAATGTTAAGATGAATGAAAAAATAGATACCTGTAGCTGCAATATAATTCATGAGGATATTGTTGATAAAGTAAGAGAAAATATGCCTCAGGAGGAAAATTTATATGACCTAGCTGAGCTATTTAAAGTATTTGGAGATACCACAAGGATTAGAATATTATACGCACTTTTTGTATCCGAAATGTGTGTATGTGACATAGCTGCATTACTTAGTATGACACAGTCGGCAATTTCTCACCAACTAAGGGTTTTGAAACAAGCTAGGTTAGTGAAATACAGAAAAGAAGGTAAAATAGTGTACTATTCATTAGATGATGAGCATATTAAAAACATATTTGATGAAGGTTTAGTGCATATTCAAGAAAAATAGTTTGTACACATTGTTATTCAGCATATGTAAGGGGGAAAAACAAATGGGTAATCACATCAAAAAAGAATTGATTTTAGAGGGCTTAGATTGTGCAAATTGTGCTACTAAGATAGAAAGCCAAGTAGTTTTAATCGAAGGGGTAGCCTCAGCATACATGAATTTCATTACAAAAACATTGTCGATGGAGATAATAGATAAAGATAAACTAGATGATATATTAAAACAAACTAAAGCTATTATCAACAAATTAGAACCCCATGTGAATGTAAGTGATAAGTCAATTTCTAAGATAGAAAAAAAAGTGTTGCTATTAATGGGTTTGAGCTGTGGGAATTGTGCATCAAAAATTGAGAGGGAGCTTAATAACATATCAGGAGTTAAATCGGTGGTTGTAGACTTTGCTACTAAAAAGTTGGTAATAGAGGCTAATAGTAGCTATGAATTAGTAAGAATCATTGAAGAAGCCAATGTAATTATTAAAAGGATTGAGCCAGACGTGAAAATTATTGATAAAGAAAATACCGTTGAAGGTCATGAAAAGAAAAAAGTGATAAAGGAACAAGGTAATAGCATAGAGTTGACAATGCTTATTATAGGTTCAATTCTATTTACAATAGC
This sequence comes from Alkaliphilus peptidifermentans DSM 18978, assembly GCF_900101495.1. Taxonomy (GTDB): domain Bacteria; phylum Bacillota; class Clostridia; order Peptostreptococcales; family Natronincolaceae; genus Alkaliphilus_C; species Alkaliphilus_C peptidifermentans. Next base: position 24,386 of record NZ_FMUS01000029.1, read on the forward strand.
CCTTGTTTATAAATTTTCATTTAAGGTTGAAGTGCTTCTTTATACGATTAGCTACCTACTGGTTGGGGGAAAAGTATTGCTAAAGGCAGGTCGTAATATTTTGCGAGGACAAATATTTGACGAAAACTTTTTAATGGGGATAGCAACCTTTGGAGCATTTGCAATTGGGGAATTTCCTGAGGGCGTTGCAGTTATGCTATTCTATAGGGTAGGGGAATTCTTCCAAAACCTTGCAGTAAATCGATCAAGAAAATCTATTGCTGCACTAATGGATATCAGACCTGATTATGCTAATGTTAAAATTGACGACAATATCAAAAAAGTATCGCCGGAGGAAGTAAAGGTTGGAGATATTATTATTGTTAAGCCAGGGGAAAAAATTCCTTTAGATGGTACTGTGGTTGAAGGTAGTTCTATGGTAGATGCTTCAGCCTTAACTGGAGAATCTATACCTAGGGAAGTTGAAATTGGTAACCAAGTACTAAGTGGTTCAATTAATAAAAATGGATTAATAGTGATTGAAGTAACTAAGGAGTTTGGAGAGTCGACAGTATCAAAGATACTGGATTTAGTGGAAAATGCCAATAGTAGAAAGGCTCCAACAGAAAACTTTATAACTAAATTTGCCAGATATTATACCCCTGCAGTAGTAGCAATTGCAGCTTTACTGGCAGTAATACCTCCGCTTTTTATTAATGGAGCAACTTTTTCACAATGGCTCTATAGGGCATTGGTTTTCCTGGTAATTTCCTGTCCCTGTGCATTGGTAGTGTCTATACCACTTGGGTTCTTTGGTGGAGTTGGCGGAGCTTCAAGAAGCGGTGTATTGGTTAAGGGTAGTAATTACTTAGAAGCCCTGAATAATGTTGAAACAGTTGTGTTTGATAAGACCGGAACACTTACAAAAGGGGTATTTAAAGTAACAGAAATAAAAACTATTGGAGAAGTAGATCAGTCTACACTCTTAGAATATGCTGCTTTTGCAGAAAGCTACTCAAATCATCCTATTGCAATATCAATATTAAAGGCATATGAAAAGGAAATAAATCGAGATTTAATTGAAAGCTATGAAGAAATATCTGGACATGGAATAAAGGTGGAGGTTAAAGGTAAGGAAATCCTTGCAGGTAACACTAAATTAATGCAGAAGGAGCAAATTACTTTTAATGAATCAGAGGAAGTGGGAACTATTGTACACATAGCAGTAAACAGGAGCTATTTAGGTTATATAGTAATATCCGACGAAGTCAAAGAAGATTCTGTAAGGGCAATTAAATTATTAAAGAACCTTGGCATTAAAAAAATTGTCATGTTAACAGGTGATAGGAAATCAGTTGGAGAAAAAGTAGCAAAGCAGTTGGATTTAGATGAGGTATATGCCGACCTACTTCCACATGAAAAAGTTGAAAGGCTTGAACTCTTGGATAATGAAAAAACAGCTAAAGGAAAGTTAGTTTTTGTTGGTGATGGGATTAATGATGCGCCTGTTTTAGCAAGGGCTGACATCGGAATTGCAATGGGGGGCTTAGGATCAGATGCCGCCATTGAAGCAGCAGATGTAGTAATTATGACCGATGAACCTTCTAAAATTTATACTGGAATTAAAATTGCAAAAAGAACAAAAAAAATAGTTTGGCAAAATATAATATTCTCTTTAGGAGTAAAACTTATATTTTTAGTCCTTGGGGCTTTGGGCTATGCCACAATGTGGGAGGCAGTATTTGCTGATGTTGGCGTAACTATTATTGCTGTTTTAAATGCCATGAGGGCTATGAAGATAGAATAAAAATAGCGTATATAGAAAAAGAATATAAGGTAAAGGAACCCAGCCCTTCAAACCTCTTAATGAGTTGATGTGGCTGGGTTCTATTGTTTAAATTGGACTCTATAATAACTCCGGAAATTAGTATTTACCTTACTGTGAAAAAATATTACAAAAATAAATATAAATATTGAAAAATATTTTCAAAAATGATATTCTTATTTTAAGAAGATAATACATAAGGAGAATAAATATGGGATTCATGATAGGAATAGATGGTGGAGGTACAAAAAGCATAGGATCTATAGTTGATAGTAAAGGTATGATAATAGCTACAGCTGAGGAAGGATCTATGAACCTCCATACTAGAGAAGTAGAGGCTGTTGGTCATACATTAGAAAATCTCATTAATAAATTAATAAATGCAGCAGGGTGTGATGAGAGGGAAGTTGATTTGGTTTCAATAGGTGTGGCAGGGATTGGACGGAAAAGGGATGAAATTACCTTTCGTAAAATTATTGAGAGAATTAACTTATCAATACCAGTACTACTTAATACGGATATTAAAATTGCATTGGTAGGGGCACATGGAAAGGAAGAAGGAATATTTCTTCTTAGTGGAACAGGGTCAATTGCATATGGAATTGATTCAACAGGAAGCGAACATCGAATTGGAGGATGGGGACATATTTTAGGAGATGAAGGTAGTGGTTATGATATTGGTAGAAGGGGTTTAGAAAAAATAGTTCAAGGGATAGATAAGAGAGTAGATTCTAGCAATTTGAAAAAAAGAGTATTTGACAATTTAGGCTTTACCTCTATAGATGACTTAATAAATTTCGTATATTCTGCAAAAGGAACTAAGGCAGATATAGCTAGAATAGCTCCAATTGTTGAAGAAGGTGCACAAGCAGGAGATAAAATTTGTATTGATTTATTGATAGAAGCAGGAAATAAGTTGGTGGATATTACCGAGGAAATAATATTTCAAATGCCCCATAACGAAAACTTGGTAATTTGTGCAGGTGGTGGAGTTTTGGAAAATATCACAACAGTATACAAGCATTTTCATTTTGGAATAAGAAAAAAATATCCTGCCATTACAATAATTCCTCCAAAATATTCGCCAGTTTTAGGTGCACTTATAATGGGGTGTAAACATTTAAATAAAATGGAAGAAATAAATCTATGGAAAAATCAATGGAAGCAGGTGAAATAATGGGTGGATGCTTAGTAAAAATTAAACAAGGTTTGGAAACCTTTAAACCTTCGGAGAAAAAAATAGCCCAATACATATTAAATAATACTGAAGAATTAAAGCATCTTTCAATTACAGAGCTGGCAGGAAAATGCGGTTCTAGTGAAGCAAGCATAGTGCGTTTTTGCAAAAGCTTAGAATTAAAAGGATATCAAGAGCTAAAACTGGCGGTTTCTTTAGAAAGCTCCCATAAAGCCAGCAAGAAAAAAGTATTATTTGAACAAATTGGAATTGAAGATAGTACAAAGGATATAATTTCTAAAGTCTCTTCTGGAAATTTACAAGCAATTCAGGACACAATGAATGTATTAGCTCCAGATGAACTTGATAGGGCAATAGAATCTATTGACAAAGCTCGCAGCATTAGTATATTTGGTGCAGGTGCCTCTTCCATTGTTGCTTTGGATGCTCAATATAAGTTTATGCGAATTAATATACCCACCAATATGTATTTTGATAGCCATATCCAAATGACTTCAGCAGTTCATCTAACAAAGGAAGATGTAGCAATAGGAATATCCTACTCAGGCCGTACTAAAGAAGTTGTGGATGCTTTAAGAATTGCTAAGGAGAAGGGCGCCACAACAATTTGCATTACACAATTTGGAGATTCTCCTATTCTTAGTGCAGCTGACATAAAGCTACTTACAGCCTCGTCAGAAAATAATTTTAGAAGTGGTGCTATGGCCTCCAGAATCGCTCAGCTAACAGTAATAGATTCCTTATTTATTGGAGTTGCCTGTAAACGATACGATGAAGTTATAGACCATTTAGAAGAGACCCGTAAAGCTGTAAAGGGAATGAAGTATTAAGAAAGGAAGTGCTCTATGATCAATAAACTGGGAGACTTAACCACAGAAAAGGTAAACAAAATATATTCTGATATAGATGAAAAATCTGCCTTTGAAATTATAAAGATGATGAATGAAGAGGACAAAAAAGTAGCATTAGCTATAGAAAAGGAGATGCCTAGAATAGCAAATGCAGTTGAAAAAATAGTTGAAGCATTTAAAAATGGAGGACGGTTGGTTTACATTGGAGCCGGAACCAGTGGCAGACTAGGAATTCTAGATGCAGCAGAATGCCCACCCACCTTCGGTACACCAAGTGAAATGGTGGTAGGAATAATTGCTGGTGGTGAAAAGGCATTATACGAAGCAGTGGAGGGAGCAGAAGATAGTGAAGCGGAAGGTCAAAAAGATTTAGAAGGCATTGGTTTATCAAAGCGAGATATAGTTGTTGGGATAGCCGCCAGTGGAAGAACCCCTTATGTGCTAGGAGGTTTAAGCTATGCCAAGGAGATAGGAGTTTACACAATATCCCTTTGCTGCAATGAACAAGCTATAGTTAGTGAAATTGCGGATATTGCAATAACACCAGTAGTGGGCCCGGAAATAATAGCTGGCTCCACCCGTTTGAAATCAGCCTCTGCACAAAAGATGGTGTTGAACATGTTAACCACTGCTTCAATGATAGGAATTGGTAAGGTATATAAAAATTTGATGGTAGATGTTCAGACAACCAATGAAAAATTACTTGATAGAGCTAAAAGAATAGTAATGATGGCAACGGCAACAACTGAAGAAATAGCTGAAAAAGCCCTAAAGGAGTCAAACCATCAACCTAAAGTTGCAATTGTTATGATTCAAAGTGGCTGTAGACCCAATGAGGCTACAGCAAAGCTGGAGAAAGCCAATGGCTTTGTGAAAAAGGCTTTAGAATATATTAGGGGGGAGGAAGAAATATGTTAAAGGTCTTATTAGTTTGCTCTGGTGGAATGTCCAGTGCTATAGTAGTTAAGTCCATCGAAAAAGAAGCTGATAAGCAAGGCATGGAAGTAAAGGTTAAAGCTGTAAGTACTGGAGAGTTTGAAGATGAGCTAAAAGAAGGTGGATGGCATATTGCTCTAGTAGCACCTCAGGTAAGGCACAGGTTTGCTGGCTTTGAAGAAGCAGCTAAAGAATCAAATATTCCAATTGCACTAATTTCACCACAGGGCTATAGTCCACTGGGAGGTGTAAGGGTAATACAACAAATTAAAGAGATAATAAAATAAGGGGGTAAAAGAAAGTGAAAAAGTTATTTGATATTATTGAAAAGTATTTAATGCCACCTATGACTAAATTATCAGAACAAAGACACTTAAGGGCAATAAGAGATGGTATTATATCTACAATGGCATTAATAATTATTGGTAGTTTCTTTTTAGTTATTGCTTTTCCACCAATACCACGATTGGCTGAACTGGTGCAACCGCATGTAGGTAATATATTAATTCCTTTTCGTCTAACTATGGGATTAATGGCCATATATGCATCATATGGCATAGGATACAGCTTAGCTAAATCCTATAAGCTTGATGGGGTATCAGGTGGAGTACTTTCTATCGCGGCATTTATTTTAACTCTAGTGCCAGCTAGTATTGAAGGACACGGCTGGATGCTGCCAATGGCCAATGCTGGAGGAGCAGGAATGTTTGTAGCAATCATTATGTCTATCTTTGCTGTAGAAGTTCTTCGATTTTTACATAAAAGAAATTTTACATTCAAAATGCCAGAGGGTGTACCTGACTCAGTGGCAAGATCCTTCGAAGCATTAGTACCCGCAGCTATTATTATTGTTGTTATATGGACAGTTAGACACCTATGGGGCTTCGATATTCAAGGGTTTGTTATGGATCTATTTAAACCTCTAGTAAGAGGTGTGGGAAATTCATTATGGGGAATTCTGGTTCCAATCTTCATTATTACTATACTTTGGGCAGCAGGTATCCATGGGGTTTCTGTTGTAGGTGCTATAGCTAGACCTATCTGGCTTGTTTTATTGGATGAGAACCTTCAAGCGGTTGCTGATGGAGTAGCAATCCCCAATATTGCACCAGAACCATTCTTCCAATGGTTTATCTGGATTGGGGGTTCAGGGGCCACCTTAGGATTAGTGTTCTGGATGATTTTTTCCAAATCTAAGTATTTAAAGAGTGTAGGAAGGGCTTCATTGATTCCAGGAATATGTAATATAAATGAGCCAATTATCTTCGGTGCACCAATTATGCTTAACCCACTATTAACCATTCCCTTTATTCTTGGACCAATGATTACTGGTATTTTAACCTATTTTGCAATGGCTTTAAATCTGGTTGGGAGGCCCTATATATTAGCTCCCTGGACATTGCCTGCTCCAATAGGTGCATATTTAGCCACTGGAGGAGATTGGAGGGCAGTAATATTAGTATTAATTAATATCGCAATAATGATGGCCATATACTATCCATTCTTCAAAGCTTATGAAAAGAAGATGCTGCTTGAAGAAATGGCAAATGAAGAAGGAGCCTTAGTTGAGTAATATATTAAGCACCAGTTTGTCTGGTGCTTCCAGGTTGGTGACAAAGTCATCAAAATGTAGATTGATCAAAAGCTACAGATTCGAGGCGCAAGAAAACATAGCGAATGCAGCATATAGGTAATATGTAAGGGTGCTGGGTTTTAGCAGTAACGAAGAATATGGAAGTTTTTCATCAATCTGTAAGCACCAGAAAGTCTGGTGCTTCGATAAAGGGTCAAGGCTATCTTTGACCCTTTAACGAAGCAGTAGAACTACTAAAAAAAGAAAACAATAGGAGGTCTTTATAATGGAAAACGAGCAAATAATTTTTGAAATCATACTACATGCAGGGAATGCAAGGGCAGAAGCATATGAAGCTTTAAAAAGTGCACAAAATAACGAATTTGATAAATCAATTGAGTTTATAAAGAATGCAGACAACGAAATAAAGATAGCACATAAATCACAAACAAATATGATTCAAAGAGAAATTAATGGTGAAAAGGTGGAAATGTCGCTATTATTTGTTCATGCGCAGGATCATTTAATGACTGCAATCGCTGAGAAGAGTTTAATTGAAAACATGATAAATCTTTATAAAAGAATTAATATTCTAGAAAACAAATAAGGAGGTATAGTATGGCTGGGTTAAAGATAGCTGTAATTGGTGGTGGTAGTAGCTATACACCAGAAATCATAGAGGGCTTTATTAATAGACATCATGAGCTGCCTGTAAAGGAGATACACCTTGTTGATATTCCAGAGGGAATGTGGAAACTAGAAATTGTTGGGGCTTTGGCAAAGAGAATGGTAGCTAGAGCAGGAGTGGATATAGAAATAGTCTTAACAACTAATAGGCGAGCTGCTATAGAAAAAGCAGATTTTGTCACTACACAATTTAGGGTTGGAGGGCTTGCTGCTAGGGCAAAAGACGAAAGAATTCCTCTAAAATATGATGTGTTGGGACAGGAAACAACTGGACCAGGTGGATTTGCAAAAGCAATGAGGACAATACCGGTTATTTTAGAAATTTGCAATGATATTGAAGAACTAGCGCCAAATGCCTGGTTGATTAACTTTACAAATCCTGCGGGATTAATAACAGAGGTAGTACAAAAATACACTAATGTTAAAGTGATTGGACTTTGTAATGTTCCAATTGGTATGGTAAAAATGGTGGCAAATATTTTAGAAGTAGAAAGTAAAAGAGTGAAAATCGACTTTGTAGGATTAAATCATCTTGTGTGGGGAAGTAAGGTTTTAGTCGATGGAGAAGATGTAACTCAAATAGTATTGAATAAGCTCAGTGATGGTGCAGCATTAACCATGAAAAATATACCTGATTTAAAGTGGGATTCAGAGTTTTTAAACTCTTTAGGAATGCTTCCCTGCCCTTATCATAGATATTTTTATATGATGGAGGATATGGTTAAGGATCAACAAAAGGCAATTGAAGAAGGCGGAAAAGGAACAAGAGCTGAGCAGGTTTTAGAAGTAGAGAAGGGATTATTTGAAGTTTATAAGGATGATACACTTCAAGAAAAGCCTCAGCAACTGGAGAAACGTGGAGGAGCTTATTACTCTGATGCAGCAGTTTCCCTTATAAGTGCTATACATAATAATAAAAAACAACTCCATGTGGTAAATGTGAAAAACAATGGTACCATCATTGGACTACCTAAGGATGTTGTTATAGAAGTTACTGCTGTGGTAGATAAAACAGGAGCCCATCCTATTCAAGTGGGGGAAATTTCTCCCAAGATTTACGGATTGATTCAAGGAGTAAAGGCCTTTGAGGAGCTTACTGTTGAAGCAGGGGTTAAGGGGGACTACCAAATGGCACTACAAGCTATGGCAGTACATCCCTTAGTGCCATCAGTTACAGTGGCTAAAAAGCTATTGGATGATATATTAATAGAAAATAAAGAATACTTACCCCAATTTCAAAGTAAAATTCAAGAATTAATAAGCAAATTCGGGGAGTAAGATTAAATGAACTCCAAAAGTAAAGGAATAAAACACAAATGATTCAAGCCAATCCTTGAAATATGCAATTCGGTGAAGACGAAAGTCTATTGAATTTTGAGGAGGAAAGTTATGTCATATAAATTAGTTGCTATTGATATAGATGGTACGTTACTTAATAGTAACCATGTAATACCAGAGGAGAATATTGAAACAATACGCCAATTAAGGGAAAAAGGAGTCTCTTTTGTTATAGTAACAGGTAGACCAGATACTGCTGTGAAGGAGTATGTTGAAACACTTGGAATAAATGCTCCGGTTCTAGGTTGTAATGGAGCAAGTATAAGAGATGTATTAACAGGTAAAATTCACTCATTGAAAACAATTCCAAATGATATACTTATAAAACTGTATGAGTTTTTCCATTCGAGAAATATTTATCCAAGATACTATTCATTAGATTCAGTTTATTCATTTAATACTGATGAGTTTAACGAAGCTGTAAATCCTTTTGCAGTTTTTAGTAAGAGATTAGCTGGTATGATGTCATTTAAAGTGATTAAGGATATTGATTTTTTATTAAAGTGGGATACAAAAATAGTAAAAGTTGTTTATATTACTGAAGAATATGAGACTATTGCACCAATACAAGAGGAGCTAAGAAAAATCCCTGGTATTGAAGCACTTAGATCAACTAAAACAGGATTAGACATTTTTGCTGACGATGTATCAAAGGGAAAAGCTTTATTGAGTTATGCAGAAAGTTTAGGAATTAAAAAAGAGGAGATTATCGCTATAGGTGATGGTGAAAATGATCTATCTATGTTAGAAGCTGTGGGCTTCCCTGTAACTCTAAAAAATGGAGAAGAAGCATTGAAGGAGATAGCAAAATTTGTAAGCAATGATGAAGCAGGAGTTGCTAAGGCGTTAAAGAAAATTTATAAATATAATGAGGACAGTGGAGATTATGATGGAGTATAGAAGAGTAAAATGATAGAATTAAAGTACGTAGGGGGAATAAGATGAAAAGGCTAATTGTAAATGCAGATGATTTTGGCTTAACAAATGGGTGCAACCTAGGAATAATTGAAGCAATGAAGTTTGGCATAGTAAGCAGTACTACCCTGATGATTAATATGCCTAATGCCATTGAAGCAGTTACACTGGCTCAAGAGAATAATATAAGCACCATTGGCTTGCACCTTACCTTAACCTGCGGTGAGCCCCTAAGCCCCAAAAATGAAGTTGCTTCGTTAGTTGATAATAACGGAAATTTTTATAAAAGGAGCAAGAGTCTGCTACCAATAATGGATTTGTCAGAGGTGGAGTATGAGCTGAGAAATCAAATTGTTGCTTTTATAAAAACAGGATTAAAGCTTAGTCATTTGGATAGTCATCACCATATTCATATGTATGATGGTATTAGGGAGATAGTTGCAAAGCTTGCTTTAGAATTTGATGTACCACTACGGCATGCAAATAATGAATGCAAGTGTATTTATCAAGAAATGGGGATTAAAACAACTGATTATTTCACCTGGGAATTCTATGGGGAGAAGGCAACCATAAATAATTTCAAGAAATTAATTAATGATTTTGATGATGGAATAATGGAAATTATGGTACACCCGGCATTTCTTGATCAAGAACTGATGAAACATAGCACATATAATTTGCAGCGAGAAAATGAATACAAAATATTGACCTCAACTGAAATAAAAGAGTTAATTGTTGAGGAAGGAATAGAATTGATTTCATTTAATGATTTGAGGAATAAGAAATGAAGAAGCTATTGGATTTAGTTAATAAAGATAAAAAATTAGTTATTGGGTTAATGTCAGGAACCTCAATCGATGGAATAGATTGCGCATTGGTATTAATAGAGGATGTTGGTTTAAATTCCAAGGTGACATTAAAAGGATTTAAAAATTATGCCATTGATTTAGATACAAAAAATGAAATATTGGAATGTTGTTCTATAGAAACCTCCAACGTGGAAAAGATATGTAAACTTAACTTTAAGGTGGGTAATATCCTTGCAGATGCTGTTATACAGCTATGTAAAGATATGAAAATATCACTTTGGGACATCGATTTAATTGGATCCCACGGTCAAACAATTTATCATATTCCCCAAAATAGTACCCTGCAGATTGGAGAAGCTGCTGTTATATCTGAAAAGACAGGTATACCAGTAGTTTCAGACTTTAGAGTTGGGGATGTGGCAGCTGGGGGACATGGTGCACCATTGGTACCCTATACAGAATTTATTCTTTATAGACATGAAGAAAAAACTAGAATGTTACAAAATATTGGTGGCATTGGGAATGTCACATTGCTTCCTAAAGGATCTGTAATAGATGAAATTAAAGCCTTCGATACAGGTCCAGGGAATATGATTATTGATTATTTAATATATGAATTGACTGGTGGAGCAATGAAATATGATACTGATGGGAGAATTGCTGCTAAGGGGTCTGTTGATAAGCTACTATTATCGGAGCTAATGAAACATCCATATATGGAGTATAAACCACCTAAAAGTACTGGTAGAGAAACATTTGGAAGGGACTATAGCAAAGCATTATTATCCAACTGCTTGGCAAGAGGGATGACTATGGAAGACATTGTTGCTACAGCTACCGCCTTTACAGTAGAGTCTATTATATATCACTATGAAACCTATATTTATCCTTATTATCATGTGGATGAAATAATTGTTGGTGGTGGTGGAAGCTACAATAATACAATAATGAAGATGTTAAGGGAAAAATGCAAAGGAATTTCTGTTTTTACACAGGAGGATATGGGATTATCCAGCGATGCTAAAGAAGCCATAGCCTTTGCTATATTAGCTAATGAGGCAGTGCATGGAAATAACAATAATATTCCCGGTGTAACCGGAGCAAGAAACCCCGTTGTAATGGGGAAATTTAATATTTGATTTATAAAGAGAGGAGAAAAAATGAAAAGTATAAAGACAAAAATAAATAATAATATCGGTTTACACGCAAGACCGGCTTCTTTGCTGGTAAAAGAAGCTAATACATTTCAATCTGATGTAAATATCATCAATGGTTCTAAAAAGGCAAATGGCAAAAGTATCATTGGGATTTTGGCTTTACAAGCTAAGTATGGAGATGAAATAATAATTGACGTTGAGGGAATAGATGAAGAAGCATGCATAGCAAAGCTGGTGGAGCTAGTAGAAGCTGGATTTGGAGAGAAATAATATAGAATCACCAAGGAAAGAAGTGAATATATGAGAATTTACATAGAAGAAGATTATGTAAGTATGAGTAAAAAAGCAGCGTTAATTGTTGCAAGTCAAATAATACTAAATCCCAAAAGTGTATTGGGATTAGCTACAGGTAGCACTCCCACTGGTATGTATCAAGAGCTTATAGAAATGTACAAAAGTAAAGAAGTGGATTTCTCAGAAACCACAACCTTCAATCTTGATGAATATTATGGGTTGGAGAGGGAGCACAAAAGTAGTTATTACACATATATGATGGATGTTTTTTTTAAGTATATTAATGTACAAAAAAACCAAATACACATTCTTAATGGAAAGGCACAAAATGTAGTAACTGAATGTCTGGCCTATGAAGAGTTAATCAATTCAGTTGGAGGAATTGATTTACAGATACTGGGTATTGGGGCAAATGGACATATCGGATTTAACGAGCCCTCTAAGAAACTTAATGTAACTACCCACTTAGTACAATTGACAGAAAAGACAATACAAGATAATAGCCGTTTTTTTGATAGAAAGGAAGATGTACCAAGAGAAGCAATCTCAGTAGGGATAGCAACTATAATGAAGGCTAAAAAAATTGTGCTTCTGGCCAGTGGTAGAAATAAAGCTGAAGCAATAATGGAAATGACCAGTGGATACGTCAACACTCAAGTGCCTGCCTCTATTTTACAAACACATTCAGATGTTACTTTAATTATCGATAAGGAGGCAGGTGTATTAATCGAATCGGTATAAAAGGTTTTAATCAATGTTATGATATTTTGATTACTTAAAAATAGAAGGATGGTTTACAGGTATAGTACATAAAATATTTTTGTGTGCTATATTTTTTTCATTACTATACCTCCCTAAAACACATAATCCGTTAGTGTCTTAAAAACATATCCTTGAGAATTAAGATGCTGGATGATTTCTGGTAAAGCTTCTATTGTGGTCTCTTTATTTGAACTATCATGCATTAGAATGACAGCTCGTTTTTTGCTTTCAAGAGTTTCTTTAATTCTATCCAGTTGTCTTTCTACAGAGACATTTTTTCCTTCTGCGTCTCCAGTTAATACATTCCAATCAACACTGAAATAGCCTGCTTCCTTTACGGCTTGGCGATGGGGCTTAAGTTTTTCCCCGAAGGAGCCTCCGGGAAATCGAATGATTTTTGATTTGTATTGATCTCCTAAAATTCCTTCAAGCATCTCATCTGTCTTTCTCAGCTCATTTATTAAGCTTTGAGGAGTTGAATAAATAGCTTTATAGTCATGGGTATAAGTATGATTGCTGATTAAGTGACCCTCCTCCTGCATTCTTAAAAGCATATCTGGATGCTTTTCAGCAAGACTGCCGATGACAAAGAAGGTGGCTTGAATATTTTGTTCCTTTAGTATGTCTAATATATAAGGGGTAACCTTTATAGAAGGACCATCATCAAAGGTAAGATAAGCTATCTTTGCATTCTCATCGTTAACAATGGGTATCTCCAAATCTTCGATGATGTGTGCTTCCTCTAATTTCATATCAAACTCTTTCACAGGGTCAATGGAAGAAGGTTCTTGTTCCGGAACTTCTGGGAAAAGATCCTTGGCTTCAACGATGAGCTCCGATTGATATGGTAATATTGTTTTAAAACTTAGTACTCCAATAAATAAGAGGGTTAAAAGTGTGATAGTAATGCCCAGCTTTATATTATGTTTCATTTTTTCCTGCCTCCATTCTTATGATATATTCTTCTTTCATACTAACTGTTTTCAAACCTAAATGATTTACAATACAATTTAAAAAAGGTTACGAAAATATTAAGGTTTAAAGAAGGACACATTTTTATCTAGCAGAGGGAATCAAACTATAGTACAATAGCCTTGAAAACCAAAATGAGGTGATATTAATGGGAGAGGACAAAAAAAAGGTGCTGGTGGTGGAGGATGAAGCCTCCATTAGAAAATTTTTGTCAATAAATCTGAATAGAAGTGGATTTGAAGTATTGGAATCTGAATGTGGGGAAGAAGCTTTACAGATGATCGAGAAATATTACCCCAGTGTAGCGATTCTTGATGTAATGCTGCCTGGGATTGATGGGTTTGAGGTATGCCAAAAAATTAGAAAACTAATGCCAGAGGCTGTAATTATTATGTTAACTGCCAAGGGGCAAGATATGGATAAAATCATGGGGCTTGAGCTTGGAGCGGATGACTATATGGTAAAGCCATTTAATCCCCTAGAGCTCATCGCTCGAATTCATGCAAACCTAAGAAAAGTAGGTAAGTCAAGGGAAAACAACCACAACATTTATAAATATAAAGAGTTGAAGCTTGATTTAAAGGGACAAAGGTTTTATAAAGGAAGGATAGAGATAGAACTTACTCCCACTGAATTTGCAATAATGAAGGTATTAATGGGAAATCCAGAAAAAGCATTTAGTAGAGATGAAATACTGAATCTTGTCTGGGGTGAAAAATACTTTGGTGATATGAAAACAGTGGATGTACATGTTAGACGCATTAGAGAAAAAATAGAGCGCAATCCATCTATCCCCCAATGGATTGAAACTGTTTGGGGATATGGTTACCGGTTACGGGGAGCTGAGAAAAATGGTGAGTATTAAAAAAAGGCTAGTAGTTAATTTTGTTTTTATAATCATTATTACTGTGGTAATTCTAGAAATTTTTTTAATAAGCAGTATTAGGCAATATTATTATAAGAATCTGGAGGGAACCCTTCAAAATCAAATCCAGATTTCAGCAGACCTCTATCATAGATATTTTTCCGATGCTACTCTTCAGGATAATATACTAAACAATGTGGATACTTTTTGGAAGCAGGCAACTGCCCAAGTAGAAATTATTGACATGGAGGGAAGAGTACTGATGGACTCTATTGGGGTGACACCTGGTACAGCAAACCAATTTGAGGATGTAAAGAGGGCACTTGCAGGTGAAACTGGTAAATGGATTGGAGATGTAGATTATGATACAGAAAAAGTTATGGCAATTTCCTATCCTCTATATTCAGGAGAGATGCAGGTGGGGGTACTGAGGTTTATTGCTTCACTTAGAGATGTAAACAAAGATATTGTAAGAATTGCCTACGTTTTTATAGCCTTTGGGGCATTAGTCACTCTAATTACAGGAATAGTCAGTATTTTTCTAGCAAATACCATTACTGGTTCACTAAAGGAAGTAACAACCATCGCAGAAAAAATGGCCCTTGGAGATTATTATACGGAAAGCAAGAAAAAAAACAATGATGAAATTGGCAAGCTCTCCGATATTCTAAATTCTATGGCAAAGGAAATTGTTAAAAAAGAACAACTTAAGAATGATTTCATCTCCTCAGTATCCCACGAGTTGAGAACCCCACTAACTTCTATTAAGGGATGGGCAATCACTTTAAAACAGGACTTTGAAGATAGAAGTATTTTGATGGATGGGTTGGAAATAATCGAAAAAGAAAGTGATAGATTAACTTTAATGGTTGAAGAATTATTAGACTTTTCTAAGTTTGTTTCTGGAAAGGTGACTTTAGAAATAAAACCCGTAGACTTAGTCAAAGTGTTACAGCATATTAAAACTCAGTTAACACCAAGGGCAATAAGGGAGCAGGTGGATTTTAAAGTTATTACCGACAAATTTCCAATGATATATACAGATGAAAACCGGTTAAAGCAAGTGTTCATTAATCTATTAGACAATGCTTTTAAGTTTACTGCATCTGGAGGTACAATCACAATGGATGCAAAGCAGGAGGATGAAAGCATTATTATTTTAATTCAAGATACAGGTTGCGGAATACCTATTGAGGAGCTTCCTAAGATAAAAGAAAAATTTTATAAAGGAAAATCAAGCAAGTCACAAAATGGCATTGGGTTATCCATATCTGATGAAATTATAAAAATGATGGACGGTAGCCTAGATATTCAAAGTCAGGTGGAGAAGGGCACCATAATAAAAATAACGCTGCCATTACGGGAGGTTGTTTAAGTGAACAGAATTAAAATAGGTTTTCTGTTAATTTTCATTATATTTTTTAGCATTGGCTGCGTCAGCACCGACAATTACTCTAATCAGCAAATTATTCCGCCAAATAATTTAACCATTTCAGTTCAAGGAACTTGGGAAATAACTAATATTTTAAATCAACAATCTACAGAAGAAAAAAGTCCTCAGCAATGGATAGGAAGGACCCTTCAATTTTCCAGTGAATTTGCAGTGATGGGTGAAGAACTTTTAACAAATCCTCGATACCAAATTAAGAGAGTAGATGCAGAAGAATATTTATTTTATCACCTTAAGGCTTTTCCTGAAACATTTCGATTCTCCGATAAAGAGGTTGATGTGATAACAATAACTGATCAAGATAGGTTTTATTGTGAAGTATTGAAACAGAAGGATGATGAGTTGGTGTTAAAAATTTATAACGACAGCTTTATTATCAAGAAAATTTCAACAGAAGTTGATTCTAATATTGTCAACATGTTGAATGAGGGAAGTTCTGTAATTGATAACGTTAAGGGGAGTCAAGAGGATGAATTGCTTCTTACCGGTGTTTTGGTAGGACTACGTTCAACACCACAAAAAACAGGTACAGCAGAACATGTAAATAATTACAGGACTCTTTGGATATCCGCTAAAAATAAACAGCTTCAGCCCTTAGCAGAAACAGAAGATTTATTTTTCCCACGAAGAAGCGGTTTCTGGAAGCTTGAGGTTAAAAGTATAACTGATAATGGCAGAACCGAGGAATTTCCTATTGCCTATAACATTCTTGCAAGAGAAGATAATCCCATACACGACTTAATTATAGACCCTGAGCTTTGGGAAGGAAGGGAGGGGAGAATATATAGAGAGGTCAACTATGTTGGTAACGACTATGTTTCAATAGAAGAAACAGCTAAGGGAATTTATCAAGGGGGGGAGGAATGGAAGGAGAAGCACCTAAAAATTCTAGCCATAGATAGTCTACCTAATATTAAAGGTGTAGATATTTTCGACTTGTTGGGAGCTGCTGGAATTGAAGCCATGGATGCTGGCATACAACGATTACTAGAGGAAAGAGTCGGTGATAAAATCATAGGGTCAGAAGTTGAAAGAGACAATTTTGGCCTTGAAAGAAGGCTAGGACACTGGTTTTTTAAAGGAAAAGTAAACTATATGAAGAATCAAGAATCCTTTTCAGCCGATTATAATATCAACTTAATACCTCCATCAAAACTGATATTTTATGATGAGTTAAGTGTTCCTTGGACAAACGCAAAGGATAAAATTCCTAGTACTGTTGATCTTTATACATCACCCAATAAAGATATTGCTATTGTAGTAACGAAAAAGGAACTGATGGTATATGGTATTGATGGAGGAAAGCTACAGCAGGAGCCTTTACAAAGAATTACACTAAGGGAAAATGAGACTGTTATTATGGCAGAATGGGCAATAGGGCATTATGTAGAAAATTGGAATAAGACATTAAATAATTATATCAATAAATCTAGGTAGTGGATATTAAAAAGCATTGATAGTTATGACAAAAATACATTAGAATTTGGAGGGGTTTGAAATGAATAAAACGATTGAAACATTACTAAGTAGAACGTCCCTTAGAAAGTATGCTTCAAAGCCTATTAACCAAGAGCATCTTGATATAATTATTCAGGCAGCAATGAGGGCACCTACTGCTGGAAACATGATGCCCTATTCTATCATTGTTATTAGAGATCAAGAAAAAAAGGAAAGCTTAAGCCATACTTGTGATGAACAACCATTTATTGCTAAATCTCCAGTGGTGCTTATTTTTATAGCAGATTATCAAAAATGGGTCGATTATTATAGAATAAATAATGTTGAGACATTTTGCTTAGAAAACAAAAGCGATTTCAATAGACCTTCAGAGGCCAGTTTATTTCTAGCAACTCAAGATGCCTTAATAGCAGCCCAAAATGCTGTTATAGCCGCTGAATCATTAGGTATTGGCACATGCTACATTGGGGATATTATGGAGCACTATGAAAAACATAAAGAGCTGCTAAATCTACCGGAGTTTGCTTTCCCTGTCGGAATGTTATGCTTAGGTTATTATCCAGAGGGATATCAGCAGGTTCCAAAGAAACGCTTTGATAAAGAATACATTGTATTTAATGAAGAATATAAAAGGCTTGATGATGAGGATATTAAGTCAATGTTTAAACATTTAGAGGGCAGATTTACATATGAAAATAAATTCAATGCTAAAAACTTCGCCCAAATGCATTATTCTTATAAAACCAATGCAGATTTTTCAAAGGAAATGGCACGATCAATAGGAGAAGCTCTAAAAATCTGGAATGGTAAAAAAATTTAGCTTAGCAGTAAAGGCCATTTTAAAGAGAAATCTTTTGAAATGGCCTTTATCTAATAGTTTACTCTGACTAACCAAAACTTAACTCCCTTATCACTCCAGCCTAAATCCCAAGGTACTCGGTAACGATCTGAATTATGGGAATTTACCAAAATATAACCCTTGGAATCAATTCCTGATACTAGAGAAACATGAGTGACCTTTCCTTTCACTTCATAGGCTATATAATCCCCTGGTAAAAGTTTGTAGGAGCTTTCTAATACCTTATCATAGGTGCCATGAGCGATAGAAGAGGCCCTACCACTATCAAGCATATAACTGTTAAAGGCACTTGCATTAATCCATGTTTTGCTTCCAGCTCCTCTTTCGTAATTCCAAGTTCGATTTTTTTTAAAGCCTCCGCCCTCATATAGTACTTGGGAAACGAAGTTTGCACAGTCACCACCCAGATAGTTATAATCTCTATATTTTGAATTGTATTTAAAGCCATACTCAGGAAGGCTGGCAGCACCACAATATTCATCAGCATATTCTATTGCCTTTAATCTTTTTTCACTTATGTTTGAGAGATCCTTAGCTTCACCTGTTA
This sequence comes from Alkaliphilus peptidifermentans DSM 18978, assembly GCF_900101495.1. Classification (GTDB taxonomy): domain Bacteria; phylum Bacillota; class Clostridia; order Peptostreptococcales; family Natronincolaceae; genus Alkaliphilus_C; species Alkaliphilus_C peptidifermentans. Next base: position 42,861 of record NZ_FMUS01000029.1, read on the forward strand.
AAATGATATTCTGTAATTCTTTACTTTTTAGTTCATCTAGATGTAAAGAGTCAGCAAATGGGTCGGTATACCATTCTCGAGTAATAAACCATTTTTCTTCATGGGGCATTAAGTCTAATGAATGATATGACCCGATTCTAAAGGAATTAACTTTTTGAGGAGAATCTATATAAAAATATTTATATTCTGTAGATACCATTACATTTAAGGCATATCCATCCCCTTTATTCTTAACATTTCTCAAGACAATATCTGAATCAATCCTTGTAAATTCAATACCCTGTTTATCTGACCAATTGTGAAGATATTTCATTTTTTTCAGCTCATGCTCATATGCCCATACGCCACTCTTAACTTCTGTATCAAATATTCCTTTTAGAAATTCCGCATTACCTTCCATAATATGGCTATTTCTCAATTCGAATACTTCTTCTAATTTTGATGAGATTTTTAGATTTAGGGTATCATCGTAAAAAGTGGTATTAGTTCTTTCATTCCATATAAAAAATCCCAAAATAATAGCAATTATTAAGGATAAAATTATTAAAAATGCAATTAACTTTTTAATATCTATGAAAATGATCATTTATTCCCCTCCCAAATATACTCATAGGATTATATGAGTAAAAATATATCTCTATACTATTGTTTTTTAAAAAAACACCAACATTTTAATTATAAAAATCTTTAGGAGTAAATACATATGTAATAGTCCACTTAATCTAATAACAAAAGAAAAATTGCTGCTATCTATATATAGTCTTAATTATAGCCTTCTATGTATTTATATCATTAAATCAATTTCTTTCAAGGTAAAAATGATTAGATTAGGTTTAGAAAAGAAAAGATAATATTATGTTAGAATAGGGTATGAATAAAGCAGATGAAATTATGTAAATATTACATAGCAAAAATATTTATAGGAAGGGAGATTATTATGTCGAAATTATTTTCAGAATTAACTGTAAAGGATATGACTCTAAAAAATAGAATCGTTATGGCACCTATGTGTATGTATAGTGCTGATTCTTATGGTTACTCAACAGATTGGCATTATGCCCATTATCATACTCGGGCTATAGGAGGAACTGGTTTAATCCTGCAGGAAGCCACAGCAGTTGAAGGTAGGGGACGGATTTCAGATGCAGATTTAGGAATATGGGATGATTCACATATTGAAGGATTAAAAAGAATTGTACAAGGCTGTCAAGCTGAAGGGGCAAAGGTCGGTATTCAATTGGCCCATGCAGGAAGAAAATGTACTGTTGCAACAGAAACTATAATTGCTCCTAGCCCATTACCCTTTGACGATAATTCAAGAGTGCCTATGGAAATGAATGTGAATGACATTGAAAGCGTGAAAAATGCTTTTAAGAGTGGAGCAATCAGAGCGAGGGAAGTTGGATACGATATCATAGAAATTCATGCAGCCCACGGCTATCTTATAAATGAATTTCTGTCTCCATTAACAAACAAGAGAAGTGATAAATATGGTGGAAGCTTAGTTAATAGAACTCGCTTTCTAAAAGAAATAGTTCATGAGGTTAGATCCGTATGGCCAATTGAAAAGCCCTTAATTATTAGGGTTTCTGCCGAAGACTATCATCCTGAAGGTAATCATCCAAAGGATATAGCAAAGATTTTGAATATGGTTAAAGACTTAGGAGTCGATTTAATAAATGTAAGCTCAGGTGCAGTGGTACCTGCAAAAATAAAAGTGTATCCAGGTTATCAAATTAAGCATGCAGAAATAATTAAGACTGAAACCTCGTTGCCAGTGATTGGCGGTGGATTAATTACTAGCTCGGAAATGGCTGAAGAGCTGGTTCAAAATAAGAGGGTGGATCTTCTTTACTTAGGAAGAGAGCTTCTACGAAATCCCTATTGGCCTCTACAAGCAGCTGGAGAATTAAAGCATGAAGTAGAATGGCCAGTACAATATGAAAGAAGTAAAGTATAGAAATATCGTAAAAACCCATCTTTTCGTTGTTGATAGAGTTGAATCCGTACTTATCACATAACAGAGGTGGGTTTTTATTTTATTTTTATTTACCTTTTACTTGTTTATATAGAGTTTCAGTTTCAATGGAGGGTGATGACTCATACTGATTCATTAAAATATTAGTAAGCTGCTTATAAATGGATATAGCATGTTGTTTTTCTCCACTTTTCCATAAAAGCTCCATTGTTATTCTACAGATATCCTCGTTTATTGGATCTATTGTCAAATATTTATGACAGATCTCTAAGGCAGCAAAAGAATTTGAATGTCTTAAATGATAGTTAATCATCTTAGTATTGATTTTAAGATATAGCTGACGAAGTCTCATTCGCAGATTAAAAAACCAATCATCATATATATTTTCTATCAATAGGTCATCTCTATAGAGGCTAGATGCATACTCAAACAATTCTATAGCCCTTACACTATTACAAGAATCCTCAGGTAATATATCAAGTGCAATATCAGTGAATAATTGATAGTCGGTGTATATAGTAATCTCATTGCTAATACTGATCATGCCACGCCTAAGATTTATAATATTTTTAGTGCATCCAGCATAGCGTAGTGCTTTGCGAATATGGCATAAAGCCATACGGATATTGGAGTCTCCAGATTTTAAATCTGATTCAGGCCACAAAGCCTCAATAACCTGATCCTTAATATGTGATTTTCTAAAAATAGTTAAGTATTTAAATAAATTCTGTGATTTCTTGGTTTTCCACTGGTTTGGAGGAATTTCCACTCCATTGACAAATACATTAAAGGTACCTAAACAGCATATGTGAATAATAGTTGTATCATTTTTCATTGCGATGTTCTGAATTAAGCTTTTAATGGAATTTTTAAAATCTACATCGTTAGTCAAAAGCATAGCAACTGCCTCTTTACATATATCCTGTGGAAACCAGCATTTGAGCATATGAATAACCCAATTAGGATGCATATTTTTAACTAGTGCTCTGCGACAGAGTACATAGATAGTTTCGGGATGCCAATACCAAAAGTATTGCCAATTACCTTCGTCATATAGATCTAGTGCTTTAGATAAATACGAATCAGCCAGGTAAGAATTACCCTTTAATAGATAAATTCTTGCTAAGAGAAAGTAAACCCCGGTTTTAGTATTGCAAGAGTTATCTCTACCACTACTTTTAATTAACTCATCTACCAATTGAATGGCTAATTCCAGATGTTCCGATTCCATAGCAATAATAGCAGTGATTGATATAGAATAGCTTTTCAAGCTATCTGGTAGATCTTTGACTAATGCAAGTGCATTTAATGCTTCTTGTAGTAGAAGCGCTGCTTCCTCACCTAATTTTATCCTTAAAAGAATATGATCTAATTTTGAACGTATCATACACTCCATATCCCCATTTTTAACAGCATAGCCTACTGCAGAAGATAACGAATCGAGAGCTTTTTGAGGGTTAGAATGCAAGGTACATGCTCCTTTGAAATATAGAAGCCAATGGTCATCATTGAAATAAGTCTCAGGTAGATAAGATATCCATGAATTGAGGGAGTCTAAACGTCCATGCTGAAGATAATACTTATCACCATATTGCTTTATTATTTTTATGAGCTGAGGCCAATCAGAAGATGCAACCAACTGAGCATTTCCTCTTTCAATATCTCCCTTTGAAATCAGATAAGATGCAGCACGTTTTCTTATGCTTTGGATTTCATCTTCAGTTCTAAGTTGATGAACCTTTGGATTAAGACACTCTGACATTAAGTGATGAAGTCGCCATGTAGTTGCTTCACCTTCTATTTTTATTAATAACCCTAAGGAATGAAGAGTATTAATCATCACGTCACTATTTTTACATTGTAATGCTATACTACATAATTCTGGCTCTAAATACGGTAATAAAGTAGAATCATGGATGAAGTTTCTTATTTCATTTGGCAAGTATTCTAACAATTCTTTACTTAGATATGTATTAAGGTCAGAGCTCACATTTTTTAGAGCATCTATAGTTTTTACAATACTATAGTCTGATTTTAGAAGAAGTAATCCCATAAGTCGAAGGCTAATAGCCCAGCCTTCAGTATAAAAATCTATTAACAATAGATCTTTTTTATTTATAAGCAATCCTAAGCTTCTTAAAAATTCCCATGATTCTTCAATAGAAAACAAAAGCTGAGCTGCATTAATTTCTAGAACATCACCAGATATTTTACGTCGATATAGGTTTAGATTTGGAGCAGTTCTACTAATTATTACAAGATGTATTTGTTTTGGTACCCAACGAATAAAATAATCTATTATACTACAAACAGTAGTATTGGTATCTATTAAATGAAAGTCATCCAAAACTATAACCATTTCTTCATCAGTTGCTATTTCTTCAATAATCATGGATATAATAATATGCCAATCCTTATTAATATCTTCAATACTTCTAAGGGTTAGTAGACTCTTACCACCAAAATCTGACCGAATTCTCTTAATCGAATGTATTAAATGAAAAAGTAAGAATGATGGTTCTGAATCATGAATATCTAAGCTCAGCCATGCAGTTACTGGCCAATTATTTTTATCTATTATGGAGGATACCCAGATACTTTTACCGTAGCCTGCTGGAGCTGTAATAGTGGTAATAGGATGAGAAAGTATAGATAAGCTAAGCTTATTTAAGCCAGGTCGATCAATTGAATTTTTTATTACTGGAGGAACCAGCTGTGTTGAAATTAGTGGAATCAGTGACAATTTAAACACTCCCCAATAAAAATAAGTATAAAATATAGTAATTTTACAAAAATTTTACATTATTATAATAGAATTATTATATCACAAAATTATAGTGTAGTTTGAATTTTCAAACAATATATTCCCAAAAACTGAAGAAATAGTAATTATAAATGGCAACAAGAAAGATATTTATTATTATGACACGAGGCTATAAGCTAATACTGAAAATAGATGTTGATAGTGACAATGTTACATTTATTAACCCTTAATATTGAGTAATAATAAGGGTCTAAAAAATAAGTTTAAAAAATATATTTAATAAGATATCAAAAAAGGGGGTAAAAAAAATGGAAAATGAAAAGAAGGATATTAAAGAAGTAGTTGAAATTAAAAAATCTTCATTAGGAATGGATGAAAATGTTGCAGCACTTCTAAGCTACTTACTTGGATTTATTACTGGCATTATTTTTTATGTATTAGAAAAGGATAGTCGCTATGTTAAATTCCATGCAATGCAATCTATTCTCGTTTCTGTAGCTTTAATGGTATTATCATTTGTGTTAGGATTCATTCCAATAATTGGCTGGATAATTTCGCTGCTTATATCACCTTTAACACTAGTATTATGGATTATTTTACTAGTAAAGGCATATAAAGGAGCATGGTTTAAATTGCCAATAATTGGCGATATTGCTGAAAAACAGCTTAAGGATATGTAGTTTATTTCAATAGTATTTGGGGGTTAATAAGTAAACATTGATAAAAAAAGCATCTATATAAAACTAGATGCTTTTTAATTGGATTACTTTTGTGAAAGTAGTTCATCTCTTTGTGGCTTAGGTAATTTTTTAACTACTATTTCATAGGAATGCTTAATCATCCATTGAATTTCATCCTCTGGTAAAGAACCATCTATTATAATTGTATTCCAATGAGTTTTGTTTAAATGATATCCTGCAGTGATGGAAGCATGTGCTTCCCTTAATGAATGGGATAATACGGGATCACATTTTAATGAGATATTAAGGCAATTTCCTTTCTCTGTTATGAGTGCAAACATTTTTGATTTCACCTTGACAACCAGTACATCTTCCCCAAAGGGATAATCCTCATATGTATCCTTCATTGAAAGACAGTAATTTTTAAGCATATTTATATCCATTTAATCAATCCTCCTAAAAATGAGTATAACATAAACCTTTACTGATATTAAAGGATTTTAGACATAAATAAAAGCACAAAAAAAAGATGGCCTTGAGGCCATCCCGGGTTTTAATTCTTCTACTGAGTATTATTAATGAGTCAGGTTACCAGATTGAATCCTAGTTATAGCTGATTTTATTTGTGGCAACAAGCTAATGATGATACAAATTAAAGTATCTGTTCCAATAATGAGTCCATTTACGCTTAGGGAATAAAACAATACATTCATGCCATCCGGCGCATAGGAGCCAAAAAATATCACGCCTGAAAGAAAGCTCATAAAAAATCGACCAAAGCCTCCTATAAAACAAGATATACTTATATTTTTTCTATATAATCCCGCTAAGCCTAATGCTCCATAAGCCAATGGGTAATCAAGAAAAAATTGAGCCCAATGGATAATGTATGGGTCCTGTATCAATTTTAGTAAACCAAAGGCAAAGCCTGCAATAATTCCAGCTAATGGACCAAACATAACTGCGAATATGAACATTGGTAGCATACTGGCAGGAGTAATGCTTCCACCTTGAGGGAAACGATAAAGTCTAATATATGAAAGAATAAATGACAGTGCTATACATAAGCTTCCATATACAATTATACGAGTATCAAACTTTAGATTCTTTTTGTTTTTGCTTAAAATGAAAAAAACACCAGCGATAATAATAAGTAATGCTAAAATAGAAAGAGTAACAGGTTTTAAATCAAATAACTTATTAAACATTTAAACACTCCTTTTTGTTTTTTATTTACTACAAATAAAAAAACATGAAAAGGAATTCTTTTTCATGTTTGAAGTCAAGAATTCGCTTTCCTTCGCAGGTGTTAACCTACAGGTTCAAAGGGTTGGATGATTCCTCTCAGCACAAGGCGCCCCTAGCGATCATTTTTAGTTTTCTTATCTGTGCAATTGTATTATATCATATCATATTGTAGATGAGAAATACATCTTATATAATATATAAATATATTTATTCGGTTTTTTATATTTAGCTATACTTTTTTCTTGGAAAAGTTTATTATGTATAATAGAAGTAATACAAAGAATTGGAGACACTAATATGATACAAAAAAAGATAGATGATAAAATTTTTTATAAGATAATGGCATCAATAGCTTTACCTATAGCCTTACAAAATTTAATATCCTCCTCTTTAAATGCTGTTGATACTGTAATGATTGGAAAATTGGGAGCAGTAGAAATTGCAGCGGTTGGCCTCGCCAATCAGTTTTTCTTTGTTTTTGTACTAATATTATTTGGTATAAATAGTGGCGTTTCTATTTTTACTGCACAGTATTGGGGTAAGAAGGATATTGATAACATTCAAAGGGTGTTAGGGTTAGCCCTTATGCTAGGTATAGGCTTTAGCTTAACCTTTTTTCTTGCTGCATTTTTATTTCCTCAATGGATATTAAAGATATTTACCGAAGATCAAACGGTTATCCACTTGGGTAGCAGTTATTTGAGAATTGTATCAGTAAGCTATATTTTTACAGCCATAAGCTTTTCTTATTCATTTGCAATGAGAAGTACTGGAAACGCAAAGCTTACAATGGTAGTTAGTGCAATTTCTTTATTGGCTAATACTTTACTAAATTATATTCTGATTTTTGGGGCCGGAGCTATACCAGCAATGGGTATAAAAGGTGCTGCTATTGCTACACTAATATCAAGGACTTTGGAAACCCTTTTAATTGTTTCGTATGTTTACTCATACTATGATGTTTTGGCAGTAAGAAGCTTACGTATATTTAAAATATCCTCTAGCTTTTTTAAGCAGGTGATGAATACTACAACCCCTGTTATACTAAATGAAGCTTTCTGGGCTTTAGGAATGAGCATGTATTCAATTTCTTATGCAAGAATTAGTACTGAGGCTGTTGCTTCAGTTCAAATAGCCCTAACAATACAAGGGATATTTATAGTCATTGGTATGGGTTTAGGTAATGCCAGCGCTGTAATGATCGGAAATGTTATAGGAGCTAATGAAGAGGAACGGGCAATTAATTATGCTAAAAGGTTTTCAATACTTGGAACCGCAACAGGAGCAATAATTGGGTTAATTATGATGGTGGCAGCTCCACTTGTTTTAAATTTCTTTAATGTATCAGATGCAGTAAGCCATAATGCCATTAATATTTTAAGAGTCTTTGCTTTATTTATGGCCTTTAAGTTTTATAATATTATTTTAGTTATTGGTATTTTAAGAGGCGGTGGAGATACTCGGTTTTCATTGTTTTTAGAGTTATCAAGTGTATGGCTTTATGGAGTACCAATGGTATTCATTGGAGCCCACCTATGGAAACTACCTATATATCAGGTTGTGGCATTAGTATCCTGTGAGGAAATTATAAAGTCAGTAGTTGGGTTTGGAAGAGTGGCATCAAAAAAATGGGTAAAAAGAGTAATTGAATATAATTAATATAACAAGGTTAATAATCAAAGTTCACCCATGTACATAGCCTTGTTGACAGACTATTGCTAATATGATACCATTATTTCAGAAAAGTTACGGAAAAGGGAGTAGCTGCAGTTTATCTGCGTATAGAATCAACACACTGATCTTTTAAGATCTGGTTCTATTCACTTTAGAAGATGCTAAAGGAGCGAGACTTTTACGTTTAATAGGCTACCATATTTAGCTTATTAAACCTAGAAGTTTGGCTCTATTTTATTAGAAGGAGCAATTAACATGATACTCGAACTTATTAATGCATTTGGTTTTATATTTTTGGCAGAAATGGGAGATAAGACTCAAATCTTGGCGATGGCCTTTGCATCAAAATATTCCTATCGTAAGGTATTGCTAGGGGTTTTTTTAGGTTCTCTATTAAATCATGGACTGGCAATTGTCCTTGGGACTTATTTAACCCATTTAATTCCCTTTGAAACTATTCGATTTATTTCTGCAATGGCTTTTACTGTTTTTGGGATATGGTCACTAAAGTTAGACAATGAAGAAGATGATTTAGATAAGAGTAGATCCAAATATGGACCAGTAATGACAGTTGCTACAGCTTTTTTTATTGGGGAGTTGGGGGACAAAACCCAGTTAACAGCAATTACATTAGCTACAAGAGCCAGCTATCCACTAGTTGTACTAATAGGAACAGTTATGGGAATGATAGTAACAAGTGCTATGGGGGTTTGGGTTGGAAGCAAGCTGGGAAAAAGAATTCCAGAAGCGACAGTTAAGGTAATATCTTCATGTGTATTTATTGTTTTTGGTTTAATGGGCTTAAAGGAGTTTACACCTCATTATTTGATGCAAAATAATATAATAGCAGCTTTTTTAGTAACTCTTGCTGTCATCATATTATTTATGCTATCTAAGATAATTAACTCAAGCAACCTACAAAATACATCAATAAAAAGAGCAGCTGATAAATTATATTTAAATACACATAAAATTCAAAGCTCACTAGTAGGTATTTGCCTATGTGATAAGGGAAATATATCATGTATAGATAATTCATGTACTATTGGGAGGCTGAATGAGCTATTAAAGGAAGCTCAAGAAAAGGAAGAATTTATTATTGATGAAGAATGGAATATACCTCTTTGCAATAAAAAAGCTATTAATTATAACAGTCTTAAAGAAAGTCTTTTAATAACGATAGATACATGTATTGAATGTCCTTCACATAGTGATAATTGTGTAGGTAATCAAACTAGAAAAACACTAGAGACCTTGTACTTTGGAAAATCCATCGATTACAAAGGTGATAGACAAGTATATATAAATGATATCAAAAAGCTAGACCCTAATTTTTTTAAAACTCATTAATTACTTTTAATAATTACGTTAAATTATGGTAGAATAAAAGATGAAATGGGGGAAATGATTTTGTTAAGAGAAGCTAATGAAAAAGACTTAAAATTTCTATGCCAAATTGAAATACTTGCAACAGACATTTACTACTCTGCAGGCTTTTCTAAGGAAGAGGCCCTTCCAAGAACAAAAGAAAATCTGTTGGAGCTTCTGGGAGAAGCAACAGTAATAGTATATGAAGAGAATAATATAATATTGGGCTATGCCGCATGGAAAAAACATGAAGAGCATTGCCATCTAGAAGAAATTTCTGTAGATCCAAGATATCAAAAACGTGGTATAGGCTCATCTCTAATTAAAAACAATCCATTTAGAAATGAATGTAAAAAAACAACTTTGATTTGCTATAAGAATGCTCCTTGGGCCTATGGACTTTATTTGAAGCTTGGGTTTATGCCACTCCAGCAAATTCCTCAAGAACTGATTAGAATATGGCAGGAAGAGGCTGACAGGGGCCTAGACATGTCTAAGCGTATCTGTATGGCTATGTATTATTAAATTAGGTATCCTTAAGTAACAAGAGGGAGAGATTTACTTTATGAATAAAACAAAAGAAGAAACTCGGGTAGTTATTGGTATGTCGGGAGGAGTAGACTCCTCAGTGGCGGCTCTGCTATTAAAACAAGAGGGCTATGATGTAATAGGGATTTTTATGAAAAACTGGGATGAGACCGATGAATTTGGATATTGTACATCTGCTGAAGACTATGAAGATGTTCGACGGGTATGTCAGCAAATTGGAATACCATATTATTCAGTTAACTTTGAAAAAGAGTACTGGAATAAAGTATTTACATATTTTCTTGAAGAATATAAACGAGGACGGACACCTAATCCGGATGTAATGTGTAATAAGGAGATTAAATTTAAAGCATTTCTTGAACACGCCCTTAAATTAGGTGCAGACTATTTGGCTACAGGTCACTATGCAAGAGTGGATTTTATAGATGGAGAATATAAGCTGCTTAGGGGAATAGATGATAACAAAGATCAAACATATTTTCTAAATGCATTAAATCAATATCAGCTTTCAAAAGCTATGTTTCCAATAGGCAACCTGCCTAAATCTAGAGTAAGAGAAATTGCACTGGAAAATGACTTAGCTACAGCTAAAAAGAAAGATAGTACAGGCATATGCTTTATTGGAGAAAGAAACTTTAAGGAATTCTTAAGTAATTATTTACCTGCCCAGCCTGGAGAGATGCGAAGCTTAGCTGGCGAAGCTAAAGGAAAGCATGATGGATTAATGTATTATACAATTGGGCAGAGGAAAGGACTGGGAATTGGTGGAGCAGGGACAGGAGAGCCGTGGTTTGTTGCTGGTAAAGATCTAAAAAATAATATACTTTATGTAGTCCAGGGAGAAGATCACCCTGCCCTTTATTCAGAAGGACTGCTTGCAGCAGATGTAAACTGGATTAGTGGAAAAGCACCTGAACAACCTATAAAATGTACTGCAAAATTCCGATATCGTCAAAAGGACAAAGAAGTTACTGTTTTTACAACCTCAGATTCAAATGTAAAAGTAGTTTTTGATAACCCACAAAGCTCTGTTACACCAGGGCAAGCAGTTGTTTTTTATGATGGAGATATTTGTCTTGGTGGTGGAACTATAGATGAAGTGCTAAAAAAAGCATAAAGCATTATAAAATACAAGAACACGGTTAAACCTATAGTAAGCTTAATAAGTGATTTAATAAGTATTAAAATATAATATAAAAAAGAGAGGATTGATCAGATGTCTAATCAAAATCCAATTGTGACAATAACAATGGAGAATGGAAATCAAATGAAAGCTGAGTTATACCCAGAAGTTGCACCGAACACTGTGAATAATTTTATATCATTAATTAAAAAGGGATTTTATAATGGATTGATTTTTCATAGGGTTATACCTGGTTTTATGATTCAAGGTGGAGATCCACAAGGTATGGGAGTAGGTGGACCAGGATATGGTATAAAGGGTGAATTTGATGGAAATGGCTTTGATAACAATTTAAAGCATACAAAGGGAGTTCTTTCTATGGCTAGAGCGCAAAATCCTAATTCAGCTGGATCCCAATTCTTTATTATGGTGGCAAACTCACCTCATCTTGATGGCGATTACGCTGGATTTGGAAAGATAATTGAAGGAATTGAAGAAGCCGACCGTATTGTAGCGGTTGAAAGAGATTTTAGAGACAAACCAGTTGAAGATCAAAAAATACAAGAAATGTCAGTTGAAACCTTTGGTATAGAATACCCAGAGCCAGAAAAAATGTAAAGGCTGATTTTAAACACAGTTAAAAAAAGGGGAGAATTTTTATGGAAAAGGTTGTAGAACGCTTTTTAAAGTATGTTAAGCTTGATACAAAAGCAAACCCCCAGTCAGAAACATGTCCAAGTACCAATAACCAATACACATTTGGAGAGGGTCTCGTGGAGGAGTTAAAGGATATAGGATTAATTGATGCAGCAATAGACGAGAATGGTTATGTCATGGCAACACTACCAGCTAACACTGAAGAGCATAAACCAATTATTGGATTTATTGCCCATATGGACACCAGTCCAGATATGTCTGGTGAAAATGTTAAGCCACAGCTAATAGAGAATTATAACGGTGGAGATATACTATTAAATAAGGATCAAAATATTACATTATCTCCTTCAGATTTTCCCGATTTGTCCAACTATATAGGAGAAACTATTATTACTACAGATGGTACCACCTTATTAGGAGCAGATAATAAAGCTGGAATTGCAGAAATCATAACTGCTATTGAATTCCTAATACAAAACCCAGAGCTAAAACACGGTACTATAAAAATTGCTTTTACCCCCGATGAAGAAATTGGAAGAGGGGCAGATTTTTTCGATGTTAAAAAATTTGGAGCTCAGTATGGTTATACAGTCGATGGAGGCCCTATTGGTGAGCTTGAGTATGAAACCTTTAATGCTGCAGGCTGCAAAATTAAAGTTCAAGGAAGAAATGTACATCCAGGATCAGCTAAAAATAAAATGATAAACTCAATGCTGATAGCGATGGAGTTAAACGCTAGCCTTCCAGCCAATGAAAGGCCAGAATACACAGAAAACTATGAGGGTTTTTTCCATTTAGTAAGCATTAATGGTGATGTTGAAGAAACTTCCCTGGAATATATTATTAGGGACCACAGCAGAGAGCTTTTTGAAAAGAAAAAGAAAATTATTGAGGAAGCAGTAGCTTTTCTAAATCTGAAATATGGGGAAGGAACTATAGTATTACAACTAAAGGATCAATACTATAATATGAAGGAAAAAATTGTACCCTTTATGGAAATTGTAGATAAAGCTGGATTAGCAATGGAGGCGGTAGGAGTTACACCTCTTATTACACCAGTAAGGGGTGGTACAGATGGGGCTCGCTTATCCTATATGGGTTTGCCTTGTCCTAATATTTTCACCGGTGGTCATAACTTTCACGGAAAGTATGAATACATACCTGTTAACTCTATGAAAAAGGCAGTTGAGGTTATAGTAAAAATTGCAACAGAATAATTAGATAATAAACAAGGTCAGGATTTTTATCCTGGCTTTTTTTTGTTATTTTATTGCTGTTATAGTCAGTAACCATTTAATAGAAAAAGAATAATATATTATTACCCTTGCTACACACTTAAGTAAGATGAAGGAGGAAAAAAATATGTATCATATGGATCCCTATTATCATCAGCATATGATGGCTGTTTACCATGGCATTTATCCCATACCCTTTATGCCAGTCTGTGTAAAAATGGCCCATGCATATGTGCCTTATCAGCAATACCCTATTGCATACCCAACAACAGCAGAAGCCTTGGAAAAAGGAACATATTTTCCAGAGTTGTATCAACCCTATGTACCAAAGGCTAAAAAGATGGGAGGGGAAGAATAATGCATGAAAGAGCTGCATTGTTACATCAGATTCAGCAAGCAGAATTTGCTGCCCTAGAGCTACAACTTTATCTTGATACCCACATGTATGACCAAAAAGCACTAATGGAATTTAATCACTATTCTAAGGTGCTATCAACTTTAAAGCAGGAATTTGAAATGAAATATGGGCCCTTACTAAGCTTCGGCTTTTCCCCCAGCCAGTATCCATGGCGATGGCTTGAGAGTCCATGGCCTTGGGAAGAACAGTATTAATCTATAAGGAGGAAATAGAATGTGGATTTATGAAAAAAAGCTACAATATCCCGTTAGAATTGATAAATGTGATCTGCGGATGGCAAGATATTTATTCACTCAATATGGAGGCCCAGACGGAGAATTGTCAGCAGCCATTAGATACTTAAATCAACGATATACGATTCCTACCAATGAAGCAAAGGCATTATTAACTGATATTGGTACAGAAGAACTAGCCCATGTAGAAATGATTGCAACAATGATATACCAATTAACTAAAGACGCCACAGTAGAGCAGCTGGAGGCAGCAAATATGGGTTCATTCTACGCTATTAGAGACGGCGCCTTATTCCCAGCAGATGCAAATGGAGTACCATGGACGGCAGCATATATTCAAGCCCATGCTGACCCAATTACGGACCTACATGAAGATATGGCTGCAGAGCAGAAGGCTAGAGCAGTTTATGAGCACTTATTAAATTTAACAGATGACCCTGGTATGAAGGATGCATTAAGTTTTCTAAGGGAGAGGGAGGTTGTTCATTTCCAAAGATTCGGAGAGGCATTAAGGATTGTACAGGAATATCAGCAGCAGAAGAAGATCTATTAGCCCATGTAGAAGTGATATAGATTAATAAAGGATGAGAATTGCCTGTGGATCAACTGCAGGCTTTTTTTGTTGAGTTAGTTAAATCTAAATATCTATCGAGGGAACTGGAGTTATGGAAATTAATGCTATTAATGCTTAATTAGAAGTAGTTTAAAATTGCAGCATTGTCGAAAATGCACGAACGATAGTTGCAGGATATTATTAATACTTACAGAAAATCGTTAAATAATATGTAAAGATTATTTTATCAAATATAAGTCATATATACGACACTGCGTCATATATAACACCTTTGTGTACATATATAAGACAGTCGTAAATACAATAATTCCAGGAGGTATATAGGGTGAAAAAAATTATAATGATCCTATTAGTAATGCTTGTAGCATTTGGAGTCTCTGCATGTAATGATACCACTATACAAAAAGAAATTGATAGTATAACAAATGGCAATGAGATTTCTATTGATACAGAAGAAACAACTGATGGCACAAACTATGATAAAGTAAGTGCATATATGGAAGAAGAATGTAGAAAAGCTTTTTCTCCATACTATGAGTTGTTAGATTTTCAAATATCAAATTATCAGGAAGAAGTTGTGAATGGAAATGTTCAAGCTATTTTTTTATATAAGCTGACAGTTAAAAATTATGATAAAGACCCGGATACAGTCGGATATATTAAAGAGGCGAAGGAACGTGGAAATAAAAACTATCAACAAATGTATGATGAATATTTACAACCAAGAGAAATGAATTTTGATTTAAAGACTATTATTGGGGATAATGATTTAATTACTTTATATTCTAATATTTCTCCCAAAGGAATTGAGTGGGAAGAAACAAAAATGACTGATTTTATTATAAAATAGAGGTAAGTATCAATAGTAGTTGTGACACATTGTCTTATTTCGCGACTAGCGGTTTCGTTCAACACTGTATTTACGTCATGTGCTGGAAGCACGTTTTTAGGGAAAGGTCAGCGCACCACATCCCTTCGCCGGGAGCAGAGCTCCGCCAAGACGGTCTATCTTTATGGTCCGGCTCAGGCACGTCGCCAACACGCAGACGTTATAAGCAATAATACAATCGAGTAAGATGTTGTAATTATGAAGAGAAAGAAGTTGATATACTTGAACTTGAGAAGAGCAAAACCAAATGAATCAGATGTTTTAAATTTCATAGCATTTGAGTCTGAATCGATTTGGGGTGAAGATGAAAGCTATATGGACTTATTCAGTCAAGAGTATAAAGTGACAAAAAATATGATTGAAAATGATTATGTATATGTCATGGAAGATGATAAAGGTATAATTGGTTTTTTTGCTATTTTAAAAAAGGATAATGAAACATCAGAATTAGAATTATTTTATATTAAAAAATCATTCATAGGTAAAGGATATGGAACTTTATTATGGACAAATATGATTAGTATATGCAAAGAAAAAGGAATAAGAAAAATTGGACTTGTCGGTAGTAGTGACGTAGCAAATTTTTATAAAAAATTAGGTGCCAAAGAAATAGGAGAAATGAAATCTTTATTAAAAGTCGGAAGAATAGTCTCAAAGTTTGAATATAAAATAGTATAGAAGCAATATCATATTGTATTATAGCGTATAACACATAGATTCCCAACATGCCCTTTGTAGAGTATGTAATAATCTAGTGATAATAGAAGGACAAAATGAAAAGAAAAGAGTGAAAGTATAATTATTTGAGTAAAAGAGAGGAGAAGTAAAAATGAATAGATTAAATATAATAACACTAGGGACAAAGGATATCGTTAAGTCACATGAGTTTTTTAAAAAGTTAGGATTTGATACTTCTGTTAGAGGAAAAGACTCAAATCCTGATATTATTTTCTTCAGAAATGAGGGGTCTAGAATTGCCCTATATCCAATAGAAGAATTAGTTAAAGATATAGATAAAGATAATCCACCTAAAATTGGTTGTGACTTTCCAGGCATAACGTTAGCTTATAATGCGAAGTCAAATGAAGAAGTTGATGAAATTTTAAATAAAGCTGAGTCAGCAGGTGCCATAATTGCAAAAGAACCACAAAAAACTGATTGGGGTGGTTACGGCGGTTATTTTACAGATCTTGATGGCTATTATTGGGAAATAGCTTATGGAGAGTTTTGGGAATTTGATGAATCAAATATGTTAGTAATCGAGGATGAAAAATAATAGTGCTACCGAGACCATTACATAACAATGCATTTGCATAAAGGTACTGGAAGCACGTTTTGGGGGCAGGTTCAGCACCACACCTTCTCACCGGGAGCGAAGCTCCACCAAGGCGGTCTATCTTTCGGGTCCGGCTCAGGGACGTCGTAAACACAGAAGCGTTATACGCCATCTATTTTAAATGAAAGCTTTATAAGAGGGGGGAGATTAAAAATGAGACCAGATGAATGCTGCACAGTGGAGAAATGTGATATTTTTGAATTTATGACTAAACATGTAGGAATGACAATTCTTCATCCAGGGGGATTCCATGCAACTAGGAGATTAATCGAAAAATGTCATATTGATAAAAATACATATGTGGTAGACATAGCGTGTGGTAAAGGGACAACTTCAATTTATCTCGCAGAGAATTATGGTTGTAAGGTAGTAGGCATTGATATTTCAGAAGAATTAATTCTGGATGCTAAAACTCTTGCTAAAAGAAAAGGGGTAGAACACTTAGTTAATTTTTATGTGGGAGATGCACTAGATTTGCCCTTTTCTGACAACACATTTGATGTGGCTATTTCACAAGCCATGTTAGTATTAGTAAACGACAAGAAAAAAAGTATTGAGGAATCAGTACGTGTAGTCAAGTCAAATGGATACATTGGTTGGCTTGAATTAAGCTGGAAAAAAGAACCTGACAGTCAGTTTCTTAGAGATATATCTGATGTTATATGTGCATATTGCATGACAAATGTTGAAACTTTTTCTGGTTGGGAAGAGCTATTTAAGGACTCTAGAGTGAAAGAATTACAAACAGAAAAATTTGACATGCAATTTTCTGCTATGGACAAAATGTTTAAAGAAGAAGGATTTGCTAACACAATTAGAATTATGATGAAGTATCTATTCAATTCAGATATAAGAAAAAGAATGATACAGTTAGAAAAATTCTTTAAAGAGCATCAAGATGTTTGTGGATATGGTATTTTTACAGCAAAAAAAGATGTCGACGGCGTATAACATTTAGCGGTGTATCAGAAGTTGAGCAAAAAAAATTCCCGCTTAAATGAGAACTCAGAGCTAAATTTCTGATACACCTTGTTGAACGAAGCCGCCTGCTACAAACACAACTTAAGTTGGGAGGTACTTATGTATAAAAACAAAATATTTGTACTTGTTATTTTAATTTTATTCGTAGGTTGCTTTTACTTTATCAGTAGTATTAAGACAGCACAATATGAACATAGTATTGAAATCCTTGAAAACCAAATTGAGGAGTTAGAAGAGGAGAGTAGAGCTATAAAAGAGCACTATAAAACTGAGTACGAACTACGTAACTTATTAGATATTAAATCAAGAAAAATCTATAAAGCAATAGAAAAAAAAGACTTAATTACTTTAGAAGCAGAGATATCAGAAAAAACTCAAATTTTTTCTGATAAAGTAATATTTAGAGAAGATAATAAAGATATTATATATGATTTTCAAAACAGTGAATTGTCATCTGCACTAAGACAGAGATATTATGAACTTTCAGCAGATAAAAGTACTTTTATAACTGGATATGAGATGTTATTTCCAAATGCTGAGTCTATACCAGTGATTATTATGACATATATATATGAAAATGGAGACTGGAAGCTAAGCAGTATAGTATTTGAATAAAATATTTCAGAAAAACAGTATAATGGGAGAGAGTGTAAATAAATCTTCTCAGAATCTAGAAAATATGAAGGGACGGGGGAATTATCTCCAATACAGTTGGAGACTTCCTGTTTATAAAAATTAATTCACTATTAAGTAAGAATTTGATTTTTCTAGAAATATAGAGCTAATAAGACATAATGAAATGCCTAACAGCTTGGAAACTATTGTATAATTATGGTATTTAGTATATAATTAGATCAAGGTTAACTATTAGACCTTATCTCTTAAATATCAGTTTTAAAATACATGGAGAACCCATTGAACTGGATGATATAAACAGGTATGGATGCGTTAGAGACTGTTTTGCAGTTATTAAAAGAAGGAAGCTTTTGATGAATAATTATGAAAGGGGGTATTTAATTGGGTTGGTGGCATCATATAAACCATCACAGATTAAGGCAGTTTGAAGATAAAAATTTATCAAATCAGGAGTATGAAGAAGTAAAAAACAGAATGAATCCCACTCATACTACAAAACTAAGTGTAATAATGATATTAAAAGGAATATTTTTCGCTATCACCTTTACAGCTTTAGAGTATGTTTTAAAAAATCCTGAAATCACAGGATTCTTAAGGATTGCGTTACGGGTTGGATTCTTAGGTTCTCTTGTGGGAGTATTATTTGTCCCGTATGGGTTTTATAATTTAATAAAAAGTTTTAAGTTAAATTAATAATTTATATTAATACACGTAATCTTTTCTTTGGGACATAGAATAATTTTCAAAGAAAGGCTCATTTATTGGTTTAGAAATGAGCCTTATTGTATTCACTTCTTATATTTACTAAGTCTTTATAAAGCTCTGGTCGTCTAGATTGTAAGTAAAAACGGTCTTTCATTGTTTTTGCTTTTTTCGTGCGAACTCTATTAACTTTTTCATTGCTTAAATCAACATATAAAATACTTTCTTGACCATTAAAGTCTTCTGCAATTACATTTCCTTTTGGATCGATTACTAGAGCACCACCACCAAAACACTGACCTTTTCCATTTTCACCTATTAAGTTGCATGCAGCTATATAAACTTTATTATCATATGCTCTAGCTACTAAATACTTTAGCCAAATTTCCCTTCGGTCTCCTATAATGTTAGGAGAGGCATGGGGTGCGAAAATTATTTCTGCACCATTTAAAGACATGATTGTTGATATTTCTGGAAAATGAAGTTCCCAGCAAATTTGAACACCTATTTTAGCAGTTGCTGTTTGAAAAACAGGCAAAGAATTACCATGACTAAAATATGCTTTTTCACTTTCACCTAAATGTGTTTTTCTATAAAATGCAGTCTCTTTTTTTGGCATAATCACTAACTGGGTAATATAAGGTTTTTTATTGTTCTCAGCACCTTCAGTCATCCCTACAAGTATACAAATACCATACTCTTCTGACATGACTTTTAGTTCGTCTGCTATTTCTGATATTGGCTCAGCACCTTCAAGATAAAGACTTTTACTGTATCCATGTACAGCAGTTTCAGGAAAACATATGATATGGCAGCCATTATTACTTGCTTGCTTAATATATTCTTTTATTTTTGCTAGATTTCTTTGTTTATTGTTTATAATCGCTTGCATTTGCACAAGAGCTATTTTTGTTGGTTGCATCATCTGACACTCCCTTCTTTTTAGGCATAATCAATAAAAGTCATTTAAGTATACGATTTTCATAACAATGAATCATCATTATCGATTTTTTTCCGGTTCATAAGGATCTTCTTCATAATCAAATTCTAATGTTTTCATGGTTGCTTTGTTAGTGAAACACTTGTTTTTGTTAGTGCTACTATTTATGTTTTTTAATCTATCATAGTCATCTTCTTCATAGTTAAAATTCTTATTAAATAAGCCACTATTTTTACTGATGATAGTCAACTCCCTTCAAGAAATTTTTACTTATGTTAATTTAAAAGGATCAACAAAAATAACTCCCTAAAACTTAAGGGAATTATTCTTATAATATCATAAAAAAACATTTAATCAATTAGGTAATTGGTCAAAGATTTTCTATTCACCAATTCTTTTTTTCATAGTTTCTGTCATTTCCTGAAGTGTGGTTGAGAATCCTTCCATTTCTTTTATACCTATAGCAATTTCTTCCATGGTTTTTGTGTGTTCTTCTATAACTTTTCCGGTACTATTTACTCCAGACTCAATAGACTTCATTGACTCCTGAACACTTTTTAAAATGTTTTCAATTTTTCCAGCAGATTGAACACTAATAGTTGCTAGCTTTCTAACTTCTTCAGCAACCACTGCAAAACCTCTGCCATGTTCTCCCGCCCGTGCAGCTTCAATGGCAGCGTTTAAACCTAATAGGTTGGTTTGACCTGCAACATTTCTTATAAATCCCAGTATTTCATCAGTTTCTAAAACCTTCTCTTTAGAGGTTGCCGATGACTCTAATAAACTATTAAATGTACTAAATAAAAATTCTATTTGTGAGGAAACGTTTTCAAATTTATGTGATAGATGCTTAACCTTGTCATACATTTCATTTGATATACCATCTAGGTTTTTTGAGGAGTGAACTATTTGTTTTTTCTGAAATCCTATTTTAGACAAGGCATTGGTAACAATAAATAAAAGTTGAGCTGCTGCTTTTATACTTTCTTCTGGCACAACTCTAATTTTTTTCAAGGATGATATATATTCATCGGGATCTATCCCAATATCCTCAGCAATCTTTCTGAATTTTTCTTCATCGGGAGGTGAAGGCAGTACCTGTCCACCCAACATTGATCCAACTTGTACTCCGTCAATTATAATAGGTGCAGCGAAGTCCATTAATCCCGCATGACAGTAGTATATTGAAGGCTTTCCTGTTTTGGCGGCTTCTTTACCACCGTTAATATCACATTGATTGCATAGGGACAATCCCTTTTTAGTTTTTCTTGTCAATTCCATGCAGAAATCTGTAAAATTACTGGGTTCTGTGACGGGGCCTACTTCATCAACGGTAATACTGGCCATACCCATTGCTTCGGCAAAGGTATCTTGAAACTGCTGTAACAAATTTAAATCAATTACATCCTTAAGTTTTAATCTTTCTTGTCCCATATATTCCCTCCATTAAATAGAATTTTCTACATAATTCATTTATTTCGACAATATGTGTCAAAATCCTTTAAATAAGTGAAAATTTAGAATAATAAAGAAAGGAACAGTTCTATTACATTAGATAGGAAAAAATATTATAGTTACATTTATATTAAACCTTTTGTATAATAAAGGAGTCTAATAAAATGAAAGAATACTTATGGTGTAAATAAAAAATAAAAATACGAGTTTGAGGTGTACTGATGAGATTTCATAGGGTAATTTTACTGTTTGGTATATTTTTGTTATCATTAGGGTTTGTATTTACTATCTTTTATAGAAGTGGTTTAATTCTTGACTCAATAGGTATTCATGTTGATAATCCCATTTCGCGAAGGATTAATATCCCAGAGGATTTTTCTAAAGTAGATAGAAATAACAATGGGATTCCAGATCCTATTGATATTGTAATGGCAGCACGTAAAGAAGTTGAAAAAAAGACGAAATATATGAGTGGTTATTATGCAGGAGGTTACCCACCAAATGAGGAAGGGGTTTGTACAGATATAATTTGGAGAGGATTAATGGGTGCAAATATAAACTTAAAGGAACTGATGGACGAAGATATTAAAATGAATACAGGTGAGTATGCTAGGGTAAATGGTAAACCAGAGTCAAACATTGATTTTAGAAGAGTCCCAAATCAATATGTTTTCTTTGAGAGATTTACTCAATCATTGACTACTGAGCTAATTCCAAGAGATATAGAGAATTTAAAACAATGGCAACCTGGCGATATCGTTGTATTTTTAGAGGGATTTCATCATGTGGCAATCATTTCGGATAAACGAGCAAAGGATGGTACTCCATATATCATCCATAATAGCCCACCCTTTGCGGCAGAGGTTAAATTAAAATCCATCAAAACACCTATAGCGGGGCATTACAGATGGATTTACTAAGGTTGTTTTATAAAACTATTAGAAAAGATGAAAAATAGGATTGTATATTGTAAGACAGTCATTAAATATCAGTAGTAGCTCAAAAATAATTCCCTCAAGATAACTTTGAGGAAATTATTTTTTATATTAGGCTTGTTACAAAAGTGGGTATAAATGCTAATAATTCCACCACCAGGATTGAGATCCGTAGTTGTATTCAATACGACTATCAACATGAGTTGCGCTAGTCATATTATAAATCCCACTGAAGCCACAGGTTCGAGCTATATTATTTACTTGAGTTACCGTTCTATTGTTAACTCTTATATCTGATGCTATCCCATACATATGCTGGCTGTTGCTTGCACCGCCTACATTGCTATTATGGGTAATACTACGGAAACCGGAGTTTATAGTAACTGGATTATTTCCTGCTTTTCTACGTAGGGCCTCCAGCTTCCACATCATACGACGAACGTTCTCCTTTACTGTTGTAGCTCCAACCTTTCCACCTGAGAAGCTTCCATTACCCTTGCAATAAAATTCACCCCAGCTGAAGTGTCTAGTTGAACCATCAGAAGACTCTAGCCAGTCTAATTGACTATGGGTTTGAGGGCCCACAATACCATCTGCTGTTAACCCATAGGAAGCTTGAAAGCGTTTTACAGCTGCTTCCGTTTGCGCACCAAAAGATCCATCAACTCCAACATAAGTCTGCTGTGGACTATTGGCTGCCCATCCTGCAACACGTATTTGAAGTTCTCTTACATCTGACCCTGAATCACCACGTTTTAATGTTCTTGCCATTTCAATATCCTCCTTAATAATTTTTTATAAAACTTTAACCGGTTAAATGATTTATATTTATTAAGAAGGATTTTTCAGGTAAAATGTAAACCTATAGATGAAGAATTTTAGATTTAATTAGAATTTGATTAACAAGTAATTATAAATAAAACAAAAGCCGAAAGTGTTTTAAGCTTTTTCATTTGTACAAATTGTAGCTATAAAAATGAATAGGGAATAGCCTTCACTATTAAAAAATGATATTATTATAACTAAAAAGTTCAATGTTCTATACGTACAAGAGCTATTTTCAAACGAGGGAAGTAAGCGGGATGCATGGGAGTTATGGTTATTATAGAAGAGTATCCCTATATCTGGTAATCTATGTTTAAAGAGGAGGATTAATATGTTTAGTAGGCTTATAGATACTGAAATAGAATACATAAAAAAATTCACTGAAAACCATGAGAATAAGGATAGTATAAAATTCTTCGATGATAAATTACCCAACATGTATACTCACAACTTTACATTTATAAAAAACAGTGTTTGTGAAAATGATATAAAAAGGATTATTAATGAGGAGTTAGAAAATAGATGTAGTGGCAATAAAGATTTTTTGCGAATAGAGTTTAATGGTACTTTTTCAGAGGATTTTATTAAAGGCTTGCCTATCACTCCTGAAGTAAGTATATATGACTATATGTGGATTGAACCACAAATGGGTAATTATCTCTCAGTAAATGAGGGATGCATAGTTAAGAAGGCTATATCAGAGAAGGTTTTAAAGGATGGAATAGAAGTGGATATTTTAGCTAATCAATCAGGAATGGGTACTGAATTTGCAGCAAAGAGGATATTTAGAAAAGCAGAAGTATATACAAATCCTAATTCTGGTTTGAATTTTTATGTCTGCTATACTAGTAATATACCTATTGGAAACTGTGAGCTTATGGTTAATAATAAAGTTGCGAAAATTGAGGATTTTGATATATTAGAGGAATATCAACGGAAAGGGTATGGTACCACTGTAGTAAAACACCTGCTAAAAGAAGCAAAAGGTAATGGAGTTGAACATGTGTATCTTATTACTGATGGTGAAGATACTGCAAAGGAAATGTATAAAAAATGTGGCTTTAGAAAAGTAGGAGAAAAAACTGAGCTATTTTTTGACTTAATAAACCATTGTAAACTTTAAATGTTTTATTATAGATGCATAGAAGCATATAAAGAATTTACGCAAAAGGAATCCTATTATAGATAGGATTCCTGAGACTGTTGACAAAGTCCACCTGAAAAGGGTGGATTTTTTTTTATTCAAAAAGGATTTATCCAATCGATGTCGAATATGTATAATGAGGTGATGAATTATGCTTACTAAAGCTAAAGATAAGCAAACTTCTTATGAGTTTGTTATGCTCGAAGAGCTAGTTAAAGAAGACCATTTACTAAGAAAAATAGATAAATACATTGATTTTAGTTTTATCTATGACGAAGTCGAAGAATTGTATTGTCATGATAATGGACGTCCATCTGTTGATCCAGTAGTTCTTTTTAAAATGACTTTACT
>NZ_FMUS01000013.1 GCF_900101495.1 Alkaliphilus peptidifermentans DSM 18978
AAGTAAAGTCATTTTAAAAAGAACTACTGGATCAACAGATGGACGTCCATTATCATGACAATACAATTCTTCGACTTCGTCATAGATAAAACTAAAATCAATGTATTTATCTATTTTTCTTAGTAAATGGTCTTCTTTAACTAGCTCTTCGAGCATAACAAACTCATAAGAAGTTTGCTTATCTTTAGCTTTAGCTTTAGTAAGCATAATTCATCACCTCATTATACATATTCGACATCGATTGGATAAATCCTTTTTGAATAAAAAAAAATCCACCCTTTTCAGGTGGACTTTGTCAACAGTCTCAATAACGAGAGGTTTTACCTCTCGTTATTTTTATAGTTATAAAAAAAAATATATATATAAAAAAGGATTTTTTGAAGCAACATATAAATAGTATATATAGAAGGAGGGGAAAAAATGCTAGATAAAAGATTAATAGATAATATTATCACTGAGGCATTATCCACAGGCGGAGATTTTGCAAAGGTTTTTGTTGAGGATAAGGATGTAACCAGTATTAAGTTATTGGGCGGCAAGGTGGAATCAAGTGTCTCGGGAAGAGACTATGGAATAGGCATAAGGATTTTCAATGGTTTTAATAGCATATATGCCTATACAAATCGAAATGATGCTGAATCACTTTTAAAAATAGCATCTGAGGCTGCTAAAGCAATCAAAGAAACCAAAAAGGAAATAACCTTAAACTTTATTGAAGAGACTTATAATAATATACATCATATAAGAAAGTTTCCAAAGGATATACGTTTGGTCAATAAAATCTCTGTCATGAGAGAAGCTTCTGAGGCTGCAAAGAACTACAGTAAAGAAATTTCCCAAGTTACAGTAGGCTATTTAGATGAAGATCAAAAAATTTTAGTAGCTAATTCTGAAGGCAAGTATATTGAAGATAGGCGGGTGCGCTCTAGGTTATTCATAGAGGCTGTTGCAGCTAATGAAAATGAAATGCAAACAGGTTTTTTCGGTCCAGGAGCCCATAAAGGCTTCGAATTTTTTGAGCAAATAAACCTGAAGGAATATGGTGAGGAAGCAGCAAGAGTGGCAGTTACGATGCTTCATGCTGACCCATGTCCAAGCGGGAAATTTCCTGTAGTGATAGACAATAAATTTGGCGGGGTTATTTTCCATGAAGCCTGTGGACACGGGCTAGAGGCCACCAGTGTTGCAAAGAAGAATTCTGTTTTCGCCGACAAAATTGGTGAAAAGGTGGCATCAGATATTGTAACAGCCATCGATGATGGGACAATTCCTAATCACTGGGGTTCTATAAATGTTGATGATGAGGGTGAGAAAACAAGGAAAAATATACTAATAGAAAATGGCATATTAAAGGGATATATGATTGACAAGCTAAATGGTCGCAGAATGGAAATGGAACCTACTGGATCTGGTAGAAGACAGTCCTATAAGTATGCACCTACC
Organism: Alkaliphilus peptidifermentans DSM 18978; assembly: GCF_900101495.1. Classification (GTDB taxonomy): domain Bacteria; phylum Bacillota; class Clostridia; order Peptostreptococcales; family Natronincolaceae; genus Alkaliphilus_C; species Alkaliphilus_C peptidifermentans. The sequence continues at coordinate 1,444 of NZ_FMUS01000013.1, forward strand.
TCCCGTATGACTAACACATATATTGCAGCAGGTAAATCTACACCGGAAGAAATTATTAGTAAAACTGAGTATGGAATTTATGCTAAGTATATGGGCGGAGGTTCTGTTAACCCAGCTACTGGAGATTTTAACTTTGCAGTAATGGAGGGTTATCTAATAAAGAATGGGAAAATAGATAATCCAGTAAGAGGTGCAACCTTAATAGGTAACGGACCTAATATATTACATAAAATTGATATGGTTGGAAATAATCTTGATCATGGTCAAGGCATGTGTGGTTCTGTTAGTGGTTCAATACCGGCCAATGTTGGGCAGCCAATGATTCGAGTAAGTGAAATAACCGTTGGGGGAAGAAAGGGGGAGTAATTGTGGAAATACTTAATTTAAAGGATAAAATTTTTGAAGCTGGAAAAGAAATGGGCTTTGATGATATGGAAATTAGCTATGTAAGTAATAAAAAATTTAACTGTAAGGTTTTTAAAGACAGTATTGACGATTATTCCATATCTATTGAGGGAGGAATATCCTTCAGGGGAGTTATTAATAATAAAATGGGTTATTCCTATACCGAAAAGGTAGACGAAACTTCAATCAACCTACTATTAAAAAAAGCTAGAGAAAATGCTCAAGTAATAGAAAATGATGATAATGAGGAAATATTTGAGGGGTCAGCTATCTATGAGAGGGTTGATATTTTCTCTGATGATTACTCCCATGTTAAGGTTGAAGATAAACTTCAGCTTCTATTAAATTTTGCAGAAGAAGTATATAAGCAGGATGAAAGAGTTGCACAAATACTATACAATCTATACGAAGACCATGAGTCTGAAAGAATGATATTTAATACAAAGGGATTGTCAAAGATAGAAAAAAGTAACATAGGATTAATTTACTTTTCTATTTTAGTTAAGGATAGTAAAGATTCAAAAAGTAGTAGTATATTAAAGGTAACAAGAGACTTTAGAGATTTTGATTATAAAGAAATGGCTAAAAGTGTAGTTGAAGACGCATTAACTTTACTTGGAGCAGAGCCAGTTAAAAGCAAGGATTATTCCATACTTCTAAAGAATAATGCTGCAGCATCTCTTTTACAAACCTTTAAAGATATTTTTTCAGCAGAAAATGTTCAGCATGGACGTTCTTTATTGAAAAATAAGCTTGGAGAAGCTATTGCTAGTAATCAAATTACCATTATAGATGACCCTCATATAAAGGAAAAAATGGCCAGTAGATCCTTTGATAGTGAAGGTGTAGCCACAAAAAAATGTGTAATTGTTGAGGAAGGATTATTAAAAACTTATCTTCACAACCTTAAAACAGCAAAAAAAGATGGTGTTAGTTCTACAGGACATGGATATAGAAATTCATATAAAGGAACCATAACAATCGCTCCTACTAATTTATTTATTGATTCAGGAGACAACACCTATGATGATTTAGTTAAATCAATAGAAGAAGGTCTAATCATTACAGAACTTCAAGGACTTCATTCGGGTGCCAATATAGTTTCAGGAGATTTCTCACTTGCTGCTGAAGGCTACTTTGTAAAAAATGGACAGATCGAAAAGCCTGTTAATCAAATTACTATTGCCGGTAATTTTTACGAACTATTGAAAAACATTGAAGCAGTGGGCAATGATATCGAATTTACTTTCCCAAGTGAGGGCTATGTAGGGTCTCCTACATTATTAATAAAAAAACTTGCTGTATCAGGTTAGATTAGAAAGGGCAGAAATGCCCTTTTTTTTTATCTAAAATATCATATTCAAAACAAGAGGAAAATACATTTTTATGTTGAATATTAATATATTCCAAAATATGATAAAGCATATCCTACATAAGGTATAAAAAGGTATTAAGTAAGAGTAATAATTTCTCAAAACAAAGTATATTGTATATTGAATTGGTCGTCTTTTATATTTATTATACATTGGAGGTTATAGACTGTGAAAATCGGAATTCCCAGAAGTTTATTGTATTACTATTATTATCCTTTATGGAAAACATACTTTGAAGAATTAGGCATTGAAGTGGTTAGCACACCTGCAACTTCAAAGAAAATAATTGACATGGGGATAAAACACTCTGTGCCTGAATTATGTGTACCTATTAAAATATATATAGGTCACCTTCTTAAGTTGATTGAGGATGGTGTTGATTATATCTATGTACCTCGCTTTGTATCAATATTAAAGGGACAATACTTCTGTCCAAAATTTATGGGATTACCAGATATGATAAGACATTCATTTGAAGGCATTGAAGATAAAATGATTATTCCCACAATAGAATCTAAAAATGAAAATATCGCTGAGTATAAAAACTTTAAAATTTTTGAAGAAAAACTAGGTATTTCCACTAAGGCAAATAAGAAGGCTATAGCGAAGGCACGACGAGTATGGGAGAGCTTTAAAAATTACTGCCATCTAGGTTATTCAGCTAATGAGGCTAGTGACTTAGCATTGGGTAAAATAATAGAAACTGGTACTTTGCCAGCAAAAGCATCAGTAACAATTGGAGTTGTGGGTTATGTATATAACCTATATGACTCTTATATTAGTATGGATATTATTAAAAAACTACGGGAAATGGACGTCAGTGTGAAAACCTTTGAAATGATTAAAGAGGATGTGTTGAATCAAAAGCTACAGAACATGTCAAAAAATCTATTCTGGACCTTTAGCGATAAACTAATTGCTGCTGGGTATACCTTTTATGATGACGCTAATATTGATGGATTAATTCATGTTACTGCATTTGGTTGTGGTCCTGACTCCATGCTTGGAAAGCTACTGGAGCTTGATTCACCAGTATATGAAAAACCATTTATGACTATACGAGTTGATGAGCATTCAGGTGAAAATCATCTGCAGACAAGAATTGAAGCTTTTGTTGATATGATAAAAAGAAAAAAAATTAAAGCTAGAAGAGGTGCTTAATAATGAAGGTGTCGTTTCCTTATATGGGTACAACAATAGTATATAAAAAATTACTAGAATTATTAGGACATGAAGTAGTAATGCCTCCTAAGCCAAGCCAATATACTATAAACTTAGGAGTAAAGTATAGTCCTGAGTTTGCGTGCTTTCCTCTAAAGGTAATCACTGGTAGTTATATTGAAGCAGCCGAATTAGGAGCAGAGGTAATTGTAACTTCAGGAGGACATGGACCATGCCGAGCAGGATTCTATGAGCAGGTTCATAGAAGGATTCTTGAAGAAAAAGGATTTAATGTAGACTTTATTGTATTCAATTCAATGTTTAGAGATTTCAAACAATTTTTTGCCAACATGATGATGCTTAAGGGAACAAATTCCTGGTTTAAAATAGCACAGTCTTTATTGATGGTATATGATATGATAAAAAAACTTGATATACTAGAAAAAAGAGTGCAAGAATTACGAGCCTATGAACTGAAAAAAGGAGAAACAACAAAAGCATGGGAACAAATTCAGATTGGATTTGATAAGGCAAGCTCTAAGAAGGATTTACAACAGGCATTTAATAATGGAGAAGTACTACTTAATCAGATAAAGACCTTCAACATCTATGATAAAGATAGAATTAGAATAGGTATTGTTGGAGAGATATATGTTGTAATGGAATCATCTATTAATATGAAGATGGAAGAATTATTGGGGAATCTTGGTGCTGAGGTTGAACGGTCTCAATATCTATCGGAATGGGTAGCTTATAATGCACTACCAGGCTTTATGAATCGTACTCACGAAGTAGAGATATTGAAAAAGGGTGAGCCTTATATTCCTATTAATATTGGAGGTCATGCAAAGCAGACGGTAGGTCATATTGTAGATTATAGCCAACGTGGCTTTGATGGGGTTATACATTTAATGCCATTTGGTTGCTTGCCAGAGCTGGTTTCTCAAAGTATAGTTCCGAAAATATCACAGGCCTTAGATATTCCTGTACTAACCCTATCTATAGATGAGCAAAGTGGTACAGCAAACAGTTTAACGAGGGTAGAAGCCTTCATGGATTTAATCAAAGGGAAACGCATGAAAAAAATATCATAATATGGGGGATGGATTTGGTGAAGGAATTTTATATCGGTATTGATGTTGGCTCTGTCAGTACTAACATAGTTTTGATTGATAATAATTGTGATGTTCATTATAGTGCATATACTAGGACCAATGGGCAACCACTTGATTCAGTTAAGAAGGGCCTTAAGGAGCTACAAAGGGCTTTACCTGCCGATGCTTACATAAATGGAGTAGGAAGTACTGGTAGTGGACGTCAATTAATAGGAACTATGGTGGGAGCAGATGTAGTTAAGAATGAAATAACAGCCCATGCCACTGCAACAGCCCATATAGTGCCTGATGTTAAAACCATTTTTGAAATTGGAGGGCAAGATTCAAAAATTATTGTTATTGATAATCAGATGGTTGTTGATTTCGCCATGAATACAGTTTGCGCTGCAGGTACCGGATCCTTCTTAGATCATCAAGCTGAAAGATTGGGCATCCCAATAGAAGAGTTTGGAGCAATGGCTTTAATGGCCGAGAGGGATGTAAGAATTGCGGGTAGATGCACTGTTTTCGCTGAGTCAGACATGATTGCAAAACAGCAATTTGGATTTTCTAAGTCAGAAATTATAAAGGGTCTATGTGAGGCCTTAGTAAGAAATTACATTAATAATCTTGGCAGAGGTAAAAAACTAGATCCGCCTTACGTATTTCAAGGAGGAGTTGCTGCCAATATAGGAATAAAAACTGCCTTTGAAAAAGAAATAGGTCACGAAGTTATCGTTCCTAAAAACTTTAATATAATGGGAGCTCTAGGATCAGCTATTTTAGCTAAAGAATATATTCTAGAAACTAGTTCATCTACTAAATTTAGAGGTTTTGAAACTGCCGATTTAGATTTTCAACCATCTGCCTTTGAATGTGGTGGATGTTCAAATAAGTGTGAGGTCATAAAGGTAGAGATGGATAGCAAAGTCGTTGCCATGTGGGGAGACCGATGTGGTAAATGGACAAATAGTTTATGAAATAATGTAGAAATGTTGAATGTTGAATGTTAAATGTTAATATAAACATAATAAAAAATACAGAAAAATTTACGGGCGGATATTAATATCCGCCCCTTCTTACTAGTTTTTGATCTTTGACACATATCCTTCAAGGTTTTCTAGTATTTTTACATACTTAGCTTCAGTTTCATCACTATTCAAGCGTACCTTTGCGGCTTCGAAATCCTTATCTAGCTTGTCTAAGCTTTTCTTCATTAATTTTTCTTCGGCAAAGGTAAATATTGCAGTGTCCTCTTTTTCTATATGCCTATATAATAGGTCTGTGTATGAAATAGCATTTGCTATAATATCTATTTTTGCTTCGTCATGTCCAGCTTCTGAAGCCTTTAGAGCATCTTCTAAATTTTTGATAAATAAACGACCTAGGTCGTGCTCAGTAAGCATTCCATAAATTGGGCCAATTTTAATATTTTCTCCTAATTCATTTGACATAACTTCAAAAAGAATATCCTCTTCCTTTCCATGATGAAATTTGTCTGCATAGTTTCTAACAAAATCAATTGCTTGATAAAAACCCTCATAATATACCTCATGTGTAGTAAAGGTATGTATACATAAGCTTCGAATTATCTTAAGCATCCTTAAAATGTTCTTATGCTCATCCATTAAAACCTGAATAGCTTTCATATGGGTTTGCCTCCTTTTTTTTCTTATTATACCCCAAAAAATAAAGAATCAATTTTAATATTAAATGTTAATATCATGGTTATATAAAAAAGAACATGGGTTAAAAGAATCAAATTTAAAATATAGTATGGAAAATTGAGAATTAACATAATTGCTTTTTAAAACATTTAATATAGAATATAATTGTAGTAATGAGTAATGAATTTTACTAAGAAGGACGTGTTTTACTTGAAAATAGGAGGAATGGCCCACAGAAATGGTATAACCTTTTTCTGTGATGCCTTTAAGTTAAAGGCTATAAGAAAAAAAAATCGAATAGATTATCAGATAAAATGGATTCTCCCTCCAAAATGGCTTCGAAAATTAGAAAAAAAACCAGTTTTGGGGGTTTTCACAACAATTTACTATCAGTGGTTGGTTTTTGATTTTAAAGTTAAGCTTCTGTTTGGACTAATGACTATACTCTACTTTGCTGAACCACTAATCCCAATGGCTTATTACCCACAACTTAACAAAGGTCAAGTATTAGGTATTATAGTATTATTGATAATAGTAAGTCACAAGCATTTAATAAGGTTACTGCGATATCATGGAGCTGAGCATAAAGTAATAAACTGTTATCTAAAATATGGATATTTAGAGGAAGGGCTTGTAAAAAAATCATCACGGTTTAATAAAAGATGCGGTACTAATCTTGTTGTAATATTTTTGATTTTGTATGGATTACTGCAATTTTTTAATGTTGAGTCATTATCTATTATACTAATATTGTTTTTTATTGCTGTCTTTGTTGCTAGAAGGGCTGCAATGATGAATAATGAAATATTTTTTCATTTGTTTAATATATTTCAATGGGTAACTGTATGGGAGCCCGGTGACGAAGAGATAAATGTTGCTATTCAAGGCTTTTCGAGGTTGTATAAAGGTTATATAGCCTATCAGACTGAAATGCTAAATAAAAGAGTCTAGATTACAAACAACTAACTAGTAGATTTTTCCTAAGAATAAATTCCATATGGTATAATATAAAAAATATGAATTCTTACATAAGATGAAGGGGGATAGATATGAAGGAACAAATTTTAAAATTCATTGCTTTTGTCATTGCTTGTATAACTCTAGCCTTCTTATCGGGTCTTATAAGCTTTATGGTTGTATCGGATGGAGGAAATAATACTGATACCATCAAGAAGGACACTATTAAAAATGCCCAAGAACAAGTTAAAAATACATCTGTTAAAATAGAAGAAGATGACAGTCGCATAGACTTCATTGTAGCAGGGATTGACAGAGGTAAAAACGATGCATTAATCTTTGCAACATATAGTATGAAAAATCATAAACTAGATTTAATATTCATTCCCAGAGATACATATTATAGGTTTAGAGGCGGTACAGGTGTAAATATTGATAAAATTAAGGATACACATAGCTCATTGAAAATGGAAGGCCTAAAACTAGCAATGAACGATATTATAGGAAGAGAAACCATAGAACATCATATAATAATTGACTATAAAGCATTTGAAAATCTAATAGATTCAATAGGGGGAGTAAATGTTACTATAAAAGAAAAAATGTATTATAATGACCCATATCAGAATCCGCCCCTAGTCATAGATTTTAAACCAGGCACATATAACTTAAATGGTAGAGATAGTTTAAAGTATATAAGATATGTAAAGGGAAATAATTCGGAGGCTTTAAATAGAGGCAGCGATGTTGGCAGAATAAATGCCATGCAATCTTTTTTGAATGATGCATTAGAGAAAGCCTTCACCCATAGACTCCCAGTTGTATTAACCACAGCCTTTAAGCATATAAATACAAGTTTTACTGCACCTGATATAGTTAAAATAAGCACATCTGTTGCAGGAATAAAAGCAGAGGATATAAATATCTATGTATTACCTGGATACATGACTCCAGAAAATTATTATGTTATAGATCAAGAAGAGCTTGACCTACTAATAAGCAAAATATATGGGTTATCTGAGAATAATGATTAATTCTTTTATAAAGGAGAATAAATATGATAGAGGTTGCAATAGCATTATTAGCGGGAATATTATCATTTCTATCTCCCTGTGTACTGGCAATGATGCCAGCCTATGTAGGTTTTATTAGCAACGACTTTTCATCCCATATTAGTGTTAATAGAAAGTTTATATTAAAAAGAGCATTGCTATTTGTTGGAGGTTTTTTCTTAATATTCACTTTTATGGGGGCTGCTGCTGGATTCATTGGTAGTAAGTTGTTTAGCTATAGATTAATTTTAATGAAAATAGGTGGCATTTTTATCATTATTTTTGGATTGAAGATGATAGGATTACTTAAATTAAATTTTTTGAATAGAGAGCTTAGGGTTAAAGCACCAAAGAAAATAACAAGAGGTATAGATTCTTTTCTAATGGGAATGGCCTTTGCAACAGGTTGGACACCTTGTGTTGGACCTGTGTTGGCATCTATTTTATTATATGCCAGTACAACGGCTACACTTCACAAGGGAGTACTACTTCTAATTATGTATTCTATTGGGTTAGCCTTACCTTTTTTAGCAACTGCTATGCTAATAAATAGTTTTAATAGTAACTTCCATAAATATAGTAAGATATCTCCTATAATAACGAAGGTTGGCGGAGTAATCATGATTATTTTTGGAATTATTATATATTTTAATAAAATGACTTTTCTAAATCAGTACTTTGATTTTATAAAAATAGGAATCTAAATAAGTAAAGGAATGATTTAATGAGAAAAAAAATAGTAGCAATGATAGTAATAGGACTCATTTTTGCTTTATATGCCAGTTATACAGTATATGATAATTGGGTTAATAGAAGTGATAGTGAGGTTACTGAATCAGATAATGAAGGAGTTAACCTTAAACCTGAAATTGGAACAAGGCGAAATAATGTTGCCTTAGATTTTACCCTTCAAAATTTAGAAGGGAAAGAGGTTAAGCTGACGGACTACTTTGGAAAGAGCATAGTTCTTAACTTCTGGTCTAGTGACTGTCCTCCTTGTAGAGATGAAATGCCAGCTTTAGATGAGTTTTATTTGAATAATAAAGATAATATTGTTGTAATCGGAGTAAACTTAGGTCAAGATATCTCAACTGTAAGAGACTTTATTAATGAAGGCGGGTATAGCTTTCCAATACTATTAGACACAAAAGTTCTTGTGGCACAAACCTATGGAATTATGTATATGCCAACTACGTACTTTATAAATGAGGATGGTATAATTGAAGATATACATATTGGATTGCTAACATTGGAAGATTTACAAAAAAGATATAATAAGTAAAAAGGAGAGCTTGAAACTCTCCTTTTTACTTATTATAAATTATTCTTAAGCACTACTGTTTTTGATTTTTATTCTGTTTTTGATTATCCTGTTGTTGCATTCCCAATGATTCTTGTAGATACTGAGGTTCTTCATTATTTACAAAGTTAATTCTAGACTGAAGCATTTGGGCGGTATTTTCAACACTTGAAGATAATTGGTCGAACATTTGCTTAGCCTGTTGATCTTCGGTATCCATTGAAAAGGTTTTAAGATCTGCTGCTAAGCTTTTTGCACTTGTTAATGCCTGCTCTAATTTATTAATGACTGTCATGAATAAGCCTCCTTTTTAAATCACTTCGTCAATATTATTTCCCTAAATTTAAAAATTCCATAATGAAAAATAAGGTAAGTAACCATTATATAATTTGTATTAAAACACGGAACATAATCACACATTTCCATTTAATTCATATTATAGCAATAAAGATGATAAAAAGGGGTGTATAACTTATGGCTGAAGTAAGAGAAAATGATTTTTTAGGTTCGCTTTTTGGCGGAATTGGTGGTAAAGGTGGTAAATCATCAACAAACATAATTATCATATTAGTGGTTCTATTTTTATTATTTGGAGGTAATATAGGACCGTTTTGGAAAAAACTTGATGAAAATCTAATACTTATTTTCATACTTTTTATTGTTTTACTTGGAGGAACAGGATCTTTTAAATTCTAAAATCCCTCTACTTCTTTATTTTAAAATAGTTAAGGAGCATAGTATTTAATGCGTGACCTTAGCTATTTTTTTGCTTCAAAGTATGACAAGCCTTTGTTCTGAAGAATGGGTTTTAAAACATATATATAATTCTATATGTGACATATATCATGTTGAAAATTAATACAAACAGGGTACAATTATACTAAGGTAAAATTGGAGGTAAGGTTATGGATATTAAACATTGTGAATGTAATAATTGTCCCCATGAATTATGTGCTAGAAAGGTCCCATTGTTTGCTAGCTTTAACAGAGAGGAGCTAAATAATGTTCTTCAATTAATCAAACGCAAAAGCTATAAAAAAGGTGAGATTATCTTTTTGCAAGGAAGTGTTTCAGATGGTTTATATATTATAAATAGTGGAAAAATAAAGATATTCAAATATACCAGAGAAGGAAAAGAGCAAATATTATATATTTTATCGGAAGGAGACTTCTTTGGAGAATTAAGCCTATTGAAGGCTGACGAGGTAAATTTTAACGTAGAAGCAATAGAGCCTGTAAATATATGCTTAATTGAACGTAAAGACTTTGAAAATATGATAATATCAAGTCATGATATAACAATAAAATTATTAGAGGCTGTAAGTAGCAGATTAACAAAGCTTGAGACACTTGTTCAAAGTTTAGGCACAAAGGATGTAGAAGCCAGAATTGCTCAAATGTTAATAGATTTAGCTAACGAGTTTGGTGATAATAAAAAAGAGGGTATAGAAATGAGTATACCTCTTACAAGAGAGGACATGGCAAATTTTACTGGTGTAACCCGTGAAACCATTAGTAGAAAGCTTAGTGCCTTACAAGAAGAAAAAATTATTAAATTAGTTGGTAACAAGAAAATTATAATTATAGATATTAATGCTTTAAAGCTATATACATAAATTAAATAACCCTAGATATAATGCTACTTATATTATTTTTAATATTTTTAAGAGGGTAGATGATTAAGGAAGATACTGTTAGTTTATCAAAATAATGATGTGTGTGTTAAAATTTACAATGTTTAATTCATGCGATACTACAGATAATACTAGTGTAGCTAATCAAGCTACTAAAAAAAGACTAATCGAAGGGAGGAACAATAATGAATACAACACCTAATCAAACTAGCCAAACTGGTACAACTAATAATGTTAACAGAACAGGTAGAAACAATATTGTAGTTCCTGAAGCTCGACAAGCATTAAACCAAATGAAGATTGAAGTTGCTAATGAGTTAGGAATTTCAAACTATGACCAGATTGATAAAGGTAACTTAACAGCAAGACAAAATGGTTATGTTGGTGGAACAATTACTAAGAGATTAGTAGAGTATGCTGAAAGAACAATGGGAAATAAATAACTAAGAAACAAAAATAAAAGCGGAGCTAATAGCTTCGCTTTTATTTTTTACTTTTTTTTATTGTTTTTTAATAGCATTTATATTTATCAAACCAAATATGCTTATTTTGATTTAATAAAAAAATGACACTAAATTTTTGAAAATAGTCAACATTGATAAAAATGGTATAACCACAAATAGGTTGCAAATTCCTATAAATTGAAGTAAACTAATTATGTATTAGTAGTTAGTTAAATAATTTATTGAGAGTTTTTGGGAGAGATAAATTTATGGTTTCTAACTGAAACAAAAGATTTTTTTATGCTATTTTACTACTGTGTGTTTTTATGTACTCCCAATACTTAGATTAAGGGATTTTTTTTATGGAAGTTTAGAGCTATAAAAGGACTACTTATGTTAATAGCTATAAAAATAAATGGCCTGTTTTTTAAGTCTATTGAAGACGTGGGGTGAAGTATTATGAAATTAGAAGGAAGATTATTTAAAAAAATTGATTATAAATTGATAGTTATAATAATACTAATATGTACATTAGGAGTTGTAATGATTGGTAGTGCAACCCATACCTATATAGGGGGCAGTGAAGGATTTATTAGAACCCAGGTAATATCAATAATAATGGGATTAATAGCTATGGTGGTTATTTTAATGATAGACTATAATAGCGTTGCTAGATTTTGGATTCCTATTTATGTTGTGTGTAATGGGTTATTAGTTGCTGTGCTTTTATTTGGAACAGGTAAAGAAACATGGGGTGCTAATAGATGGATAAGAATTGCAGGTAGGCAATTTCAACCTGCAGATTTTGTTAAAATAGGCATTATTATCTGTTTAGCCAAATTAATAAGTGATAACAAGGAAACAATAAATGAGCCTGCTACTTTATTAAAAATACTAGCTTTTGCTGGACTACCTATGGTTTTAATATATAAGCAACCAGATTTAGGTACAGCTATGGCATTTGCCTTCTTTACATTTGGAATGATTTTCATAGCTGGGTTAAACTTTAAATATATTTTTTTATCGGCAATCACTGGCTTAATAAGCCTTCCATTAATGTGGGTTACTGGATTGTTGAAGGACTATCATAAGAAGCGGATAATGATTTTTTTAAATCCTGAGTTAGATCCTTCGGATAGTGGTTATCAAATTTTACAGTCGAAGCTTGCAGTAGGGTCTGGTATGATTTTCGGTAAAGGCTTATTCAAGGGTAGCCAAACCCAATATGGTTTTTTACCTGAAAAACACAATGATTTTATATTTTCAGTAATTGCAGAGGAATTAGGCTTTGTTGGTGTAACCATATTGATAGCATTATATGCTATTATGCTTAAACGACTTATTAATATTGCAAGGGATGCAAAAGATGATTTTGGAGCATATCTTGTAATAGGGAACACTTTTATGCTGGCCTTTCATATTTTTGCTAATATAGCTATGACTATTGGATTAATGCCTGTGACGGGTAAGCCATTACCCTTTATTAGCTATGGTGGAACCTTTATGTTGACCAATATGATAGCAATAGGAATAATATTGAATGTAAATATGAGACGTGATAAAATTAATTTTTAAAAATTTGAAATATAAAGGAGGTGGTGGAAATGGATTCGCACCCTGACTCTTATAGGTGTTGCTCGGTCAAAAAATTAAAAGATGATGAGATTTCCACCACATTTGGAAATACTCTCTCTTAGCTAGGAGAGGTGAAAGAATGAATGAAAGAATCATTGAATTGGTTATGCAGAAGAAATTTTCCTTATTAAAGGAAGAATTAAACGAAATGATGGCAGTTGATATTGCTGAGGTTTTCGATGAATTGGATAAGAAAAATAGTATAATTCTTTTTAGACTATTATCAAAGGATTTAGCTTCGGATGTCTTTTCATATTTGTCAGGACAACAAAGAAAAGATATTGTGGAGGCTATCCATGAAACAAAGCTTAATGAAATTATAGAAGAACTATATTTTGATGATATGATAGACTTTTTAGAAGAAATGCCTGCTAATGTGGTAAAAAAGATACTTATTACAGCCACAGACGAAGAGCGTAAGTTAATAAATCAATTTCTAAACTACCCAGAAAATTCTGCTGGTAGCCTAATGACTATTGAATATGTTGACTTAAAGAAGGAAATGACAGTTAAAAAAGCTTTAGAGCATATAAAAAAGACTGGTGTTGATAAAGAAACAATATATACATGTTATGTGTTGAATGAAAAAAGAAAGCTTGAAGGAATAGTATCCTTAAGAAAACTTGTTTTGCTAGAGGATCATTTACTAATAGAAGATATTATGAATGAAGATTACATTTCCTGTACAACATTAGATGATCAGGAAGAAATAGCTGGATTATTTAAGAAGTATGATCTATTGACAGTACCAGTAGTAGATAAAGAAGCTAGACTAGTGGGTATAATTACAATAGATGACATTGTAGATGTTATTGAACAGGAAAACACCGAAGACTTTCAAAAAATGGCAGCTATGTCTCCAAATGATGAAGAGTACTTATTTAGTAATGTTTTTTCACTAGCCAGAAAAAGAGTCTTATGGTTGGCAATTTTGTTGGTAACTGCTACCTTTACTGAGATGATTATTGGGAAATTTGAAAGTATATTAACTGCAGTTCATGTATTAGCTGCATCCATCCCAATGCTGATGGATACCGCTGGTAATGCAGGTGCTCAATCCTCAACCTTAATCATAAGGGGTATTGCCCTGGGTGAGGTTGAGTTAACAGATTATTTAAAGGTTTTTTGGAAGGAGTTTAGGGTAAGCTCTATTGTTGGAAGCTCTTTAGCAGCCATTAACCTAATACGTATGATTGTTCTAGGTACTGAAATGGCTGTTGCCTTAACGGTATCGATAACCCTCCTTCTAACTATAATGATGGCTAAAGTAATAGGTGGTACATTACCTATTGTTGCAAAAAAGTTAAAGTTAGACCCAGCAATTATGGCAGGGCCACTAATTACAACAATTGTGGATGTAATGGCCTTGTTGGTATACTTTAATATTGCAGGCTTTTTAATAGGATTTTAAAAGGATTATAATAAAAAAACTACGTATAATAACGTAGTTTTTTTGCGTGTAATTATATAATTCTTCTATGATAAGGACCTTATTCTTTTTTGGATAAATTATCTTTCTTTTGATAAAAATAATATTACTCAATTAGATTAAGGAGGAGAAATATGAGAAGAACTAAAACTCTTGCCATCTTACTTATAACAGCAATGCTTTTATTAACTCTATCCTATATTGCAGTGGAAAAAGTATATGGTCAAAACCTATACTGGGGTTCTAGAGGAGATGATGTTAGAGAGGTACAAACTAGATTACAAAGATGGGGTTACTACGATGGGCCAATAAGCAGTGTTTATGGGCCCCAGACCTTTGAGGCTGTCAAAGATTTTCAAAGGGCAAATGGCTTGACAGTGGATGGTGTAGTTGGACCACAAACCCGTGCAGCATTAGGGATGCCAGTTCAAACTACTGCACCTGCTGCACCAGCCAGTCAAGGTGTTTCAAGAAGTGATGACATTAATTTATTAGCTAGAACAATTCATGCTGAGGCAAAGGGAGAACCCTATGAAGGGAAAGTAGCAGTTGGAGCAGTAATTTTAAATAGAGTAAGAAATCCGGCATTCCCCAATACTATGGCAGGAGTTGTTTATCAGCCCTGTGCCTTTGAACCAGTAAAGAGGGGAACTATAAATGAGGCACCAGATGATGATGCATTTAGAGCTGCTAGAGATGCTTTAAATGGATGGGATCCAACAGGCGGAGCCATATACTTCTGGAATCCTGCTACTGCAACCAGTCCCTGGATATGGACACGACAAATATCTTTAAGAATTGGAAGACACGTATTTGCACATTAATCAAAGGAGGGATAAGATGAGAAAATATTTTTTGCCTGGTGTGCTTCTAGTTGCACTTATTGCAGCAGCAGCTTGGGGATATCAACAGCAACAACAAAAAAATGATTACCATACATACCTTGATATACAATTTCAAAGGCAGTTTTATGACTTGATTGGTCATGTTGAAAATGTACAGGTTGATTTATCAAAGGCAATGCTATCGGGTTCCAGCAACGACATGGCTAAGTACTTAAATGATACTGTTATGCAATCCTATTTAGCTCAAGAGAAGCTTACACAATTACCCTTTAACCATGGATCTATTAGACAAACAGAGAAGTTCTTAAGTCAGATAGGTGATTACTGTACAGCCATGGTAAACAAGGCTTTGGAAGGCTACGTTCCTAATGAAGAAGAAATGACAACCATGCAGGAATTACATAGCTATGCAAACCTTCTTGCTCAAGAATTATTTGAGATGCAACAGCAGGTTGTTTCAGGAGGAGTAAATTTTGGTGACCTACGTAGTATTGGCAATAGAAATCTTCAACAGGTCGATGATCATATGAAGAATTTAAACCTCATTAACATCGAAGAGAGAATGCAGGATTATCCAGAATTAATCTATGATGGACCATTTTCAGAGCATATGAAGGATGTTAAGCCACGGCTTGAGGGAGATGAAATAAGCCAAGAAGAAGCCCTACGAATTGTTTCAGAGACATTTAAAAATCAAGGAATAACAAATCCAAGAATTATTGAAAATATACAAAATACTAGATTAGATGGATATTATATTAGAGCAGAGAAGGAAGTAAATAATGGTAGAGAGGTATCTGTTGCTGTATCTAAAACCGGTGGTCAAATTATTTGGTATCTAGACCCAAGGCAGATGGGTGAAAGTACTCTTGACACAAAGGAAGCAATATCAAAGGCTACTGAGTTTCTAGAGGACAAGGGTTATAAAGATATGGTGCCTACCTATACAATGGCTTATGAAGGAGAAATAATAATAAATTATGCTTATCAGCAGGAGGAAGTATTAATTTATCCAGATCTAATTAAGGTTAAGGTGGCATTAGATAATGGTGATATTATTGGTATGGAAACTGAAGGCTATTTGATTAACCATCATCAACGAGAAATAGAAGAACCAGAATTAACGGAAGAGGAAGCTAGAGAGAAAATCTCCAGCAGAGCATCGGTGGAGAGGGCACGTTTAGCAATTATACCTACAGAAGGAAATCATGAGGTTCTTTGCTATGAATTTAAAGTGAAATTCGGACAAGATAACTTTTTAGTTTATATTGATGCAAATACAGGTCATCAAAGAAGAATTCTTCTAATGGTTGAACAGGAAGATGGAACTCTAGTTATTTAATCATTAATAGAATCAATCTCAAGTTGAAATGAGTCGGAGATATCTCTGACTCTTCTTTTTTAGTATACTTTTAACAGGAATTCTAATTTATTTATTGAAATATATGATTAATATTAAATAATATCCCATTAAAAGGAGAGATGTTAAGTGAAAAGGATAAAAGCCACTACTGCTGTTTTTAAAATGTCACCAAATAATAAACCTGTAGAGTCAGTAAACTCAGGTGACGTTGTAGTTTTTGAAACATACGATTGTTTTAGTAACTCCATTAAAAAGGAAGAGCAGCTCTTTAGTACAGTTGGATGGGAGCTAATAAACCCTGCAACAGGACCATTATATATTAACGATGCCGAAGCTGGAGATATATTAAAGATTGATGTTTTAGATATAAGTGTCAAAGATCAGGGAGTAATGACCACAGCTCCTAAATTAGGCGTTTTAGGTGATCTTATACCCAATGAAAAAACTAAAATAATACCTATAGTCAATGGTGAAGCTGTATTTAATGAAAAAATAAAGGTGTCTATAAATCCTATGATTGGTGTAATTGGAACAGCACCTAAAGAAGATGAAATATCCACAGGCACCCCTGGAGGTCATGGGGGAAATATGGATTGTAAAAGGATAGTAAAGGGTGCCACTTTATATTTACCTGTTAATGTTGAGGGTGGACTGCTGGCTATGGGAGATCTTCATGCTTTAATGGGTGATGGAGAAATAGTAATATGTGGAGTTGAGATTTCTGGCGAGATTACTATTAAAGTTACGGTATTAAAAAATATAGAACTACCTTTACCTATGCTGGTGGAAGGTGATGAAATAATGACAATAGCTTCAGAAGTAAGCCTAGATGATGCGGCTATTATGGCAACAAAACAGATGCATAGCTTTTTAACAAAGGAGCTAAAGATGGATATACATGAGGCTGGAATGTTACTTTCAATGGTGGGAAATCTTAAAATATGTCAGGTAGTTGACCCACTAAAAACTGCTCGAATGGAGCTTCCCCTATGGATACTAGATATATACAATTACATACTAAAATAAATTAACTTTAATAATAAACTTAAAGTTATACTTTAACTTCAAGGTTTAACCAACTTAAAATACACATTTATCATTAAAGTTAATGTTTAACCTTAACTATAACTTTAATGGTACCCTTTACTATTCTTAGAATAGAAATATAGTAAAGGAGGGAAATTACCATGGGGTTAATGGATAAATTATCAAACTCAATGTCACAAACCGCTAAATCATTTACAAAGCTATCTGCAAATATGGTTGAGATAAGTAAATTGAATTTAAGTATTAAGAAAAGAGAAGAGGAAATACAACAAAAGCTTGAAGAAATAGGACAGTATGTATATAGTAGATTTAAAAAGATGAGCATGGTAAGTCGCGCCGAAGTTCAAGATTTAATATTAGAAATTAAAGTACTGGAGGAAGACATAAATACATTAGAAAAGCTTATATTAAACTTAAAAAGATTAAATTATTGTGAGGGATGCCAATTAGAGCTTGATGAGGATGCTAGATATTGCCCTATATGCGGCAAGTTACTAAGACATTAAGGTAATTGTGATGTACTTCACGAATTTTTGTGCTAATTATCACATACTTAGTATCCTCCCTATTGTATTATAATCATAAAGATAAATAGAAGGAGAGGATATAAATGGCTATTCGTAAGATAATAGAAATAGATGAAGCAAAATGTAATGGATGCGGTTTATGTGTTCCCAACTGTGCAGAGGGAGCTATTCAAATTATTGAGGGTAAGGCAAAGCTTGTAAGTGACATCTATTGTGATGGACTTGGTGCATGCCTAGGTCACTGTCCAGAGGATGCATTGAAAATAATTGAAAGAGACGCTGACGAATTCGATGAAATTGCTGTAGAAGAGCTTTTAAAAAGTCAGGGAAAAAGCTTTACACCACAAAGCAATCAGCATACTCAGCAGGGACATGGACATGGGCATCATGGACATGGAAATCATGGACATGGACATCACGGTGGTGGATGCTGTCCAGGCAGTAAAATGATGGAATTTAAACAAGAAGAAAATGAAAATACAGCAGATGCTATTAGTAGTAATGATATAGAAATAAAAATAAAACCACAATTAAATCAATGGCCAGTTCAATTAAAACTAGTACCAGTAAATGCACCGTACTTTCAAAATGCTGATCTTCTTATAACAGCTGACTGTGTACCATTTGCTTACCCTAATTATCATTTAGATTTACTAAAGGGAAAAGCAGTTGTTATTGGTTGCCCTAAGCTAGATGATCTTCAATTCTACATTGAAAAGCTAACACAAATTATTGAAGAGAACTCATTAAAATCAGTTACAGTAGCATATATGGAGGTTCCATGTTGTCAAGGAATCGTAATGGCTGCAGAAGCTGCTTTACAAAGAGCTAACAAGCAAATTCCTTTAAACAAGGTTAAAATTGGAATTCAAGGTCAAAAAAAATAAAATATATGTAATATATAAAGCCTACACTTTATT
The DNA here is from genome assembly GCF_900101495.1 of Alkaliphilus peptidifermentans DSM 18978. GTDB lineage: Bacteria > Bacillota > Clostridia > Peptostreptococcales > Natronincolaceae > Alkaliphilus_C > Alkaliphilus_C peptidifermentans. The sequence continues at coordinate 20,296 of NZ_FMUS01000013.1, forward strand.
GTGTAGGCTTTTGCACTGAAGACAAAGTCATCAAAATGCAGACTGATCAAAAAGCCACAGACTCGAGGCGCAAGAAAACCTAGCGACTGCAGCGTATACGTAATACGTAAGGGTGCTGGGTTTTAGAAGCAACGAAGAAGATGGGGGTTTTTCATCAGTCTGAAAGCCTACACTTTACTGTGTAGGCTTATGCTATCTTTTAGGCGAAATAGTTGGAATACTTAAGGCATCCACCTTAATTCCTTTTTTTAAAATGATATCAAGATTCTCTCGTTCATAATTGCATTTTGTAAAGGCTATTTTACATTGCACCTTATACTTACACGTATTACAGGCTAACTTACTCACCTTAGTTCGATGCTTTTCAGAAAGCCTAATGAGCTGAATAGTTTCCTTGTTGTTTTGAAGACTTTCCTTAAGAAATGGCTTCACAGCATTTATATAGCTCTTTTTTATCAACCTTATAGCTTTGTTTCGATCATTTGGACATATAAGCTCTAGCTGTGCAACATCTTGTTTAATTATACCAATTATAGTATTAGTATTGATTTCAGCAGAAATCTTACCCTTTGGAATGTCAAGATAATCTACCTTAGGTGTAATTACACCTTTAATTTTTATATGATATATATTATCCATATCATATTCTTCATCATATTTGATTATAAAGTACTTATTAAATAATCTAGTAGATAAAGATAGATAAAAAATATAGAAACAGTAAAAGATAGCTATAAAAAAAATAACTGTACCTAGTATTAATAATAGCAATTCCGAATTCATAGATAAACCCTCCCGCTTATATTTTATCATATAACCTAAGTATAAATTTACTGGTGAAATTTAGTTGGGTAAAATTGCATACTAATCATAAAATAATAATATCAAAAACAAATATCTTACCTTGCAATTGCATATCAATTATGGTAATTTTAGTATAATTGTGAATATCATTTAAAAAGGATAATGAGTTTTATAATATATACAGTTTAATGAGGAGGTATAGAGAATGAAGAAGATTAGATTTGATTATTCTAAAGCTATAGATTTCATAGGGGAGCATGAGCTGGAAAATATGAAGCCTATGATGGAAATAGCCCATGAGTTGCTACATGGAAAAAAAGGCGCAGGCAGTGAATACACAGGCTGGGTTGAGCTTCCCAAAATGATTAGCACGGAAGAATTAAAGGATATAAAAGCTACAGCAGAGGAAATAAAGAAGAAGTGTGATGCTTTTATAGTAGTTGGAATTGGAGGCTCTTATTTGGGTTCTAAATCTGCAATAGAAATGTTAAACCATCATTTTTATAATTTTCTACCTAAAGAAAAACGCAAAGCTCCACAGATTTATTTCGCTGGACACCATATTAGTTCCACCTACTTAACGCATTTAATGGAGATTATTAAAGAAAAGGATATTTGCATTAATGTAATATCTAAGTCTGGCACCACAACAGAACCTGCTCTAGCATTTCGTGTTCTTAAAAATCTGTTGGAGAAAAAATATGGTAAGGAAGAGGCAAGAAGGAGGATTATTGCTACTACAGATAAGAAAAAGGGTGCTTTAAAAACACTGGCAGATGAAGAAGGTTATAAAACCTTTGAAATTCCAGATGACATTGGTGGAAGATTTTCAGTTCTTACCCCTGTGGGGTTACTGCCAATTTCAGTAGCTGGTATTGAAATTAGTGAAATTATTAGAGGTGCAAAGGATTCAATGATGGATAGCAATGAAGCTGACCTTCAAAATAATTACTGCTATCAATATGCAGTAATTAGAAATATTCTGTTTAATAAAGGAAAGAATATTGAAATGCTGGTTAATTATGAACCATCCCTACAATTCTTTGGGGAATGGTGGAAGCAATTATTCGGAGAAAGCGAAGGGAAGGATTTAAAGGGAATTTTTCCAGCAACAGTTAATTTTTCTACTGATTTACACTCAATGGGTCAATATATTCAACAGGGAATGAGAAGTATATTTGAAACAGTTTTACGTGTAGAAAAACCAATTAAAGATATAGTCATCGATGAAGAAGAGCAAGATTTAGACGGTTTAAATTATTTAGCAGGAAAAACAATGGACTTTGTTAATCAAAAGGCATTTGAAGGAACTATTTTAGCTCATCTAGATGGAGGGGTGCCAAATTTAATAATTGATATTCCAGAGTTATCCCCCTACTATTATGGTTACCTGGTTTACTATTTTGAAAAAGCATGTGGAATTAGCGCTTACCTTCTCGGTGTTAATCCCTTTGATCAACCAGGAGTTGAGGACTACAAGAGAAATATGTTTGCACTTTTAGGTAAACAAGGGTATGAAGAAGAAAGAGAAGCACTTCTGAATAGATTAAAGTAAAATAAGTTGTTAATAATATTAGAGGCAATGGACTATAAATGTAGCCCATTGTCTTTAATATTTAGTTTTGTTAATATAATAATATTAATCTTAATAGATAGGTGGAGTTATTATGAAAGGAAATGCCAGCTTACCCATAGGGGTTTTTGATTCTGGAGTTGGAGGCATAAGTGTTTTAGCACAGCTAATAACACTTATGCCAAATGAAGGATATATATATTATGGTGATTCTCTAAACGCACCCTATGGAATAAAGGAGACAAGGGAAGTAATGGAACAATCCCTAAAGGTTGCAGACATATTAGTAAAAAAAGGAATTAAGTTATTGGTTGTTGCCTGTAATACAGCCACCAGTGCTGCAATCATTCGTCTGAGAGAAGATCTAGACATACCAGTTATTGGAATGGAACCAGCATTGAAACCTGCTGTAAAATTAAATCAAGGAAAAAAAATATTAGTTATGGCCACACCTGTAACATTAAAGGAGAAAAAATTTAGCGATTTAATACAACTATTTAAGGATACTACTGGAATAATTAAGCTTCCTTGTCCTGGCTTAGTTGAAATAATTGAAAAGAATGGATCTACTTCAAGAGAGCTAGAGTATTATTTATTAGAACTATTTAAAAATATTGACTTTAAGCAAATTAGCACTATTGTACTTGGTTGTACCCACTATGTTTTTATAAAGGATACAATTCAACATATAGTTGGTAAAGATATAAGCCTTATTGACGGTAATTATGGTACGGCCCTTCATATTAAAAGCATAATAGAACCTAAAGTAAAAAGTCTATCAAAAGAAATAGACCAAACAACTGATGTTCATTTATTAAACTCAAATCCAACAAAGGATATGCTTATTTTAAGTAAAAGACTTTTATCAGAGGAACTACAAAAACTCCAACATAAGGGCTCTATTAATTATATATAGCTAAAATAATAATAAGGAAGTAGGGCGTTAAGTGGAAAAGGTTAATAATAAAAAAATCATTTTATTAATGTTGCTTTCATCAATTTTTTGGGCTGGTGCCTTCATAGGTGGCAAATTAGCAGTGGAAGAATTTCCACCTTTTTCATTAACCTTTTTAAGGTTTTTATTTGCATCAATTATTATATTTTTTGTTATGGTGAAATATGAAAAAAAAGATTGGCATTTAAAAAGAGAAGACTATCCTGTTATGATATTTTTAGGATTGGTTGGCATGGTCGGTTACCATATTTTATTTTTTATTGCACTAAAGCACACTACAGCAATAAATGCTTCCATGATAGCGGCTATTAACCCTTTATTGACTACAATTCTAGCGGCGATTTTTTTAGGTGAGGGACTAGGGTTTGCACGAATGGGAGCTATAATTATAGCTTTGATGGGTGTAATTATCACTATAACAAGAGGAGATTTTTCCATAATTAAAAATCTCAATTTTAATATAGGAGATATGTTAATGATAGTAGCAGTTAGCTGTTGGGCTGTTTATTCAATAGTCAGTCGAAGAGTTATGAGTAAATACTCACCGTTAATACTAACCTGCTACAGCTTTATACTATGTACAATCTTTACATTGCCATTTGCATTGCTGGAAAGACCCTCTCAATTTTTAAGTCAAACTACAATATTAGGATGGAGCAGTGTTCTTTATATGGCCATTTTCCCCTCAACTATTGGATATTTAGTACAACAAACATCTATTAAGGAGATAGGCCCTAGTAGAACAGCAATTTTTATTAACCTTGTTCCTGTATTTTCAATGGTTTTATCTGTAATCATTTTAAAGGAAAGAATTACATTTCTCACTCTTATAGGTGGAATAATGATTTTATCAGGAGTTTACCTAACTACAAAGCTTAAAAACCCAAATTATATATATTCAGAGGTTAAGGTGTCAGAAAAAAGCTAGTGGGAAGCAATATGAGTAAAAAATACAGTAAGTATTTACTGAGAAAGATGCTGGTTTGAATCAGTTTTGGGGATGTTGCCATCTAGGCAACATCCCCAAATTCTAGTCTGCAGCATTTGTTATTGTTACCACCATACTAACTTCTCCTGCTTCCTTTGCATCATCAAACAATGTCCTTAGACTATTCCAAACCTCATCATCATTTCCTTGAATGTGGGTATCCATAGATCCAACATTATAGGTTATTCTGTGGTTTTCAAGTGTGTTTATGGAATGGTTAATAACATCACTTGCATTGGAGGTCTTTAAAGGATATAAAGCAACTTCAGCGTGAATCCTCAAAAATAATCACTCCTCTCATCTAGCATATTAATAGTATGGATTTATGACTATCTATTTATTCTTATACAAAGCTTAAGAATTTTGTTTGATTTATCAATAATCATAGAAAAAAAGTACAAAATTATGCTTTATTTACTGATATTTTATTATCCATACCAAGAGTGGCAATTGCTTTACTATAGATATGTGCATTCTTTATTAATATGTCAATATCAATGAATTCATCCTGTTGATGGGCCATTTTTTTGTGGCCAGGAAATAAAGGACCGAAGGCTACGAAATTTTTTAAAGCCCGGGCATATGTGGCGCCTCCAGTTGATATTGGCTGACTATCTAATCCTGTCTCTGAGTGGAAGACTTCTCTAAGAATCTTTACTAGAAAATGATCTTTTGGTATATATAAAGAAGGAAGAGTATCCATCTCATCAATTACTATTTCATATAAACTGCATTTGTTTTCTAGTAGTTGAATAACCTCTTTTTTAGATTTAGTAACAGGATAACGGATGTCTAGAAATATTTCTTGAACCTTTTCAGAGATATTCACTTTAGAAATATTAACAGTTAGTCTTCCGGATTCAATATCCTCAAAAATACCATAGATATTTGTACCATAACAGTCGTCCTTTAATTCATTATATATAAAATCAATAAGCTTATTATTAACACCTTCATCATATAACTTTATAGCTGCCATAACAATTGCATTTTCTCCCTCCCAGCATTTTGCTGAATGAGCTGTACTACCAGTGAATTCAGTACTAGTATCATCTTTTATATATATACATTTATCAGGTACACTGTTAAAGGCGTTACCGCCTTTAAGGATAAAAGAAGCACCTCCCTTTATAGAGAGCTTCAGCTGAAGCAGACCCTTTTCAGCATTAATCAGGGGATAATCAGAATCAGCTACAAAGCCATAGCTGGGCACCTCCTCCACCTGAAGATATTTCTCAATACACTGCCAATTGGTCTCTTCATTAGTGCCTAAAAACAGACGTATCCGCTTATTTAGGGGTAAACCAGCCTCTTGTATAGCCCTCATAGAGTAAAGTACCGCAATAAGTGGTCCCTTATCATCCAGGGCACCTCTTCCATATAACTTATTGTCGTGAATCTCACCACCAAAGGGTGGGTATTTCCACCGGTCTGGATTCTCAGCAGGAACAACATCTAGGTGAGCAAGTATAGCAATCAATTCATCTCCTTCTCCCATTTCTATATATCCATAATACCCTTCGTAGTAATGTGTTTTTAAATCAAAACTCTTTCCAAGGCTAATCACATATTGAAGAGCATCATCTACCCCTTTCCCAAAGGGTTTACCTTCGATTGGATTTCCATTTACACTATTTATCCTAATTAACTCCTGTGTTGATAAAATAATATCCTTACTATACTTATTGACTATATCAGATAAAATTTCCATTAGTTCAATCTCCTAACTTATTTTTTTAATATTGTTAGAATTAGCAAAAATTAATTATTTTATATAGAAGAGTAATTAAATATATTGGTAATATATAACTAATATTGACATAGGAAGGCAAAAAGTGTAAAATTACACTACAAGTAAATATTTTTTTCTTTTGAAAGGGTGATGAAAACCTTGGTTTTTAGCATTATAATTCCTGTTATAATTTTAGGTATATTGTTTATAGGTATCGGAGGGATGTTTATGATGTCAAAAAATATTAGCTTAAGAAGTGTATATCTTTACCTAGTTTGTTTTGTTACATTGATAATTTTTGTATTTGGCACAATTACAACTATTCAAAGGGTGGTAGATATAGCTGTCGATGGTGGATACTATTATATGACCTTAGAAGACTATGAGCAACGATTCATAGTAAGAGGTTCTGATGGTAATATAGAGCAAAGATTAACTGAAGAAGAATTAACAAGAAGATATGAAGATTACTTAAAACAAGAAAAAAACCGTGCTCAAAAAAATAATGTAAGACAATTGGCTTCTAGTTTCTCTGCAATGGTGGTGGGCGGTAGTTTTTGGTTGTACCACTGGAAAAAAATAAATAAAGACAATGAAGAAATAGTAAGATCCTAATTATAGGATCTTTTTTATTGTCATACATAATGCCCTAGATAACAAGAATATATTAGATAATAAACTCCATAGAAAAAGGAGATAGTATATGTCTAATAAAAAGTTTATTAAGGGGGCCTTTATACTAGCTATAGCAGGTCTAACAGCTAAGTTTTTGGGTATGTTTTTCAAAATACCACTCCAGAGACTAATTCATGACGAGGGTATGGGGATTTTTGGGTTACCTTATCCTATATATACTGTTCTATTAACTATATCCATCATAGGATTTCCGGCTGCAATATCAAAGCTAATATCTGAAAAAATAGCAGTTGGTAATACAATGGCAGCAAATAAGATATTTAGAGTATCTTTTTTTATGCTACTGGGTATTGGATTATTTACCTCACTATTTTTTTACTTAAATGCCAATAGAATTATAAATCTTCTTAACTGGCCTCAAGAAACCTACTATTCCATAATTGGTCTTTCCTTTGCACCTTTTTTTGTAGCAATAATGTCTGCTTTTCGTGGGTATTTTCAAGGCCTCCAACTAATGACACCTACAGCTATATCTCAAATAGTTGAACAAATGGGTAGAGTATTTATAGGTGTAGGTCTTGCTTATTTCTATATATCTAAAGGTACTGGCTATGCTGCTGGAGCCGCCTCCTTTGGGGCTACCATAGGTGCATTTTTAGGTACAATTGTTTTACTGGGCTACTATTTAAAGTATAAAAGTAGAACTCCATTTACTAATATAGAAAACAAAACTAAGCAAGATTCTACATACACCATCATTAAGAAAATACTATGGATTGCCTTCCCCATAACCATTGGTGCAATACTAAGCTCTGTAATGGGGTTAATAGATTCAATCATTGTTCACTCAAGCTTGATTGGAAGTGGATATACTGCAGAGGGAGCGACAATTTTGTATGGGAGACTAACTGGAAAGGCTGTTACCCTAATGAATGTTCCACTAACCCTTAGTATGGCCATGGCAGCAAGCTTAGTGCCTGCTATATCAGAGTCCTTCAGTAAACGGAACTTTAATGAGCTTAGAGAAAAAGCAACTGTAGGCATTAAAATAACCATAATGATGGCATTACCTGCTGCAATAGGCTTGTCACTGTTATCTCATGAAATAATTCATTTGCTATGGGGTAAGGGTGAAGCAGGAGGAGATATACTCAGGATTCTTGCCTTTAACGTACTATTCATTTCTATTGCTCAAACAATGACGAGTATTTTGCAGGGTATTGGTAATGTTTATATTCCGGTAAGAAACTTAGTCATTGGTGTTATTGTAAAATTAATAATTAGTCATTTGCTTCTTTCGACATACTTAAATATCATTGGAACTGTCATAGGTACGATGGCAGGATACATGGTTATAATGCTTTTAAATTATTACGAATTAAAAAGACTTATAGAATTACGTATAGAGTTTAAGGAAACAATAATAAAACCTATTTTTGCAACTACTACAATGGCCTTATTGGTTTTTATAGCTTTTAAACTATCGCTATACTACATAAAGGTAGAATCCATTGCAACCTTAATCTCTATAGTTATTGGTATTGCATATTATGCTATATTAATCTATTTAATAGGGGGTAAATATATAACTAAAGGTAAATCTTTATTTTATAAATAAAATATTCTATTACAGATGATATATCAAATATTTTATATATATAGTATTATTATTATAAAGATAGAATAAATTGTAAACAAAAAAAGGGGGATATAGGATGATAGATGTGCAAGACCTTAAGCTATTAGAAAATGAGCTACAGCAATTATTAGATATACCCATCAAGAATGTAAAGGATTTAGAAGAATGGATTCTTAAAGAAAGTCAGCTATTAAAAGAGATTAAAGAGCAAATGGCAAAATTTTATATTGATTTTAACTGCTATAATAATGATCATAAAATAAAAGAAAAATATGAATTTAGCCAAGAATTTATTACACCTATGCTAAAACAATTTAAATCAAAGCTAGATCTTAAATTTTATAATAATCCTTATAAGACTGAACTTGATCAACAATACTATAGACAGTACATATTAAGTAGATCCAATTCAATAGAAATTTTTAATGAAAAAAATATTTCCCTTGAGATAAATGAGGAGATGCTAATTAATCAATATAGTACAATTATGGGAGAGATGATGGTAAATTGGGAGGGGGAGGAAAAAACCCTGCAGCAAATGTCGTTATTCTTAATGGATTCAAATAGAAATACTAGAGAAAAGGCTTGGAAGCTAATTCAAGAAAGAAGAATGCACGCCAATAAAGAGCTTGATAATATAATGGATCAACTTATTCAAATAAGACATCAAATAGCAGTGAATTCAGGGTTTAATAATTATAGAGATTATATGTTTAAAAAATATGAAAGGTTCGATTATACGCCAGATGACTGTAAAACCTTTCATAGAGCTGTAGAACGTATAGTTGTACCATATAAGGATGTACTTGAAAAAAGGCTGAAGGAAAAGTTAGAAGTAGAGCAGCTTATGCCATGGGATAGTCAGGGGATTCCACAATGTGATAAGCCACTACAACCACTAAAGGATTCTCAGGTGCTTGTGGAGGGATGTATTAAGCTATTAAATCAAGTGGATAGTAAATATGGAGACTTACTGTCACAGATGCAAAGGGACGGAATGCTGGATCTTGATAGCAGAAGAGCTAAATCACCGGGTGGATTCTGTTCTTATTTACCTATTACAGGATTGTCCTTTATCTTTATGAATTTTGCAGGAACCTATGAGGGTTTAACGACAATGGTCCATGAGATGGGACATGCTGTCCACAATATGATGAAGAAAAGTATTCCAATATATAATTACCAAAATACTCCTATGGAATCAGCAGAATTGGCCAGCATGTCTATGGAGCTATTAACCATAGACAATTGGAATTATCTTTATCCTGATGAATTGGAATTTAAAAAGGTACGTGGAGACCATATTGAAGATATTATAAAGTTTATTCCCTGGGCAATGACGGTTGATAAATTCCAGCATTGGATGTATGAAAATCCTGATCATACTGCTGAAGAAAGAAATAAAAAGTTTAAAGAAATTGCTCTATCCTTAAGTCATCATTATGAGGATTGGAGCCAATACCAAGTAGAATTGGAAAATAGATGGAAGGCACAAATCCATATATATGAGGTGCCATTTTATTATATCGAGTATGCTATTGCACAATTAGGAGCTCTACAGGTATGGAAGGAGTACAAAAAAAACCCTGGAATTGCATTGGAAAATTATGAGAAGGCACTTAAACTGGGCAGTTCAAAACCACTGCCGCAGGTTTATGAGGCTGCTGGTATAAAATTTGACTTTACTGAAGAAACAATTAAAGAGTTAATGGAATTTCTAAGTCAACAATTAGAAAATATACAACAGTAGGTACTTGTAAATCCTCCTTGCTATGGAAGTCATCTCCATGTATAGGAGGATTCTTATTGAACAAAATATTACTAAGAAAGTAATAAAAATCAACTTAGGAGGGTAATAACTTGAAAAGTAAAAAAATGTTAATTCTAACTCTTATAGTTTTACTTGTTGTAGCAGCAGCCTTAACGGGATGTAGGCCTGAAGAAACACCAGCACCTACACCGCCACCACAAACTCCTCCAGCAGGAGAAGAAGAGGCTAGATACGAAGATGGTACTTATGATGCAGAGCTAGAGCCCGATCAAAGGGGATGGAAATCAACAGTTGAAGTAACAGTAGCTAATGGAGAAATAACTGAGGTTAATTATGATGAGGTAGATGAAGATGGTAATTTAAAATCTGAAGATGAGGAATACAATGAAAGATGGCGTGAAGCATCTGGAATTGCAGCTCCAGAAGCCTATGAAGATTTAGAAGCTCAATTGATTGCAACTCAGGATATAGAAGAGGTTGAAGTAGTAACTGGTGCCACCTCATCTACAAATAGCTTTAAAGAAGTTGTAGCAAAAGCCCTAGGAGAAGAATAGTAAAATAGTACTAAAATTTTGAAATACTAGAAAGAGGGGATCTATATTAATCAAAAGTTTATGATTCGAACAGATAGTAGTATTTCTGATGCTATGCCAAGGTCAGAGGCAATTAAGGTAGTTAAGGAATATGAAAAGAATGGAATAAACGCCTATATTGTATCTGAGGACGAGGGTAATAGATTAAAGGAAAATGGCAATAAATTTAATACTCCAAAATGGAGCTAAGGACGCTAAATAAGCGTCCTTAGACTGATGAAAAACCCCCATCTTCTTCGTTGCTTCGAAAACCTAGCACCCTTACGTATTACGTATACGCTGCAGTCGCTAGGTTTTCTTGCGCCTTGAATCTGCGGTTTTTTGATCAGTCCTCAGGTTGTAGACGAACCCCTGATATTTTCAAAACTACGTAAACCCCTTCAGAACCAAAACGGGAATGAGCTAAAGATAATCAGTAGTTTTCAAAACTCGCTTTCGCTCAAACAGTTGAAAACTCTTATCTGACTATCTTTTCGCTCTTTTTATTATAACTTCACTGATCGTTTACTTAAGTTTTAAAAATCGAGTTTGTCATAAAAAATTACTTTGTCTTCAGTCTGAAGGACGCTAAATAAGCGTCCTTTTTATATTATGCATTGAAGCATATATATAATATCTAAATTTTATATAATGTAAAGATAAAGGAAGAATGAAGAAGAAATTTGATGAAAAAAAGCATAATATAAGACTAAGGTAATATTGTATTTTATGAGTAAAATAATGTAATATATACAATATATAGTGTAACACATGGAAAATAATACAATAGGAGGGGTATGATGGCGGTTACTAAGATTCAAAAGAGAAATGGTGAAATCGTTGATTTTGACCTAAATAAAATAAAGGATGCCATCTTTGCAGCAGCACAATCTGTGGGGGGTAAGGATGAAGTTAAGTCAACTAGACTTACAAAAATAGTTGCAGACATAATTAATGAAACCTATAGAGCAAGTATTCCTTCAGTAGAGGATGTACAAGATGTTGTAGAAAAGGTCCTAATTGAAGAAGGACATGCTAAAACTGCTAAGGCATACATATTATATCGAAAAAGACATGAAGAAATCCGTGAGGTTAAAAACCTTTTTATGGATGCTGAAAAAATGGTGGAGGAATATGTGAACCTTGAGGATTGGCGTGTTAATGAAAATGCCAACATGGGATTTTCTCTTCAGGGCTTAAATAATCACATAGTTGAAAGTATAACTACTAAATATTGGCTTAACAAAATATATCGTAAAGAATTAAGGGACTCCCATATACGTGGAGATTTACATATTCATGATTTAGGTTTACTTGCTCCCTATTGCTGTGGGTGGGACCTTGAGGCATTTCTAACTAAGGGCTTTAAGGGTGCAAAGGGAAAAATAGAATCAAAACCACCTAAGCACTTTGAATCAGCCTTAGGACAATTAGTTAACCTTTTATATACCCTACAGGGAGAATCGGCAGGAGCCCAAGCGGTTTCCAGTATTGATACATATTTAGCACCATTTATATATTATGATAAGCTTAACTTTAAGCAGGTTAAAAAGGCATTACAAAGATTTGTTTTTAATTTAAACGTTCCAACAAGAGTAGGCTTTCAAACCCCATTTACAAATATAACCTTGGACATTACTCCACACCAACTATTGAAAAATCAGCCGGCAATTGTAGGTGGAGAGCATATGGATAAAAATTATGGTGAATTCCAAAAAGAGATGGATATGTTTAATCGAGCTTATTTTGAAGTAATGATGGAAGGTGATGGAGCAGGAAGAGCCTTTAGCTTTCCGATACCAACAGTAAATATAACTGATGATTTTCCATGGGATACTGATGTTGTTAATTGTTTAATGGAAATGACTAAAAAATTTGGTACACCATACTTTGCAAACTTTGTCAATTCAGATCTATCACCTGAGGATATCCGTTCCATGTGCTGCCGTTTACGATTGGATAATCGTGAGTTAAGAAAACGGGGCGGTGGACTATTTGGAGCAAACCCATTAACAGGCTCAATTAATGTTGTTACTTTAAATATGGCACGAATAGGATATTTATCCAGTACAATGGAGGAATTCAAAAAAAGCGTAAGAGAGTTAATGGAACATTCTAAAGAGATTTGTGAGGCAAAGCGTGAAGTTTTGGAAAGATATATGGATGCAGGTCTATATCCCTACTCAAGATTTTATCTACAAACTGTAAAGGATGGTACAGGTGAATACTTTAAAAATCACTTCTCAACTATTGGATTAAACGGAATGAATGAAGCCTGTATTAATCTACTTGGAAAAGACCTTACTACAGAAGAAGGTCAGGAGTTTGCTATTGAAATTATGGAGTTTATGAATCGTGTAATTCAAATATATCAAGAAGAAACAGGAAGCCTATGGAATCTTGAGGCATCACCAGCAGAAGGAACTGCTTATCGATTTGCAAGAATAGATAAAAAAATGTATCCCAAAATATTTACTCAAGGTGAATCTGAGCCATTTTACACTAACTCGACTCAACTTCCGGTGGATCACACAAATGATATATTTGAGGCAATTGAGCTACAGGAAAAATTACAAACACTTTATACAGGGGGAACAGTACTTCATGGCTTTATAGGGGAAGAAATAGATAATATTGAAACCTGTAAGCAGTTGATCCAAAAGGTAATGGAAAATAGTAGTATACCCTACATAACTATAACCCCTACCTTCTCAATATGCCCTGACCACGGATATCTATCGGGTGAGCATTTTGAGTGCCATCATTGCGGTAAAGAATCAGAGGTATGGACACGAGTTGTAGGCTTCCACAGACCTGTTCAAGCATGGAATAAAGGCAAGCAAGAGGAATATAAAATAAGAGAAGAGTTTTCTCCAGAGGTTAGCTTGAAACATGAAAGCATTATTTTAAAGGAAGAAAAAAATATTAATGTATGCTAAAGACTATTAAGTCTTACCCCTGCTGGTAGAAGGCAGGGGTATTTTCATTACTATCCCAGCACCTAGCGTTATAAAAATAAAGAAACATTAAAATATCTATTTTCTGTGAGGAAAATAAAATAGCTTTGTGTTATAATCTTATTTAATAAATTAATAACTAAGGAGGAAAATAAATGTTTAAGCATATTATAAATAATGACATCCAATTAAAACTATTGGAACTAAATGATGCAGAAGAACTAACTATTTTGACAGATGAGTGTAAGGATCACCTTAGACAATGGTTGCCCTGGGTCGACAGTAGCAGTAGTATAGATGACAGAAGAGCTTTTATAGAGATGACTAAAAAACAATATGCAGCCAATGACGGTTTTCAGGCAGGTATATGGTACAAGGGACAAATAGCTGGGGTAATAGGTTTTCATAGTATAAACTGGTCAAACAAATCCACAAGTATCGGGTACTGGCTTGGTGACAAATTTCAAGGTAATGGAATTATGACAAAGGCCACCATAGCCTTTATTGATTATGCTTTGAAGGAGTTAAAACTTAATAGGGTAGAAATAAGATGCGCTGAAGAAAACCTTAAAAGTAGAGCAATACCGGAAAGATTAGGCTTTACTAAAGAAGGGGTAATTAGACAAGCAGAGTGGCTATACCATCATTATGTAAATCATGTAGTTTATGGAATGCTGGCAGAGGAATGGAAGCAAAGTCTATAGTGCATAATCTTTTAAAATTAATATAAAAGAATTGAGGGAAAGATTATGAAGATACTAGGATTAACAAAATCCTCCTTTATTGATTACCCTGGAAAAATATCTACAGTGGTTTTTACAGGGGGATGTAATTTTAAATGTCCCTATTGTCATAATGGACATATTGTCAAAGGCCATGCCAGTCAAATCGATGAAGAATATATTCTAGAATATCTTAAGAAGCGAAGAAACTACATAGATGCAGTCTGCATTTCTGGGGGAGAGCCGACTCTACAGACTGACCTGACTGAATTTATACGTAAACTTAAATTAGAAGGCTTTTATATTAAATTAGATACCAATGGCACAAATCCTAATATTTTAAAATTGTTATTAAAGGAGAATTTGCTAGATTATATTGCGATGGATGTAAAGGCTCCTTTAAATAAATATAGTGTTATTACTGAAACGCCTGTAAATATAAAGGATATCCAAGAGAGTATTAGTATATTAAATGAAAGTGGGATTGACCATGAATTCAGGACGACAGTATGCCAAGAACTAATAAAGCCTCAAGAATTAATTGATATTGCACAAATGCTTAAAGGCTCTAAAAAATTCTTTATTCAAAATTTTAAGGATACAGAAACAGTCTACGGAGGTATGAATAATTATAGCTCCTATGATGAGGATGAATTGGAAAAAATAAAGGAACAGATAAAGGATTGGTTTGATGTTTGTGCAGTAAGATAGTTAAAGAAAAATTAAAAGATGAAAATTGAAAGATGAAGGCAAAAAATTAGCCTAAAATCAAAAAACAGAGGTGGACAATTTAGCAATGTCCACCCCTTATAATTTATTTAATACTTTCTATTGCCTTCTTAGCGAATTCGGTATTGACAATTGCGTTATAGTCCACCTTTTGACTTAGCTCACCTGCTTCAATCATAACATCCTGTAATCTTTCAAGACCTTCTTCAGTTAAAACAGGATTTGGTGCCCATGCACCTATTGAACGATATCTCTCAACCACTGTGATTAAAATATCTAGGTCTGTGTCAGGGAAGTGGGGCTGTAATGATTTAGCCACCTCTTCAGCAGAGTGACTTTCTACCCATAGCATTCCTCGGTAAATGGCATTTGTAAATTTTTGAATTGTCTCTGGATTTTTATCAACATAGCTTTGTTTTACACTATATGCTGTATATGGAATGTAACCACTTTCCTCTCCCACTGAGGCAACTACATAGCCCTTTCCTTCCTTCTCAACCATTGAAGCTGTAGGCTCAAATAGAGTAGTATAATCTCCTTCACCACCTGTGAAAGCACCGGCCATGACACCAAATTGTATGTCGGTACGAACATTTAAATCTTGACCAGGTATTAAATTATTTTCTTTCAGTACATATTCAAGAACCATGTTAGGCATACCACCCTTACGTCCACCTAAGATTTCCTTGCCCCTTAACTCTTCAAATGTAAAGCTGAGGTTGGGGGTTCTTGAAACAATAAAGGAACCATCCCTTTGGGTTAATTGTAGAAAATTAATTGCATAATCATCCTTGCCTTGATTATAAACATATATTGAGGCCTCAGGACCCATAAAACCAATGTCAACCTGATCACTTAGTAAAGCAGCCATTACTTTATCGGCGCCTTTACCATCAATTAATTCTACATCAAGTCCTTCATCTTTAAAAAACCCTTCTGTTATGGCTACATATTGTGGAGCATAAAAAACTGAATGAGTTACCTCCATTACCTTAATGCTTGTAAGGCCATCATCCTTTTTGCAACCAGTTAATACAAGCGAAAATAATAGTAGCAAGACTACTACTATACTAAGTAGCTTAAGTTTTTTCACATTAATCCCCTCCAAATTTAAATTAGCACTTTAATTCATTATATTCCTGAATAGATATTGTGTTACTTCCCCATGAATAGGAATTGAATAAGGGGCATAAAATGAAAATATATACAATTAATGAAGCAAAAAAGCATGGAGGGAATTATATGTCTTGGAATATTAAAATATTACCCGGTAGAAATCGGTATGGATACATAAAAGGGGAAATAGATCATTTTCATTGGTATGCACTGGTACATAAGGACTGTGTTAGCTTTGGCATAGATCCTAGAAGCCTTGAAGGTGGATATGGAAGAATATCAAGACTTTGCATTTATAAAGATATACCCATGTCATCCTATACAAAGCGGCTTATTTATGCCAATTATAAAAGAAAGTGGGATGTCTTTAATAGCTCTTATGAAGACATGATTAAATATCTTGTAGAATATTTAGAGCGCATATATTCAATCAAGTTAGTAAAATAAACTAGATATAATTTTGTTTTTGCTTAAAAAATTGTTATAATAGGGGATAGACACCTTTATTGTTTAAATTAATTGAAAACTAATATAGATACGTAAGTATTTTAAGCAGAAAAGAGGGAGAGATTATGAACTTACCAAATACTATAACTATAATTCGCTTCGGACTAATACCTATTTTTATAATAATGTTTTTTTCTACTTCCTCCAATGCTATTGTATATTCAATACTTATTTTCATTCTAGCCGGAGTGACAGATATGTTAGATGGCTACATTGCTAGAAAATATAATTTAGTAACAAAGTGGGGACAAGCAATGGATCCCTTAGCGGATAAATTAATGCAGCTTACAGTATTGATTTGTTTTACCATAAAGAGATTTTTACCAATATGGGTAATTGTAATAGTGGGTATTAAAGAACTGTTAATGGTATCGGGAGGTTTGTTTTTATATACACAAAAGGGAAAGATTGTTATTGCAGCTAATCAATATGGAAAAATGGCAACAGTATTGTTTTATGTTGCTATTATTTCTGTAGCATTTAGGCTTCCCTATTATATTTACTTAGTTTGGATATCAGTATCTTTTACTGCCTATGCCTTTTTACAGTATGCTAAAATTGGATTAAAAGAAGTAAAAATGAAAGAAATACAAAAAACACCTTGACTTTTCTAAGTAAAGCATTATAATAGTTTTAAAATATACTAATAATAAACATTAATAAATATAGAAATCGGCTATGAGGAAGAGGAGTAAATAACTCATCCCAAAAGAGAAAAGAACCCTAGGCTGAAAGGTTCTTTAGGGAAATGATTATTGAAGGTAGCTTCGGAGCTTCTACATTGAACTTAAGTAGATGTAGACGGGAAATCGTTAAATTGTTTTGAGAGCCTGCCTTTTTAATGCAGGAATTAAGGTGGTACCGCGAAGATCCCTTCGTCCTTATATAAGGATGAAGGGTTTTTTATTTTGATTTCCTTATACTTATAACTTTCAATTTGAACGATGGGAAGGTGATAAAAAATGTTTCAATTTGGAATGATATTCTTATTTATAGGAGCATTAATGGTATACGCAACAGGACTAATCGTCAGAATAATAAAAAGGCCGCCCTTTAATAATGTCTTATTCGTTAAAATTAGTGGATTGGTTTTTACTATTATTGGAGCAATAATGATTTTTTTAAGCCAATATCCAGAAAAATTGGAGTTTCTAAGAATTGTTTAAATAGACAAGGAGGAGTATTAGATGAATAATAATTTACCTAAGACCTATAATCCGTTAGATTTTGAGGACCGAATCTATCAGCAGTGGATGGAAAAGGGATACTTTAAAGCAAAGGTAAACCCTGATAAAAAGCCCTTTTGTATTGTACTTCCACCCCCAAATATTACAGGACAGCTGCATATGGGTCATGCCCTTGACCATACCCTACAGGATGTACTTATTCGCTGGAAGCGTATGCAGGGCTTTGAAGCACTTTGGCAACCAGGTACAGACCATGCAAGTATTGCAACGGAAGTAAAGGTAGTAGAAAAGCTAAAGGAAGAAAATGGATTGACAAAGAAAGATGTTGGTCGAGACGAGTTCCTAAAGCATGCATGGAAGTGGAAGGAAGAATATGGTGGAAGAATCGTAGAACAAATGAAAAAGCTGGGAGATTCTTGTGACTGGTCGCGAGAAAGATTTACTTTGGACGAAACCTGCAGTAAAGCAGTTACAGAGGTATTTATTAAGCTTTATGAAAAAGGCTTAATTTATAGAGGAAATAGAATTATTAACTGGTGCCCTGAATGTAAAACATCTTTATCCGATGCAGAGGTAGAACATGAAGAAAAAAGCGGTAACTTTTGGCATGTAAAATACCCTGTTGTTGATAGTGAAGATGAGTTCATTGAAATTGCCACAACTAGACCTGAAACAATGCTGGGGGATACAGCTGTAGCAATACATCCAGAGGATGAAAGGTATAAGCATTTAATTGGAAAGACCCTAATGCTTCCGTTGATGAATCGAGAAATACCTATTATAGAAGATGAATATGTTGATCCGGAATTTGGAACAGGAGCTGTTAAAATAACACCTGCCCACGATCCAAACGACTTTGAAATAGGATTAAGACACAATCTTCCCCAGATTGTTGTTATGGAAAATGACGCCACCATTAATGAAAGAGGCGGCAAGTATGTAGGAATGGATAGATATGAAGCAAGAAAACAAATTGTTAAAGATTTAGAGGAGCTTGGCTTATTGGTTAAGGTTAAGGATCATGCCCATAGCGTAGGACAATGCTATAGATGTAATACAGTTGTAGAGCCTGTAACATCATTACAATGGTTTGTTAAGATGGAATCCCTAGCAAAGCCAGCCATAGATGCGGTATATGACAGAAACATCAAGTTTGTACCAGAGCGTTATTCAAAAATATATCTACATTGGTTAGAAAATATAAAGGATTGGTGTATATCAAGACAGCTTTGGTGGGGCCATAGAATACCTGCTTATTACTGTCAAGATTGTGGAGAGTTAATTGTGGCAGAAAACAAGCCTCAAGCATGTAGTAAATGTAAATGTGAGCAACTACTACAGGATGAAGATGTGCTTGATACTTGGTTTAGTTCAGCCCTGTGGCCCTTCTCAACCCTGGGTTGGCCTCAACAAACTGAAGAACTAAAATATTTCTACCCCACTGACGTTTTAGTTACGGGTTATGATATCATTTTCTTTTGGGTTGTAAGAATGGCATTTTCAGGTCTAGAATTTATGAATGAGGTTCCCTTTAAGCATGTCTTTATACATGGTATTGTAAGAGACCCAGAGGGCAGAAAAATGAGCAAGTCTCTAGGGAATGGTGTTGACCCACTGGAGATTATTGAACAATATGGGGCGGATGCACTGAGATTTACCCTATTAACTGGCAATTCACCAGGCAATGATATGAGATTTCATATTGAAAAATTAGAATCCAGCAGAAACTTTGCCAATAAGCTATGGAATGCTACTCGCTTCGTTTTGATGAATTTAGATGTAGATAAATTTCAGTTAAATGAACTAAAGATGAATTCAGCAGATCAATGGATAATATCAAAAATGAATCGGTTAATCAAAGAAGTAACAGAAAATATGGAGCGATTTGAGATAGGTCTTGCAGCACAAAAACTATACGATTTTATATGGAGTGAATACTGTGACTGGTATATTGAACTAACTAAACCAAGACTATATGGAGAAAATCTCGAAAACAGAAGAACAGTTCAATACACCTTAACCTATGTATTAGAAAATATATTAAAGCTATTACATCCCTTTATGCCCTTTATAACAGAAGAAATTTGGGGAACTATGCCTACAGCAGAAGGAGATATTATTGTTGCTCCATGGCCAGAGTATAAAGAAGCTGATGTAAATACTGCATCAGAAGATGAAATGGCAATAGTAATGACAATTATTAAAAATATTCGAAACGTACGGGCAGAGATGAATGTAGTACCATCAAGAAAAGCTAAAATGCTGGTTTTGACAACTAGAGAAGATACAAAAAGTATAATTGAAGCTTCAAAGCAATACTTCACTACTTTAGCTAGTGTATCTGAAATACAAAATGTGGAAGGAAAAGATACAATACCTTCAGATGCTGTTTCCATTGTTGTTCAAGGAGCAGAAATATTTATTCCTCTAGATGATTTAGTTGATTACGAAAAGGAAATTGAGAGATTAGAAAAGGAACAAAAGAAACTGGAGGGTGAAATAAAGCGAGGAGAAGGAAGACTTGCCAATGAAGGCTTCCTAAAAAAGGCTCCACCAGAGCTTATTAAAGAGGAAAAAGAGAAACAAGAGAAGTACCAGCAAATGCTTGATACTGTTTTAGAGCGATTAGATTCAATAAAGAATAAGGGTTAGCTTTTAGGGTGGTCATATATATGACTGCCCTTACTTGTAATTCTTTGACTGCTATTATCTATTATGGTAATATTCTTGATAGGAACATATCAATTAGCAAACGGAGGAAAAAAACATGAACTACCATGAAGCACTTGAATATATCCACGGCACCTATAAATTTGGCAGTAAACTTGGACTTGAAAATATAAGCTATTTATTGAAGCTATTGGGTGACCCACAAAAAGACTTGAAAATAATTCACATCGCTGGGACAAATGGAAAAGGTTCAACTGCAGCCTTTATTAATGAGGTATTGAAGGAAGCAGGATATAAAGTAGGACTGTATACATCACCCTATTTAGAAACCTTTACAGAGAGAATAAGAATTAATGGAGTTAATATACCAGAGGAAGAACTTGCAGAGGTAACGTACATTGTAAAGGAAAAGATAGAATTAATGGTGAAAGAAGGAAGAAATCATCCAACAGAATTTGAAGTGGTAACTGCTATAGCCTTTTACTACTATGCAAAGGAAAAGATCGACTTCCTTATTTTAGAGGTTGGTCTTGGGGGTAGACTAGATGCAACAAATGTTGTGGAAAAGCCATTGATATCTGTTATAACCCCTATTGGCTATGATCACATGGAATACTTGGGTGATACCATAGAAAAAATAGCCTTCGAAAAGGGAGGTATAATAAAGGACAACAGTCTTGTGGTTACCTACCCACAGGAGTCGGGGGCGATAGGGGTTATTGAAGAGCTTTGCACAGAAAAAAACAGCAGGCTAATAGTTGTATCCTTTGATGATATAAACATTCATAATAGTTCCATTGAAGGACAAGAATTTACTATTACTGTAATGGATAAAGCTTATAAAAATATAAAAATACATATGGTTGGTCAACATCAAATATATAATTCCGCCACAGCATTAACAGTTTTAGAAGCTTTAAAAAAGCACCATGGAATAAAAATAGACGATGATTCAATTTATAGAGGTTTTTTAAACACGAGATGGCCCGGAAGACTGGAAGTAATGAAGCATGACCCATTAACTATTATCGATGGAGCCCATAACATTCACGGAGCAGAAGCCTTGGCAAAGACTTTGGAAAATCAGCTTGAAAATTTCTCTATAACATTGGTGCTTGGGATGCTTAAGGATAAAGATGTGGGAGGGTTTGTTGATAAAATAGTGCCTTTGGTTGACAGAGTTGTTTTAACAAAGCCTGATAATCCAAGAGCTATGGAACCCCAGCAATTATCAGAAAAGCTTGTAAGATATAATAAAGAAGTTTATGTGGAAGTAGAAATTGGAAAAGCAGTTGACTGTGCTTTTAAGCTGACAAAAGCAACTGAGGCCATAGTTGTTGCAGGCTCATTATATATGATTGGTGAAGCAAGAAAGCATATAAGAGAAAATTACTAATATAAGCCTCTTTCATTATCTCTGAAAACTATTATCACATATTTTTTCCTTTTTCATAAGATAGATATATAGTAGAGGAATAAGTAGGTGTAGCCTTTATGAATGATGATTGAGGTGATTGGATGAAGGATTTATCTCAGGGTAATTTAATCGTTTCCAATTTTTTTGATGACTCTATATCTATAGTCGACCCTGTACAGGGTAAAGAATTACGAAGAATTTACCTGCATCAAAAAGATAAAGCCCATCCACCAGAACGACTGGGACCCCACCATATAGCTATTGATCGAAGGTTGAAGAATCTATTTGTACCAAACACCTATCATAGTAGCTTAGAAATAATTGATCTACTTACAGGTAAAGCTAAAGAGGTTATTTCGGTAGGAAGCTTTCCTAGTCAAGTAATAATTTGCAAGAAATATAACTATGCATACGTTGCAAATTCAGATTCTAATAGTGTTTCTGTAATAAATATGGATACCTTAAGTGTAGCGCTTCAAATACCAACAGGAGAGCTACCTCATGGGATGGTAATGACTACTGATGAAGAGAGAATTTTTGTTGCAAATCAGGGTGCAAGAACTATAACTGAGATAATAACCAGCACCAATGAAAAGAAAAAATGCCATATAGTTAATGGAAATCCATGGCACTTGAAGCTAAGTTACGATGGAAACTACTTATATGCTGTTCACTATAGTCACCTTTATGATAGAAAAGGAAAAATATACATCTATAGTATAAAGGAAATGGAGCTGTTAAGGACCCTTCACATTGGTAAAATGCCTGTAGAGGTAGTAGGTGATAAAACCAATGAAACACTATATATTAGTGATTCTGATATGAATAGCCTTCATATTTACAGCTTGAAAAATGATACAATGGAAGATTCCATAAACTTAAGTAAAATGCCCCATGGAGTGGAAATAAATCATGAAAAAAATGAAATTTATGTAACTGGTCTACATGATAATATTTTACATGTTATAGATATTGGAAAAAAAGCTTTAGTTAAAAGTATACCTGTTGGGCAGGAGCCTACAAGTATTGTTATATTATAAGTTAAGAACAATGAGTAATGAATAATGAGCAATTAGTAATGAAAAGAAAAATTCTAAATTACTTCTACTCATTAAAAATTACTCTTTTTTTTATTCTATTAAAAGATTAATTAATTTTCCATATAGATTTTGGGCATTATTTCTCCAGTTTTCGCATATCTGTTTGGCTTGTTTACTATTGGCAACATTTAAATCTAAATGAATTATAGGCTGTTCATTTTCTATTACCTTTAATGAAACCAAATATTCCATTTCATTAAGCTTAATATAATCTGCTTTAACTTCTGAGCTTTTTATAAACTCATTCCTTGCCACACCCAACATTTGATTAATTTTATTAATGCTGAAGGGTGGTATTCTGTCAATAAAATACTTCAAGGTATTTCTACCCTTTTCAGTTATTACATAGTATTGAATATTATCCTTATGCTCTTCCTCTATAAAATCCGACTCTTTCAATTCACCTAAAAACTGTTGAAACATAAAGTAATTCATTATATCATTTTTTAAAATAAAATCTGTTACCTGAGAATGTGTAACTGGAAGATCCAGTTTCTTAAAAATATATAATAACAATAGCTTATTTTCTGCTAGTTGTTGAGATGAATTTACAAACATTGCGTCGCCCTCTTCCTCAAAAATAGTCTCTATATTAGTTTAATGCATTTCATAATATAATTAAAGAGTTTATAATAGATATTATACTCCTATATACGACAAAAATACAAAAAAGAAGACACTAAAATCATATTAGTGCCTCCTTTTTTAAAACTAAGAAAGTTTATCGATTTATTTATTACTCATTGTTCTTTCTGCATATTCCACTAGACGCTTGGTCATATATCCACCAACATAACCATTTTCTCTAGAGGATAAATTTCCCTTATCAATACTTTCATAGTTACTTATGCCTAATTCATTTGCTATTTCTACCTTCATTTGATTAAGTGCTTGACGAGCTTCTGGAACAACGATACGATTTCCGTTACGTGCCATGGTTTTCCCTCCTCTAAGCTTAATCTAACAACAGACTTGTTTCTGTTGTATAATTAGTTTAACCACATGAATAACTACTATGCTAGAAGTATCTTGTGATGCTTTCAAATAATGGAATTGAGTGCTTATAATATTCTTATCTGATATAATTTAATTAAAGGAGCGATGCAGGTGGACAAACAGGAAAAACTCACAAAATTTTTATTTGATCAAGGAATAGTTAAAATAGGCTATAGTTTTTTAGAAGATCAATTACCTGACGAATTTAAGCATTTAAAAAGCGGAATTACTATTGTTGTAAGATTATCTGATCAAATAGTAAGTGATATAAATATAAAAGATGGACCCACACATACCTATTTTCATCATTATCGCACGGTAAATGCATTTATTGATCAAGTAACCTTTAAGACCACTAATCTTCTGCAGCAATGGGGATATTTAGCTATGGCAGTTCCTGCATCCCAGTCTATTAATAAAGATGGTTGGAAATTTAAAAGCTTGTTTCCCCATCGTACAGCAGCCACAAGGTCGGGTATTGGTTGGATAGGTAAAAACTGTTGTCTTATAACAGAAGAATTTGGACCAAGAGTAAGATTAGGTACAGTTCTAACAGATATGGAACTTGAGTATGATCAGCCAATTGAAGAATCCAAATGTCAAAACTGTAATATATGTGTTAAATCGTGCCCTGCAATGGCTTTAAAGGGAGGTACATGGAAGGCTGGTATGCCAAGGGAAGATATTCTTGATCCAAGCCTTTGTAGTACCCATATGCATAAACAATATCAATCAATTGGAAGAGGCGCAGTATGTGGTATCTGTGTTAAAGCGTGTCCGAAGGGAACCGAAAATTTAAGAAGATAGGGTAGTGTATATACTACCCTATACTATCTTTTTAAGTTAATTTTTCATCCATTGGTCTCTTGACATCTTTTCTTGTGCCATGCTGATGAGCGCTTTCAAGTTGAGCTTTTTGTGATTTTGCTTCTCTGTGAAAGTGTCTTTCTTCAAATTTATAGGTTTTTGCACTTTCCTCTGTTCGTTCACCTTTAATGTTGGTCCATTGACTTTTTCGAATAGACATGAAATCACCTCTACCAATATTATGTGCACAATGAAATCAATAATGTTGAGCAAAAAATACCATTTAAAAAACAATGAGTAATGCTTTTGATAAATACATAAGGGGGAAAAAAACTTGAAAAAGCAAATGATAATTTTTTTAGCATTAATTTTAGTTTTTTTAATAGTAGGATGCGGAGCCGACGTAGGAGTAAATACTGATGATCCTGTGGTTGAAGAGCAACAAGATACACTGGAAGGAGAAGTTGAAGAAATAGCTGAGGCTGATGAAGAAATAATTATAGAAGAAATTAATTTGCTAGAGATAAAACCTAATGAAGCAGGTGAAATAATGGTACTAATGTACCATCATATAAGAGAACCTGAAGCAGAGTGGTCTAGAACCCCAGATAATTTTAGAAAAGACCTTATGGAGCTTTATTACAGAGGATATAGACCAATAAGCTTATATGATTATGCAACTGGCAATATTAATACAGAGGCCGGAATGACCCCAGTAATTTTAACCTTTGATGACGGTAATCAGAACAATTTTAATATGATAGAAAATGATGATGGTGAATGGATAATAGATCCAGATAGTGCGGTTGGAATACTGGTTGATTTTCATAAAATCTATCCAGACTTTCCTTTAGAAGCCACCTTCTTCATTAATGGAGGTACACCCTTTGGACAAAAAGAGTTCATCGAATATAAGCTGAACTATATAGTTGAGAAGGGAATGGATATTGGTAATCACACAATGACCCATATTAACTTTACCAATACTACACCAGAAAAGATACAAGAGGAAATAGGAAAATTAAATAAGTTTATAAGACAGTATCTACCCGACTATGAGGTAAATACCCTTGCATTACCCTTTGGTTCAAAACCTTCAAATCAAGAATGGCATAGTTATCTTGTAGAAGGAGAGTATGAAGGAGAAAAATATCATAATGTAGCAGTATTAGAGGTGGGATGGGACCCATATCACTCACCATATAGCTCGAATTTTAATGCATCTAAAATACGCAGGGTTAGGGCAAGTGAAACAAAGGTTGATGGAGTGGGGATTTATGATTGGCTAAAGGCATTTGACCAAGGAACAAGACTTCGATATATAAGTGATGGAGATTCCAACTATATTTCAGTTCCAGAAAAATATAAAGATAGAATAATGCAGAACTTAGATATTAAAACCATTAGAACCTATTAATAATTATTCCAAATAGAAACTTAATTTTTCTCAATATTTCTTATTGACATATTAAGTTTATTTTCATATAATATAATCTAAGTTTATGAATTCAAAACAAAATAATACCTTATCAAGAGAAACGGAGGGACTTGGCCCGATGAAGTTTCAGCAACCACACTTATATGTGACGGTGCTAAATCCAGCAGAACACAGTTCTGAGAGATGAGGAAGGATGTAAAATACCCTTCTTAGGGTTTTTTTATGCAAAAATCCTCTTCTCTTTGAGAAGGGGATTTTTTTTTAATGAATTAATAAATTCTAATATATTTGATTTTATGAAGGAGGGATTGAAATGATTTTACTAGATAACCTATCAAAAACCTATGAAAGTAAAAAAGTATCGGTGGGGGCATTAAAGAATGTAACATTAAAAATAGAGAAAGGAGATATGTTTGGAATAATCGGCTATAGTGGTGCTGGTAAAAGCACATTAATTAGATGTATAAATCTTTTGGAAAGACCAGATTCGGGGAAGGTTGTTATAAATGATATTGATATTACAGCCCTTTCTCCTAAGAGTCTAAGAAAGCAAAGAGAAAAAATTGGGATGATATTTCAACATTTTAACTTAATGAATAGAAGAAATGTATTTGATAATGTTGCATACCCTCTTAAAGGGAAAGGATTAAACAAAGTACAGATTGAAGAAAAAGTTATAAAGCTTTTAGAGTTGGTTGGAATAAAAGATAAGGTTTATTCCTATCCTTCACAGCTTAGTGGCGGTCAAAAACAAAGAGTTGCTATAGCCAGAGCTCTTGCCAACGATCCAGAGGTGCTGCTTTGTGATGAAGCTACATCTGCACTTGATCCCCAGAATACTAGAGCAATTTTAAATCTATTAAAAGACATTAACCAAAAACTCAATTTAACCGTAGTCATTATTACCCATCAAATGGAGGTAGTTAAAGAGGTATGTAATAGAGTTGCAGTTATGGAGAATGGGGAAGTAGTAGAAAAAGGCAGTATATTAGATATATTCTCCAATCCTAAAAGGGGGATTACCAAAGAATTTGTTGCCAATACAATGGGCTATGATAATTTAGAGGATGTGATAAATCAAGGATTTTTAAAGAATTCTTCTAGTTATGAGCTAACTGTTAAAATTTCTTTTGTAGGCCAGGCTGCAGGGCAGGCCTTTATATCAAAAATATCAATTGATTATGGAATCTTAGCAAATATATTGTTTGGCAGCATAGAAAGCCTTCAGGGTGTATCCTTTGGAAGTTTGATAGTGAGCTTCAGCGGCAATTCTGCAAAAATACATGAGGCTATTGAATTTCTAGAGGAAAATAATATCAAGGTGGAGGTGCTAAAAGAAAATGGAATTATTAAATCAAATAATGCCCAATGTAGTTGATCTATTTCCAGATCTGATGAAGGCATTGAAGGACACATTATTGATGGTGCTCATATCAGGAACAATTGCTTCAGCTATTGGAATACCATTAGGAATAACCTTAGTGGTTACTAGAGAAGGTAATCTTTTAGAAAACAAATTAATATATTTCATTTTAGGGAAGTTTGTAAATGTATTCAGAGCTTTACCCTTTGTAATTCTATTAACAGCAATAATACCTATAACAAGATTTATTGCCGGCACCACCATTGGGCTTAAGGGAGCAGTTGTACCATTGATATTCGCCGCTACACCCTTTGTTGCAAGACAAGTTGAATCAGCATTACTTGAAATTGACCCTGGTGTTATAGAGGCTGCAAAAGCAATGGGATCAAGTCCCCTTGAAATTATCTATAGAGTGCTTTTAATTGAAGGCTTACCAGGAATAGTATATGCCTTAACAATAACAATTGTCAGCTTAATAGGCTTCTCAGCAGTGGCAGGTACCGTAGGAGGAGGTGGACTAGGAGATTTCGCAATTCGATATGGTTATCAATATTTTAGGACAGATATTATGATTGTAACAACTATACTATTACTACTAATTGTAAATATAGTACAAAGCCTTGGTGAATACCTATTAAAGAGACTAAGTCATTAATCAATTTTGGTGAAGAATAAATTCACAAACATTATAAGAAATCATATTACAAGAAGTAGGAATAGAATTGATGTAACAAGCTATTGCATCTAAGCTTTAATGATTTAAATAAATAATACATTAAAACAATAAAGGGAGAGGATAAAATGAAAAGAATATGTTTAGTTTTAACAGTAATATTATTAGTATTTACAGTAATCGGTTGTGGTGCTAAGCCTACAACCAGCGGTGAGTCATCATTAAAGATTGGAGTAACAGGTGGGCCCCATGAGCAGGTTGCTAAGAAGGTTCAGGAGTTAGCGGCTGAGGAGGGTTTATCAATTGAGCTTGTTGTATTTAATGAATATATACAGCCCAACATTCAACTATTTGAAAAGCAATTAGATGTAAATATATTTCAACATGAACCATATTTGATCCAATTTAATGCAGACAGAAATATGGATTTAATAACAATAGCACCAACGGTGAACTTTCCAATGGGTATTTACTCGAATAAAATTTCTTCACCTACAGAATTACAAAATGGTGATAAAGTTGCTGTTCCTAATGATGCCACAAATCAAGCTAGAGCTTTAATTTTACTTGAAACTTCAGGTGTGATTAAATTAAAAGAAGGAATTGGTACAGCTGCAACGGTAAGGGATATAGTAGACAATCCTAAAGAATTAAAGATTGTTGAATTGGAGGCACCAATGCTGATTCGTGCCTTACCAGATGTTGCAGTTGGAGTTATTAATACAAACTTTATTATTGAAGCAGGTATGAACCCTGTAAGAGATTCTATCTTCATAGAAGACAAAAATTCTCCCTGGGTAAACTATATTGTCACCAGACCAGAGCTTAAGGAGGATGAAAGAATCAAAAAATTAGTGGAAGTATATCATTCAGATGAAGTAAGAAGGTTTATAGAAAACACCTTTCAAGGCTCAATAGTTCCAGCTTTTTAGGAGGTGAGAAGTTTGACAATATACAAATTTAAGTATGGAAAAACAGAATTGCAAGCCGCTATAGATGAAGGGGCCATTATTGATAACCTTATTCCAAAGAATAGTGTTCCAATTCCAGATATTCAAAAAGAGGTTTTAAAAGTAATAGAAAATCCAATAGGGGCACCACCACTTAAGGAAATTATAACATCAGGAGAAAGGGTAGTAATTATAGTAAGTGATATTACAAGGCTTTGGATTAAAACAAACAAATTTCTCAAATATATAGTAAATTATTTAAATAGTATTGGTGTATCCGATGATGATGTCAATATTTTGATAGCTCTAGGCTCCCACAGACCCTCCAGTGAAGTTGAAAAGGAATCAATTGTAGGAACAGAAGTCTATAATAGAATTAAAGTATATGATCATGATTGCTTTAGCCCAGAAGAGCTTAGTTATTTAGGAAATTCCAGCTTTAATACTCCAATTTATATTAATAAGAAGATTATTGAGGCCGATAGGGTGATTCTAACAGGTGGTATTGTATTTCATTTGTTTGCTGGATTCGGCGGTGGTGCAAAAAGCATTGTACCTGGCGTAGCAGGACTAGAGACAATCCAATATAATCATCGTCTTACCTTTAACGAAGGTCATGGAACTGGTTTAAATTTAGATGCGTGTTCAAATAAAGTGTATGGCAATCCAATGAGGGAGGATATCACAGATATCTGTAGAAAAATAAACCCAGACTTCCTTATTAATTCTGTATTAGATACAGATGGTAACTTTCTAAAATTTGTTGCTGGAGATTTTGAAAAAGCATGGCTTGAAGGCTGTGAAGTCATCCGAAATATCTATGGAATAAGTATAGAAAATAAAGCAGATATCATTATTGCTTCCGCTGGTGGCTATCCAAAGGACATCAATCTCTATCAGACTATTAAAACAATGGATAACTGCCTTTATGGAGGTAAAGATAATAGTGTTATAATTTTAATGTCAGAATGCAGTGAAGGATTAGGGGCAGCAGAGTTTCTACAATGGTTTAAATATAAAACCCTTGAGGAAATGGAAAGAGCATTAAAGAAGAATTTTACTGTTCCTGGCTATGCTGCCTATAAAGCTGCCTATACCGGTGTTTATAGAAAACTGATACTAATATCATCATTACCGAAGGAAGAGGTTCAACAGTTAGGCTTTATTCCAGTAAACTCGCTGGAGGATGCCCTGGAGCTGGCATATCAATTAAGTCCAGTAGACCCTAAAATAACCCTCATGCCATATGGAGGCAATACACTTCCGATATTAAAATAAACAGACAATTTAAAAACGGCTTCAAGCAGGTGTTTGATGGGTGACTTCCATAGATAGTAGATACCTATAGAAACTGGAATCGTAGATAGAGTCGCCAATAAGTAAATATAACAAGCTGCATTATATGCGGCTTTTTATATTTAATAGGAAAGTCCTACTTTCCTATTAAGTTCGAGGTTGTTAAGGGGGCGTTCCACCTTATGATCAATTAAGAGGATACAGCGAAGTGTCCTAAGAAACTCAATTATAGTGATTGAAAAAATACTCAATTCTTAGAGGGAAATGGAAACTGTATAGAGAATAGTACAAAATATATCCCACTAGTCATTTATCTATGGACCATTGAAATAACTTATCTAGAATAGAAAATCAATAAATTGAAAAATTCAGTAAATTTTGACTTTACACCAACATGTACGCATGATATCATTGAGTTGTACATATAAGGAGAGTGGCTATGAATAATTTAAGCATGGATAATTTAAACGAACCAAAATACAAGAAATTGATAGATTATATAATAGAGTACATAAAAAATGGTGATTTAAAGCCTAATGACAAGATTTTTTCTGAGCTTGAGCTAATGGATAGATTTAATATAAGCAGGCATACTGTTAGAAAAGCCTTTGACCGATTGGTTAATGAAGGCTGGTTGTATAAGGTACAGGGAAAGGGTACCTTTGTCTCCTATCCGTCTGCCAATTTAAAACGAGATGGAAAATTAATTGCAGTTGTCACAACATATTTAGGAGATTATATTTTCCCTGAGATCATTGAAGGCATTGAGAATGTCCTTACACAAAAAGGGTATAGCATTATTTTAGGTAACACTGATAATAAAATTGAGAAGGAACGGGTGGTTCTTAAAAATCTTTTGTCCAATAACCTCTGTGGGTTAATTACTGAACCCACAAAAAGCGTTTTTTCTAATCCCAATAATGATATATACCAGCAATTTATTAATAGAGGAATTCCAATAATGTTTATAAATGGCCATTACAATGACTTTAAATCCTCATATATTATCGAAGATGATATTCATGCTGGTTATATTGCAACAAAACACTTAGTACTTGAAGGTCACGAAAGAATAGGAGGCATTTTTAAAAGTGATGATATGCAGGGACATCGGCGTTATCAAGGCTTTGTTAAGTGTCTTAGGGAATATAATATAGAAATTCCCGAGAAGGGTGTTATCTGGTATAGTACAGAAGACAGAGATGATTTTTTCAATGATAAGGATTATATTAACATTTTATTAAGAAGGCTGAATAATTGTAGTGCAGTTGTGTGCTATAATGACCAAATTGCAGTAAGGATATTAGATATATTGAAAAACAATGGACTTAGGGTTCCTGATGATTATTCTATTGTAAGTTTTGATAACTCCAACATTGCCCAGACTGCAGAGGTGAAATTAACAACAGTAGCCCATCCTAAAGCAGTTATGGGTGAAAGGGCGGCAAATGCTCTTTTAGAAATAATTGATGACAAAAGCTTGTTGATTCAAGAGAAAATGGAACCAAAATTGGTAATTAGAGAGTCAACAAAAAAAGTATAAAAAATTTGCCCCAACATGTACGTACAAATTTAGAGAAACACAGAAACATATGCGCATATGTTGCATTTTATTCATAATTCTTTTTAAAAATTTTATTATTATGGGGAGGTATAAAGAACAATGAAGCATGGGAAACCTCAAATTGGATTACTGGGAATTATGCAGGAACTGTACGATGACATGATTCCAGGAATTACAAAGCATCAAGAAAACTATGCAAGAGAAATTGTAAAGGAATTTTCCGATGAAGTTGAGTTGATTTTTCCAAGAGCTGCCAGGAATAGACAGGATATTGAGGAAATTGTTAAAAAGTTTAATTCTGATGATTTAGATGGAATTATGATTGTTATGCTTACCTATGGACCAGGACAAAGAATTGTAAGAGCACTGCAAATGAACAAGCTACCAATATTATTGGCAAATACCCAACCAGTACCGTCAGTTACTGATGAATGGAATATGGATGACCTTACATACAATCAAGGTATTCATGGAGCTCAAGATACAGCAAATGCAATTTTAAGAACCTACAAAAGGACTTGTCCAATTGTATCGGGAGATTGGCGCTCTGAAAAATTTAAATACTATATTGTAGATTGGGCGAAGGCAGCACAAACTGCCAGTGAGTTAAAGAAAATGAAGGTTGCTATTTTTGGAAGAATGGAAGGTATGGGCGATATTACCACCGATGACTCAGCATTTTTAAGAAAAATAGGGCCTCAGGTTTGTTATGAAGACATTGGTCAGATTTACAGAAATATGGAAAATATTTCGCAGCAGGAAATAGATAAACAAATAGAAGTTGATTATCAAAATTTTATAATTGATCCTAAATTAAAAAAGGAAAATCATGAATACGCTGTTAGACTACAATTAGGCTTTAAAAAATTAATGCTGGAAAAAGGGTATAGTGGTTTCACAGCCTATTTCAATGTTTTTAAAGGAGATGGGCGATTTAAACAAATACCTATGCTGGCAGCATCTAACCTTATGGCTGAAGGCTATGGTTATGCAGCAGAAGGTGATAGCATCACTTGCTCTCTGGTGGCGGCTGGCCATGTACTGGAAGAAAATGCACATTTTACTGAAATGTACGCCATGGACTTTGAAAAAGACTCCATGCTAATGAGTCATATGGGAGAAGGCAATTGGAAAATAGCAAAAAAAGTTGAATTAAGAGATAGAGAATTAGGCATTGGCAATCTGGATAATCCTCCAACTACAGTGTTTATGGCTAAACCTGGTGATGCAACCTTAGTTTCTCTGGTACCTCTATGGGGAGAAAAATATAGATTAGTTATATCCTACGGTGAAATCTTAGAAACAATGGAAGTACCATTTATTGAAATGCCATATTTCCATTTCAAGCCATCTACAGGTGTCTATGAATGTAATGATAATTGGTTAAGAAATGGTGGAACACATCATCAAGTATTACACCTTGGCGATTTAAGAAGAAGATGGAAGTTCTTATGTGAGATCCTGGATATTGAGTATGTTGAAGTATAGATTTACTATGAGGGAGAGTGATAATTGATGAGTAAATATACCATTGGCGTTGATTATGGAACCCAATCAGGGAGGGCAGTACTTGTAAATATAGAAAATGGTGAAATCTTAGCCAGTTCTGTTCATTCCTATCCCTATGGAGTTATTGATGAAAAGCTACCAGGAACTGATATAAAATTAGAACATGATTGGGCCCTGCAAAATCCGGATGACTATATAGAAGTGCTGGAAAAAACCATACCTTCCATATTAAGTCAAACAGGAGTTGACGTCAATGATATCATTGGACTTGGAATCGATTTTACAGCCTGTACAATGATGCCTGTTACGGAGGATGGAAGGGTGCTATGTCAGCTGGAGGAGTTCAAAACTAATCCCCATGCATGGATAAAGCTATGGAAGCATCACGCAGCTCAAGATGAAGCTGATAAGGTTAATGCAATAGCATCTGAAAGAGGAGAAGAATTTCTAAAAAGATATGGCGGAAAGATTTCCTCAGAATGGTTAATACCAAAAATTTGGCAGATATTAGATGAAGCTCCTGAAATATATGAAAAGGCCCATATCTTTATGGAGGCCACCGATTGGGTAACGATGCAGCTTACAGGCAACCTTGTAAGAAACAGCTGTACAGCTGGTTATAAGGCTATTTGGCATAAGCAAAAGGGATTCCCAGAGCCTGCTTACTTTAAGGCATTAGATCCTGCATTAGAAAACCTGGTTGAAGAAAAATTAAAGGGCGAAATAAAGCCAATAGGCACTAAAGCAGGAACATTGACTGAAGCCATGGCAACAAAATTAGGATTAAATACCGATGTCTGGGTTTCAGTAGGAAATGTCGATGCCCATGTATCTGCACCAGCAGTTAATGTTGTTGATCCTGGCAAAATGCTTATGATTATGGGAACATCCACCTGTGATATTCTACTGGGTGAAGAAGAAAAAATTGTTGATGGTATGTGTGGTGTTGTAGAGGATGGCGCTGTGGCAGGCTATTATGCCTTCGAAGCTGGTCAATCGGCAGTTGGAGATATATTTGAATGGTTTATAATAAACTGCGTGCCTAGCCATTATGTAGAAGATGCTAAAAAAAGAGACATAAGCATTCATCAATTACTTGAAGAAAAGGCAAGTCAGTTAAAGCCAGGGCAAAGTGGATTACTGGCATTGGATTGGTGGAATGGAAATCGTTCAGTTTTAGTAGATACAAATTTAACTGGTTTATTTCTGGGGATGACACTTTCAACAAAACCTGAGGAAATGTATCGAGCCTTAATTGAGGCAACAGCCTTTGGAAAAAGAATTATTATTGAAGGCTTTAGGGAAGCAGGGGTACCTGTTAATGAATTATACGCCTGTGGTGGGTTACCTGAAAAGAATAAAATGCTAATGCAAATCTATTCAGATGTTACCAATATGGAAATCAAATTATCTGCATCTGATCAAACACCAGCCCTTGGAGCTGCTATGTTTGGTGCAGTAGCTGCAGGAAGTGAAAATGGAGGCTATGATTCCATCGTAGAGGCAGCCAAACATATGGCAAGATTAAAGGATGAAAGCTATAAGCCAATTAAGGAAAATGCTGAAGTGTATAATCAATTATATAATGAATATAAAAAGCTCCATGACTATTTTGGTAGAGGTGAAAACAATGTCATGAAGCGACTTAAAAAGATTAAAGCTGAAAGTATTTAGTTTATAGGGGGTTTTATATGCTAGATAAACTAAAAAAAGAAGTTTTAGAAGCAAACTTAGAATTGGCAAATAGAGGATTAGTTGTATATACATGGGGAAATGTAAGCGGTATAGACAGGGAAAAGGGTTTAATAGTTATTAAGCCGAGTGGCATAAATTATGAAGATTTAACCCTGGAGAAAATGGTAGTTGTAGACCTTCAAGGGAATATTGTTGAGGGCGAATACAAGCCTTCCTCCGATACAGCCACCCATTTAGAGCTGTACAAAGCCTTTAGTGAAATTGGTGGTGTTGTCCATACCCATTCAGAATGGGCAACCAGCTATGCTCAGGCAGGCGAAGCAATAGAGCCCCTGGGCACCACCCATGCAGATTATTTTTATAAATCAATTCCCTGTACAAGAGATATGTTATCCAGTGAGATACAAGGTGACTACGAAAGAGAAACAGGTAAAGTCATCGTCGAAACCTTTAAGCAATTAAATCCGATGGAGGTTCCAGCAGTCCTTGTTAAGGAACATGGTCCCTTCACCTGGGGTAAGACACCTTATGATGCTGTATATCATTCTGTAGTCTTAGAAGAAATTGCAAAAATTGCTTATAAGACAAATATAATAAAAAACCATCATTGTAAGCATAGAATGAAGGAAGAATTGTTAGATAAACATTATTTAAGAAAGCATGGAAATAAAGCTTATTATGGTCAAGGTAAATAAGTGATTACTCTTTTTCACCTGCTGGTCATAGCTGACTAAAAAAAAGAAGGGAGGAGAGAAACTTGAAATCAGAAAAAACATTAGTTGGTAGAACTAAGAAAAATCAAGATATTTTCAAGTATTCTTTAGAAAACGACAATGGCTTTACAATAAGTATTTTAAATATTGGAGCAACAATCTATGAAATACTTGCTCCAGATAGAGACGGGAAATATGAAAATATTGTTTTATCCTATGGTGAAATAAGTGACTATGAAGAAAATCCTGATTCTATTGGTTGCGTAATCGGAAGGACAGCAGGAAGAATTTCAAAAGGGGAATTTTTATTAGATGGAGAAAAATACTACTTAGCTAAAAATGATGGAAATAATAATATTCATGGTGGAGTTAAGGGATTTGGAAGAGTTATATGGGAGGCTACTGAAAGGGTTGATAAAGAGAGTATAAGCTTAATACTTAACTATAATAGTCCCCACATGGAAGAGGGATTTCCTGGCAACCTAAAGGTTACAGTAACCTATGAGTTAAATAATAAAAATGAATTAAAGCTGTCCTATAGAGGAATAAGTGATAGAATGACAGTCGTTAACTTAACAAATCACTCCTATTTTAATCTATCAGGTGAGGTTAAAAGAGACATATTGGATCATCACCTTTCTATTAATGCTGATACAGTAGCAGTTATTAACAAAGAGATTCTGCCTACAGGGGAAATTAGGGATGTGAAGGGTACTGTTTTTGACTTTAGAACATCAAAAAAAGTTGGAAAAGATATAAATGATAATGAATTAAGAAGCTATGGGGGCTATGATCATCCATTTATCCTAAATCCTTCCACTAAGCCAACTATTCTATTGGAGGATCAAGAAAGTGGTCGATATATGGAAATTGAGACAGATCAACCAACTGTAATATTTTATACTGGCAATCATTTAAATAAAGAAATTCGTATTAATGGAGGAATGATAGCAAGAAGACATTCTGGACTTTGTTTAGAGACTCAAGACTATCCAGATGCCCCTAACCAATGTAATTTTCCCAGCAGCATTATCAATGAAGATAAAGAATATTTAGCGAATACAATATATAGATTTGGAATCCTTACATAAATATTTAAAAACCTGTTTGTTTAAAAATCCTTGCCAATTTAAAGACTAGTAATATTAAATTACTACATATTTAAATTTATGTTAAAATGAGAATTGAGGGTGAAGGATTGGGAGTGGGATTTTATGGACAAGCAGAAAATATATTCACTATTAAAACAATACTATGGTTATGAGAGCTTTAAAAAGGGCCAGGAAGCCATTATAGAACATATTATTAAGGGAAGGGATGTACTTGGTATTATGCCAACAGGTGCAGGTAAATCCATTTGCTATCAGCTTCCAGCACTAATATATGATGGTGTGGCAATTGTTATTTCTCCCTTAATTTCATTGATGAAGGATCAAGTGGATACCCTTCGTGAGATGGGAATAAAGGCAGCCTTTATTAATAGCTCTCTTAGTATTACCCAGATAAGGAAGGCTATATACAATGCTAAATCAGGTGCGTATAAGCTAATATATGTGGCTCCAGAAAGACTGGAAACAGAAGAGTTTATAGAGCTTTTACAATCTCTTGATATATCACTAATTGCAGTTGATGAAGCCCATTGCGTGTCACAATGGGGACATGATTTTAGACCAAGCTATACAAGAATTGCTGATATGATAAGTACTCTAACCAAAAGGCCAGTATTAGCTGCATTTACAGCAACAGCAACAACAAGGGTTAGTGAGGATATAGTTAACCTATTGAAGCTAAAAGATCCCTTTTTGCTAACAACTGGCTTTAATAGAGAAAATCTATACTTTGAGGTTAATAAGCCAGATAAAAAACTGGACTTTTTATTAGATTACCTTCAAAAGAATAAGGAAAAATCCGGGATCGTCTATTGTTTAACTCGTAAAACTGTTGATGCTGTCAGCGATAAGCTTACTAAAAAAGGGTTTAGTGTGACAAAATATCATGCAGGGCTATTAGAAAAAGATAGAAGAGAAAACCAAGAGGATTTTATATATGAAGGAAAGCAAATAATGGTGGCAACAAATGCTTTTGGTATGGGTATAGATAAATCCAATATTCGATTTGTGATACACTATAATATGCCTAAAAACATGGAGTCCTACTATCAAGAAGCAGGCCGTGCCGGACGGGATGGTGAATATTCAGAGTGTATACTTCTCTATAGTGGCTCCGATACTGTAACGAATAAATTTTTAATTGAACAAAATAGTGACAACATAGATAAAACTGAGGATTACAGAAAGCTGCAGGAAATGATTGATTATTGTAACACTGATAATTGTCTAAGAAATTATATCTTAAATTACTTTAGTGAAACAGACCTAAAGGAAACCTGTGATAATTGCAGTAGCTGTAATAATGATATTGAACATACAGATATAACTATAGAGGCACAAAAGATTATGTCATGTATTAAGAGAATGGATGAGGGATTTGGCCTAAGCTTAGTTGCGGATGTATTAAGCGGAGCAAATACTAAGAGAATAAGGGACTTGAGCTTTGATAAATTATCAACCTATAATATTATGAGGGAATACCCAAAGGATACTATTAAAGAATTGATTTCTTATTTAGTTGCTGAAAACTATGTAACATCAACAGGTGACAAATACCCAGTTTTAGTATTAAATCCACGAAGCTATAGTGTTTTAAGAGGTAAAGAGTCGGTCTTCATAAAAAGAGTAATTCAGAAGAAGCAACAAAGAGAAAAAGCTCAATTAACCCAAAGTGATTCACAATTGTTTGATATATTAAGAGGCCTAAGACGGAGGATAGCACAAGACCAAAAGGTTCCTCCCTTCGTGGTTTTTACAGATGCAACACTTAATGATATGTGTAGAAAGTATCCACAAACCAGAACTGAGTTTTTAAATGTAGCAGGGGTTGGAGAAAACAAACTTGAAAAATATGGAGATGATTTCCTAACAGCTATTATAGCCTATGTCGATGAAAATAAAATTGAAGTTAACATTGAACCAGAGCCAATTAGAAAACAACATGTAAAAACTAAAGAGGAAAAGCAAGATACAAGATTAGTTACATATGAGCTATATAAAAATGGCAGTTCAATTGATGAAATAAGAGATAAAAGAGTGCTGACACTTGAAACTATTGAAGGACATCTGCTGGAGTGCAAGAAGAGAGGATTATCAGTTAACTACTTTGAGGGGGTTGTGACTGAAGAGTTGGAGTACCAAATAATCAATAATATAAAAGAGTATGGTGTCGGTAGGTTAAAGTCAATAAAAGAAGCATTACCAAAAGAAGTAACCTATGGGATGATTAAATATGTAATTTATAAAATGAATTATATATAGCATTTAATTTTTAGCACTTTCGCTTGGAGAGTGCTAATTTTTTTATTGACAGTAAATGCGTAAAATTGTATCATAATCTGTAAAAGGGATTTTAATACATAACATTCAAAGAGAAGGAGTCGGTTTTATGAGTAAAGAAAAAGGTAGCTTATCTATTCATAGTGAAAACATATTTCCAATTATTAAGAAGTGGCTTTATTCAGATCACGACATCTTTATTAGAGAGCTTATATCCAACAGCTGTGATGCTATTACAAAAGTAAAAAGATTGGAGAGCTTTGGCGAAGCGGACCTACATGGTGAAACTGATTTTTTCGTTAAGCTTATTTTAGATAGCACAGCCAGAACATTAAAATTCAAAGATAATGGAATTGGTATGACTGATGATGAAGTAAGGAAATACATTAATCAAATTGCTTTTTCAGGGGCAGAGGATTTCTTTAACACCTATAAGGATAAAGGAGATAAAGATCAAATTATTGGACACTTTGGTTTGGGCTTTTACTCAGCCTTTATGGTGGCTGATAGGGTTGAAATAGATACACGGTCCTACAGAGATGAATCAGAGCCAGTAAAATGGAGCTGTGACGGTGGTACTGAATTTGAAATGGAAAAGGGTGAGAAATTAAATAGAGGAACAGAGATAACTCTTCACTTGGGGGAGGAAGGAGAATCTTTTCTTAATGAGTACACTGTTAGATCCACAATCGAAAAATATTGCTCCTTTATGCCTTATCCAATATATCTTGAAGTAGCAGATAAAGAGCCCCAAAAAGATGAAGAAGGCAATATAATAGTTGAAGAGCCAAAAGCCCTAAATGACGTAGATCCACTATATTTAAAACAACCGAATACTTGTAGTGACGAGGATTATAAAAAATTCTATAATAGTACCTTTAAGGATTTTAAAGAGCCACTTTTTTGGATACATCTCAATATGGATTATCCATTCAATTTAAAAGGAATTTTATACTTCCCTAAGCTAAGTACAGAGTTTGATACCCTGGAAGGGCAAATTAAGCTCTATAATAATCAGGTTTTTATAGCTAATAACATTAAGGAAGTGATTCCAGAGTTTTTATTGCTTTTAAAGGGAGTTATAGACTGTCCTGATTTACCACTTAATGTTTCAAGAAGCTTTCTACAAAATGATGGATCTGTAAAGAAGATTTCTGAATACATAACAAAGAAGGTAGCTGATAAACTTAATCAACTATTTAAATCTGATCGTCAGTCCTATGAAAAATTTTGGGGTGACATTAGTCCCTTTGTTAAGTTTGGATCATTAAAGGATGAGAAGTTCTATAAAAAAGTAGAAACAATAATACTATATAAAACTATTAGTGATAAATATGTTACAGTAGAAGAATATCTTACAAACCTTGAAGGCAAGCTAGAAAACCAGGTTTATTATGTAACAGATAAGGTACAACAATCACAATATATTAAGCTGCTGCAAGAACACGACATCGACGCAGTTATATTAGATCATAACATTGACTCCCCTTTTATTTCCCTTGTTGAGTCTAAAAAAGACAATATTAGCTTTAAAAGGGTAGATTCAGATATAGCAGACCTTCTAAAGGATAAAGATGCAGAAACAGATGATGAAACTAATAAAAAAGAAGATGAAAATGTTTTGTCTGTCT
Organism: Alkaliphilus peptidifermentans DSM 18978; assembly: GCF_900101495.1. Lineage (GTDB taxonomy): Bacteria > Bacillota > Clostridia > Peptostreptococcales > Natronincolaceae > Alkaliphilus_C > Alkaliphilus_C peptidifermentans. Next base: position 61,395 of record NZ_FMUS01000013.1, read on the forward strand.
TTAAAAAAGCTATAAATAAAGAGGAAATAAAAATTCAAATTGAAAGCTTAAAATCAGACGATGTTGCCGGTATGATTATTCTTTCTGAAAATACCAGAAGAATGCAGGATATGATGAAAATGTATGGAATGAGTGGTTTGAATATGGGAGCAATCCCCAGTGAAGAAACGCTGGTGTTAAATAAAAAGCATCCACTAATTCAATATGTAATTGAAAAATCATTAGAGGACACAGAAACCCTTAATTTAATTGCACAACAGGTATATGATTTAGCCATGATTAGTCATAGGGCACTATCACCTGAAGACATGAGCAATTTTATTAAGAGAAGTAATGAAATTATGAAACATATGATATCCTAAATATCAAAAAGTTGTATATTATTTTAAAGCATTTGTGGTGAATATGCACTTATCTCACTTCTTTTAGTTATGTTTGTCTTAAAAACTTACATTTGAAAGAGAAGTGAAGATAAGTGCATTATTCTATTCAAGAAATAATGCAGAGACACATACACCCTGGCATTTATTAGGGACAATAATATTTTGTAAACAATAGCATCTTTTATTTGTATTTGTTTTTTTCGTCAGCTAAGGTTATTAGCTCAATACCAAGTTCCACTAATTTTTCTGAACCCATAAAATTTAATGCTATCTTTGCTCTGGATTTCCTTTTATCTATTTTTTTTATCAAGCCTTCAAATCCTTTCAAAGGGCCTGATTCGACATGAATTTTTGAATTTTCCATAAATACTTTAGAATAATCTATAATATTATTTTCTGGGATTAGTCTCAAAATAGGTTCAATTTCGGCATTATTTATCTTTGAATAGAATTCACATGAATTATTTAATATTTTATATACTTTTGGTATCTGATTAATTATATAGTACATATTAACACTCATTTCAATGTTAATAAATACGTATCCAGGAAAAAGTGTTTTGACGACACTATAAAGCTTACCTTCTCTTCTTTCATTCATTTTCTTCTTTGGAATAATTAAATTATACTCAGATTGATGGAAATGATAATGGATATATTGTCCTACAACATCTTCTTCTCCTGTTTTAACAAAGATAGCATACCAGCTCATTCAATTCCCCCCATTCAAGTTAAAAATAGAATATCATATAAAAATAATTAGAAAAACTATACTTATGAGGAAAAATATTACAATAAAATAAACCTGGTATAATGACTGACAGGTAAAATTTGTAATATTGGCAATAAAATCATTAATCAGAAAAATACATTCTTCGACAAAATACACTTTGGTTGCTATAAGACTAAAGAACAGTTCAAATTACATTAAATGGAATATATACTTAATCTATGCATTAGGAGGGAGAAATAATATGGTATATGAACAATATTTCTATGAGGCAATGTTTCAATCATGGGAAAAATGTATAAATATCGGAATATCTAAAGAAATAGAAAAACCGTTAATAAAACTCACCAAGAATGATTTAGCAGTAAGACAAGAAAAAAATAACAATCTAATATTAAAGTTCAATGATTTCTTGGACAAGCATATTGATGCTATAAAGAATGTTAATAATGGTGGATATTATTTTATACTGTTTGATGAAGATGGATATATTTTAGACACAATAAAAAGCCAGGGGAAAGGCAAAAGAATGAGTAACAGCTTTATATCCCCAGGTATATCCTTTGACGAATCTAGTATAGGAACAAATGCCTTAGTTTTTGCAAAAAAATTTAAAAGTGCTATATGTATGCTGCCAAGTTTTCATTATTGCAACAAGCTAAAGGATTGGTATGAGTACTGTGTACCTATAAAAATAAATGAGCTGGAAAAAGGATACATCTCTGTGGTGAGTGAAAAATATCCTGTGACAAAAGCAGTAGTGGGATTTGTTGATTTGTTGCAAACAAATATGCTGGATGAATATTTTAATGTTAGTGACATTTCAATTGATGCGAAACAGAACAAACATTTGACTGAAAGACAATATGTAGTATTAAAACTAATAGCAGAAGGCCTGTCAGACGAAAGCATATCCCATGAGTTAAAAATATCCCTATCTACAGTTAAATATCATAACCAGAGTATTTTCAAACACTTAAATGCAACAAGCAGAGTAGAAGCTGTCATAAAGGCATTAATTCTTAAAGAGATAAGTATTGCTGATTTATATAATATAATTGCATAGAGTTGTTTTGGGGGCAAGCTATCTTAAGCCTCGGAGGGGTGAAAAATGCAGAATGAAGTGTATGTAATGAAGATTAATGAGGATTTTAAGAGAGAAAAGTTCGAAAGTCTTTTAAATTTTATTGATAAAAAAAAAAAAATAAGATACTTAAATTTAGGGTTTACGGCGATTCATTAAGATCACTATCAGCCAATATACTGCTTCGAAATATTATAATGAAAAAATTAAAGCTGAGAAATTCTGATATATATCTTGAATCAAACAAGTATGGTAAACCCTATTTATTAAATAATGAAAACTTCCAGTTTAGTATTTCTCATTCAGGTATATGGGTAGCTTGTGCTATATCACCAAAAGCAATAGGTGTTGATGTTGAAGAAATAAAATCAATTGAGGATAATATAGCCAGACGTTTTTTTTCGCCACAGGAGGTAAAGGATATGTTTTCCTTCACAGGAAATGAGAGATTACTTTACTTTTATGATCTATGGACCTTGAAGGAAAGCTTTGTAAAGGCAGAGGGAGAGGGATTAGCAATTCCACTTAATTCTTTTACGGTTAGGAGGAACAATAAAGGAAATTTTTACCTAAATAAACAACATGCAAAATATTTTTTTCAGCAGCTGAAAATATCCAATAACTATAAACTATCTGTCTGCTGTACTAAAGGGACTCATTTTAGTGGTATAAAAATTTATAATATTGACCAATTGTATAAAGATTTTATGAATAAGGTTGATTAAATTAAATAATTGAGGGGAGGTGGAGTATGTCTATTGAGTTATATGATTTTAAAAAAGACAGACCAAATTATGAGAGGAGATATTCTATTCAGGACATAAAAAAAACTAGTAATTGCAATGGTAACGAAATAGAAGTTGAATCGCTTGGGGAACAAATAGAAAAGCATGAAAAATATATTGAAATTTTGAGAAGGTATGGCGAAATGATTTCAAACGTAACAGAAGAAAAATTCACATTATTATTTTTGACAACCTGTGGTATAGTAATTAGCATTATAGATTTCAAAGAAACTAATAAAGAAGATATGAGAAGGTTTAAATTAGGAATGTCTTTTAAGGAAGAAGCTATAGGAAAAAATGCAGTTGTTATGGCTATGAATTTAAATACACCAATTAGGTTAGCCCCTGAAGAACATAATAGCAGTACACTGAACAATGTGCATGAATATTGTGTACCACTTAATATTACTGGAAATAAAATAGGATATTTTAACTTTATTACAGATCAAAAAAGTAACATTGATAGAATTGTAGATATAGCCCATGTCATTAAATTTTATACATATTACACAATAATAAACAGTTTAAATATATATGATGCAAGCCAACAAGAATCACCCATGTTTACCAGACGGCAACTTGAAGTACTTATAAAGATGGCAAAGGGAATGACTGAATATACTATATCGAAAGAGCTAGGGGTTAGTATAGATACCATCAGATTTCATAAAAAGGTTATTTTTAAGAAGTTAGATGTTAACTGCACTGTTGAAGCCGTTATTAAAGGACTTAAAGGTAATTATATATCCTTAAATGATACATAATTATATACTCTGACTACCATCTAATGTAGTTGTCAGTAAATATCAACTGGATTATCATAAAATTGTAACAGATTATAATGATAAATATAGTTGAACATATTATAAAAGCATTTCGAGGAAGCTAATCGATGTGGAGGCACGTTAGCCTAATCGAGAGATTATAGAGTAGATGTAGATATAGTAGTGTATTATTTGTTTCATACATGAATGGGCGAAGCTATGTTTTATTATATGTAATAATATATAGCTAGTTATTGTAATCAGTATAAGTATATATAAATAACAAGACTTTTCTTGAGTCTTTTTTTATTGTATAGGAAAGTTCGTTTATAAGTCCTATACAATAGGAGGTTGTTAAGAGGAGGATCCCCTTATAATTAATGAGGAGGATACAGCGAAGCGTCCTAAGGACCTGAAATAAAACATTTGTAGATAGCAATAAAATTAAAAGAAATCACTTAATTAGTTGGAGGGAATCCAGATGTTAAGAACAGCACTTTTATTTTCTGGACAAGGGTCTCAGTTTATTGGAATGTGCAAAGAAATCCACCAGCAGTATGATGTTGTAAAACATACATTCGAAGAAGCCAGTGAAGCATTGGGATTCGATTTGTATAAATTATGCACTGAAGGTGATTCAAAGGAGTTGACAAAAACTGAAAATGCACAACCAGCAGTACTAACATCAAGTATTGCCGCCTATAAAGTATATATGCAGGAGATAGGTATAAATCCAGTTTATTGTGCTGGACATAGCCTTGGAGAAATATCAGCATTGAGTTGTGCAGGAGCCATTAAGTTTTACGATGCAGTTAAGCTTGTACATAGTAGAGGGAAATTTATGCAGGAAGCTGTTGAGGAAGGTATAGGCGCAATGTCAGCCATCATTGGAAATGATATAGAGTTATTGGAATGGACTCAACGTGAATGTAAAAGGTATTCAAAGAAACAGGATATTGCAGTTGTTTCTAACTATAACTCTAAAAACCAATTGGTGATATCAGGGCATAAGGGTGCTATAGAGCAGGTGGGAGATGCTTTAAAAGCTAGAGGGGCAAAGGTTATACCATTAAAAGTAAGTGCACCCTTTCACTGTTGTCTGATGCAGCCAGCTGCTGAAAGAGTGAAGGATTTGCTGGAAGGGATTGAAATAAAAGACTTGCTCATTCCAGTCATATCTAATGTTGATGCAAAACCTTATATTAATAAGGCAGATGTCAAGGGTAATATCTACAGGCAAATGACAGCACCTGTAGAATGGGTGGAATCAATTATCTATATCCGCACTCAGGGTATAAATTTAGCCTTTGAATTGGGGCCTAGAGCTGTTTTAAAGGAAATGATAAAATACATAACAGATAAAATAGCTGTTATTTCAATAACCGATGGTGAAACAGCCAGTATTGCAAAGAGTATTATAGAAGAGAGGGCTGAAAAGGAAAAAGAGGAAATAAAGCAGGCTAAAGGCAAGCTGATAATGAAATCAATGGCAGCAGCTGTATCTACAAGGAATTTAAACTATGATAAAGAGCAATACACCGAAGGGGTTATAAAGCCCTACACTGTAATCAAGCAAATATGGGACAGAATTCAAGAGGAAAAAACTGAACCATCCATGACAGAAATGGAGCAGGTGCTTAAGCTTTTGAAATTAATTTTCACTATAAAAAAAGTCTCATTAGAGGAGCAAAATGAAAGATTAAAGGAAATATTATGTGACACAGGCTTACATAAGCTGAATTAAGCTATAAATGCTGATGTATGTAGATGAAAGCTGCGATGGGAGGTTGAAAATCATTGGATAGAGATATTACATTGTATCCATTAACACATCCACAAAAAAGAGTATGGTATATAGAAAAAATTTACCCCAGCACTTCAGTAAATAATATTAGTGGAACCGTAAGAGCTGAGGGGAAAATTGATTATAAAGTACTGGAAAGAGCTATAGATACGTTTGTGGAGGCCAATGATGGAGTAAGAATCCAATTAAAGGAAGTTGAAGGTGAAGGCTTTCAATATATTGAGGAATTTGTCAGCTGCCATGTGGACTTTTTTGATTTTAGTAATAGCTCAAACCCTGAAGAAGATTTTAACGCATGGGCATGTGAAGAATCGAAAATACCCTTTATACTTGAAGATAGTCCTTTGTACTACTTTGCTATATTTAAAATTAATGAAGGGAGTAGTGGCTATTACGTAAAGTTTCATCATATAGTTTGCGATGGTTGGTCGATAAAGCTGATGACAGAACAGATAAGTCAAGCCTATAACAGCATTATTAACAATGAAGAAGAGTATCTGGAGAAGAAACCTTCTTATCTTCAATATGTAATAAATGAGAAGGCGTACCTAACTTCAGATAAAATCCATAAAAATAGAGAATTCTGGACAAGTAAGTTTTCTGAGGTTATAGAGGGTATTACCAGGGGAAAAATTAATAATTTCCCAGGGAAAAGAAAATCCTTCCACTTTAATAAATATGAATCAAAAGAAATTCTTGAATATGTTAAAGAAAATAGTATATCCCTAAATACACTATTTACTGCGGCGACATTAATTTATTTAAGTATCGCTGAACAGCGGAATGACATTACAGTAGGTATTCCCGTATTAAATAGAAGTGGCAAAATAGAAAAAAGTATAGTTGGTATGTTCACCAGTACAGTACCTTTGAGAATTAAGGTGGATGAAGAAGAGGAAATTTACAGCTTTATTCAAAAAATAAAATCTGAAATGAAGAAGTGCCTATTTCACCAGAAATATCCCTATAATCTCCTTGTTCAAGATTTACAGCTAAAGAAAAAAGGGTATGACAATCTATTTGATGTATGCATAAACTACTATAATACAAAACTGGAGAGCAGACTAGAGGGTATACCCTTGGATAACAAAGAAATCTATAACGGTAGGCAAATTTACCCGTTGCAAATAGTGATTAAAGAGTGGTATGGAGAAGGAAAACTGACTTTAGAGTTTGATTACCAGCAGGAACATTATAACGAAGGTAATATTGAAGATTTATTTTTATACATAAATAAAATCCTTAAATCAATAATTTCAAATGCAGGCATAAAACTAAAGGATATCAATATTTTATCAGAAGAGCAGGTAAAATATCAGTTATGGGACTATAATGATACGGTAAATAACTATGATGACAATACAATAGATCAAATGTTTGAAGAAGAGGCACAAAAAACACCTGATAAAATTGCTGTTTCCTACAAGGAGAGGCAATTGACTTATAAAGAGCTTAAAATGAAATCTGATAAGCTAGCCAGCTTTCTACTGGACAGTGGAGTTGAAAAAGGAGAAATTGTAGGCTTAATGACAAATCATTCTATCGAGACTATAATAGGTATTCTCGGTATTATGAAGGCTGGAGCTGCTTTTCTTCCTATAGATTCCAATTATCCTCCAGAGAGGATAAAGCACATGCTGGAAGAATGCAGTGTATCAACAATAGTTTCAAACTGTAAATTAAATAATGACATTACTTTATCTTTTAATACCATACAGTTGGACAACCCTGAAATATATAAGCAAATATTACATTTGCCAGCCCGTAAAAATAAGCTTTCGGATATTGTCTATGTTATATACACTTCTGGATCTACAGGAAAGCCAAAGGGGGTACATGTTCAACACAGAGGTCTGGTAAATTATATAAAGTGGGCACAGAAAACATATGTAAAAAATGAGACGGAGGTTTTTCCCTTATATTCTTCTTTAACCTTTGATTTAACCATTACTTCTATTTTTCTGCCTTTGATTTCCGGAGGTAAAATCATTATATACAGAGATGAGGATGACACAGAGTATGTCTTATATAGAGTCTTTAAAGACAAGCTGGCTACAATAGTAAAGCTGACGCCATCTCAGCTATCCTTGATAAAGGATATGGATAATGGGAAATCCACAGTTAAAAGGCTTATAGTAGGAGGAGAGGATTTAAAAGTAAGTCTGGCAAAGTCTATATATGAAAGCTTCCAGGGTGATATAGAAATATTTAACGAGTATGGGCCTACTGAAACAGTTGTAGGCTGTATGATACATAGATTTGATATAGATAGAGATACAGGTCTATCTGTACCAATAGGAAAACCTATTGATAACGTTCAGATATATATATTGGATAAATATATGAGACTTTTACCTCCAGGAAGCGTTGGAGAATTATATGTATCTGGTGATGGAGTTGCAAGAGGCTACATGAGAAAGCAGGATTTAACCGATGCTAGATTTATTACAAACCCCTTTATCAAGGGAAAAAGGATGTACAAAACTGGAGATTTAGCAAAGCTTAATCTGCAGGGAAATATAGAATTTGTCGGCAGAGCTGATAGACAGGTGAAGATTAGAGGACATCGCATCGAATTAGGAGAAATAGAAAATTCCTTGCTGAGCTTTGAAGCAATAGAAAATGCAGTTGTCAGTATCCGTCAACAGGCTAATGGAGATAAATATCTATGTGGCTACATTGTAGAGAAGATAAAGGTAGATTTAAATGAACTAAAGGATTATTTAAGCCAATTTTTATTCAATTATGCAATACCAGAACACTGGATTTATATGGACAATATACCTTTAACGAAAAATGGAAAAGTAGATTATAATATGCTGCCAGAACCTGAGATAGTCACTAATAAAAAAATAGTAGAACCACGGAATTCAATAGAAAAGGTTTTACTGGAGTATATTGTTGAATTAATAGGTGTTGAAGCAGTTGGAATGAAGGATAATTTTTTCCATATTGGTGGAGATTCAATAAAAGCCATTCAACTATCCTCCAGACTTCAAGGAAAAGGATATAAAATAAGGGTAGAGGATATTTTATCTAAGCCCCTTTTAGAAGAAATGGCTCTTTGTATATTGGAGGGGGAGTATATATCAAAAAATAACAATAATACTTGTGAAGGAAGCATTAAAGCTTCACCTATCACGGAATGGTTTTTTGCACAAAACCTCCAAAACCCAGATTGTTTTACCCAGTCGGTAATGGTTAATATAAGAGGGGGTATTGATGAAAATCAGTTTAATGATATATTTCAAAAACTAATCCAGCATCATGATATATTGAGGGTCAACTATGATCCTATAAAAAAGGAGCTTTATTATAATAATAGATACTTGAATAACAATTTTAAAGTTGCTTTTTATGATCTTTCAAAGTATACAGTGGAAGAACAGAAGAAAATGCTTCAACAGATTTCAACTGAGGAATCTGGGTTTAACATAGAAAGGGATATTTTGATAAAGGCATGCTTATTTTATATGGACAAGCAGCAGTATAAATTATTTATAAAAGTCCATCACCTGGCTATTGACGGTGTTTCCTGGAGGATACTGATAGATGATATCTCTACTGCAATTGAGCAGTTAATTTTAGGAAGGGAAATAGAATTACCTTCAAAGACAAGCTCATATAGTCAATGGTGTGAAGAAATAAATAGATTTTCTATAGATAAGGCTCTGGAAAAAGAAAAGAGCTACTGGCAAGAAATTGTTCAAAAAGAGATTACATTTCCTGCAGCAGGAAAGAAGTATTTTAAATCCAGCACTAAGAAAGGTTTAACAATAACAGCGCAGCTTACAGAAGATGAAACAGCAAATTTAGTCTATAGAGCAAATCGTGCCTATAACACTAAGGTGAATGAATTACTGATTATTTCATTGGTTATGACTATTGCACAGCTTAGTGGAAGTTCCAGTGTGGTTTTAGAGCTGGAAAGTCATGGTAGAGAACACTCCCTCATGGAAAGTGACTTAACTAGAACAGTTGGCTGGTTTACCAGTATGTTTCCCACCTCCTTTAAAGCTGAGGGAATAGAAGAGATGGATATTCTAATTAAAAGTCTAAAGGAACAAATCAGGGAAATACCATATAACGGAATAGGGTATGGAATTCTCAGATATCTGAAAAAGCAAATACAGGATAATTATGAGAATACAAGATTACGGTTTAACTATATGGGTGACATGGATGATATAGGTGGATACAAATATGTAAAAGATGCTGGTATATGCTTTTCAGCCTACAGTGACGCATCAAATATTTTGACATGTCCCATGGTAATTAATGCTCTGTTGATGGAAGATAAGCTAACCATACTAGCCACCTATGACGAAAAGCTTATCAATACAGATAAATGTAAAGAGTTTATAAATTTATATGTAGAAAACATAAGTAAAATAGTTGATTATTGTATCAGTAAGGATACTATCCAATATACTGTCTCCGATTTTGATTTGGTAAAGATTTCTCAAGAGGAGCTAAATAATTTAATTAAATAAATTCAAATTTGAAACCCCATAGGAGATATGAAAAAGCTCCTATGGGGTTTCTTATAAAATATAAGGTAGAGGAGTGTAGGTATGAGTAAAAAAATATTATTTTCATCTGAATCTGTAACCGAAGGTCATCCAGATAAAATCTGTGATTGCATATCTGACGCAGTACTGGACGCCGTTATAGAGAAGGATCCAGAAGCTAGGGTGGCATGTGAAACAGCTGTTACAACTGGACTTGTACTGGTAATGGGGGAAATAACCACAAAGGCTTATGTGGAAATTCCAGATATAGTTCGCAGTACAATTAAGGAGATTGGATACGATAATTCCGTATATGGGTTTGATTACAAAAGCTGCTCTGTTATTACGTCAATTGATAAGCAATCAGAAGATATTGCTTTAGGAGTTGACAAGGCAAAGGACAAAGAGAATTGCGAAAATTTATACAGCCAGTGTGAAGGGTATTGTAATGATAATCCGGCGGAGGGAAGTATTCTCGGTGCAGGTGATCAAGGAATGATGTTTGGATACGCTTGTCAAGAAACCGAAGATTATATGCCTATGCCCATTTATCTAGCCCACAAGCTTACCAAAAAACTTACTAAACTAAGGAAATCAAGAGGTATTGATTATCTAGGGCCAGATGGAAAAGCCATCGTAACTGTTGAATACCAGAACAATATACCTGTGAGAATAGACAATATTGGGGTATCGATCCAGCACCTGCCAGAGGTGGATAGGGGTACTTTAGTATCTGACATTGTTAATAAAGTAATTATTCCAGAGATACCTAAGGAACTAATAGACAATGCCACCAGATTTATGGTGAATCCTACTGGTCGCTTCGTAAAGGGCGGTCCATGTGCAGATTCAGGTCTTACAGGCAGAAAAATTATAGTTGATACATATGGAGGCTTTGGAAGACATGGTGGAGGAGCATTCTCTGGTAAAGATCCAACAAAGGTAGATAGAACCGGTGCTTATGCAGCCAGATATATAGCTAAAAACATAGTGGCTGCAGGCTTGGCAGAAAGATGTGAAGTGCAGATTGCCTATATCATTGGTGTAGCTAATCCAGTTTCTTTACATATAGATACCTTTGGAACTGGAAAAATCCATAGCAATAAAATAGTTAAGATAGTCAAAAGTATTTTTGATTTAAGACCATCGGCCCTTATAGATAATTTTATGCTGAAAAGACCAATATATAAAGCCCTTTCATCCTACGGTCATTTTGGACGTCCCGAGCTGAATCTTCCATGGGAGCAATTGGACAAAGTAGATGAAATAAAGGCTAAAGCAAGTACATTGGCATAGGATGGAGAAAAATTATGACAAATATAATTGTTACTGGTATGGGGGTTGTTTCAACAGCAGGAAACGACTTAAATACATTTTGGGATACCCTGGTGAATGGGAAAGTAACCTATGGAGAAATAGACGAATTTAAAGAAGACCCCAACTATAGAATTAAAGTAGGAGCAAAAATTAAGGATACAGCCTGGACTAAAAATATTCCAAGTAACATGGAAGAATACGGTAAAGCAGCAAAATATGCTGTAAGGGCAGTCAGCAATGGACTTAATGATGCAGGCTTAACATCCAGTAGATTGCATAAAAACCGTACTGCCATTATTATAGGAACCACTATGGGGGAGATACAGGTAGAGGAGGAAGTAACACAGCTAAAGTGTAAGCTAGGACTTGATCAGGTTCCACCAGAGCTTTTAAACCAGTATAGAACAGATAATATAGGAAATGCAGTTAAGAAAGTTTTGCAGATATCAGGACCTGCCTATATTGTTCCAACTGCCTGTGCAGCAGGTAATTACGCAATCGCATTGGGGAGGCGACTGATTGAGTGGAATTATGTAGATGTGGCTATTGCAGGAGGAGTTGATGTATTTTCTCGGGTTGCCTTTACTGGCTTTCAACGCTTGCTTTCACTAGCACCAGATATTTGCAGACCCTTTGACATGGAAAGAAAGGGGTTGGTGGTGGGAGAAGGATGTGGAATATTGATTATGGAAAGGTTAGGGTGGAGAAATGATCAAAATAATAGATACGGAGAAATTTTAGGTGTAGGCTTAACCTCAGATAGATACCATATGACAGCTCCCCATCCAGAAGGAGATGGAGCCCAGCGAGCTATTGTACAAGCATTATATGAATCAGGACTTTCACCAAATCAAATTGATTATATTTCAGCCCATGGTACTGGAACCACCATGAACGATAAGGTAGAGGTAAAGGCTTTGATGGAGGTTTATGATAATATAAAAATTCCTCCCATAAGTTCAATTAAATCAATGATAGGACATTCTATGGGTGCAGCAAGTGGGTTGGAGCTAATTGCATCATTTCTTATGATGAAGAAGGGTATAATGCTGCCTACTGTAAATTATAGTACACCTGATCCTGATTGCTCTGTCGATTGTGTTCCAAACCTTGCAAGAGAAGGTACAATGAGATATATACTATCAAATTCATATGCTTTTGGAGGACAGGTTAGCAGTATTATTATAGGCAGGGGAGATTATATATGAATAAAAGAGTTTTTATTACTGGTATAGGCTGTGTATTGGGAAATAGATTTCAAGAGGATGGGAAATATTATTCCATTGCAGAAGGACAATATGAAGATATAATAGCCAGGCGAAGGCTTAATGCATTAGATCGTATCAGTAAACAATGTATAGCAGCTGCTGAATTGGCTTTTATGGATGCAAATCTGAAGGAGGAGAGGATTCCTGAGGATTGTGGTATTTTTTTTGGCACTGCATTTGGTCCTATAAGCAGTATACATAAATTTGATACAGTATCAGTTGAAAAGGGAGCCCTTTTTGTTAACCCCAGTCATTTTCCAAATACTGTCCTAAACTCACCTGCATGTCGAACTGGCATTGAATTTGCCATAGCAGGACCAGTATATACAATATGCAATGGCATTACATCTACATTAGATGCTTTAGGGTTGGGTTATTGCCATGTTAAAAATAATATTACTTCACTTGTTATCGCTGGTGGTGTAGATGAAGTATCGGAGCTTCAGTTAAAAACATATGATTCCCATAATACTATAGTAGAAGGCTGTGGCTTTGCAGTATTGGAAAGTGAAGAATATATGGAAGATAAAAATAATGTCTATGAGATACTTGGCTATGATACCTTTAGTGTTTTGAAGGAAGATACCCACCAAATATGCAGGGAATTGTCCGATAGGATAGGGGAGCTGGTTAAATCTTTAGACTTGCAAAGTGATGTAATATTCTTCAGCATTTATAGCTGTTTAGCCAGTGAAACTGTTGAAAAAATATTGGAAGAAATAAAACAATATTTCAATAATCCAATAAAATATAAGCTTGTTACTGAAGATTTTATTGGAGCAGGTGGAATAGTTCAATTGTTTGATTTAATGAAAAACTCTGAAAATACAAGGGGTTTAAATATATTATTAAATATGGATGAAGGTAAAGCAACGATGTTACTATTGTCAAAATATATCAAATAAATTATTTATTGGAGGGTAAATTTATGAGTGTAAAAAATACTGTTACAGAAATTGTTTGTGAAATAATTGGGATGCAGGCTGATGAGATTAATCCCGATGCTTCCTTTAGTGAGGATATGGGAATAGATTCTCTAAGAGCATTGGAAATTCTTGCAGCCATTGAGAATATATTTGAAATAACCATTGACCCAGAGAGATTAAAGGACATGGGTTCACTCAACAAGGTTATTAAAGTAACTGAAGAGCATGTGAAATGTTGTGATAATTTATGATTACATTTGATAAGATAAGAAGATATTTGAAACAGGAAGCGCCCTTTGTATTTATTGACAAGGTTTTGGAATATGAGGTGGATAAAAGAATAGTGGCTTTAAAAAATGTATCAGGTGGTGAATTGTTTTCGTCATTGCATTTTCCAGAAAAGGCCATTTATCCAGGGGTTTTTCTTGTGGAATCTGTGGCTCAAACAACCGCTGTTTTATGCTATATTTCTAGAAAAGATGAAGAATCCCAAGATACACAATATTTAGCCCTTGGAGGGATACAGCAATTTCAATTTATAAAACCTGTAAAGCCAGGAGATTCCCTTATAATTCAAGTGGACATAACAAAAAGAATTGCCAATATGGTTTTAGTAAAGGCAGTAATCACCGTAGATAAGGCTGTAGTAGCGTGTGGACAGCTTTCCTTCGGAGTGATGAAGGATGAGGAATAGAGAAAACAATATATTCATCACAGGTGTAGGGGTTGTTTCCATATTCGGGAATTCACTAAATGAGTTTTGGACAGGTCTTATGAGGCAGGATAATATTCCAATTCATGTTGAATACTTAAAAAAATCAGGTGGTGAAAATACCTTAGGTCTACCAGCAGACATGCCTGTTGAGGATAATCAACCGGCTGACAGAATTCTAGAAATGGGGGAAAAAGCAATATATTCAGCCATAAAGGATTGGGGAGGCAACTTGTCTGATTATAAACGTATATGCCTTGTGGTGGGATCAGGGCTGGGGTTTTCAGACTGTTTTTTATTTAGAGATGATTTACAGAATAATAAAGAGCTTCTATCGACATTGGGAGAAAGGCTTGCAGGCTTTGTTGATAAGGAGTGTAGAAATGTTTATATTGCAAATGCATGCTGTGCAGGAGCACAGGCCATTAGCTATGGAATGGATCTTCTGGAATTAAATCGATATGATTTGGTAATTGCGGGAGGTATTGATATTTTATCCAACATTGCCTACTCTGGCTTTTTAAGGCTGAATTCCATAGACTTTATGGGCTGTAGACCCTTTGATAGAGATAGAAAGGGAATTGCAACAGGGGAAGGTGCAGCATTTTTTGTATTGGAGAAGCAAAGGGAAGCTTATAGTAAAAAACCTAAAGTATACTGCGAACTAGTAGGCTCTGGAATAACAAATGATGCTTATCACGTAGTACAGATGAAAAATGATGGAAGGCAAATATTGAGGGCAATGGAAGAGGCCCTTGAGGCTTCTGGAATGACCAGAGGAGATATAGACCTGGTTGTAACCCATGGAACAGGTACTATACAAAATGATATTATAGAAGCCAACACTATAGAAACCTTTTTTAAAGAAGATTTAATTAATATCCATGTGACAGCCCCTAAAGGGGCTATTGGTCATACCGGGGGAGCTTCAGGAGCCTTTGGCCTATTGACTGCAGTTGGTTCCATTTGCCATGAATGTGTTCCCCCCATTTGTAACTTTAAAGAGGCTGATAATGGATTTAATATACCATTGGTTGGGAGAAATAGAGTACAGGCAAAGGTATCTGGTGCTATGGTAAATACCTTTGCATTTGGTGGAACCAATGTAATTATTGTTTGTAAAAACCATATTGGAAGTGATTATGTTGGATAGAGTGTACATTATATCAACGAAATATATAAATGAAGAAATGCTCAAAAAAACATCCCTTAAGCATCGTGATTCAAGAGTTATGGATGTACTGTCAAAAAAAGCCTTATTATTGGCAAGAGAAATCTTCAGTGAAGAAGTAAGCAAAAAAATTAAAAGTGAAAGGCAGGGAATAGTAATTGCTTCCGATACTGGTCCCTGCACCTCATTATGGGAGCACACAAATATTTTGCAAACTGTTGGATTTAAAGGCATTAATCCAAGTAAATTTCCCAATACCATGCTTAGCACGGTATTAAGTCGTGTCTCAACAGAATTTAATTTGAAGGGTCCCTCAACGGCCATGTATGTAAATTCCAATAGAAGTGAAGCACTTGAATATGCAGTTGTACAAATTTTGATGGGGAGAAGTGACTTAATGGCAGTTATGTTTATAGGTGAAGGTGAAAATGGATTTGGAATATTAATAATGAGCCAAAAATTTCTATTAGAAACCCAAGCTAAAGTACGATTTTATATTAATTGTTCAAATCAGCATGTCTATATTTTTGAAGAAAGGAAAAAAATCTATGAGACTAGCATTAATTTCGCCTAAAGGTGTGGCAATGGGAACAAATGAAGAAAATATACAAACTAGAGAGATCTATAATCACCTCAATAATATTGATTCATTAAAGGAACTAATGAGCTGCCCTAATTCTCCCTTACTTACTATTGCAGCACTGGCAGAAAATTTTTTTGATGAAGTCCTATACATTGACGAAGAGATTGAAGCCATAGACTGGGATGAATTCTATGATGTGGTTGCTATGTCCTTCATGACACAGCAGGCTTCAAGGGCCTTTGAATTGGCAAATAAGTTTAGAGAAAAAGGGTCTTACTTAGTTTGTGGTGGTATGCATCCCACAAATTCACCTGAGGAAAGCATGAAATATTTTGATAGTGTATTCATAGGTGAGGGAGAAATAACCTGGTTTGAGTTTATGAGAGATTTTAAAAATAATTCTCCACAGAGAATATATAAGAACAAGGTAGAGATCGATATGGATACCGTCCCCATTCCTCGATTTGATCTCTTGAAAATGGACAGGTATAAAACTATTCCAATACAGATTTCCAGAGGCTGTCCCCATAATTGTGAATTTTGCGCTTCTACAAAGGTTTATGGAGCAAAATATAGACATAAGAGTATTTCTAAAATTCTTACCGAGATAGAAATTATAAAGAGCTTAAAGCCCAATCCACATATATATTTTACCGATGACAACATGTTGGTGGATAAGAAATTTTCCATAGAACTGTTAAAAGAAATTCAAGGTGGTGGGTTTCGATGGATGACCCATTCAGATGTTAGTGTTGCAAAACATCCCGAGGTTCTAAAGCTCCTTTTTTCATCAGGATGCCGTAAGATAGTTATTGGCTTTGAAAGTATAGTTCCCGACTCCCTACAAAGCCTTGAAGACTGGAAATATAAGAAGCTTAATTTTTATAGTGAAGCTATTGGTATTATCCAGTCCTATGGAGTAGGTGTATGGGGGACATTTATAATTGGGCTTGACCATGATGATATTTCAGTTTTCCAAAGAGTTATAGACTTCACCTTAGAAAACAACCTCTATGGTGCTATGATTTCTGTACCTACACCATTTCCAGGCTCTGATCTCTATAGGCGCCTGGAGAATGAAGGCAGAATTCTTACAAAGCACTGGGGCAGCTATACCCTATGGAATGTCGTGGTTAAACCTGCAAAAATGTCAGTAAAGGAGCTGCAGGAAGGCTTTAAACATACACTAAACCAAATATACTCAAATGAGGCAGCAATAAAGCGGATGGAGTATTTTAAAAAAATATATGGTTCCCTTAAGGAGAATTTAAGTTGAAAAGAATACTAATTATGGCCCCTGCAATGAATGGACCTGGGGGCAATAGAAAATTCAACAGTCAATGGCCACTGTGGCTGGAAAAGGAAGTTAATAACCACCTATGGAGGCTGGTGACACCAGCCCTTCTCACACTGGCGGCCCTTACCGATAAATCAAAATACATCATTGATGTTGTGGATGAAGAATTTCAACAGGTGGATACCGAAGCATATTATGATATTGTTGCAATGTATACTATTACCCCTAATGCTAAAAGAGCATATAGCTGGTCAAGGTATTTTAAAGCCAGGGGCAGCTGGGTAGCTTTAGGTGGAGTACATGCAACTATTATCCCAAAAGAAGCCAGTGAATATGCCGACACAGTTTTAGTAGGTGAGGGAGAATATATATGGCCTCAGTTTTTGAAAGACTTTCAGGAGGGAAAACCACAAGATCTTTATTTTCAACCCTTTGGAGAAGTAAAGGTGAATGATTCACCGCTGCCTGCCTTTGAATTTATACCTGAATCAGGACGTAGAATAGTTCCTATACAGACGGCAAGGGGATGTCCCCATGGGTGCCGCTTTTGTAATGTAAAGAATTTATACGGAAGGGAATATCGCAGTAAGAGTATAGAAAAGGTTGGAGAAGAGGTCAATAGGGTAATGGATTTATGCAAGGGAAGCACCATATATTTTACCGATGACAATCTCTTTTGTCATATGGAAAGGGCTAAAAGACTGCTATATCTTTTGGGAGATTATAGGGCCATGTGGTATACCAATTCTGATCTTTCCTTTGGTATGAATGAAGAATTTATAAAGCTGGCCTATAAGAGTGGCTGTAGGCAGGTTTTGATAGGCTTTGAAAGTATTACAGCAAAAAATCTTAAAGATATAGATTACACTAATTTTAAAATGCGTCACATACCACTTTACCAGGAGACAATAGAAAGAATACAATCCAATGGCATTGGAGTAGTAGGAAGCTTTATTGTGGGATTAGATGGTGATGACTGTAGTGTGTTTGATACTTTAGCTGATTTCATATTTCAAACAAAGCTCTACGGAGTAAGTATAACAGTAAATACTCCATATCCAGGTACTGAAATATTTAAGACAATGGACAGCAGAAATAGAATTTCTTCATATGATTGGGATCAATATACAATATTTCAACCAGTAATTAAATCATCCCATATGACCTATGAGGAATTAAACAAAGGCTATATTAATCTTTTAAAGCAAATAAACTCACCTGCCTACACAGCACAGAAGCTTCAATACTTTAAGGAAAATATAAAAAATCTAAGGGGAAGTAAATAAGTGAAGGAAAAAGCAAGAAGCCTCAAAATTGCATATATGTGTTCATATGTTCCATATAAATTTATGGAACAGCAGGGATTTGAGATGATTTACATTAATCAACCATATAATATCTCCAAGGAAATGCATGACAAATTACCAGTTAATCTATGCAGCTATGTTCGCTATTGTCAAAAGGTTGTTGAAACAGGTGACTTTGATGGCATAATACTGACAAATTGTTGTAATGGTGTACAGAGATTATATGATTATATGAAGTCAGAGGTTAAAATAAGATTTTGTTATTTGCTGGAATTACCAAGAAAAAATACCCTTAAAGAATATGAATTCTATTATAAATCTGTTAGTTTGCTGGTGGAAGAAATGAAAAAATATTTTGACATAGGTGATATTTCTATATTAAAGAAGTCCCCAGAAGAAATTCGAGTAAAAGAAAAGGTACCAGATGGAAGAACTGTGCTGGCACTGGGAAGTGCAGTCAGTCCATCAACAATGGAGACACTAAATGATTATTTTACATCCTACAATATACTGGTGAAGGCTTGTAGTACAAGACAAAGCGGCGATGCCATACTGGAAATCCGCAATAAATTTACCGGTAGAGATTTTGATATATCAAATAAAGAATTCTTAATTGATGCTGAGCCCTGTCCTAGAATGAATGATTTTACAGGCTGGTTTAAACAGTTTATAGCTCAACAGCATACCGGCTTATGTGGGGTGGTATATATATCACCTCAAAGGTGCGATAACCTTCTACTTAGTTATCCTCACGTAAAAAAAATATGCGATTCCCTTCATATCCCCATAATACAAATTGAAGAGGAATATGGCAGCTGGGCTATGGGGCAGCCATCAGTAAGACTGGAGGCCTTTGCCGAAAATTTAGGATTCAAGGGGAAAAAATAATGAGAAATAATAATGAATTTAAACAACGGATGAGTTTAGTAAAGGCAGTTATTCCAGGGCTTCAGCTGGAGGCAGTAAAAAAGTTGGTGGAAAATCAGATAGATATTTTTACTGAGATAATATGGAAAAACCCAGAAAAAATTATTTGGACAAATATGGTAATGCCATTGGAGATTTTTTATGCAGCAGGGCTGGTGCCTATAAATATGGAATTAGTTGCAGGCTGGCTAGCTACTTTAGGCTTGTCGAAAAAATATATTATGCTAAGTGAAAGTATGGGCTTTAGTCCAACCCTGTGTTCTTACCATAAAGCTGTATTAGGAGTATGTGAAAATGGAGATTTGCCCTTTCCAAGGGCAGCAGCCATTACATCCCATTTATGTGATGGTGGTAATGGAGTAGTAAATCACTTTGTCCATAGATATGATACATGCTCCTATACACTAAATATACCATATCACAATAATGGCTTACATTTTAGCTATGTTCTGCAACAGTATAGAGAACTGATAAAATGGCTGGAGGATTATACTGGAAGTAAATTGTCAAATGAAAAATTATCCAGAGCACTAGAGCTTTCCAACAGGGCAAGGGAATACTGGGTAAAGGTTTTACAGCTGAGGAGGGGAGTGCCTTTAATCAATGGACATCTTGCCTTGAGAAACCTCTTTGGGGCTACCTTTCTATTTGGCACAGAAATTGGAGTAGAAGTAGCAAAGGCCTACCATCAGCAGCTTTGTGACAGCAAGGCTGCAGAATCTAAAACTGACTCAAACCGCAGCACAAAACGCATATTATGGATACACTTTGCACCATTATATGCCAATCAATTAATGGAATATCTTGAAGAACAGCTTAATTGTCGTATTGTTTTCGATATAACAGGTTATATTTACTGGCCGGAATATGAGCTTGAAAAGCCACTGGAAAGTCTAACACAAAGAACATTATCACACTTTTACATGGGTGATGCCCAGGAGAGAAAAAATCTGTATTCCAGCTTAATAAAGGATTTTAGAATTGACGGCGTTATACACTTTATGCACAATGGATGCCGTGCCATTCCAGGATGGTCATGGCAGGTAAGACAGGTTGCAGAAGAGGGAAATATTCCCTTTTTGGAGATTTCGGGAGACTGTGTAGACCCCAGAGGCTTTTCAGAGGAACAGATGAGACTCAGGCTGGAGGCTTTTAATGAAGCTCTAAGGAGGGATGAATTTGTTTTTAGGAGTTGATGTAGGTTCAATTAGTACCGATGCAGTGTTGATTGACAGTCAAAAAAATATATTGTCCTATTACATTGTAAAAAGTGGGTTTGATCATAAAGCTGCTGTTGATAAGGTATTAAAGGGAGTTTGTGAAGGAGCTGGAATAAAGTCTAAGAATATTATTAAAATGGTGGGAACTGGCTACGGAAGGCGGAATGTTTCTGGTATTTACAAATCTGTTACAGAAATATCCTGTCATGCCATGGGGATACATACCATATTTCCCACTGTAAGAACCCTTATTGATATAGGTGGACAGGATAGTAAGGTAATCCGTATATCGGAGGAGGGCTTTGTGGAGACATTTGTAATGAATGATAAATGTGCTGCTGGGACTGGTCGATTTCTTGAGGTAATGGCAAATGCAATGGATGTAGGTGTAGAAATGTTGGGGGAATATTCATCGAGGGCAACTAAAGCTGTGAAAATCAGTAGTACATGCACTATTTTTGCTGAATCAGAGGTAATATCAAGGATTTCACAAGGGGATACAGAAGAGCAAATAATTGCAGGTGTACATAATGCCATAGCAGATCGTATTGTAGCAATGGTAAATTCCATAGGATTAAAGAAGGATCTTGCCTTAACTGGTGGGGTAGCAAAAAATGAGGGTATTAAAGCAGCACTGGAAAAAAAATTTGGAAAGATATTGGTACCAGAAGAGCCTCAAATAACAGGTGCTCTGGGGGCAGCAATCTATGCCCTGAATTATAAGGAATCATAATGGCATGAAAAATAATCTCAGAATTGGCTGGTATTGCCCCTATACTCTTCCCCCTATAGCACAGATTAAAAATATCACAGAGGTTGAAATTCTATGGAATGAAGGAAAAAACTCTTTTTTTGGAAATGTAAAGCTCTGTCGTAAAATGACCGCACTACTAGAAACAGTAGAGAGTAAAGAAATAAATGGACTGATTATGCCAGAATGCTGTAATGTAGCCTATTCAATAAAGGAATATTTAAAAAGAGAATATACTGATTTATCCCTTTACAGTATATATATCCCCAGAAAAGTAGATGAATCCTTTAATGAAACCCTATGGAATCAGTGGAATATCCTTTATGATAAATTGGACGGAAATCAACAAGTAGAAAATAGCAAATTAAATACAAATCCCTTTACATGTAATATAAAGGAAATAGCCACAAGGATAGATGATTTACCAATGATTAACCCTAAAAACAATTGGTGTTCTATGCCAAAGGATTATCAGATTAATGATAAAAGCCTTAAACAAATTGCTGGTGATATATTAGAGACAGTGAATTGTCCAAGATTAATCTTTAAGAATAATAAAAGACATAGTAAATTTAATGATGTTCCTGTACCAGACCAGCAGTGTATAATACAAAGATACTATACCTGCTTGTCTCAACAGCCTATAATGAATGGAAATGGTGATGAAGCAGATGAAAGCACTAGTACATAGAATGGATTTATCTGCAAGACTTCATAAAGGATTGGGCAGTACATATCTTTCTCAGTATCTTGAGATGCAAAAAAAATCATTGGAAAAAATTTTAGCAGGAGGGTCCTATATTGCAAGTACCTTTTATATGCCCAGTGAATTATTCAAGCTTTTAGATATAGAGGTTATATATATTGAAAGGCTTACAGGCTTTACAGCGGCTAACCAGCTTCTTACTAATATACAGTTTTATCGGTCTTTGAACAATCTCCCAGAATGTGGATGCTCATATCAAATTGCCTTCGACAGTCTTTTAAGTAATAAGCATATACCGTGGCCCAGTGAAATTATTGCTTTAAACTATGCCTGTGATGACGGATGGATCTATGGCAGCTATGCCAGTGCAAAGTATTCTGTACCATTCCACTTTGTTGAGGTCAATAGAGACACACAGGCTTTGGCAGTAGATTTGAAGGATTTGTATAATAAATTAAGGAGTAAATATATAGAAAAGAATTCTATAGAGAAAATTGTCGAAATATCCAACAGTACCATGGCTGTTAAAGAGGAAATAGATGCTTTACGTTTAGAAAATCCAGGGATAATAAATAGCATGGATGCATTTAGAATTTTTACGTTGTATAACGATTTAGGAGACCTTCAGACCTTTGATATTTTAAATGATCTTAAAAATAAAATCCATGAAGGGTTACAGAGCTATCAAAAACCTTCTGGAGCTAAAATATTGTGGCTGGGAGTTATTCCCCTCTATCATAACCGAATTATAACAGATTTAGAAGAAAGATATGTCTGTAGGGTTGTTTACGAGGATCTATTTGATTTTACAAATAGGTATTTATCAGTTGATGGCTTTTTTAATGATCTTGCCAGTCGTATAGAGTCATCTGTTTTTTTCTCCCTACAGAATCGGTTAGATGCCATACAACGTTATAATAAGACTATAGAAATTGATGGCATAATACATTTTTCTCAAAGAAATTGTAAGTTTCTGCCTTCTATGGTGCCCATATTAAGGAGAGAGATGGAAAAAGCCAATATTCCCTTTGTTGAAGTATCGGGAGATGTAATTGAATCACAATACTTTAATATTGAAGGCTTTTGGAATGTAATGGATGTATTCTTTGAGGGAATCTATGGGGGTAGAAAGCTTGTATATTAAAATAAAAGAATTTAATCATATAGCTGTAGTAGAGTTAAATAGGAGTCCCGCTAATGGATTTAGCAGGGGCTTTCTTATGGAGTTTATTAGGGCAATAAAAAAGGTTGATGAAGATAGAAGTATAAAAATCGTCATTATATCCAGCAAACAAAGTCAAATTTTCTCATCGGGTCTTGATTTAAGAAGTCTTATGGGAGATAACGCCGATGAAATGTCAAGAAACATATTTGATGCAGTTCATCTTGTATATAAAATTGTAGAAAAAATAATGTTGTCGAAAAAGATTTTTATAGGAGCCCTTTCCGGAGCAACTATAGGGTCAGCAGTATCAGTTGCTTTAGCATGTGATTTACTGATAGGCAGTCCCGAGACATGGTTTTGGCTGCCAGATCCTCAGTATGGGGGATTATTGGCGGATGGAGGAATTGATTTACTCATAAATCACATTGGCACCTCAAGGGCAAAGATGCTGGCATTGACAAATGACAGAATTAATCCTCAAAGAGCCCTTGAATGGGGGATATTGTATAGAGTGGTTGAGAAGGGTAAATTACTGGATGTGGCTTTTTCAGAGGCAAAACGATTATCTGGATACTCTACTGATACCCTAAGCTATACCAAAAGATTGATTAACGAAGGAATACTAAATAGCTTTAAGTGTGATGAGCTAAAAGAAATATTAAATAATAGAGAAATATACAATAGATTGCAGAACTATATTAAATTATAACAGGAGGGAAGGACATGGGATTAGATAATAAGGTTGCAATAGTATCGGGAGGTTCTCGAGGGATTGGCAGAGAAATAGTTTTATCCTTTGCCCAAAGCGGTGCAAATGTTGTATTCACATACTTTAATAGTCCTGATGCTGCCAAAGGGGTGGAGGAAGCGGCAAAGGACCTAAAGGGAACAGTAAAGGCATTTCATGTAGATATAAGGAATGCTGATGAGGTAAAAGAGCTGGTTAAAAAGGTTATAGATACATGGGGTACTGTGGACATTGTGGTTAATAATGCAGGCATCTCAAAGGATAAAACACTTCCATTCATGGAGCATGAAGAATGGAAAAGTGTTTTGGAAACTAATATATATGGAACCTTTTATTTAACTCAGGCAGCAATAGCCTATCTATTAAAAAAGAAGAAGGGAAGAATTATTAACATCAGTTCAATTAGTGGTATAAGCGGCATACCTGGTCAAACCAACTATTCTGCCTCCAAGGCAGCTTTATTAGGATTTACACGATCATTGGCCAAGGAGGTAGCACGTTACGGAATTAGTGTTAATGCAATTGCTCCAGCCGGTGTAGAGACAGATATGTTTAGAGCTTTATCCCCAAAACAAAAAGATACCCTATTACAAAATGTTCCTATGGGGAGGCTGTGTTCAGCCAATGAAGTAGCAGATATTGCCCTTTTTCTTGCGGATGATGCTATGTCACCAGATTATTTAACTGGAGCAACTATAGTTTTAGATGGGGGAATGGGATCTTAAATGAGTAGAACAATTGATAATCTCACGTTGGTCTGGGATAGACAAACAAGTATTAAGAATATTTCACGTAACCTGAGAAATAAAAAGCAAATTTCAATTGCATTAATTGACATAGATTTCTTTACAAATATAGATGCAAAGGTTGGGGGAGAAATAGGTGATACAATACTGTTCAATATTGCCAATTATTTAAAGAAAACCCCAAAGGTAACTGTAGGAAGGTATGGTGGAGACGAGTTCATAATGATGTTCTTAAATGCAAGTGAAGAAGAAGTAAAGGAAAAGGTTTATGCAATTCACAAGGATTTCAAGAAGCAGAGGTTTATACCAAAGGGATCATTGTATGAAAAGGTTCCAATAACCATTAGTATAGGTATGGCATTTAGCTCGGCGACTACTAATGGCTCCTTCCTTCTTTTAAAATCTGCTGAAACGGCACTGGCAATGGCTAAGAAGAAGGGAAGGAATAGAGTTGAAGTGGCAACAGATATGAAAATACAACTGATGCGGAAAAATGGAGTAGTGACAACAGCAGTTGGAGGAGGATTAAAGGGCAGCTGCAAAGACGGCGAAAAGGCCTTTAAGGCAGAAATTGCAGAACCCTATGGTGTTGATTTGAATAGAAGGGGAGACCTTTTTATCGTTGATAGAGGAAATCATAGAATAATAAAGGTAAATTATCAAGGACGAGTATACACAGTAGCAGGTTCAAAAGACTGCGGGTATCTTGGCGATGGTGGCTTGGCAACAGAAGCCCTTTTGTCAAAACCCAGTGGAGTCGCCATAGATAATAATAATAATATTTACATTGCTGATACAGGAAATCATCGGATAAGAAAGGTAGATGGAAAAGGGATTATAACAACTGTAGCAGGATGTGAACTTGATGGTTACAGCGGTGATGGGGGAAGTGCTGTTTTAGCAAAGCTTAGCCGTCCAGGAGGCGTGGTAGTAGACATAAGGGGAAATGTTTATACAAATGATTACGGGAATAATGTTATCAGGATGATAACACCAGAAGGACTTATATATACTGTTGCCGGATCAGGGAAATATGGATACGAGGGAGATGGTAGGGGGGCAAGTGAAGCTACTATGGATAGACCCTACGGCCTTGCAATTAATCCTGATGGAAGCATGCTGTATATTGCCGATTATGGGAACAACTGTATTCGACAGGTGGATATGAAGAGTAAAATAATAACCACATTATGTGGAGGTGGAAAAGCTGGGTATATGGGTGATGGAGGCGATTCCACAGAGGCACTTCTTGATGGGCCATATTGGGTATGCCTATGGGGAGAAAAATACCTGTTGATTGCAGATGGAAATAACAACTGTATTAGGATTGTAAACCTTGAAACTAGAAGAATTGATACATTAGTAGGTGGAAAAGAAGCAGGATATAGAGACAGCAAATATATTGAAGATGTTACCTTCAACACTACAGCCGGGATGGCTGTAGATACTAAAAAAGAAGTCATCTATGTTTGTGATTATGCAAATAACTCCATTAGAAGGGTTTTAATGAGGGACATAACTATGCCGGAAGGAATATGACAATGGTAATAATTATAGTTGCTTTTTGTTTATTAATCTTCATAACCTACAGCTTAATGGAGGCATATTATCTTGTTCACTCACTAAGTCATCCTGCCATAAGGAAGCATCTAATAGGTATCAACAACACATTAGTATCCAATAAAAAATTTGACTTTAAAAGCAACACTGGGCTGAAGCTTAAAGCCATAGAATATTTACCTGCTTTAATGCCCCGAGGGACAATTATAGCCTTTCATTATTTGGGAGGCTCTAAAGAATCTATATTTCCATATTTGGAATTTTTAATTGCTGGAGGCTATAGGGTCATTAGCTTTGATTTTCCCAATCATGGCGAAAGTGATAGCCAGGTGACAACTAAGTTTACCCTCGACAAGGATGCCTTTATGCTAATGGAAAAAATTAAAGAAATGGGTATTGGCGGTCCATATGGTGTTATGGGGCTTTCTATGGGGGCAACTGCAGCCTTGGCGGTATATGAAGGATATCCAGAAATAAAGGGGGCGGTTATTGACAGCGGGCCCCTTATTTATGTCAGAGAATATTTTGACTATGTTTTAAATATTAAAGGTATAAAAAATCCCCTATGCAGGTTCTTCTTTAAAGTGCTTTATCTTCACCTTGTAGGCTTTAAAAGCATGTCGGAAAATACTTTAAAATCCCTTAAAAAACTAAAGGGAAGGCCGATTTTTTTTATTCAGGCCGAGAAGGATACTACAATACCAATAAGAAATGCTTTAAAGGCATTTCAGCTGGTTAAATCAGATAAGGCAATGTTTTGGAGTGTCCCAAAGTCCAGACATTTGACAATTCTTAGTCAAAATAGTAAGGAATATAAGAAGAGAGTATTGGACTTTTTTGATGATGTTTTTTGCATATAGTTAACTGAGCTTGTAGAAATATAGTAGAGGAGGGAGAAATTTTGTACACCCACAAAAAACTGCAAACATCGCCCTACGTGATTATAACAACAGATGGCATAAACAAGGACAAAAAATTTTTTTCCACATTAACTGGAGAATATTATGATATAGAGGATACCAATCTGCAAATCCTGGAGTATTGCAGGTATCCTAGAGAAATAGAAGAATTACAGCAAAAATTTGGAGAAGACACTATTGAGGAATTAATCATCAATAAACTGTTGTCAGACCCATCAACAGTTTGGCAGGAAACTAATATAGTATACATGGAAATGGAAACCTGTACCTACTGTAACTGGAAATGTGAATATTGCCCCATCACATTTGACCCAAAGCCACATAGGGTTATGGGTATGGATGTTTACAATGAGATTATAGATAAAGCCGCCAGACATCCTTCCTTAAAGCATATTGCCTTCAATTTCTTCAATGAACCTACCCTTGATATATTCTTTGAAGACAGGGTACGAAAGCTGGCACAGACACACTTAAAACTGATTTTATTCACCAACGGCAGCATGCTTGACGAAGGGAAAATTCAGCTGCTTAAAGATACAGGCGTTTTAGATACAGTCAGATTTAATGTGCCTAGTGTTAATGAGGCAGAATTTAAACGTCTAACTGGCTCCAGTTTATTCCGAAGGACCATGGCAAACATTGAAAATTCAATAGCAGCCGGCTTCAATGTGGAAATTTTAGTCAACGGAACTACAGAAGAAGTTGCAAAAAATATGAAGGAAATAGAGGATAAGTACAGGGCTTTTGAAAATGTTCGTATTCTCCATTACATTACTATGGACAGGGCTGGGTTATTAAAAAACAGATATGCCATGAACTACCATCATAAGGATGAGCTTTGCGGATGTATGCAGATTATAAAAGAGCTGAGGGTTGGATATAATGGAGACTTCTTTATTTGCACCATGGACTATTATCAAAAAGATGTGTTCGGCAATATAAAGGATGGAGAGATAGAAGATATTATGCAATCACAGAAGGCACAGCTTATTCGCAAAAGGGTTTTTGGAGCAGAAACGGCACCAGAGGATTATATATGCAGAAGGTGCTGGGCCATTATGCTTGCAAGATTAGATAGCCGCCATTCAAAAGGAATAAAGCCAGTATTTAAGGAGAAAGGAATTGGAGTGAAACTATGAAAAAAGTAGCACTTATATCTCCAAAGGGAAGCTTGTTTGGCAAAAACGAAAAAATGAAGGGCTTTGTGGAAAATTCCAAAGTTATGGAGAGCTTTCGGTATTTATGGTCTGGTCCCAACCTTGGATTAATTACAATTGCAGCCTATATGTCGGAAGAATGGGATATTGAATATATCGATGAAAACTATGTTGAAATAGATTACACAAAAACCTATGACCTTGTTTGTTTAAGTGCTATGACACAGCAGGCACCAAATGCATATAGGATAGCACAGAAATTTAGACAAAAGAAAATTTTAACAGTGATGGGAGGAATACATGCCACTGTATTGCCAGAGGAGGCAGCAAGGTATGTTGATGTAGTAATAGCAGGAGAAGGAGAGGTGCTTTGGCCTAGATTTTTAGAGGATTACATAAAGGGTAATACAAAGGAAATATATCAAGAAGCTGTATCTGGAGGGTATAAGCTGGAAAAGGCTCCTATTCCAAGATATGATCTTCTGCTGGGATATGAATATCCGGTAATTACCCTCTACACAACCAGAGGATGTCCTCATAATTGTTCTTTCTGCTGTGCTTCCAATGTTTACGGACACAAATACAGGAGAAAAAGTAATCACCAAATCATTAAAGAGCTACAGCAGATAAGTAATTTGTTCCCCGATCGACTTATACTATTTGCAGATGATAATATGCTGGTTAAACGTTCAGAATGTAAGGAATTGCTTAAGGTAATGATGGATATGGAGCTCCGCTGGATAGCACAAACTGACATATCAATAGCACAGGATGACGACCTTTTGGAATTAATGGTGCTGGCAGGCTGTCAATGGGTAGTAATTGGTTTTGAGAGTATTTCCCATAGAAGCTTAAGAGACATAGAAAAAATATACTTTAAATTGAAGCATCAATCCCAATACCCGGAATTGATAAAAAAAATACAGTCCTATGGGATAGGTATATACGGCACCTTTATTGTAGGCTTAGATAATGATTCTACAAATGTTTTCCAATTTACCACAGACTTTATACTGGAAAATAATCTTTATGGAGTTAATATAACGGTGCCAACCCCCTTGCCAGGCACCCAGCTGAGGGAAAAGCTTTTAGTGGAAGGCAGAGTATTAAATAGTGACTGGGAGTACTACACCCTATGGGATGTTGTTATACGACCTGGAAATATGACAGTAAAGCAGCTGCAGGAGGGGCTTTTATACATGTATAATCAGATAACAGAGGAATATGTATCGCAAAAAAGGCTGGCATATCTTAGGTATGCAACAAAGATTCGCAGGAAAATATGCTATAACTATACTCAAAAAGGCAGCAGTGATGGAAATGAATAGATATCTGGCTGCTTTCCCGGGAAGAGAAGCCTTTTATAAAGGCTTAAGTAAAACCTTCATTAAAGAGTATACAGTAGCAAAAAAAATATTTAAAGAAGCCAGTGATTACATGGGACAGGACCTTGAATATATATCCTATGAAAATCCTGAGACTAAACCAGAGCTACACACAGCATGCCTTATAACCCATTGCTATGCAATGTACAATTCTATTGTAAAGACTATAGCACCTCCTACTGCCGTAGCAGGATTCAGCCAAGGGGAATTTACAGCCCTGACAGTAGCTGAAAGCATTAAGTTTCCTGATGTCTTAAACCTTGTATACAGGCTGGAAAAACTAGTCTATAGATCTAAGGAAATCATGGGGGGTAAAATGGTACGTGTAGTGGGGTTAGATATAAAGGAGTTAGAGAAATGCTGTAGACAGGTGGATAATAAAAGACAGAAGGTATCAGTTGCAATTTATTTGTCCAACAATCAAAATATAATTTCTGGTGAAAAAACAGCAGTGGAAGAGGTTGCTGATCTATCCAAAAAAAGGGGGGCAAGATGGACTATTGACCTGGAGAGTGTAGGTACCTTCCATAGCCCCTTATGTGAAGGTATTTTATGTGAGTCTGATTTAATATTTGATCAATATGAATTTTCCGATTCTATACTTCCTGTGTATTCCTGTGTCGATGGAAGAAGACATGTTAAAGGAGAAGCTTTAAAAAGCAATTTAAGAATTCAGATTGCCAAAGCCGTAAGGTGGAATAGAATAATAGAAAATGCAAATGAAGATAAAATAAAGAATATTGTAGAAATAGGTCCTGGCTGTACAGTTTCTGGCAACTCCCGACTAGCCGACCCTGATATACAATGTACATGGATAAATGAAACAAAAACTATTAAGGATTTGCTCAAATAAGCATAAAGGTAAAGAAATTAGGGATATATTCCAGTAAGGGTTTACCAAAATACACCAAAGGAGGGAGTCTAAAATGTATAGTATAGAAAAGGTTATATGCTTCGACTATTATGGAACCTTGGTAAAGCTAAACTCACCCTTTGATCAAATAAAGGCACTATTAATAGATCATGTAACAAGAAATTTTCCCAAACTTGACTCTAAGAAATTCTACAGTGGTTTTTTCAAGAATATGGCAGTATTAAACTCTGATGAAAAATTCTATAGAGGTATTGATTTACTGGTGGAGAGTCTGGTAAGAACATGTAACCTATATAAAGTACCCTGCTTTAAAGATATATTTATACCATTTGTTGAGGAGCTTTTTATAATGCCAGAAGCATATCCTGATGCCAGAGGTGTTATTGATAGCTTGAAAAAGAGCTATCAAGTTGGTGTATTGAGTAATGCAGACAATTATATTATTAAAAAATCCATACAAACCCAAGACTTTAAATTTGATTTTATAATAACCTCTGAAGATGCACAATCCAATAAGCCCAATGAAAAAATTTTTCTTTATGCTATGGAAAAGCTCTGTAAAAAGCCCAATGAGTTATATATGGTGGGGGATTCACAAATTGATGATATTTTAGGTGCTGGCAGGTTAGGCATCAATACCATATGGATAAATAGAGATAAAGAATCACTCAAGGAAGGTATAATCCCCCCTGATTTCCAGGTGCTTCAGCTGAGTGAAATTCCATATATACTTAATCACAGCTGTAATGCTACTTCTTAATGTAGTTGAAGGATTAAACAATGTGGTATATTCTACTATTAATTAAGAAAAAACATCCTATTATTTTCAATCGATGTGGGTGCACGTTGAAGGGAGTGGGAGATTATAAATACCTTTATATGTAGTGCTGCATTAATAAATAAGCATGAAAGGGCGGAGCAATGCTTACTGTAATACATATACATTATGGAGGGAGGAATTTATATTAATAAGAAAAAACTGCTCTTTATGACCACTTTAATGTGGATATTTTTTTTGCTGCTAATATTATTATTACAAACAAATATTTTTTCATATGGAAATACCGAAGTAAATGACTATATTAACCAACTACTGATGGAGTCGAAAATACCAGGGGCATCGGTAATTGTTATTGATGGAAATAAGAGTCAGATAATGACCTATGGTGTTAAAGGCATAAATACAGAAGAATTGGTGGATGAAGAAACATTATTTGAATTAGGATCAAACAGCAAGGCCTTTACAGCTTTAGGGATATTATATTTAGAGAAACAAGGGCTTCTTTCCTTAGAAGATCAAGTAAATAAGTACATACCCGATTTTGAGATGAAAAGCTACGAAAACCAACAACAAAATATGTCCCAAGAAATTAAGATTAAACACTTGATTAATCACACAAGTGGAGTACCCTTTAGTACATTAGGTTATATTCCGCCGGATGAATCAGAGGAAGCATTGGATAAGGTTGTAGAAATCCTTAAGAATTTCCAGCTGAATGCTATACCCGGCCAAGAGTTTTCATATGTATCTACAAATTACGATATACTGGGTTTGGTAATTGAAAGAGTGACTGAAGAAAAATTTGAAGACTTCATCCAGAAAAACATTCTAATTCCATTGGGTTTAAATAATACCTATTTAATATCAAATGAAGGATATAATCTCAACAGTATAGCAAAGGGACACAAGCCATTTTTTAGTAAGATACGTGAATATGAAGCCCCCTTTTATAGAGGAAATGCTCCAGCAGCCTATTTTGTTTCAAATGCAAAGGATATGGAAAGATGGATAGGTATACAGCTTGGAATTGTAGACATTCCAGATTTGTATAAGGATCTGATTCAAATATCCCATCAACCTGACACTTCTGTTGAAGCCCATGGCGACTATTTTTATGGAGCCGGATGGGAAATTCATACCAATGGTAAATACATTTCCCATGGAGGAAGCAATCCTAATTTTTCCTCTATGATAGCCTTTAAGCCTGATGGCAAGCTTGCTGTTTGTATTTTAGCAAATGTAAATACAACATATACTGGATCGATGGCATTAAATATTTTAAATATCCTTGAGGGTAAAGCAGTAGAAGAGATAACAGTTGACATGTTTGCTGCTATTGACATGTTTTTTTCTATAGTTGCCTTAACCTTCTTCATAATCAGCTGTTTATTAATATATCTTATTATTTATGCTGTTGTTGCAGTAGTCAATGGATATAGAGAGAAGAAAAAAAAGGGCTGGGGCAGAATAATAGCTACTGTAATATTAACTATATTCACAGTATTTTTAAATTATATGATATATTCTCTGCCAGAAACACTTTTTGGAGGCTTTCCATGGCGGGCAGTAAAGGTTTGGGCCCCCAGCAGCCTACTGGTAGGAATGATTCTTTTAGTCATAACAGTAATTTTGCTTTGGGTATACCTTTTAATAATAATTCATTATAGAAAAATAAAAAATTACTCTATTGAAAAATTGCAGATGCAATTTAATAAAACAAAATAAAAACATTGGGGTAGGGAAAATGAAAAATTATATTCAGCATCTATCAAATTTAGAAGAAGGTATGGATAAGGAGTATGGATCAAAGGCTGTAACACTGGCACTGATTTTAAAGAGTGGATACAATGTTCCTGATGGATATTGCATTTCCATTAAAGCGCTAGAAGTGTTCACCAGCCAATTTCAAATGGATACTCTTAGTATGGAAGAGATGACGGAGAAAATCCTATACAGTAATTTTCCTGAGGATTTACATACAGAAATTGAAGAAATGTGGACAAAATTGGATTTAAAGGAAAATGAAGCGCTGATTGTACGTTCTTCAGCAATAGGAGAGGATGGAAATGAACATTCCTTTGCTGGGATTTATGAAAGCATCATTAATATTAGATCCCTTAATGACTTGATTATTGGAATCAGAAAATGCTGGAGGTCTTTTTATTCTACAAGAGCTGATTTATACAGAGAAAAAAATAAAATTGCAGTAGAGGGAATGGCTGTTATTGTCCAAAGAATGATATGTGGAGATTATTCCGGTGTCCTTTTTACTGCTAACCCCCTTGCCCCTAAAAATGATGAGATGGTGATAGAAGCCTATCCGGGACTAAACTGTGGAGTTGTTGATGGATCAGTAAATGCTGATAAATATATAGTTAAAAATACTGGCGAAATTATAAATCGGATTATCACCAATAAAACAGTAGAATACTGCTTAAGTAGAAACTCCTTTAGAATTGATGTCAAAAACACCAGGATACAGAATAATGAAACCCTTTCACAGGAAGATGTATATCAGCTTGTAAAAATAGGACTTAAGCTAGAAGAAAAATTTGGAATCCCCTGTGATATAGAATGGACAGCTTTAAACAGCAAAATGTACATTCTTCAAACAAGACCAGTTATTATAAAAAATTTGGACAAGCTTACAAATATAATAAAATATGATTCTGATATAGCTGAAGATATTGAATGTACTCTACTGGACAGATATGCACAACCGGCTTGTACCTGCTACCTTTCCCTTCTGCAGTCATGGGAGGAGCAGGTTTACCTAAGCTTTTACAATAAGAAGGAGGGGCGACTTTATAAAGAGAAGCCCCTGCTTTTTTATTTTAATAGAGTTTATTGGAACATGAAATATCAAAGAGATTTTTTTGATGATTATCCAAAAGGGAAATTAAATATTGCTGATTGTGTCAAAGTGGTAAAGCTGTTTTTTCTTATGAAAAATAGTTATATAAGCTGGTACCAACGACTGGCAAAATATAATAATCATATAGAAGAATTAAATAGACAGCCCTATGGAAATATGAGCATAAGTCGATTAGGGCTGAAACTGAATGGAATATTGGATATTTTCTGTAACTATATAGGGAAGGATCACTTTATATTTCTGGGGCTTGCACAGGTTACTTATAATCTTCTCAGTAAGGAACTGGAAGGCTTACCCAACACAAAAGAAATAATCTCGGAAGCTATAGAGCCAATAGTGTCGCAAAATATGACCATGAAGTCCAACCTTGAGTTGGTGGATTTGGCCTGGGAAGCAGAATGCTCTACAGAAATCAGTAATTTATTTAGGGAAGTAAATACAGATGAAATTTATTTGAAGCTCAAAGGCAGTATGGAAAAAGAAGGTTTTAAAAGAAGATTTGATAAGTTTATTAGAGACCACGGCCATCGTGGAACATCCTGTGATGATCTGTACCATCCCCATTGGGTAGATGAACCTGCTATTGTGATGGAAACCATTAAGCAATTTATATGCTCCTCTACGAAGGTATGGGACAAAAAAAATATTAAGGATGATGGTAAAAATCATTGGAATTCATCAGTTGAGAGGTATATCAGAGACTTAGAGCACAATCCAGTATATAAACACCTCAAAATGTCCCAAATCAACACACTGGTTGATCTCACTGGTAAATATATGGCATTAAGAGAAAATCAGAGATACTATTTTGATAAAAGCTGGGTTTTAATACGGAGGGTGCTGCTGGAAATTGGTAAAAGGTTAGTTTCAGCAGGTATTATTGATGAAAAAGAGGATATATTTCATCTAACTATATCAGAAATACTTGTGATATCCCATACGGATAATATGCTAAACCATAGAGATTGGAATGAAGTTATTAAGGAAAGAGAAAAAAGCTATGAAAAGAACAGAAAAATTACACCGCCATATTTGATTAAAAACAAGGATTTGATTCGTTTGCAAAAGGGTGGTGGACGAAATAGCTACAAAGCCCTGGGAATAAGTCCCGGTAAAGCTACAGGGCCAGTCAAAATTATTGAATCCATAAAGGACTTAAGTAGAATTCAACAGGGGGATATTGCAATTGTGTCAACCTTTCACCCAAGCTGGACACCAATCCTAGGTATTGTTAAGGGACTTGTGATGGATTATGGTAATATTCTGTCCCATGGTGCCGTTATGGCAAGAGAGTATGGTATCCCTGTGGTGGTTTTCAATGATATAGCGGCACAGGTATTTTTAGAGGGCCAGTGGATTGAAATAGATGGTTCAACGGGAAGAATTCGTGTTATAAGCAGCCAAAAAAATAGTTTATGAGGAGGGATGATATGCCTAAAATTGCATTAATTGTTCCTAAAGGATCCAAATACGGTAAAAATAAATATTTAAAAAGCTTTTTAGAAATTAACAATGTCGTATCAAGCTTTTACGGTGCATGGGAAACACCTAACTTAAGTCTTTTGACTATAGCTGGACTAATCCCGGATTCCTATGATATATCATTTATTGACGAGGATCATGGGATGGAGATACCCTTTGAAGAGGAATTTGACATTGTAGCTTTGACAGGTATGACACAGCAGATATATAGGGCTTATGAAATATGTACTGAATTTAAGAAAAAAGGCTCCTATGTAGTTATTGGCGGCATTCATGCCACCATCATGGCAGAGGAAGCTTTAAAGTATGCCGATACAGTATTTATTGGAGAAGGTGAAAACATATGGAAGAAATTCCTCAAGGATTACGAGAATGGGACACCCTATAGCAGGTATACATGTAAAGAGTATATTGACCTTAGGGAATCTCCAATCCCACGATATGATATTCTTAATAAAAATATATACAGCTCATATAGTATACAAACCACAAGGGGATGCCCCAGAACATGTAACTATTGTACACTGCCGATAATGTATGGGTCCACATACCGATATAAAACAGTTAAGCAGATTATTGATGAAATTAAGGCAATACAACGATTTGACTCGGATCCTTTCATCTTCTTTGCTGACGATAATATGTTTATACAAAAAGAGCATTCAAAGGAGTTGGTTAGAGAGATAGAAAAGCTGGGGATTATATGGGGTACTCAGACAGATATTTCTGTTGCTGAGGATGAAGAGCTGCTGCAGCTTTTGTACAAATCAGGCTGTCATTGGTTGTTTATAGGCTTTGAAAATGTCTCTGAGGATGGACTAATTTTTCTCGATGATAAAAAGTGGAAGGCTGAACAACGGAATAATTATGAAAGAGCAATAGAAAAAATACATAACAATGGTATACATATTTGGGGCTCCTTTATGTTCGGTGGAGATAGTGATACAGATTCAGTTTTTGCCAATACATTAGACTTTACTCTAAAAAATGGAATTTACTCAGGCAGCTTTACTATCCTTACACCTTTGCCAGGAACTCAGCTTTTCAAGCAAATGGCAGAGGAAAAAAGGATAATTGACTATGATTGGAGCAGATACACCTTCTGGGATGTGGTTTTCCAGCCTGTTAATATGACTCCTGATGAACTGGCTAAAGGTGTGGCATGGGTTTACCAGGAGTTTTATTCCAAGGAAAATGTTTCCCGCAGGGCAGCAAACCTAAAGAATCGGTTAAGAAAAGCAAGACATAAGTAAAATAAGTTGGTTTATATAAGAAATGAGGCGTTCTAATGAAAATGGGCTATACCTTCTCTACAAAGGAGAAGCTTATATTAGAGGCAACATTAAAGGTTATGCATAAAAATAACTTTCTTTCTGCAAATATTTCAGAGACAGCAAAGCATACTATGCTGAAGCCTGAAGCTATAAAAGCTATATATAATTCTGATGACGCCCTAAGAATGGCTGCAATTTTCTATGCAGCTTCCATCTGGGTTGACTATATAAAGAAGGACATTGCTGGTGAAAAAGATAAAAAAACCAGACTAAGAAGGCTGCTTCGTCATTATGCAGCAGGCTCAGAGAGCTATCCTGCTTCACTGTCCCTTTATATTGATATATGGAAAATTATAAGAGACGGCCAAAGGGAAAATGAAGCTTTTTTTAAGGAAGAGCTTCAAAGTATATATACCATGTTTGTGGAGGCGTTTGAAGAGCTTATACTGCAGGAAATTTGCCAGAGCTTTACACTGACATCAGAAATCAGACAGCTGGCCTGGATCATAGTTGTCATAAGCGATGGACTCCATATACAGAATCTTATAGAACCCGAATCCATAGATTTTGATGGAGTGGAGGAGGTTCTTTATAAGATGGTTGAAAGTTATCTATTAGAAACGGGGAAAGAGGTATGAAAAAAATTCTATTTTATTATCCACAAATCGTCGAAAATAAAGATTCAAGCCCCCTATACAGGGGGCTTCCTTTTTCGGTAATGGCTTTAGCTGCTCAATTTAATGACAGGGAATATAATATAAAAATTGTTGATGGCAGACTGGAGGATAAAAAAAACACTAATATCTGGAAATGGTTTGATAAGGATGTTATTTGTGTAGGTATAAGTGCCATGACCAGTTATCAGATAAGGGATGGATTAAAATTTGCTGAGCTTATTAGAAATTCCTATCCCCAGGTTCCAATTGTATGGGGAGGATGGCATCCCAGTCTAATGCCAACTCAAACAATAAAGGATGATTTAGTGGATATTGTTGTCATTGGACAGGGGGAAGCAACGCTGCCCAGGCTTGTGGAGAGGTTGTACATTAAAGGTAGTCTAAAGGAAGTACCTAACCTTGTTTATAAGGACGAAAACAGAGAAATAGTATGGACAAAAATTGAGGCTTTAAAAGTATTCTCTAATACAAAGCCAATAGAGAGGGCATATAAATACGTTGATATGGAGTCATATATTCAACCTCTATGGGGTAATCAGAGGGTTATTGGATATGAGTCCAGCAGAGGCTGTCCCTTTATATGCAGCTTTTGCTCCATTGGCTCAGTATATAAGGGTAAATGGAGCTCATTAACTGCCCAAAAGATTGCCGACAGTGTTGAACTATTAAAGAAAAGCTATAATGTTGATGCGATTCATTTTTTTGATAATAACTTTTTTGTTAACCGTAATAGAGTATTGGAATTCAGCACCATTATTAGAGAAAGAGAGCTGAATATACGCTGGGATGGAACCTCAGTAGTGGAGCAATTCATAAAATTTCCCACTGATTATATAGAAGAATTAAAGCAAAGTGGTTTTTTTCGAGTTATTGTGGGTGTCGAATCAGGAGATGAAGATGTCTTGAAACGAATTAATAAGAGACATAGGCCTGCTCAGGTGCTGGAGCTTGTTGAAAAATGCAAGGCAAGCAATATAATGGCATCCCTGTCATTTATGGTGGGATTCCCCTGGAATCCAGAAAAGGATTTTTATGAAACCATAGCCTTGATAGAAAAAATAAAAAGGATTGCAGCAGAAACGGAAATATTGCTTTTTATTTTTTCGCCTTATTTAGGGACAGAGCTGTTTGAAACTGCAATTAAATATGGTATGAAATTCCCCAACAGCTTAGAGGAATGGGCTGATCATACATACGATAAGCTCAATGTTCCATGGATTTCCCAGAAGCTGTTTCATAAAATGGATCGATACATAAGCTTTTTTGGTACTAAAGAAATGACATCCTCTGTATCAAATTTTTTAAAAGGAACTAATTTATAAAAAAATGTGGGGTCTTTAAATGAAAGGTGAGGTAGAAGGTGGAGACTGTTTATATAGAAAAGTGTGATGGCTATAATTATAGAGTGGTAGAAAAGGCTGTATTTAAGTGTTTAGAAAAGATTCAGCCTTTAAACGATAGAATGAAGGACAAAACAATACTGGTAAAAGTGAATCTACTTAAGAAGAATAAACCAGAGGATGCTGTTACCACCCATCCCTTTGTTGTAGAAGCCATAGTTAGGTATCTTCAAGGAATACAATGTAAGGTGATTATAGGAGACAGTCCAGGAGGGCCATATAATAAAAAGATGCTTGATGGTGTTTATAAAGAGTCCCAGATGGATCAGGTGGCCTATAGAACTGGATGCCAGCTTAACTATGACACCTCTGTTATTGAGGTATATAACGGAAAAGCAACAAAGCTAAAAAGAATGCAGATCATAAAAGTAGCCGAGGATGTAGATTACGTTATATCGGCAGCTAAGCTTAAAACCCATTCTATGATGACCTTTACGGGTGCAGTAAAAAATCTATTTGGAGTAATACCAGGTGTTACCAAAACTGAGTATCATTTTAAGATGAATAACCCTGAGAATTTTGCCCATCATCTAATTGATATATGCCAGTATATAAATCCTGTTATATCAATTATAGATGCTGTTGAAGGTATGGAGGGGGACGGTCCTGCTGCTGGAGACAAAAGACATGTAGGTCTTATTATGGCATCAACAAGCCCATATGCACTGGATACAGCAGCAGCCCATGTTATAGGAATAGAGCCTTTAAGTGTACCCACAATAAATATTGCAAATGAAAGGGGAATATTTTGTGGAAGTATAAAGGGCTTAATTGCTAAAGGTATTGGATTTGATGACATAGATATAGAACCCTTTAAGCTGCCGCAATCTATTAATGTTAACTTTTTCAGTGATAAGACCCCAAAATTCATTAAAAGCTTTTTTATAAATAATCTTCGTGCAAAGCCTGTATTTGATCATAAGCTTTGCACCTCTTGTGGAATCTGTAAGGAGGGGTGTCCTGTGGCAATAATTGACATGGACAAAGGCAAGCCCACTTTGGATATTAGCAAATGTATATGCTGTTTTTGCTGTAATGAATTATGCCCTCAAAAAGCTGTAAAAATTAAGAAAAGTTTTTTGCACAGGCTTTTAATGGACTAAAGAATGTGTTGGAATTTTTAATAAGAGTATGAAAGGGTGAAGTTGGCATGATTAACCAAAATAAAGAGGTAGTAGAGAAAATTTATAAAATAATCGGTGAAGTTCTCATATGGGAATTTCCTCAAGAGAGCTGGGATTTAAATACAGAGCTTGCTGAATTAGGGTTTAACTCAATGAATTTTGTAAAGCTTGGAGTTATCCTGGAAGATGAATTTGGGATTAAATTCAGTGCAGCAGAATTAGATTTTAGTAATAATGCTTTTTCAACAGTAAAATCACTTGTAAGCTTTATAAAAGAGAAGCAGGAAAACATTAAATAGCTATTATTAATAAAATAATAGCTACAGGTTGTAGACAAAGTCATCAAAATGCAGACTGATCAAAAAGCCACAGATTCGAGGCGCAAAAAAACCTAGCGACTGCAGCGTATACGTAATACGTAAGGGTGCTGGGTTTTAGAAGCAACGAAGAAGATGGGGGTTTTTCATCAGTCTGTAGCTATTATTAATAAAATCAAAAATTATTAAAAACATTGTGGTAGAGGTCAGGAGGTATATAATGTGAGTTTAAATATGATTGGACTTTGGGCTTCCAACGAAGGATCTTCCTGCTGCTTACTTCAAGACGGAGTGGTTAGATTCTGTGGACAACAAAAACCCCCACCGGAAAATAAACCTCAGCAGCTTATACCAATAGAGGCATTTAATTTTTGTCTAAAAAGTGCAGATATTTCCATTACAGATGTCAATTGCATCACATTTAGTGAAGAGCCAAAGAAGCCTATGGAATTCCACCCTTATAATAGTCCAGTATTAACAGTAGATAAGATAAGAGATTTTTTTTGCTATAGTGGTACTGTTACATCTGTTGACCATCAAAAGTCACATGCTGCATACAATTACTATTCATCTGCCCTTCAAGAAGCCGCCATTATGGTTATTGATAAAGTTGGACCCTGGACCCTGTCCTCCTATGGATATGGAAATGGGGAAAAAATCGAAATGTTTGATATCCAGCCATTTCCTAGTTCTGTAGCCATAGTGTCAAGCCTAATTACCAGCTATCTTGGCTTTAAAGATAGTGATGAGTATAAAGTTATGCTGCTGTCAAACTACGGTAAGCCTATTTATGCAGAAAAAATAAACCAGCTTATGTCATATATGGATAGAGAATTTAATAAATCCTTATGCCATGGTGGATTTCAGAAAATAATTACAAAATACTCTGAAGAACTGACAGAGCTTTTAAAAGCACCTCCAAGAAACTCCCAAATACCTATAAGCAATTTCCATAGGGATATTGCCAGTAGTATGCAGTTGGTTTATGAGGAGTTTTTTATAGACAGGGCAATATATGCTTATGAAAAAACCAACCTCAGTAATTTGTCCATAGCAGGGAATTTATCAAGAAACAGTAGGGCAAATAAGAGGATTTCTACAGAGCTTCCATTTAAAAAAGTATTTGTCCAACAGTCCTGTGACGACAGCATATGTTCAATTGGAGCTGTTATGGAGGGATTTTTAGAGGAAACAGGGAGAGTGATGGCAGTAAACCCTGTTAAAGATTTTTTGCTGGGGCCGGAATACTCAGATGATGAAATTGAACATGTGTTAAAGGCAACTGCTATAGAATATGAGGACTATCGCGGTAGGGAAGAAGACATGATCAGCTTTATTGCTAGAATGCTGACAAAGGGAAAAGTTATTGGGTGGTTTCAGGGAAGGGCTGGAATAGGATCAGAATATTCACCTTCAAGGCTGGTTTTGGCTGACTCAAGAAACCATAATACATATAACAAACTATCCTCTGCATTAAAAAGCAACGATGATCTTATTCCCATAGGTTATGTAGTATTAGATAAAGAATGGAATAATCATTGGCCAAATAATATTCAAAAGGGGACTACCGAAGAAAATACTGATGAAGCCCCTCAATTTAGAGGAGGTATGGATACAAACTCGGGAGAGGAATTTCTGTTTCGGGTGAATCAACAATATACTCCTTTATTATATAAGCTTATGGAGAGGTTTTATAGCAGCACTGGATACGCAATCCTGGCAGCTTCACCCCTTAGACTGGCAGGAGAGGAAAATCAAACAAACCTGTACGAAGCAATAAGAATATTTATCATTGGTAAAATAGATTTGCTTATAATGGGCAATTTTATATTACGAAGAGAAAAGAACTCTATACCCTCTGTTTCATGGTT
Source organism: Alkaliphilus peptidifermentans DSM 18978 (assembly GCF_900101495.1). Taxonomy (GTDB): domain Bacteria; phylum Bacillota; class Clostridia; order Peptostreptococcales; family Natronincolaceae; genus Alkaliphilus_C; species Alkaliphilus_C peptidifermentans. The sequence continues at coordinate 103,997 of NZ_FMUS01000013.1, forward strand.
AAGAATACAGCTAAAGAATCTTTAATAGAAAGGGAGGGATACACAAATTGAAATAACTGTTGAAGGAGGTTATATAGCATGACAAAAAAAATGCTTACTGGAGTAAGACCTACAGGCTTATTGCACCTGGGTCATTATATAGGTGCTTTTAAAGAATATATACATCTGCAACCACAATATGAAAATTTTTTAATTATCTCTGATCTTCACATGCTGACGACTCGATGTTCTAAGGAGGATATAGCTGTAGTAGGAAATAATGCAAAAAATATCATTATTGATTCAATAGCTATGGGAATTGATCCCCATAACACTACATTTTATCTTCAATCCAATATACCAGAATTAACCTATATATTTGTTCTGATACAGAATCTTATAACTATTGGCAGAGCAAAAGCAACCCCAAGCCTGACTAAAATAACAAGGGAAATAGGAATCGAAAACCTTCCTTTAGGATTGTTAGCATACCCAGTGCTGGAAGCAGGAGATATTCTTTCTGTTCAAGCAGATATTGTACCAGTAGGTAAGGATAATATAGATCATATTTCCATGACACAGGAAATCATCGATAGAATAAACAAAACATACGGGGCAGATTTTCCAATACCTGAATGTATTAGCGAAGATAAAAATTTTGTTATAGGGTTAGATGGTGCAGAAAAAATGAGTAAGAGCCTTAACAACACCATTTTTATACGTGATAATGAAAATGTAATAGAAGATAAAATTTCACAAATCCCCTGGGTTTCTCCACAGGACACCAGCACAGTAAATCCTATTATAGAGTATTTGCAGATATTTGAAGAGGATAAAAGGATCGCCTTAAGCTTAAGGCAAAGCTATTTTGATGGACAGGATGTAGAAAGGGAAGCCAGGGAGCAACTGAATGTAACTCTAAATACCCTTTTAAACCCCATGAGGACAAGAGTGGAGAAATATACCTCCAATCCAGAGCTTGTGGATGAAATATTGAAGGATGGCACCCTTAAGACAAGGGAAAGGGTTAATGAAACACTGGAAAAACTCAAAAATTGTATGGGTATGTATAACTGCTGTAAATGATGAATGAGTAGAACCTGATAATCAGTATATTTTTATATGGGGAGCTGCGTAATGAGTAAAGAAGAGAATATGAATTGTAATAAGAAGGATAGAATTGGTATCTGGAAAGCACGAGAAAGAGCTGGAGCAATTTCCTTTGAAAGGGATGCTGCCCTCTATCGAGAATTTAGCTATTGGGCATGGACCCTCTCAATCCCTCTAAAAAGCCCAAATAAAAGAGTCGTCTTTATAGGAGATTCCGTTGGCATGGGGCATTTTTATCAACCATTGCTTACACCGGCCCAATATCTGGAGAAGTTATTAAACCAGGGTATGTCCCATAATCATATAGATGTTATAGATCTTTCCTGCAAAACCTTAGACTACAATAAATTTATGGAAATATGTACTTCATCCATGATTTTGAAGCCAGATGCCCTTATGATCTTTATCGGAAATAGCTGGTGGGATTATGCCTTTGAAATGACTGATGACGAAATTAAGAGAATCACTTCAGTAAAAAATATTGATAATATCGATTATATGTCACAATTTATTGAAGGTAAGCTAAAGTCGGCTATTGTTTCTCAAATGGCCTTTTTAAATGCCATAAAGGAAAAGTACGATATTCCAATTATTTTTATTATCCCCGAAGTAAACCTAAAGGATTGGCAAAATGAGGGGTGTTTTTTTATTGGAAGCCTAAATGGTGGAAAGCCCCGCAGTTGGTCAGCCCTTAAGGAAAAAGCCCAAATTGCCTATAACGAAGGTGATTATACATTGGTGGAGGAAGCTGCTGAAGAGATGCTGGAAATTACCACTTACAACCCAATACCCTATGAGCTTTTAGCAAAGTGCAAAATGAATCAGGGAGATATTAAGCAGGCTAAAAGATATTACCGGATGGCCTTTAATACGCAAATCTATAGATTCAAGAATATCCCATCAAGCATATCTGTTGTAAAGGAACTGATTCTCAAAACTGCTCTAATTTATGGAATTGAAGTGCTGGATCTCCAGAAAGTATTTCATAGGCAGCTATTGGGTGGAATCCCTGGAAAAGATATGTTTCTTGACTCCTGCCATCTGACAGCCAATGGAATACGTGTAGCTATGAATCATGCTGCCCTTAGCTTATTACCCCAAATAGGTGGGATAGGGTGTAAAGCAGAGGATATCATGGAAGGCAAAATAGAAGCAGATGAAGCTGATGAAGCTGATGAAAAGGACAGGAACATGATTTTAGGTAAAGCACATCTCCTTGCAGCCATCCATTGCCAGCATGAAGGCCAGCCTTATAACCTTCTCTATTACCACTGTATTGAAGCCTTAAGATATTGGCCCCAATCTACAGAGGCAATGAAGATGTATATACAATTGATTACTGCAAAGGTTCCGTGGTTTATTCACAAGAATTATACGGAATTATCCAAAATAGATTTTTGGCCTGTTTTTCCGAAAAAGTCTCAGCTTTATGGCTTAAATAGCATGGAGAAGGAATTGATTAATGCAATGGTGGATGCTTTAAGATCAGTAAATATAGACATGAGGGAAAAAGTTAGAAAGTATATAATTGACGGCTTTGGACCAATAGACGGAGGGACAAATTTACTGGAGCCCTACTATTGGGGTAAGAATCCCTATTCCTATGGAAAAATACATCAAGGACTGGATACCAGCAAGGATTATGGCTACTACAAGGAAATAGGTACAGAATCTTTGTTTTATCTTGTGGCTGACGACAAACATGACATTGTCCTGGATATAACCCTAAGAATACCAGAGGAGTCACAAATGAATGATGAGGTTGTCATTAGGCTAAATAAAAACCCTGTTTTTAGGGGAAGAGTATGCAGCCAGTGGAGAGATTACAGAATAGTAATACCTAAAGAAACCATAGGTAAAGCCATAATAAACTACATAACAATAAAATGGCCCCTTAAGGACAAAACAGAATGGGAAAGTGGAATTTTCAACAGATTCCATGAAGGGTCAGCCCATATATTCCCGCCAGCCAGCGGAAATATCATAAGGTTCAAGGCTCGATATTTATAAAGGGTCATTAGAGAGGATGTGAGTTATGTTTATTGAAGATATTATGAATAGTATATGGGAGCCGTTATCCATAAGCTATTGGGAAGAATGTAAGAGGGCTGAAGTAATGAAGGATGAAGAGCTGGTTAAAGCAATTACTAACAAGATAACCAGTCAAGACTCCTTTGTTTATAAGAATGAATGGTTGCACATGACCAGTCTTACCACCAGTGGATGTCCCCATAAAGTAAATAATGGTAAATTCTGTGGCTGCAGCATGTGTAACTATTTTTCTGAGGATATGGAAACACTTGCCATGATGTCGGTTATTAAGAAGAGAAACCCCGCCCTTTATGGAAAAACCCTGCGATTCTGCTTTGAAAACTGTAGAGGAAAAAATTCGATACCAAATGTTTTTGAGTATGTTAACGGACATGACAGCTTAAGCACAGAAGAGTTCCCAGAGGAAGCATTTAATGAACTATTTTGTAAAGAAAATCTTTTCACTACAAAGCCCTACAAATTAATTTTTGAAGCCAGAGCATCAAGTATATCAATAGATAGATTAAAAGTATTTAAAGATAAATGTGCAAGGAATGTAGAAATTGCATTTGGGGTAGAGGTATATGACCAGTGGATCAGAAATCATTGGCTAAACAAGAACATTACCAACAGTGAAATAATAAAGGCTGTAAAAATGATAAAGGAATGTAAATGTCAATCGAGAGCAAACCTGCTGATGGGTATGCCAGGGCTGACAGAGGAACAATCCATGAAGCTTCTTATGGATTCCATTGCCTGGCTTAAGAATCTGGGTGTCGATTACATAACACTTTCACCCCTGGTTTGTAAAGAGAAGACTCTGCAAAGCATTATATTTGAGAAGCTGAAGGATAATAGCAAAATAATCGAAAGCAAAATAATAGGAGCTATAGAGGATGGTTCACCATCCATATTTTTTATTTTTGAAGCAATTTATAAAATTATGGGTGATGGTGACCTTATAAATAAAGTGGTTTTTGCCCCGGTTAATTTCATGCAGTATTTTGTCAATAAGGGCAGCTATTATCAAACTAAAGAGGAAAAAGACATTTGCAGTTTAATTACCAATGCCCTTAATGAATTTGATATAAAAAGAGACGTAAATTTGCTATTAAAAGCTAAAGAAGCTATTTCTAAGGAGAACAGTTATATTAACTACTTAAGAAATAAAAAGCAGCAGGCTGGTGAAGAAAAAATGCTGGATACCCTTTGTTTAACAGGGGAAGAAATAGCAAGGGTTCTATGGAAAGATTCATGGGAAGGAAGAGCAAAGATTTTTAGAAATGAAGCAAAAGAATATTTTACTGGTTGTTGGAAAAGTTAATGTCCACAATATTGCAAAACAACTACTTTATAAAGGGGAGGTAAAAATGTACCTTATACAAGACATAATGACTGAAATATGGAAGCCCATATCTAAGTCATATAAAGAGGCATATGAGAAGGCCAGCAGGCTGGAAGCAGAGGAAATCTTTCAACAGCTAAAGCATATTGAAATGTCAATTGTAGAATACCCTGCTCCCTATCCTAAAATGAATTTATTGGCAACAACAGGCTGCTATCATGCAATTAAGGATGGAAATCACTCTGGCTGCAGCATGTGTAACGATAGCATTTCCCGTATGAGTGATGCATTTGCAACAGTAAATGCATTAAGGCATAAGGATGTTAATTTGTATGCCAAGTTTGTACGGTCAAGCTTTGAAAACAAGAGAGGTATAGTGGGGGAGCAAATGGGCACAGAGGTTGTTACAGGTTGTGACTGTCTAAGTGATATGGAATTTCCAGAGGAGGTTTATAAAGAACTCTTTGGAAAGAATGGAGTATTTCAGGTGAGACCCTTTAGATATTCCTTTGAAATAAGAGCAGACAGTATTACCAAAGAAAAACTAGATATGATGCTGGGCTATTTAGGGAAGGGTAGAACCTATATAGAAATTGGAGTTGAGGTTGTAAACCAGTGGATAAGAAATAATTGGATAAACAAAAATGTAACCGATGTACAAATAGAAGCAGCAATTAACCTAATTCAGGAAGCAGGCTGTAAAGTAAATGCTAATGTCCTCATTGGAGTACCTGGGCTTACAGAGGAGCAGTCAATAGATTTATTCCTTGAGTCTATAGAAAGACTGCTTCAGCTAAATGTAAATAGAATTACCTTCCATCCTTTGAATAGAAAGGCATACACACTACACAATTTTATATACGAAAAGCTCCGGGATAATCAGAGATTAGCAGAAATAGGTATAGCCCACGGAGAGCATACAGGATTGCCATGGATGTTTACAATTATTGAGGCTATGGCAAGGGCCTTTGAGATGGCACCTCATTTGAAGAAGAGCTTTGGAGTAGGACAGTTCAATATTTTCCGTGGCTCTGATGTTTTAGTTTATAACAACGATAGAGAGTGTCAATGTAATTCCCAATTATTTGAGACTATAGATAGAACTATGAAATCCCTTGATATAACTGAATTGATGGAGATAAGAGAAACAATGAAAAAGGATAAATGCTACGAAGAGTATATTAAACTAATTGAAAAGCAGAAAAAGGCTGGAGACATTAGAAATACCGTTGGTATTGTAGGGGAAGAGATTATTAAGGCACTATGGCCCAATTGTTGGGAAAAGAAGCTGGATATTTTTAAGACAGAGCTGATGGATTTATAACCACAGGTCTTAGAATTTTTAAAAAAGGAGAATTGTATGAAACACATTAAACATATCAAACATATCATTCCTCAAGTGAAAATAACCAAGGGAGTTCATTGCTACTATTCAAGCATATTTAATATCATGGACTACAACGGTATTGATTTAAGCGAAGCAGAATTATTTATGATATTAGGAGGATTTACAATTCGATATTTTAGTAATTTTAGGAGATTAGATACCACAGTACATGAAGAAATAACAACTGATTTTGCAAAAAAACTGTCTACCAGCATCAATTTTATCGACGGTCAGGACAAGAGCAAGGCATTTGAGGAAATATATGAATCCATATCTAATAATAACCTTGTTCTTTTAGCAATACAGAATAAATATCTCGATTACAATAGAGTTTATCAGGAAAGTGAAGACTATCTTCATTATATCCTCATGTATGGATATGATATTGAGGCTGGTTTAGCCTATATTGCCGATACCTTTATGCTGGATCATTCTGGGAATGCCCTAACCTATTCTGGTACTATGGCTTTAGATAATATTGAAAAGGGAATTGGAGCATATGCCTGCTTTAACTTAAGGGGTAAGAAGCTTATAACAAAAGAGGATTTCTTTGATCAATTTATTACAAGATTTGAAACATTTTTAAAGCATCAATCAGATGAGACAGATAAGAGTATATATTTAGGCAATCAAGCCATAGGCAAATATATAGAAAATATTTTTCCTACTGAAGCAATGGATAAGGAAACCTTTGAGAAATCCTGCCTTGATGCTATCTACAACTTGAAATTTGGTGTAATGCTGCATTTGATGGAATATTTAATTCATATTCTAAAGAAATATAGTTCCATGTGGAATGAATCTGAAGATCTGATCTATGAATTAAGGCTGCTGAAACTAGATTGGCATAAGTATTTTATTTATCTATTGAAGGTAGCATATTCTGGCAGGAGGGAGAAGGCTGCTGAAACAATTAAGATGGGCCTTGAGATTTTTCAGTATCAAGAAAGAATATTTTTCCTAATATTGAATACTGCATCAAAACAAAAAGGTAAGGAGTGATTTATATATGTTAAGGATTATGCATAAATCTAAAATACATGGAGCAAGGGTTACAGAAGCCAACCTTAATTATAGGGGTTCCATTACAATTGACAAAAGGTTTATGGAGCTTGCCAACATTGTGGAAAATGAGAAGGTGTTAGTTGTAAACATCAATACTGGAGATAGGTTTGAAACCTATGTTATTGAGGGTGAGTATGGATCAGGAGTAATATGCTTAAATGGCGCTGCTGCAAGATTGGTTCAATGTGGAGATAGTGTTATTATTATTTCCTTTGGCATATACGATGACAGTGAACTGGAAAATTTTAAAGCTAAGCTTGTTTTTATTGACAGTAATGAAAATGAGGTTAACTGTATAATAGATGAAAATCAGTAATTAAAGTATTTATCCATGGCTAAATTAGGTGGCGGTGAGCAAAGTAATGGAAAACAAAATTAATCAAAATCTTTTAATTTCAAGTCAAAAACTTAATAGAGAAAAAGAATATTGGCATAATAAAATCAGTAATGATTCAATATTTGCAGACATACCCTTTGATAATTTGTCATTTAGAAACAGCAATATTTATAAAAACTATACCTTTACACTTCCCCATTCCCTTTTTAACAAAATGATGGAAATCAGTAATTCTTCATTATATGGAATATATACTATTTTTATTACAGCCATTTCCTTTTTAGTCTATAAATACTACGGCTATAACGACATGGTAATAGGCACACCCATATTCAAACAGCCAGAAGAAGGAGAATTCAGCAACGATATTCTTGCCCTTAGGTGTAGTATAGAAGAAGATGTGAGTTTTAGAGAGTATCTGTCACAAATTTGGGAGGAAATATCCAATGGAAATAAACATATGGCTTATCCAGTTGAAGCCGTTATTGAATCCATCAGAATCCACTCGGATTTGACTCTACCATTGTTTGGAATAATGGTAGAGTTTTTTGATATACATCAGAATGTAAAAAACATTATTGAAAAATGCAATCTCCTATTCAGCTTTGGTAAAGAGGGGCATAGTATAAACTGTCGGCTTGGTTATAAGGCTGGTAGATACAGTGATGAAACAATTCAGCTCCTTCATCAGCACTTTATAAAATATTTAATAGAGGCTACAAGACATCCATCAAAGAGGATATGTGATATAGAATTAATTCATTATCAAGAGGAGCAAAAATTACTAAAAGAGTTTAATAGTACTGAATACCCTTATGAAAAAGAAAAGCCGATACATCGCCTATTTGAAGAAGAGGCAGGCAGGTTTTCTGGAGATATTGCAGTAGTTTATAAAGGGAAGCGGCTTACCTATGGAGAGCTAAACGGAAAAAGCAATCGGTTAGCAAGATATTTGATGGATCAGGGAGTTAGAAGCCATTCCATAGTAGCCATTGTTCTAAATAGAACAGATGAAATGATTATAGCGATTCTTGCAGTTTTAAAGGCTGGGGGTATATGTCTTCCTATAGATAATGCAACCCCCATAAAAAGAATAATAGATATTACTGAAGATAGCAGAAGTGATTTCATTATAGCAGAAGAAAATACATATAATTTAAGAGAATGGACCCAAAAATGTATTGTATACTCCGAAAAAGCCCTAGAAGCCTTTGATGATAGCAATTTGAATATATATTCCAGTGGTGAGGATGCAGCATATATCATATATACCTCAGGAACAACAGGCAAACCCAAGGGAGTGCTGCTAAGCCATAGAGGAATAATAAACCATGCCTTTACTAAAATTAAAGAGCTGGAAATAAAGCAGAGGGATGTAATAAGCCAAAATCTAAGCATCAGCTTTGTAGCCTCAATATGGCAGATCATTGCACCACTGTTGGCTGGAGGAAAGCTGGTGATCTATGACAATGATACAGCAAATGATTCCTACAGGCTGATGGAAGAAATAGAAAGGGATGGAGTTACCATTACAGAGCTGGTACCATCACAGCTGAAGGCATACCTTATGCTTGTGGAGAATGGGAAAAAGCAGCTGGAGCTAAAGAGTTTAAAGAAGCTGGTGCTTACAGGAGAAAAGACAGAATCTGGCCTGGTCAACAGGTTCTATAAGCGATACAAA
>NZ_FMUS01000036.1 GCF_900101495.1 Alkaliphilus peptidifermentans DSM 18978
TCCAATACGCAGCTGAGCTTGTAAGAGGAAATGTTAAGGAAGTGGCAAAGGCTGAGTTCGCGGCAGCGAAAAAAGCGAAGCTTGATGACATCCTTAAGGGTCTTACTAAGGATGCTAAGAAGGCGGCCTCTGATGATGAGGGTGAAGTTACTGCACCACCACAGGAAGTGGTAACTGGCTCTATTTCTGGTATTGATATTATGGATCTTGAGGATGCTGTTAAGGCTCTTTGGAAAAAGGGTATCTATGCTGAAAGTGGTATGGGCTGTACTGGGCCTGTTGTTATGGTCAGTGAAGAAAAGCTTTCAACAGCTATAAAAGTGTTGGCTGAGGCTGGCTTTGTTGCTGGTGAAGCAAGCTGTTAAGAAGCAATTAGTAATGAGTAATTAGTAATTAATAATTAGAAACCTTAATGTAAATTAAATGAAAAAATGGCGGACAAATTTGTCCGCCATTTTTTCATTTCTCTTTGATAGAATTAAAGTGGTTTATAAACCAAAAAAATTATAAAAGAAGGATAAATCTCCAATGGCCTAAATTTAGATGAATAAATACATTATGTTTTCAAATAGCATATTCAATAATATACGACATATATATTAATCAAGAAAAACAAGAATAAATTTTCAAATATTACTATTAAATAACCAAAAACAGATAAGAGTAGTAAACGCTAATTTGCGATTACTAATAAAAGAAAGGTGGTATGTAAATGAAATTAAAAAGTAAAAACAAATTTATATTACTTCTCAGCTTATTGCTACTAATAACCTCTCTAACAATGACAATGATTTACTCCAATCAAGATGATTCGGAAGATGATTCTGGTCCAGGTGGCGGAAGTAGTATTCCTGGGTTTCATTGTGTACATCATCAACCCTACGTAGTGAGGCATGATAGCCATGAAGTCCGATGTGCAGTTTGCAACATAAGATTAGAGAATACTCCTTGTCAATATGTTTTAACCCCTATAGACTCTGTATACCATTCAGCGATTTGTAACATATGTGGTAATGAGAAAAACGTTCGTCATACACTTAAATACAGAAAATTAAATGAAGGTCATCAAAAAGTTTGTGGTTGTGGATATGAAGAAGAGATGGAAAACCATAATTACATGGTTACATCAATCGGTGATAATAAACATAATCTGGAATGTAAAGTATGTCAATATAAAACCAGTGAAAATCACAATTGGAATAATGGTAAATGTACTATTTGCAATAAGCAGCAGCCCTGTAATGATCATAGTTTGACATTACCAGTACCTTACGATGAATCAATGCATGTGTATCACTGTGGTACATGTAATTTAGAAATTGGACCCTATGAACATCATAGTTTTGTACTCTTTCCAAATGGTGTTAGAGTTTGTGAGATTTGTGGTTACGAAGAATCATTTAATCATTTTGATAATCGATTTTAAAAAAATCCCGGATTTTACTCCGGGATTTCTTCTATCCTTCCGCCATAGGCGATAATGGTACGCTGTATATAATTAATTGTTCTTTCAACCGCTTCATCGGGTGTATACTCAGTTTGGCCGTTCATAAACCTCATAAACATCCCTTGATAAATTAAAAGGGTCATTTCATTTATTTCTTCAATGTGTTCCTTTGGGATAAAACCATCTGCTTCACTAGCCTCTAATAAGGTTTTGTTTCGAGCGTAAATATCATTCTTTAATAGCATTTTAAGAAGATCCTCAGGCTGTTCACCCAACTCTTCAGGGAAAATTGAGTAATACTCTTGAATTGCATCCTTTATGGAAGTGCTATATTTATTAAAAAAAATAGAGTGATAAATTTTCGGGTTATTAAAAGAAAACTGGCAAAAACATTTCCAAATTCTAAAGTACTTATCTAAGGAATTTTTACTGGCCTTAACAAAACCGGGTAGAGCGACAACATAATCTTTTAGATGCTGCATAGAAGCAAAAAAGATAAGATGCTCTAGGTTGTCAAAATAATTATACAAAGTGGCACTATTATAACCGGCTAAATCAGCAACCTTTCGGACTGTTACAGCCTCAGTTCCCTCTTCCTCAGCTATTTTTTTCGTTGCTTCTATAAAATACCCCATCATACGTCTTTTCTGAATTTCTTTTTTATCCATACTTAATTCATCACCTACATAACATAATTTTTCAAATCTTTATATATTATAACATATTTTTCGTACTAAATAAGAAGTATATAAACTTTGTTATAAATTTATAAATAAAAATTTACTCTGATTTTATTCTTGCTTAATACACAGGGTTAAATATTGCGAATAAAAATATAAACACGTATAATAAATAAACATGTTTACATTATAACGTAAATCATGCTATAATAATAAAAATTGATATTAAAATATCAAAGTGTGTTAAAACATTATCAAATGTGGGGAGTGAAGATTATGGAAAAAATCTATGATGTAATCATTATAGGTGGAGGACCAGCGGGATTGTCGGCAGGATTATATGCTGGTAGATCAAAGATGGATGCATTGATTATTGAAAAGGCAAAGAAAGGAGGGCAAATTGTATCTACAGATGAAGTAGTTAATGTACCATGTTCAATAAGAGAAACAACTGGGCCAGCCATTATAGAGCGACTTGTTGAACAGGTAGAAAGCTTTGGAACAACAATCATTAAAGATAGCATTAAAGAAGCAATTCTTGATGGCGACATAAAGGTACTAAAGGGTCTTAATCATGAGTATAAAGCTAAATCGGTGATTATCGCCAATGGTGCAAAACCCAGACTATTGGGGGTGCCTGGTGAAGGCAAACTAACAGGAAAAGGGGTTTCCTATTGTGCTACATGTGATGGAGACTTTTTTACGGATCTGGAGGTATTTGTAGTAGGTGGTGGAGATTCAGCTGTTGAGGAAGCCATGTTTCTTACAAGATTTGCAAAAAAGGTAACAATACTTTGTAGAGAAGGTGCCTTAACATGTGCGAAATCAATTGCAGAAAAAGTTAATTGTCACCAAGCTGTAGAGATTATTTATAATACAGAAATTGTTGAAATAATAGGGGACGGCATTGTTGAATCTATGATTGTAAGAAACAATATAACAGGAGAAGAGCAAGTTATAATAGCCAATGAAGAGGATGGAACCTTTGGTATATTCGTATTTATTGGTTTTATACCACAAACGGAAATATATAAAGATAGAGTTTATATGGAGCATGGATATATTGTAACCAATCAAGATATGCATACTGATGTTGATGGGGTTTTTGCAGCAGGAGATTGCCGCGTTAAGTCATTAAGGCAGGTTGTAACAGCTATTTCTGATGGTGCTATTGCAGCAGTACAAGCAGAAAAATATTTAGAAAGCAAGCAGTGTGATGGATCTGTAAATGTAATCTAACTCCATAAGTCTGCATTAAATTCGAAATATTCTATTAAAACAAACTAGATTATTTAATAAACACATATACAAAATAAACTCAACTATGGTATAATGATATTGGTTAGAAAAATAACAATAGCAAATTAGTATAATGTAAAACGTTTGCATAATTTCGATATAGTAGTAAAAAGCTAATGGAAAAGTTATTTTTCTATAAATTATACTTTTATTAAAGGAAGGGAGTGTAATTAATGAAATTAGAAATTGGTAATTTTCATGTTAAAGACATCGTCTTTGGTGATAAAACAGCATATACTAATGGGATTCTGACTATAAACAAGGAAGAAGCCTTAGCTGTTGTAAGGGAAGATGAGCATATTACTGAAGCCGACCTGGTTATTGTGAAGCCAGGGGACAAGGTGAGACTTGTACCCGTTAAGGAGGCAATCGAACCGAGACACAGAGTAGGTGGAGGACCTTTATTTCCTGGAGCAACTGGCGATTTATTGCAGGCTGGAGATGGTAAAACACTTGCCCTTAAAGGTTGTAGCGTATTGGTTGTCGGAAAACACTGGGGTGGATTTCAAGATGGGTTAATTGACATGAGTGGAGAAGGTGCAAAGTATACTTATTATTCACAGCTTAAAAATATAGTTCTGGTTGCAGATACAGATGAAGACTTCGAAAAGAATGAACAACAAAAGAAAAATCATGCATTAAGATGGGCTGGTATGAGATTAGCTGAATATGTTGGTAACTGCTTAGCTGAGCTTCAGCCAGAAGATGTTGAAACCTATGAGCTTGGTCCAGTTACTAAGCGTTCTGTAGAAGAAAATGGGTTACCTAATGTAGTTATAGTATTACAGCCGCAATCTCAAATGGAAGAATCAGGTTATAATGACTTATGCTATGGATGGGACTGTAATAGAATGGTACCTACATTTATGCATCCAAATGAAGTGCTGGATGGAGCGATGATTTCTGGTTCCTTTATGCCATGTTCATCAAAATGGTCAACCTATGATTTTCAAAATTTCCCAATGATAAAGAGATTATTCCAAGAGCATGGCAAAACAATTAACTTCTTAGGAGTAATTATGTCTAACCTAAACGTTGCATTGGAGCAAAAGCAAAGATCAGCTCAGTTTGTTGCACAAATGGCTAAATCACTTGGAGCTGACGCAGCAATTGTTGCTGAGGAAGGCTACGGAAACCCTGATGCTGACTTTATAGCATGTATTGTAGCTTTAGAGGATGCAGGAGTTAAAACTGTTGGATTAACAAATGAATGTACAGGTAGAGATGGAGCATCTCAACCATTAGTTACATTAGATGAAAAGGCAGATGCTATTGTATCCTGTGGTAATGTATCGGATTTAATCAAGCTTCCACCAATGGAAACTGTAATTGGTGAACTTCAAGCTCTTGCAAGAGATGGATTATCAGGTGGATGGGATAATGATGCAATTTTAGGACCATCGGTTAAGGAAGATGGATCAATAATTATGGAAAATAATGCTATGTTCTGTGGAGATCAAGTTGTTGGTTGGTCTACAAAGACAATGAAGGAATTTTAAGGAGGTGTAAATAGATGAAAAAAGCGATTTTATACTTGAACCAGTTTTTCGGACAAATTGGTGGAGAAGAACTTGCCGATCATGCTCCTGAAATAAGAGAGGGACTAGTTGGTCCAGCTATGGAACTAGATAAGCAGTTGGGAGAAGATGTTAAGGTTACCCATACAATCATATGTGGTGATAACTTCATGGGTTCTAAGCAAGACGAAGCAATAAAAACTATATTAGGGTTTTTAGAAGATAAAGAATTTGATATTTTCTTTGCTGGACCTGCATTCAGAGCAGGGAGATATGGTAGTGCATGTGGTAACATTTGCAAGGCGGTAAAGGATAAATTTGGTGTTCCTGTGATTTCATCAATGAATGATGAAAATCCTGGAGTAGAAATGTTTAAGAAGGAAGTATATATTTTTGAAGGTGGGGCAAGTGCTGCTGCCATGAGAAAAGATGTTAAGGCTATGGCTACTTTTGGATTGAAGCTAATAAATGGTGAAGAGCTTCTTCCTGCAGAAGAAGAAGGATACTTTGGTAGAGGTGTTAGAGCACAGGTTTGGTTAAATCCACCTGTTAAGGCAACTGATAGAGTAATTGATATGCTATTAAAAAAGGTACATGGACAACCATTTGTTAGTGAGCTTCCAATACCTAAAGCTGACCTTGTAGCAATTGCACCATCTCTTACACCAGAGGAATTAAGCAAAGCAGAAGTTGCTATTGTTACTTCAGGTGGAATTGTACCCGTTGGAAATCCAGACAGAATTCAATCTGCATCAGCAACTAAGTGGGGGAAATATGATATTTCTCAATTGGATGACCTTGTAAAGGGTGAATTCATGACAATCCATGCTGGATTTGATCCTGCAGCTGCCAACAGTGACTCAGACGTAATTGTTCCTCTTGATGCATTAAGAGCCTATGAAAAAGAAGGAAAAATAGGTGGAGTATTTAAGTATTTCTATTCTACAGTAGGAACAGGAACAACTCAAGCAGAGGCTGCAAGAATGGGAAGGGAAATTGCTGCTGAATTAGTTGAGGCTGGAGTAAAGGCTGTTATCCTTACCTCCACGTGAGGTACCTGTACTCGTTGCGGTGCAACGATGAATAAAGAAATTGAAAAAGCAGGTATCACAATTGTTCAAATGGCAAACCTCATCCCCGTTTCAAAAACAGTGGGAGCAAATAGAATGGTACCAACCATTTCTATTCCATACCCATTGGGCGATCCAAATACCCCTAAAGAACAACAATGGAAGTTGCGTTACCATAGAGTAGGGGTAGCACTCGATGCATTAACTACTGACATTACAGAGCAGACCGTATTTAAAGTAAAGATTTAATTTAGTAAAGTGGCTATTGTTAGTCACTTAACAACACAAGTAAATTAGTTATATTAGTCTCATAAAAAAATGTGGGACTAGTATAACTATTAATTAGATGACGTGTTGTTAAAAAAATATCAAACTTGAAAGGGGATGTAAGGTAATGGAAAGAAAGCAAAATAACAATGTATTTATCATTTCACTTGCTGTTGTAACAGCCATAGTTTTATGGGGACTAGTTTTTCCTGTTAATTTTGAAGAAACAGCAAACGGACTATTTAATTTCTTAGTTGGTAATTTTGGTTGGTTTTATCTTGTTTCAATGTTCTCATTTGTAGCATTTTCAGTATGGATTGCCTTTAGTAAGTACGGAAAAATAAAGCTTGGTGCAGATGAAGATGAAGCGGAATATAGCTTTATTTCATGGTTTGCAATGTTGTTTAGTGCAGGAATGGGTATAGGCCTTGTCTTCTGGGGCGTGGCAGAGCCATTAAATCACTTTATAGCACCTTTAGGAATGGATGGTGGAACAGCAGAAGCTGCAAGCTTTGCAATGAAAAAATCCTTCTTCCACTGGGGGCTGCACCCATGGGCAAACTATTGTGTTTTAGCTTTAGCCTTAGCTTATATGCAGTTTAGAAAGGGTAAACCAGGACTTATTAGTAGTATATTCATACCATTACTTGGAGAAGAAAGAGCAGCAGGTCCAATTGGAAAATTCATTGATATTTTAGCAATCTTTGCAACTGTAGCTGGTGTTGCAACATCCTTAGGCTTAGGTACAT
Source organism: Alkaliphilus peptidifermentans DSM 18978 (assembly GCF_900101495.1). Lineage (GTDB taxonomy): Bacteria > Bacillota > Clostridia > Peptostreptococcales > Natronincolaceae > Alkaliphilus_C > Alkaliphilus_C peptidifermentans. The sequence continues at coordinate 7,030 of NZ_FMUS01000036.1, forward strand.
TACAGATTAACAGTGGACTTAATTACATGTTTGGTGTTCCTGAAAATGGAACTGTACAAATAATTATTGTAGCTGTGGTAACGGTATTGTTTATGATTTCAGCTATTACAGGGCTAGATAAGGGGATTAAGTTTTTATCCAATGTAAACGTCACTCTTGCCAGTATATTGCTTTTGCTTACACTTATAGTTGGACCAACGTTACTAATCATTAATGCATTTACTGAAGGATTAGGATTATACGTTGGAGAGTTCATTAGAGATAGCTTTCACTTAGAGGCCTTTGGTAATGGCGAATGGTTTGGATGGTGGACAATATTCTATTGGGCTTGGTGGATAGCATGGGCACCATTCGTTGGAACCTTTATTGCTCGTATATCTAAGGGTAGAACAATAAAGGAATTCGTAGCTGGAGTTCTACTAGCACCAACAATAGCTTCGTTTTTATGGTTTGCAGTATTTGGGGGTGCAGGAATAAACCTGGGCACTGAAATTGGAAGTGAAGCTATACAGTCAACACCAACAGCATTCTTTGTAGTAATGAACAATTATCCTTTAGGTGGGCTAATTTCAATAGTTGCAGTAATTTTACTTTGTACTTTCTTTGTTACCTCAGCAGATTCAGCCACCTTCGTATTAGGGATGATGTCTTCAAATGGTAATTTGAATCCTGACAATAAGAGGAAGCTAATATGGGGGTTCGTTCAATCTGCAATGGCATTAGTATTAATGTTGGCAGGAGGCTTAGGTATGCTTCAAACAGCATCTATTGCAGCAGCCTTTCCATTTGCATTTGTCATGCTATTTGGAATGGCATCGTTGGTTAAAGTTTTAAAGGAAGATTATAAAGAAAATATAGCTAAAAAAGAAGAACTGTAATAAATAGAATACTATTTTAGAAATCTCTATTTCACAAGGAATAGAGATTTCTTTTGTTAATAATTAAATCAATATAGGGGCTATAGATATCAAATCAACAAATATTTTGAATAAAAAAATTATTTATATAATTAAGAAAAATTTTATTGCAGGAACATAGTAATGGTTAGCGAATCTTAAGTAATAACGTTTTTAATCTATATTAGATAAGATTGAATAATAACAGGGAGGAACAACGCTATAATGATTACCATGAAGAACCTTGAAAAAACATATCATTCCAATGAAGGTGTTCTTAAAGTCATCGATATTCCTTTTTTTGAAATAAAGGAAGGAAGCCAAATCGCCTTAGTAGGTCCTAGTGGTTCTGGAAAAACTACATTTCTTAATATTATTTCTGGTTTAGTGAATCCTACGAAGGGTGAAATTGTAGTTGATGGAGTTAGAGTAGACTTACTAAAGGAAACACAAAAAGATGAATTTCGTTCACGAAGGATAGGCTATATTTTTCAAAACTTTAACCTAGTTAACAGTTTATCTGCAATGGAAAATGTTATGCTACCCATGATGTTTAGTGGATTGATTAATAAAAGGCAACAGCAGGAAAGAGCTAAGGAATTATTAGGGAAGGTGAATCTTACCCATAGAATGCATCATAAGCCATCAACATTATCAAAGGGAGAACAACAACGAGTAGCAATAGCTCGTGCTTTAGCAAACGATGCTAAAATAATTCTAGCAGATGAACCAACAGGTAATATTGATTATCACACAGGAATGAAGGTATTTAACCTACTGATGGATCTTTGTAGCAAAAGTAATATTACTTTAGTTATGGTTACCCATAGTGAAGAGTACAAAAATAAGCTGCCACAAATCATTGACATTAGAGATATAAACAGTGCAATAACATATGGTGAGGAGGGGACACTATGGGAATCCTAAGGGTTGTTTTCAGTAATTTATCCAATAGAAAGCTTTCCTCCATTCTAACCACTATTTCTGTCTCAGTAGGGGTAGTACTGTTGATAGGAATATTAATTATTTCATCAGCTCTCCAACAAGGAGCGGTATTACAAGGGGGAGGCTACGATATTATAGTGGGGGCTAAAGGGAGCTCAAGCCAATTGGTTTTAAGTAGTATTTTCCATTACGACGTGCCCATTGGGAATATTTGCTATGATGTTTTTGAAAGCCTAGCAAGGGATGAAAGGGTTACAAAAGCAGTACCCTTAGCATTGGGAGATAACTACGCAAATTTACGAATTATTGGAACGGATGAAACCTATTTCATAGATATAGATGAAGAAATAGAAATTGTTTTACAGGCTGGAAGCTTTTATTATGAAGTTGGTGAGGTTGTAATAGGAGCAAAGGTAGCCGAAGAAGGTATTTTAAAAATGGGAGATACCTTCAAGGGAGCACATGGAATAGATGGAGATGATGATGACCATGACCATGAGTTAATCTATAAAGTGGTGGGAATCTTAAAGCCTCAACAAAGCGCTGACGATCATGCCATCTTTACAATGATAGAAAGCGTATGGGAAGAACATCACATCCACAGTACCCATAAGCCCTATTATCATTATCGACAAGATAATGACCATGATGATGAGCACCATGATGAAGATGAACACCATGATGAGCACCATGATGAAGATGAACATCACGATGAGCACCATGATGAAGATGAACATCACGATGAGCACCATGATGAAGATGAACACCATGATGAGCACCATGATGAAGATGAACATCATGATGGTCACCAGCATGATCATGACCATGACGAAAACAAGCCAGAGCTTACAGCTATATTAATAAGAGGGAAGGATATAGTTGCTTTATCCTCACTAAAGAGGGACATTGAAGGAGATCTACGCCATCCTGCCCAAGCAGCCTTTATTGTAGTTGTACTAAGACAATTATTGAATATTCTTGGAGATGGTACTGCTGTAGCTAAGTTTTTAGCATATATCTCCATAACCATAGCAGCAATATCAATTCTAATTTCCTTAATGAGCTCCATGACAGAACGACGTAAAGATGTGGCAGTAATGCGTATGCTTGGGGCTTCCCAAACCAAAATACTTTCAATAGTTGTATTAGAAGCACTGGTTATTACTGGTATCGGGGTAATAATAGGAACAATAGGAGGGCATATATTGGCCCACTTTATAGGGAATCAGCTACAGGAAACAGCTGGTCTATATGTAAATGCTTTACAGTACTGGCCAGGAGAATTTACAACCATAGTATCTGTTCTATTACTAGGGTTGCTTTCGGGTATTATTCCTGCCCTGTCGGTTTATAAAACTGAGGCAACAAAATATATGTATAATTAGGGGGATGAAAATGAAATATAAAGCTTTAATACTTTTAATAATATTGATGTTATTTGTTACAGCCTGTGCCTCGAATAATGAAACAGCAGAGACAATTTCTTTTACAGAGCTATCAGAAAAGGTAGCAGATGATGTGTACGATGTTTCTACAAAGGCAAAGGGATTGGATGGAAAAAGGGTAGAGATGATAGGATACATGTCGCCATTAAGTCCCCTAGATACAAATTTTTTCTATATGATCCAGGTGCCAGGTGCTATATGTCCCTTCTGTGATGGAGCTGATGTAGATTTCCTACAGGTGGTTCAAGTCTATGCACCAAATGATAAAAAGGTTGATTTTGAAACACATGCCATCAAGGTCACCGGCATATTCGAGGCTGGTGAAAAGGTGGATGAAAACAACGCCACAAGTATTTTTAGATTAAATGCAGAAAAAATTGAGGAGCATAAATTTTAATATTTAAATAACTTCTAACCCTCAAAGGTTAGGAGTTTTTATTTTGTGTATAAGCTTCAATATTAATATTTTATAATAAGGAAACCATAGAGTTATTATTGATGAACCATGCTAAATAGGTTAAGATAGAGTATAGAAGATTTACTAGAAGGGAGATTAATAATGAATCTAAACCACTTAAATAATATGCAGCAGCAAGCAGTTAAACATACAAAGGGTCCATTACTTATATTGGCGGGGGCTGGTTCAGGAAAAACAAGAGTACTAACCCACCGTATTGCATATTTAGTAGAAGAGCTAGGTGTAAATCCATATAATATTTTAGCCATAACCTTTACAAATAAAGCCGCTAAGGAAATGAGGGAAAGGGTTGAGACCTTATTAGGGAGTAATCATAGGGATCTTTGGGTTAGTACCTTCCACTCCTCCTGTGTTAGAATCTTACGATACGATATTGATAAGTTAGGATACAAGAAAAACTTCGTAATATATGATACATCAGATCAAGGAGTAGTTATAAAAGATTGCTATAAAGCTCTAAATATTGATGAAAAATATATTCACCCAAAGGTAGCCCTATCAGAAATAAGTAAGGCTAAGGATCAATTAATTAACCCCAGAAGCTATCAGGAGATGTATGAGGGTGATTATACTAAGAAGAAAATTGGTGAAATATATAGAATGTATCAAGACAAACTAAGGGGTAATAATGCATTAGACTTTGATGACTTAATTATGAAAACAGTAGAATTATTTATGACTAACCCCACAGTATTACGCTTTTATCAAGAAAAGTTCCACTATATAATGGTGGATGAGTTTCAAGATACAAACTATTCACAATATAAGCTGGTAAGTCTGTTAGCCCAAAATCATAAAAACCTATGTGTTGTTGGAGACGATGATCAGTCTATTTATAGCTGGAGGGGAGCAGATATAAGTAATATTTTGGGGTTTGAAAAAGAATTTCCAGATACAACTTTAATAAAGCTAGAGCAAAATTATCGCTCTACCCAGAGTATTTTAGATGCTGCCAATTATGTGGTGGCTAATAATACCCATAGAAAGCAAAAGAAGCTTCACACAGATAACCCCAAAGGGACAATTATTCAGTACCAAAGGGCAAGTAATGAGTATGAGGAAGCTCAGCATATAGCTATTAATATTAAAAAAGAAATTAGAGAAGAGAATAAAAATTACTCAGATTTTGCCATACTATACCGAACAAATGCACAATCCCGTGTTATAGAAGAGTTATTTATGAAGGAAAACATTCCTTACAAATTGTATGGTGGAGTTCGATTCTATGACCGTAAGGAAATTAAGGACATTTTATGTTATCTAAGGATGGTGGATAATCCAGTTGATGATGTTAGCTTACAACGGATTATAAACGTACCTAAAAGAGGAATTGGACTTAAAAGTATTGAAAGAGTAGCCGACTTTGCTGGTGAAGGAGGCGAAAGCCTTTTTAGTGCCCTTCTAGATGTAGATAAAATCGATGGACTCTCTACTAGAGTAAAGGTTCAAGCCAATAAATTTACAGAGCTAATTGTAGACTTAATTAACAGAAAGAATGAAATGACTGTAACCGAAATATTAACTGAGATATACAATAAAACAGGATATATTGATGCTCTCTTAGAGGAGAATACTGTTGAGGCTCAAGCACGAATTGAAAACCTTCAGGAATTTAAATCTGTTACTATGGACTTTGATAAAAACTCTGAAGTAAAAACCCTAGAGGAGTTTTTAGCAAGAACATCATTAGAATCCTCCATTGATCAAATGGAAGGTGAAGAAAATGTTGTTACCCTTATGACCCTCCATAGTGCTAAGGGATTGGAATTCCCAATTGTTTTCATTCCAGGAATGGAGGAAGGCATATTCCCTTCCCATATGTCCTTAAAGGAAAATAATGAGGAAGAAGAAAGAAGACTTTGTTATGTGGGAATCACCCGGGCGATGGAAAAGCTATATGTATCCCACGCAGTCATGAGAACCCTCTATGGGCAGACAAGCTATAATGGTATTTCAAGATTTATTAATGAAATACCAGCTGAGCTAATAACAAAGGAAGCACCTTATGAACGGAAAAAGGAAGTAGTAAAGGTACAAACCTCTCCATTGTTTAGGGGAGACCTATTACAACCAAAGGTACAACGGGAACAAATCAAGCAAACAGGAGAGATTAAGGCTGGTACAAAAATAAAACATCCTAAATTTGGAGCAGGTACAGTTGTAGCAGTAGATGGAGATATGCTAAGTATTGCATTCCCCAATGGAGGTATAAAGAAAATTGCAAGCACCTTTGTGAACTTGGAAATAGTATAAAAGCAATGAGTAATGAGCAATGAGTAATGAGTAATGAGCAATGAGTAATGAGTAATGAGCAATGAGTAATGAGTAATGAGCAATAAAAAGACTATAACAAAAAAATGTAGATTATATCGAAGTTGTAAAGCAGAAAGAGTAAATGTAATTTTTTTCTTAAATAAGATAGAAATTAGAAAATTTCTGCATTAATTATTCATTACTCATTGGTTTTCATTACTCATTAATATTTATACATGGAGGTGATTCTATGGATGCTCAGGATAAAATGAAACAATTAATAGATAAACTAAATGAGCACAACTATAGGTATTATGTTTTGGATGAGCCAATAATAAGTGACAAGGAATACGATGAGCTATATGATCAGTTAATTAAGCTTGAGGAAGAAACAGGTATAGTTAATGAGGACTCACCCACCAGTAGAGTTGGGGGAGAACCCATAAAAAGCTTTCAACCCCATAGACATATGGTGCCATTATGGAGCTTAGATAAATCAAAAACCTCAGAGGAGCTCCTTACATGGGATACAAGAATAAAAAGATTGTTGGAAGGAAGAAAACTACCTGTAGAATACGTGGTGGAGTACAAGTTTGATGGATTAACCATCAACCTTACATACGATGAAGGAAGGCTAGTACAGGCGGCAACTAGAGGAAATGGAGTAACAGGCGAAGGCATCCTTGAACAGGTTAAAACCATTAAAACAATTCCAATAACCATACCCTATAAAGGTAGAATTGAGGTTCAAGGGGAAGGTCTAATGTCTTTATCTGTGCTGGAGGAGTATAATAAAACCGCCGATGAGCCCTTGAAGAATGCTAGAAATGCAGCAGCAGGGGCATTAAGAAATTTAAATCCTAAGATAACAGCAAAAAGAAAGCTAGATGCCTTCTGCTATAATGTAGGATATATTTCAGAAGACATTTTTAGTACCCATATTGAAATGATAGATTTTTTAAAGATTAATCGATTTCCAATTAGTAGATATATAAAGCATTGCAGAAGTATTGGTGAGGTTATTGATGAAATAGAAAAGGTTGAAAAAACAATTGGTCAACAAAACTACTTAATAGATGGTATGGTTATTAAAATTAATCATATGGAAACAAGGGAAGCTTTAGGCTATACACAAAAATTCCCCAGATGGGCGATGGCGTTTAAATTTGAAGCACAGGAGGTTACCACCCGGTTAAATAATGTTGTTTGGCAGGTGGGGCGTACAGGAAAACTAACACCATCAGCTGAGCTTGAGCCAGTTGACATTGGTGGTGTAACAGTTAGTCGTGCCACCCTAAACAATTGGGACGACATACAGAGAAAAAAAGTAATGGTTGGCTGTAATGTTTGGTTGAGAAGATCCAACGATGTAATTCCAGAGATTATGGGGGCAATAGCTGAAACCTGTGAAGGTGCTGAGGTAGTTGAAAAGCCAGTCCAATGTCCCTCTTGTGGAAGTGAAATAGTTGAAAAGGGAGCACATATCTTCTGCCCCAACTCCTTATCCTGTAAACCGCAGCTGGTATCGCGAATTGTACACTATGCCAGTAGAGATGCAATGGATATAGAAGGCTTTAGTGAGAAAACAGCTGAACAATTATTCGAAGAGCTGGGACTAAAGAATATTGCAGACTTATATCATTTGCAATATGAAGACATGATAAACCTAGAGCGCTTCGGTGATAAGAAGGCTAGAAATTTACTTGAAGCAATAGAAAAGAGTAAGGATTGCGAACTAGATTCATTTATTTATGCCCTGGGCATTCCAAATGTTGGAAGAAAAACTGCCTCTGATTTAGCTAAGCACTTTAAATCATTGGATGCTGTAATGGCATCAAAGTATGAAGAGCTAATTACTTTGCCAGATTTTGGAGATGTTGTAGCACAAAGTATAGTAGAGTTTTTCCATGATACCACAATAATAGAAAGCATAGAAAAACTTCTAACGGCAGGGGTAAACCCAATATACAGTGAGCCAGAAGCAATTGATAATTTATTTACTGGCAAAACGGTGGTTGTAACAGGCACACTAGAGGGTTTTAGTCGTAAGGAGATTAAAGATTTATTGGAGGAAATGGGTGCAAAGGTAGCTGGAAGTGTCAGCAAAAACACCGATTATGTTATTGCAGGAGAAGACGCAGGTTCAAAGCTTAAAAAGGCTCAAGATATAATTGATAGCGGTGTGGAAACAGATTTAAAAATAATTGATGAAAAAACATTTAAAGAGATGATAAAGTAAAAAATATGAGAAGCGCAGGGATATATAGTCCCTGTGCTTCTCATATTTTTAAAACTCATAGATACCTACTAACATACATAAATCATCTTTTAAAAATAGACATAATATATTTTGCAAAGTCTGATGTGTTCTTTAATAGAAAAGCTGTTTTATCAATACCTAGATAAAATTAGTTTTATTGAGTTAAAAAAGAAAAATATGAAGGGAATATATATAATTAAATCAATTATATAAATTAAGTAGTTTCAGCTATAGGACTATGTTTGAAGGGTCAAAGGGATTCTATTGACAAATGTGAATTTTTTAAATATTAACTTTACTTTTTTTAGCGAGTAGTATAATATTACTATAAGAATTGTAAACAATAAACAATTAACAGTAAACAATTATTCTGCTACAATCTTCACTATGTTGTATAAAGGATTAATTTTTTTGTGTTGCAGAGATTTGATTAACTATGATTTGAAAGGAGGTTTATAGTTTCTTTAGTTCGATAAATAAGAAGTTATTATAAACAAAGAAATTTTTCTACTAATTAAGTGATGTGGAGGGAGATTAATAAAATGAAAAAAATTATCGCATTTTTGATTATTGGAGTATTACTGAGTGGGGCGTTAATTGGCTGCAAGAGTGACACAACAATAGTAGATAATGGAGAAGAATCACTAGAACAAGGTGAAATAGAAATGAAAATAGATAAAGAGCAGAAATTTGTTTTTAGCGACAATAGTGCTGTTATTGGATTAAACCCGTTACTAAACACAACTGCACCTGACAATGGTCTTCACGATATAATTCTTGAGACATTAGTCAGAAGGGTTGCAGATGAAGATGGCGGAACTATTATGGAGCCAGCAGTTGCTGAAAGATGGGATATTAGCCAGGATGGAACAGTTTATACCTTCTTTATAAGAGAAAATGCATTATGGCATGATGGTGTACCTGTAACAGCCCATGATTTTGTTTACACCTACCAGCAAATGGCCAATCCTAAAGTGGGTTCTACAAATGCATGGTTATTCGATGGAATTATTGTTAACTTTGGAGAGGCCTTATATGACAAAGGAAAGAAGCCAGAGGATATAGGAGTAAGGGCAATTGATGATAGAAGGGTAGAGTTTACACTGGTTAAACCATACTCTTATTTCCTAGACCTATTAAATGGTGCAAGACCAGTACGACAAGATAAGTTTGAAGAGTGGGGATCTGAATACGGGTCAAGCATGAATCATGTTGTAATGAATGGTCCATTCATAATTGAAAGCTGGGACCAAAATGTTCAAATGACATTAGTTAAAAATGAAAAGTATTGGGATGCAGACAATGTAAAGCTAGATAAAGTTGTAAGAAAGGTAATAACTGAACCGCAGGTAGCAGTACAGGCATTACTTGCAGGCGAAATTGATGTTGTTCGTGCTAGAGAGCCAGAGCATAAAATGCTAATGGAAAGGGAAGGTAATCGCTTTAGAACTATTGAAACAATCGTTAGAGCACCTGAGTTTTATGGCTTTAATGCACAAAACAAATATTTTAAGAATCCTAAAATCCGTTTAGCCTTTTCATTGGGCTTTGACCGTGAAAAATATGTCAATGATATTATAGATGGTGCAGCTGTACCATTGTACTCATTAATGCCTCCTGTAATGAGTGTAGGTGAAACATTATATACCAATATGGTAAAGGGTGAGAATGAAATTATTAAACACCTACAAAAACAATATACTGATCCTAAGGCTTTATTAATTGAAGGCTTAATAGAGGAAGGCTTTGATCCAGATCCTTCAAAAATGGAGGTTCGCCTTGCTACAAGGGGGACAAGTGAATTCTCCAAGCGATCATCAGAATGGATGCTACAGCAGTGGAGAGAAAACCTAGGTGTTACCATTATAATCGATATGATGGAATGGAATATTATGTGGGATAGAGTTGGTGAAGGTGATTATGATATATCAACTGCTGGCTGGGGACCATATTATAACGACCCCAACGGACTACTTAGCATTTATCATCCAGAAATAGGATATTTTGACTCGGCAAAATCCGGCTGGGTGGGGCCCGATGCCGATAGATTTAAAGAGCTTCTAGAGCTGGCATCCAATACACCAGATCTTGATGAAAGGGCACAGCTTTACTTAGATGCAGAAAAATTGCTGGTAGGCACAGGAATTATATCACCTACTTATACTAGAGTAGATACAACTTATGTAGCGGATTATGCAAAAGACTATATTTTTAATACCCATGCATCAGTAGACTATAGAAAAATATATATAAGCGGGAAGAAATAGTAATCGGAAATTCATAAACACTTAATAATTATCATATTTAGGTGGAGTTAACCACTCCACCTAAATATTTGGTAATAACAACTTAGAAAGGTAGGGTGCTATGGGACGATTTATATTGAAGAGAACTGCATATGGATTAATTACACTTTTTTTAATTATAACTGCTACGTTTTTCTTGATTTCAGCAGCCCCGGGAGATCCGATTGCAGCTAAGGTTGAAGTAATGCCAGAAAGAGCACAGGAAGTTATCAGAGCTAAATATGGATTAGATCAACCTACCTATCAGCGTTATTTTATCTATATGAAAAACTTAATTACCACCGGTGATTTTGGTGAATCAGTTATTTATACAGGAAGAAGCGTGAATGACATTATCCGAGATAATGCCCCGATTTCAGCCAAAATAGGCATTATTGCATTATTTTTTCAAATAACTTTGGGAGTTTTATTGGGGATGATTGCCGCCTTAAATCGTGATAAATTCTCAGACCACTTTATACGGGTTTCAGTGGTGCTGGCAATATGTGTTCCAAGCTTTGTCTTTGCAGCATTATTACAATATTTCATAGGATTTAAATGGGGAATAACACCAATATTCGGTTGGGGCTCCTTTAAGCATTACATTTTACCTGTTGCTGTTTATGCAATTGGTGGAATAGCAAGCTATGCTAAATTTATGCGAAACAGCACCTTGAGCGTTATGAATGAGGATTATGTTTTAACAGCAAGGGCCAAAGGGTGTAGAAGGGCAAGAACTGTAAGGAAGCATATCTTTAGAAACTCCCTTATACCTATTGTTACCATGACGGGCCCTGCAATTGCAGGTATATTTGCAGGATCCTTTATAATAGAGAGACTGTTTTCTATTCCGGGCTTAGGACAATATTATGTAAAGGCAGTATCGGATACTGACTATACAATGGTACTGGGGTTAACTATATTCTTTGCGATACTATATGTAATTGCATTGATTCTGGTGGACATTTTATATGGTGTTGTAGACCCTAGAATTAAAATAGCAAAAGGTGAATAAAAACAGAAGGAGGCTTAATTATGGTTACAACCGATACGGTAACATCTAATGAAATATATGAAGATGAATTATTTGAAAAAGTTGGCATTAAAAAAGAACTATCTGAACATATGGGAAGACCGGCCTTAACCTATTGGGCCGAAGTTTGGAGACGGTTTAGAAAAAATAAACTAGCTATTACAGGTCTAATAATGCTATGTATAGTGACTCTATTGACCATTATAGGGCCTACTTTATCAGGACATGATTATCAATATATGGATTCATCCATTAGAAGCCAAACACCATCTGCTAGCCATTGGTTTGGAACAGACCGGATGGGTAGAGATATCTTCACAAGAGTATCTGTTGGAGGTAGAATATCCCTTATTATTGGACTTCTATGTACTCTGGTGATGTTCACGATAGGTTCAATCTTAGGGGCTATTGCTGGACTAAAGGGAGGTTGGGTGGATGACTTAATTATGCGGATTTGTGAATTCGTAGGAAATTTACCCTATTTGATAATAGTAGTTATACTTTCTATGGTAATGGGAAGAGGTTTGTTTTCCTTAGTATTTGCCCTAAGCTTTATATCATGGGTAGGCACAACTAGAATGGTACGAGGGCAAATCCTACAAATCAAAGAACAGGACTTTGTTAAAGCTGCTGCAGCATTAGGAGCAGATTCTAAAAGAATAATAATTAAGCATCTTTTTCCAAACACATTAGGAATTATCATGGTGACCATTACAATGGCTGTACCGGGCTTTATCCTAGGAGAGGCGTTTTTAAGCTATATTGGTCTTGGCATAAGACCTCCAGAGACAAGTTGGGGGGCGTTGGCTGCGGCAGGACAAGAACGTCTCATGTTCTATCCCCATGAATTATTTTTCCCTAGCTTAATGCTGGTTATAACCATATTATCCTTCCATTTAATTGGTGATGGTTTATCCGATGCATTAGATCCAAAGCTAAAAGACTAGAACAGAGGAAGAAGGTGGAATAATGGCTAAAGAACGAATTTTAGAAGTAGAAAACTTAACCGTTGCCTTTAAAACCTATGGTGGGAGTGTACAAGCAGTAAGGGGCACGGATTTTTATTTAGATAAAGGGGAAACATTGGCTATTGTAGGCGAGTCTGGCTGTGGCAAGACGGTAACTGCAAAGGCCATTATGGGATTGCTGCCAATTGACAATACAACCATCGGTAATGAAAACAGTAAAATAATGTTTAATGGCCGGAATTTGATAAAACTAACTGAAGGAGAGCTTGCAGACTTACGTGGGAAGGAAATATCCATGATATTTCAAGATCCAATGACTTCTTTAAATCCTACCATGAGGATAGGAGAGCAAATTGCCGAAAGTGTTTTAATCCATAATCAAATATCAAAGGAGAAGGCAAAAGAGATTGCCATTAAAATGCTGAAACTTGTTCAAATCCCAAATCCTGAAGAGAGATATAAACAATATCCATTCGAATTTTCTGGTGGTATGAGACAAAGAGTAATGATAGCCATAGCCTTGGCATGTGATCCAAAAATACTAATAGCAGATGAGCCTACAACTGCATTAGATGTTACCATACAGGCCCAGATAATGAAGCTGATTAACGAGCTGAAGAAGGACCTTGATACCGGTGTAATTCTTGTAACCCATGATCTTGGGGTAGTTGCAGGAGCAGCAGATAGAATTATTGTTATGTATGCAGGTAAAATTGTAGAAAGTGGCAGAACAGAGGATATATTCTATAATCTAAAGCATCCTTATACCTACGCACTGCTTCAATCGGTACCTAAGCTTACTAAAGATACTAGTAAAAAACTATATTCATTACAGGGGACCCCGCCAGATCTAATAGATCCACCCAAAGGGTGTGGATTTGCCCCTAGATGCGATTTTGCAATGAAAATATGTAGTATAAAGACTCCAGAAAAAACCACCTTTGCAGAGGGTCATGAGGCCTATTGTTGGCTACATCATGAAAAAGCCAATACCCAGGGAGTTCCAGAGCTTATACTGACAAGAGGTGAATCCAGTGGCAAATAAAACAATTACTGTAGAGGTTAAAGACTTAAAAAAGTATTTCATGCTACCTACAAAAAAGTATTTGAAAGCTGTGGATGGTGTCAGCTTTAATATTTATAAAGGTGAGACCCTTGGTTTGGTTGGTGAATCGGGATGTGGAAAGACCACCTGCGGTAAGACAATACTTGGACTTTATGATGCAACAGCAGGAGAAGTCAACTTTGATGGATTTTCAGTCCATAAGAAGAGTAAAAAGGAACGGAAGGACTTTACCAAAAGAGCTCAGATTATATTTCAGGATCCTTATTCCTCATTAAATCCTCGCATGACCGTTGGAGATATAATAGCAGAAGGTATTGATATACACGGAATCCACAATGGTAAAGATAGAAAAGATAAACTATTTGAGCTAATAAGTATGGTTGGATTAAATAAAGAACACATCTCAAGATTTCCCCATGAGTTTTCAGGTGGTCAACGGCAAAGAATTGGCATTGCCAGAGCCTTAGCTGTAGAACCAGAGTTTATAGTATGTGATGAGCCAATATCTGCCCTAGACGTTTCAATCCAGGCACAGGTAGTAAACCTACTAATAGACCTACAGAAAAAGAAGAATTTAACATATTTATTTATTGCCCATGATTTATCAATGGTCAAATATATATCCGACAGGGTAGGAGTAATGTATTTAGGTAATTTAGTGGAAATAACCAGTAGTCATCAGCTTTATAGGGACCCTAAACATCCCTATACCAAAGCACTATTATCATCAATTCCAATTCCTGATCCAAAGATAGAAAGAAACAAAAAGATAATACCGTTGGAGGGAGAAGTATCTAGTCCGATAAACCCCATAGCTGGATGTAAGTTTGCTTCAAGGTGTAGTTTGGCAAAGGATATGTGTAGAAATCAGGTTCCAACTCTAAAGGAGGTTGACAATCAACACTTTGTTGCCTGTCATTTTATAGATAGAATTTAAATTATGAAATTGCTCTAAATTTTGGTGGAATAAAAAACACATCGGACCTCATCAGAGCATCTGCGTGAAGCTTTTAAAAAACAAAACTAGATTATCTAAAGTCATACGAGCAAAGAGGGAGAAAAGAAATGTTTATCATAAAAAATGGAATAATTCATATAGGTAATGGTGATGTCCTGAAGGATTGGGATATTCTAATAGAGGATGGATTAATAAAAAGAATAGAAAAAAACATAGAAATAGAAAATTCAAAAACTATAAATGCTAAAGGGAGAGAAGTGTTTCCTGGATTTATAGATCCCATAAGTAACTTTGGATGCATGGATAGTACCTTCAGCATAAAGGATCATGATGAAATATCTAACCCCATAACTCCTGATGCTAAAATTAAATATGCCTTTAACCCTAGTGAAATTATGCTGGAGGAGCTATATAAGGTGGGTATAACAGCTATTGGTGCTGCACCAGGAAACAAGAACATTATTGGTGGGCAAATGGCAGCTTTTAAAACCTGGGGATCGAGTTCAAAGAAAATGCTTATAAAAGAACCGGTTGCCTTAAAAGGTGCAGTATCAAATCCTGTGAAGGAGTCATATGGTAAAAACCAAATATTTCCAATGACTAGAATGGGGATATTTAGCAAGCTAGAAAATTACTTTTATGAAGCAGCTAAAAGTAATGAAGATAACATAGTTAAAAGAGTGTTAAATAAAGAAATCCCTCTAGTTATCCATGTAAATACTTCAGCTGAAATACAAGCATTATTAAATATTGTTAAGGATTATGATTTACACCTTGTTATATGTGGAGGATATCAAGCTGATAGATGTATTGAAGAGATTATTCACGCCAAAGCCTCGGTAATAGTTGGAGAACAGACATATTTAACTGCAAAAAACTATAATGAGACAGATTTAAAGAAAATAGCCGATATTCAAAAAGAAGGAGGCCTCGTTAGCTTCTCTTTAACTGGTGATTATGGACCAGAAGGAAAAGTTAAATACCTGTGGAATGCCATAGGGTTCTATAGGGCTGGCGTTGATAGGGAAGATGTATTAAAAATGATGACGATTAATCCTGCAAAAATATTAGGATTAGATCATATATTAGGAACAATAGAGGTAGGAAAGTCGGCAGATTTAGTTATATACACCAACAACCCAATTGAATACTACAGTTCAAGAGCCGTATACACCTTTATTGGAGGAGAAATGGTTTATCAGGAGGGAGACCTTTAATATGCTACTAATCAAAAATGCTAAAATATATACAATGGCTAATGGGATAATAGATAAAGGAGATATCCTTTTACAGGATGGAAAAATCATTGAAATAGGTGAAAATATTAATCATGAAGCAGCAGAGATTATTGAAGCTGAAGGAATGGTTGCATTGCCAGGTTTAATTGACTGTCATTCCCATATTGGGGCCATGAATTTTTCAAACTTTACCTCAATAGATGATGCCAATGAAATGACAAATAGCACTACTCCTGACCTCCAAATAATCTACGGTACAGATCCAAACTCAAAGGATTTTCAATTTGCCTATAGTAATGGTATTACCACCTTGGGTTTAACTCCGGGAAGTGGGAATGTAGTATGTGGATTAGCCTTTGGAGCTAAGACCTACGGCAAGAATATATATAAAATGACTATAAAAAACCCTATAGCATTAAAGGTGGCCTTTGGAGGAAATCCTAAAGGGGTGTATGGGAAACGAAACCAAAAACCATCAACTAGAATGTCTATACCCAATATAATGAAGGAGCTTTTCAAAGAGGCTCAGGAGTATATGATTAAAAAAGAAGAAGCTGATGGCAATAATGATAAAATGCCTAAGCATGATAAAAGGCTAGAGGTTATCATACCGGTTTTAAAAAAGCAAATACCATTAAAAATGCATTGTACACAATTTGATATGCTGGCAGCCATGGAGGTAGCAAAAGAGTTCAATGTCAAATTCACATTAGATCATGCATGGGGGGCAACTGACTACATTGAGGAAATTGTCGAAAGTGGCTGTGGAATAGTATTTGGCCCAATAGGTTCTAAGAAATCCCATGGAGAAGCTAGGCTTATTGATATTGAAAGTGTGGTTGAACTAGATAAAAAAGGAGTATTGATTGCATTAACTGCAGATGCACCTATACTAAGCATTGACTCCCTTATTCATCATGCAGGGGAAGCAGTAAAAGAGGGCTGTGAGTTAGAACGGGCCCTTAGGATGATTACCATAAATGCTGCTAAGATAATGGGGGTAGATGATAGAGTAGGCTCCATTGAAGTAGGTAAGGATGGAGATATAGCCATATTTAAGGGAATACCAGCATATAACACAGATGCTAAGGTAGTCCATACAATAATTGATGGAAATGTTATTTACTCTGATTAATTTGATATATCATATATATGGTGGTAGAATTTGCTTACGAACTAATATTGCTTTCTTAAAGCAGTTTTTTTTCTCTATTGTTTAAGTTTGTTTTACATAGAGATTTCCTGTACTTAGGAAGAGCTGTTTGATATACTTTAGTTAAGGTATACTCAAATATTTTTGGTTTATTTAATAATAAGCTTGATAGAATAACAGATGATAAGGTATGATTTATTATAATTAGCAAAACAACAATTATAGACGGGAAGCGATTTTAGATAAAATTTTACTCATGAAAGCAAACGTAAGAGCTTAATTAATCCTGTATCAGACTGTATAGCTACTTTGTGCAATTTAAGGATTGTTAAAAAAAATAAGAGATTTTAAATTAACTTGAAAGGGAGAATTTTTTTGACTGGAATAATAAATAGAAAAACTCTAAGGGAAGAGACCTTGGACATTATTCGGAAGAAAATTTTACTAGGCGAAATAATGCAGGGGGATAGAATTAAAGAAGCGGATATGGCTTTGGAATTAGGAGTAAGTCGAGGTCCTATAAGAGAAGCATTTAGACAATTGGAACAGGAGGGTTTAATCACTTACTCAGCACATAAGGGGTGTAAAGTAAAACAATTTACTGTAGATGATGTATGGGAAGTTTACTATTTAAGGAATAATCTTGAGACAATGGCAGTTAAACTATGTAATGGAGTTTATTCGGATGAAGAAATAAATAAGATGGAAGCTGCAATTGTTAAAATGGCAGAATGTATTAAGGCAGGAGATACATATGGTGCTATAAAATCTGACCATGATTTTCATAGTAGTGTTGTTTTAGGGCCCAAAAGAAAAAGACTTTTTGAATTATGGAATAGTTTCACTGGAATTAATGTAGCAATTTATTATTCAACAGTCAATTCTCAAATTGTATCTATAGAAAGTCAGGATGAGCACCATGGAAGAATTTTAGATATAATTAAGACCGGTGATTGTGAAAAAATTTGTAAAACCCTTAATGATCATTATATGGGAACTATTAAGCGTATGAACGAGTTGAAAGTTGAAACTATTAGTTGTAAGAATCAATAATTTGATTTTACAAATTATCTTTAAATAATTTGCTGCTTAAATATCTAGCTTTATTCTGAATATATATAAAATATGAGCGTCTAATAAGAATATTTTATATTTGCCAAAAGCATACAGTGTTATACATAAACTGTACACTTTTGGCAATGTTTATATATTTACACATTAAATCTAAAATTGATAATGTCTCCATCTTCTACAATATATTCTTTGCCCTCTAAAGTAGCCAGTCCCTTTTCTTTTACCTTAGCCATAGACCCAAGCTCCTTTAAATTATTAAACTTAACTACCTCAGCCCGTATAAAACCCTTTTCTATGTCAGAATGAATTTTCCCAGCAGCCCTTTTAGCAACTGTACTCTTTCTGATGGTCCAGGCTTTAACCTCATCCTGTCCAGCTGTAAGGAAGGATATCAAGCCTAAATAATCATAGGCTACTTTAGCCAGCTTATCAATTCCTGGCTCCTCAATTCCCAGCTCCGACATAAACATTTCCTTATCCTCAGGCTCCAATTGATTTATTTCCAGCTCAGTTTTGCCACAGATTTCAATTAATGGTATATTTCTTTCCTTTACAAAGGTAAGCAAAGCATTTTTTTGAGGATAATCCTGTGATACCAATTGATTTTCATCTATATTGGCCACCAAAAGGAGTGGCTTTTCAGATAAAAAACCAAAGGTTTTAAGAAGCTCTCCCTCTTCCTCATTTAGCTCTAAATTATTGATTAAAAGACCTTCCTCTAAACCCTGCTTACACTTTTTCAGTACCTCCAGCTCAGCAGCAATCTCTTTTGTTATCTTTTTTGAATTTACTATACGATCTATTCTATTTTCTATTATAGAAAGGTCCGAGAAAAGAAGCTCCATATTTATGGTTTCAATATCCCTCATTGGATCGATGGTTCCTTCTGCATGAGGAACGTCATTGTTTTCAAAAACCCTAATGATATGAACCAAAGCATCTACCTTACGAATAGCATCCAAAAACTGATTACCAACTCCTTTACCAGCACTAGAGCCACTAACAAGGCCAGGAACATCAATTACCTCAATGGTGGCGGGGGTAATTTTTTTAGGCTTGTACATTTCTGTTAAGAAATCAATTCTATCATCTGGGATTTTAGCAATTCCCATATTTGAGTCAACCTTACCTACAGAAAATTGAGAGACTTGTATATCTGCTCCAGTTAGCAGATTAAATAATGTTGTTTTTCCAACCAGTGGAAGTCCTACTAATCCTATTTTCATCGATGACAGGATCAAAAATCCTGCTCTTCAACTCCTTTCTATGCTAAAATTATTATTCTGAAGTAACATAATAAAATTATACCAAGAAATGGTTCATTGTGTATATGTTTATTTCCACATTAAAAAAATGTATAATAAAATATAGTACAAAAATAAGATAGCCTTTACTTTATATAGACAACTAAGGAGGGATAGTAAATAGAATGGGAATAAAAAGACTAAGCTACATACTCATAGGAATTACTTTATCATTGATAATGCTGTTTACAGCTGTTGATTTGGTAGCATTTAATAGGGCTCATTATTTGGAGTCGTTTATTAAACACCAAATTCCACAGGTGACTGGTAGAAATATTGAGGATCTACAGTACTTTATGGAGGATTTATTGACTTATTTAAAGGATGACCGAGAGCTTTTAGATACTGTTGAAATTGTAAATGGGGAAGAAATACAGGTGTTTGGAGAACGTGCAGTACTTCATATGGTTGATGTTAAGGTTTTATTTGTTAGGGGAAGGTGGATTAGGAATGTCTCAATTCCGATTTTAATATTATTGTTGTTCTACCTAATGAAAAAAGACCGAGGATGGAAAAAGAGTTTAGCTAAAACATTATATTATACTACAGCCATTAATGTAATGCTGTTACTTACTCTGTTTATATTAATGCAAATTGATTTTTATAAGTACTTTACTTATTTTCACTTAATATTTTTCGACAATGATCTGTGGATACTTGACCCTAGTAAAGAAATATTAATTCAAATGCTACCAGAAGAATTCTTTTTTGAATCAGCTATTAAAATAATTGCAATTTACATGCTTTCCCTTTTTACATTAGGAGGCATTGGTTATTGGTATTATAAAAAGAGATAAAAAATAAGCCAGTTCATTTCTCATAGGAATGAACTGACTTATTTTTTATTTGCAGTTTTTAAAATTTACAATGTTTACCCTTCTGAGGAACAAAAAGAATAAGTAAAAGCAGTAAAATCAGTATCCAACTCTGATCTCCTTTACAACCCTTTCCTTTGCCAGGACTAAGAATTATAAAGAGTAGAAACAATATTAATATAAAATTGTTTCCAGCAAAAAGTGAATTTATATTTATTTCAGACACAATAAGCACCTCCATATTATATTAATACTAGCTTGAGGTAATGAGATTGAAGTATAATACCCCATTTTGTTTTCTCACTAATATAATATGAATGGAATTATTTAAGGTGTCAGTTGAACCCTCGTAACAAGAGGGTTTTTTATTTGTTTTCTTCCAAAATCCTTTTTAAAAGACCTTTAAAGGCATGTTCATGCTGTTCTTCAGCTTCACTTAGTTTTTTAAAGAATACAGCAATATCTTCAAGGCCTTCTGCTAAAGCTACTCTTTCATATTCCTTATAAAGAGTATGGCTTTCATAAATTTCACCCTGAATGGCATCCCTCAAATTTGCTTTAGTATCCTTAATACCATTTAAGAAGGATAACAGTGCCTTTGCATGCTCCTCCTCGTGGGCTGCACTTGATCTAAATAGCTTTGCAGCTTCAATAAATCCCTCAGCTTCTGCCTTTTGGCTATAGTAAGTATACTTGTTGCGAGTTTGACTTTCACCAGCGAATGCATTCCAAAGATTTTGTTCTGTTTGGGTTCCCTTCAATTGCATATTTATCCCCCCTCGTAATGTAATTTAATGCTATTTTAACATAACTCATAAGAAATAAAAACTAAGCGATTGGTATTAATAATATTAAAAATATATTATTTTTTAATTTTTGATTTTAATATCAAATAGTTTGGGTATATTTTTTTATTTATGTCAATATCTTATTGACTGATAAAAAATACTATGTTAGAATCTTTAATAAGTGGAATTGATAATCGTTATCAACACGAAAGGGGTAATGTAAATGTCTATTTATCAATTTAAGGGGAAAAACTCGTGTATTATCGAAAAAATGCCACAGGTACCTCTGTTAAGCTCTCTTGGGTTAAGGGAAGGAATGAAGGTAAGGGTTATGAGTAAGCAACCGTTGGGGGGGCCTATTGTGGTTTCTATGGGGAATCGAAGCATTGCAATTGCAAAGGATGTCGCAAACCAGATTTTAGTCAAGGAGGTCCTTTAGTTGAGTTGTCATACAAAAGAACCTGAAATACATATTGAAGAAGGTCAAATAAAGGTGTTACTAATGGGAAACCCAAATGTAGGTAAGAGTGTAGTTTTCTCTAAACTTACAGGGATGGATGTAATAGCTTCTAACTATACTGGTACAACGGTAACCTTTACAAAAGGAAATATACAGCATCAAGGAAATCATGGAGTTCTAATTGACGTACCAGGAACCTATTCATTAGAGGCTACTTCACCAGCAGAAGAAGTAGCCGTTAATATGTTAGATAATGAGAAGGCAGATGTAATTATCTGTGTACTTGATGCAACTAATTTAGAGAGAAATCTAAATTTTGCATTACAGCTACAAAAATATCAAATACCAATTATTTTTGCCTTAAACCTTACAGATGTAGCTGAACAACAAGGAATAAGTGTTGATATAGATAAACTATCTGTTGAATTAGGGGCTCCAGTTGTCCCTACTGTAGCAATTAGAAACATAGGACTACGGGATATATTAAAACAGGCTTGGATAATGGCTGAAAAAAAGACTGTTGATTATGGAGATATACCAGAAAATCAAGATGAACGATGGCAAAGGGTAGGAAGAATAATACAGCAGGTTCAACA
The DNA here is from genome assembly GCF_900101495.1 of Alkaliphilus peptidifermentans DSM 18978. GTDB lineage: Bacteria > Bacillota > Clostridia > Peptostreptococcales > Natronincolaceae > Alkaliphilus_C > Alkaliphilus_C peptidifermentans. The sequence goes on from NZ_FMUS01000036.1 coordinate 29,045, forward strand.
GGTTGAACATCGACATCCAACATTATTAGAAAAATTAGGGGATGCTTTAATTCGTCCATTAACAGGCATACCAGCATCAATTATTATACTTGCTTTAGCTTTAGGGATTGTTGTTGGTGGTGGTAAAGGAATTCGTGGCCTTATCTTATTACCGTTACTTAATAACTTCTATGTTCCATTTATAACAAACATTGTATCCACCTTTCTATCGGAAGGCCTAATATTTAATGTGCTGGTGGGGGAATATGGAATGCTAATTAAGGGTATTGAATGGCCATTTGCCTTAATACTACCATATGTTTTCCTATTCTATATTGTTTTATCATTTCTAGAGGATAGTGGTTATTTACCAAGGTTAGCTGTATTAGTTGATAGTATGCTACAACGTATAGGAATACAGGGAGGAAACATTGTACCCATGATAATGGGATACGGCTGTGCGGTTCCTGCAATTCTTGGAACACGTGCGTCAACAAGTCAAAAAGAACGAATTATTGTGGCATCTGTTGTTTCGTTGGCAGTCCCTTGTGCAGCTCAAACAGGTGCATTTATTGCACTGTTAGGAGATAGATCTGTTTTGGTTTTAGTATTGGTGTATTTAATCTCACTATTAGCCATGTTTATAGGTGGAATGGTGTTAAATAAAATGATTCCAGGTAAAAGTGATCCAATCTTATTGGAAATACCTAATCTGCTAATGCCAGATAGACAGTCCTACTTAAAGAAGATTTATTTAAGAACAAAGCATTTCATGCTGGAGGCAGAAGTTCCTATGTTATTGGGAGTAGGCTTTGCAGCTTTGGTTGCTGAAACAGGTGCTTTAAATGCAGTAGGTGGCTTTATCGAACCAATTATCGAAGGCTGGTTAGGTTTACCAAGAGAAGCAACAATTGGTTTGATTCTGGGTGTAATTCGTAGAGAATTAGCAGTATTACCTCTATTGGAATTAGACTTGTCTACACTACAGTTACTGGTTGCATCGGTTGTAGCTTTATTCTATTTGCCTTGCTTATCAGTTTTAGGGGTCTTAATAAAGGAATTCCGTATAAAAATTGCTCTAGCAATTGGAATTTCGACTTTTTTCTTAGCATTCTTTATTGGTGGACTAATAAATCAAGTAGTAACACTTGTTTCAATGTTACTTTAGAAGGAAGGGTGAAGAAAATATGAAGCTTATACCTACTTTTACATCAAAACTGGAAAAGCTATGCTCTATATCTCCTCTATTAATTAAATTAGTGGAAATTTACTATAAGGATTTGGTGAAGCGAGAAGTAGATTTGGGACAAATTTCATGTGATGATCATGTATTATGTATCGGTGGTGGACCATTACCCTGCACTGCTCTTGCCATAGCAAATCAAACAGGGGCGCAGGTTTATGTTATAGATATTGATCCACTTTCTGTTGAAATAGCCCAAAAAGTTATAAAAAGATTAAATATGACACAAAAAGTAAAAGTGGGATTAGCTTCAGGCCAACAGATGGATGTTTCAGATTTTTCTGTTGTACATGTTGCATTACAGGCATATCCCCGTGAAGACATATTTAAAAATGTATGGAAAAAGGCACCAGCTGGGGCCAGGATATTAATGAGAAGTCCAAAAGAAGCATTAAGGCCATTTTACTCATCGTTGCCAGACGAATGCCATAAGTGTCATCAATGTATGAATATTAAACAAAATAATATGACGATAAGCTGTACGTTACTCTTTACCAAGAATCAGGGGGGCTTTAAAGATGATGAAAAAGGCAATACTGGTTTTAGTAGCCCTCATATCGATTTTAATACTCATATGGTTAGCTGATTTTAGAGAGGTATTTTATAGCTTAAAGGAACTAAATCCTAAACTAATATTGACAGTATCCATTATGCAATTAGTTACTATTGTACTTATTAATTTTCAGTGGTATTCAATAGCTAAAATTATAGGAGCCGAAATCAGTTTTAAGGATCTACTACATATGAATTTGGTGGGAACATTTGTTGAAAGTGTTACTCCCTCTGTTAAAGCAGGTGGTGAAACAGCTAAGGTATACACCCTAAATAAGAAGCTAGGATTATCAATAGGCCGGGCCACTGCAATGGTGAGTATTCAAAAAATCGTTAGTATAATTGCCTTTGCTACAATTAATCTAATATCTATTGTTGGTTTCTTAAGTAAAGTAGAAGTACAGGGTTTATATTTAAAGCTGTTATTAACTAGTTTTTTATTTCTGATTGGAGTTTTAGCAATTATAATTGCCTTTATGGTTATTCCAGATAAAATACTATGGATTTTTAATAAGTTATCAAATAGGAAATTTGAGGAAAAACTAAATAATTTCTTGTTCATTTTCCAGAAAACAATAAAAGAGGCTATTAAGAATAAGAAGGCATTTAGTCAACAGTTGCTTCTATCATTTATCATATGGGGCTTCTTTGCTTTTAAAGCAATTATTTTGGCAAGAGGCTTACATTTGGACATTGGATTATTTACAATAGCAATAATAACATATATAACTTATATGGTGGCTATGGTGCCACTTTTACCAGGTGGACTTGGCTCCTTTGAAGGCAGTATGGTCTTTTTATTGGCGCCATTTGGTATTACCCTTTCTAGAGGTATGGCATTTGCTTTAGCGTTAAGGTTTACCACATTTTGGTTTGTGTTTTTCATAAGTGCCATATACTTAGCTATAAATACTGTTATATCTTTTATTACGGACATTAAAGCGAAGGGGTTAAACCTTGTAATTAAAGATTAATAATCACAAACAGTTCATATAAGAGCTGTTTTTTTGCTCTTTTACATTTGTATAAGCATACTAGCTAATGATTAAGGGAATGATTATTATTGATTAATTTTCTTCCTCCTTCTTTTTTTCTTTAAAATATGCACAGCTTTTATCAATAGGATTTGTTACAGAGGTTACATGGGTAAGTGTACATTGTCCATCATTTTCATAAATACAAGCATTTGTAGTGCAATGTATTGTCATCATAGAAAACACCTCCTAACTATAGGATGCATCAAATTACAAGGAAAATTCATTGTAATTATTGCTACTTATTTAGTTAATTTGCAGAGAATAAAAAGTAAAGGTGATATTATGTTTTTTTCAGATTATAGTAAAACTGGCTTTATCTATCATATAGCACCAATAAATGATTTAAAAAGAATTTTAACGGAAGGCATTCAATATGACGATAAACAAAGCTACAAAAGTAAATACATAGATTTCCACTCATTTATTGACCAGGAAAAAACACCAACAATTCCTAACTGGGTAATCAGAAGGAAATCGATATTTGCTTCATTAAACTATAGAGATAATCCAAGGTTTCATTCTCATTCTGTAGTTTTAGCAGTTAGAATCCAACCAGAAAAATGCTGGGTAGCCAATGAAAATCTGGCTAATGAAATTTATGAACCCTTTATTCTACAAGATATAGAAGCCTTTAAAGAGTCAAAGGAGTATATGAAAACCAGAGGTAGGGGACTGGCCCAAGAGTATTGGGAAACTTCTTTAAGCTTTTTAGAAAATACGCAAAGAAGGTTTGACTTAAAGAAAGGATATGATGCTGAAGTATTGGTACATCATACAATCTATCCAAAGGATATAAAGCCACTTTTTATTGTTTCAGATCATCACATATACACTATAAAGGAATGGAAGAGAACATTCTGTAGTACGAGTGAAACAATTAGTAATTAGTAATGTGGAATGAGTAATGGAAGAGAAAAAACTAAATTTCTTATTTCTCTCAATTGTATTTACAACTCATTAGTTTTAATATGATATAATACCATTAGCATGAAGGGGGGAAAACCAATGAAGGTAGGAAAGCTTCCAACAAGCGTTTTAAAGGAAGTGGTTTTTTCGAATATTACCAGCAAGAGAGAAGAGGTTTTAGTAAGACCTGGTATAGGAGAAGATTGTGCAGTTATAGATTTTGGCGAATATGTTTGTGTACTTAGCACAGATCCAATTACAGGTGCAATTAATAATATAGGTCATCTAGCCATACATATTTCTTGTAATGATGTTGCCTCCAACGGTATACAGCCTATAGGAATTATGATTACTATTCTAGCACCCACAAATACAACTAAAGAAGACATTCAGCAGATTATGAGGGACGCAAATAATGCTGCTGCTTCTATAGATGTTGAAATTATTGGAGGACACACCGAAATAACCGATGCTGTAAATCGAGTAGTTATAAGTACAACTGCTATAGGAAAGCAGTTGAAGAATGATATGATTTCTACAAGGGGAGCAAAGGTAGGAGACGTAATTATTATGACTAAGCATGCAGGGCTTGAAGGAGCTTCAATAATAGCCACTGACTTTTGTGAAGAATTGAAGCAACAAATGAGCACCACTGAAATTGATACAGCGATAAACTTCTCGAAGGACTTAAGTGTGGTTAAGGAAGGTATCGTTGCTGGAAGAATTGGTGTTCATAGTATGCATGATGTAACTGAAGGCGGTATTTTAGGAGCATTATGGGAATTGGCAGAGGCATCAGATTTAGGCATTGAGGTAGATATAAACTGTATACCAATTAGCCAAGAAACAAGAAAAATATCCAATATCATGAATATTAATCCTTATCGACTTATATCCAGTGGGGTTATGCTTATATCATTAGAAAAAGAAAAAGCAAATGATTTAATTAAACTTCTTGATTTAGAAGGGGTTAAAGGAACTATAATAGGGAGAATCACAAAGGGTAAAAGAGTTATAGTTGATGGTGGTAATATTACACCACTGGCTGAACCTGATACTGATGAGTTATATAAGGTATTTGAAAAAAAAGTATAGAAGGGCCCTTGTGGCCTTTTTATTTTTTGATATTACAGTTGAGAGTCATTATTACATGTTCATTACATATTACTAGCACATATTGAATTGAATCATTTAAAATGATATAACTAATATAGATGTAACAATATGTATTTTTAGACAAAAATATGTCAGATATGTATTTATTTATCGATTTTATGGTTATATTACCACGGATTTTAACGATTAAGGAGGACAAATGATGTATAAAAAGGCTTTAACGATTATTCTAATACTTTCCATCCTATCACTGTCATTTACCTATGCCAGTTCAGCTACACCAATAAAAACAGTGACAATGAATATGGATGGTAAAAATGTAAACTTCAATACTGTACAGTTAAAACTGAATAATCAATTGATTGAATCGGATGTACCTCCTGTAATACATAATGACCGTACTCTTGTACCCTTAAGGGTTATTGTAGAAAATTTAGGTGCAGAAATAGACTGGGACGGACAAAACCGAATAGTTACAGTTAAAACTACAGATAAAGATATACTTCTGACAATTAATAGCGAAATAGCTGTTGTAAATGGTGGTAAAAAAATACTACCAGATAGTGTTCCAGCTAAGTTAATTAACGACCGTACAATGGTACCAATTCGATTTGTTGCAGAAGAGATTGGATTAGAAATAGACTGGGATGGTAATACAAGAACAGTACTATTAACAGAAAAGGAAATAGAGCCTGAACCTGATATAGAAGATATAGATAATAATAATGAAGATGAAGAAAATAAGGAAGATGAAGAAGAAATAGTTGAAGAAGAGAAAATTTTATTAGAGGCAGTTACTGTAAATGCAACAGGTTTGCCAGAGATAAGAATAAAGTTGACTGAGGAAGCAGATTATGATGAATTAAGACTGGTTCAACCAACAAGAATGGTATTTGACTTGAAAAACACAAAATTTGAGATGCAGGATAAGTCTCGTATTTCAAGTGATAATGTATATAGAATGCAGATTCAAAGAGGAAATATCAAAGAGTTAAGAGTCGCCCAGCTTAGTAAAGATCCATATGTAACCCGGGTTGTAATAGAGCTTGAAAAAAATACTACACATCAAGTACATTACGACAAGCAAACAAATGAAATGGTTATTAGTTTCATAAATTCTGTTAACAATGTAAAAATCCAAACCCATAATACTAAAGAAGTATTGGTAATTGAAGGTGACAACGTAGAAAACTACAACATAATGAGGTTATCTAATAGCGAGAGACTTGTAGTTGATGTTAAAGATGCTTATTTAAATTCTGGTAGCTATACATTAAAGGTTGATGGGAAAATAGCAAAAAATATTAGGGTATCACAGTTTGTGCCAGATCATCACTATAAACCAGATGATAAAATAGTAAGGGTTGTAATAGATTTGCAGGATAAGGATGAGTATGAAGATTTCCATTTTGAAGTTAAAAACAATCAACTATGGGTTCATTTAGAGGGTAAACCTTATGAATCAATGATATATGAGGAAAAGGGATGGACCACTTCAACCTTAACCTTTAAGGGAACAAACGTTACACGTTACACTGTTACCCGCAATATAAACTCAGATACACTAGATATAATAGCACCAAAAAATAACATAGACTTAGAATTTAGTAACATAGATGTCAATGACAATTATATAAAAAATATTAGTGTCAATGATTTAAATGCTGATAACTATCTTATTCAAATTGAATTAAATGAAGAGGTGGAGCATCGTGTAGCTTCAGCAGCTAATGGTTCAAGGGATCTAGTATTAGAGCTAACCAGCAAAAATAGATATCGACAAATATTAATTGTAATAGATCCAGGCCATGGAGGTACAGATCCAGGAGCAACCTCTAAAAATCTAAAAATTAAGGAATCTGATTTAGTACTAGATATTTCTCAGCGGTTGGAAAAGCTATTAACAGAAGTTGGTTTTAGAACATATATGACAAGAACAACCGATATCAAAATAGATCTTAAAGATAGAGCAGCGGTAGCCAATCAGTTGGGAGCTGATTTGTTTGTAAGTGTACATGCTAATGCAGGTCCAATTGGAAATACTACTGCAAATGGCATTGAGAACCTGTACTTTCCTTCTGAAAAATTCCCTTCAGATACTCGAGATAATAAACGATTGGCAGAAACCTTCCAATCGACTATGGTCGAAATGCTAGGGGCCACTGATAGAAGGCTAGTACCAAATGAAAAAATTATTGTTTTAAAAGATACGAAAATGCATGCTGTATTAACGGAAGTAGGGTTTCTTACAAACGCCGAGGAAGAGAAAAAACTAGCAACCGATGAATATCGTCAAAAAATAGCAGAAGCATTATTAAAATCTATCATTACTTTCTTTGAAGAAAGCTAAATCTATCTATATTTATTTCAAACACCCAGCGACTAATGCGTATTAAAAAATACGTCAAGGCGCTGGGTTTTAGATGTGAAAAAGGAAATTGATTAAAATAAACTATATTGTATAATATATATTAATATAATGATAAAAGGGAGGAGTTTTATGGAGCTCATACTTGGATACCTATTTATTTTTGTTGCCAGGGTAACCGATGTAAGCATGGCCACCATAAGAATGATTATGGTGGTGAAAGGAAGAAGAATACAAGCAGCTATTATAGGTTTCTTTGAAATAATTATTTACATACTTGCCATTGGAAAGGTTCTAAGTGAAATAAATAATCCAATTAATCTATTGGTTTATGCTACTGGGTTTGCAACAGGTAATTACCTGGGTGTTTATCTAGAAGAAAAAATGGCCCTGGGAAGCATAACTGTCCAGGTTATTTCTGAGCATGAGGTAATGAAGCTGGTAGAAAAGCTAAGAAATGAAGGCTTTGGTGTTACCGTAATAGAAGGCTATGGCCGGCAGGGAATACGTCATCTTCTGAATATAACATTGCAAAGAAAGAACTTATCAAAACTACATAATATAATAGATCAACATGATGATCATGCTTTTGTAACTGTAATGGATGCTCGTTCAATTCGTGGTGGATATTTCACTGCCCTAAAAAAGAAATAACGAATAGTTCCCCCTATACAATAATATAATTGTATAAAACAATTCCATAATAAAGGGATTTTGAATTGAGGGGGACGTATCTATATGAAAATCTACAGATGGAAGCTATTGGCACCTGTCTTATGTATTGTGGTATTATTGAGCGCCTGCGGAAATCCCCTTAGTATATTACTGGGGGAAAAGGATACAGATGTAAGCATTATAGTTAATCAAAGTCATACCTACTTAGAAGAAGAGGGATTGCGTCAAACTGTACTATATTACAAAGATAATATGGGATTAGTAGTACCTATGATGAGAAGCATACCTTGGGAAGAGGGCATAGCAAAGGGAGCGTTAAGACAGCTGGTTGATGAACCAATGACCCGAGAGGATCTATCGGTAATAGGGCTTTTGCCAGTTTTACCAACGGGCACAGATATCCTGGCAATGTCTATAAATGATGGTCTATGCAAGGTGGACTTTAATGACCGATTCCTTTCTTATGACAGCGAAGCTGATGAAAGAGCCATAATAACTTCTGTAGTTTATACATTAACAGAATTTCCTACTATTGATAAAGTACAATTTATGGTAGAAGGTAAAGAAATAAACAAGTTCAAATTTGGTACAATAGCAAATCTTTATTTTGAAAGGGGAAACATAAACCTAGCTCAGGAGATATCTAATGATACTATACCTGTTGTTGTATACTACAAGGGTACTGCAAATGGTGAAGATGACTACTTTGTACCTGTAACTAAAGGAGTAAATGCATTAAAGGCCGATATTAAGTCTGTGCTTGTTGCACTAATAGAAGGAGCTCCTGCAGAAGTAGGACTTTTCAGTGAGATACCAGCTGGTGTATCTATTAATGATGTATATGTAAAGGATGGAATTGCATATATCGACTTTACTGAAGAAATTAAACGGATGCCAGAAAATGAAAAGCTACAACAATCAATGATATATGAAATCGGACTTACACTAAAGGAAGTAGAACCCACCATCACACAGGTTAGGATACTATCAGGTGGTAAAGAGATTCAATTGGGGTCTAGTGTACAGCTTAATTTACCAATTTATTCAAATGAGTATTAATATTTAATAGAGACTTTCAACAATATCCAGACTGTTCATAATTCTTCAGATTCGAGGCGCAAATTATTATGATCCTCATTACTTGTCGCTTTATTCTAGTGCTCTATATGTCATAAAGCGACAATCCATGAAATAAGCGCACTGCCATGAAATCAAAGATTTCAGCCATCTGCTTAACGCAGCGTATACGTAATACGTGAGGGTGCTGGGTTTTTGCAGCAACGAAGAAGATGGAGGATTTTCAACAGTCTGTAAATAAGGCAGAATCCTTCTGCCTTATTTTGCTGTGGTGCGCCCAGCATGGGCGCAATCTAATGGGTGAAAGTCCCTAGCGCGGGTTGATAGTGCCAAGCGCATAGCTTAAGGCAAGGGTGTCCACCGTGAGGTGGAATCTGAAGGAAGCCGACGGCAAACTTCTGGTCTGACGAATAGAAACTACATATAAGGCACACATATGCTGGGTAAGGTTGCCACACAAACCAAAGCCCTAAACTATCCGGAAGCATAAGGTGTAGATGTAGCAGATAGATGGAAGGAAAGATTGCGTTCTTACCTGGGGAGGTCTCATGGACGTGTGAAAACAGAGTATGAAGCACGGTTGAAACAAGATTTATCA
>NZ_FMUS01000030.1 GCF_900101495.1 Alkaliphilus peptidifermentans DSM 18978
CGGGATGGACATACCACTGGTGTACCAGTTGTTCTGCCAAGAGCATCGCTGGGTAGCTATGTATGGCAGGGATAAGTGCTGAAGGCATCTAAGCACGAAGCCCCCCTCAAGATAAGATTTCCCATCTCGAAAGAGAGTAAGACCCCAGAAAGACTATCTGGTTGATAGGTCGGAGGTGTAAGTGCAGTAATGTACTAAGCTGACCGATACTAATAGGTCGAGGGCTTGACCAAAAAAAACAACAAAATATTTTCTTAGTATTTACCATTTGACATTGTGTAGTTTTGAGGGTATAATAATATTCTCGCTTAAAACACCTGAAAAAAAATGAGTAATTAATAATGAGTAATTAGTAATTAAAGAAGAAATTTGCACAGCAAATTTCAACAACAATTACACATTCAACATTAAACATTACCCATTCAATCTCATAGAGATTGTAATATCGTGACAATAGCGAAGGGGTCACACCTGTTCCCATCCCGAACACAGAAGTTAAGCCCTTCAGCGCTGATGGTACTTGGCGGGAAGCTGCCTGGGAGAGTAGGACGTTGCGATATGATGTTCCAGAGTAGCTCAATGGTGGAGCACCCGGCTGTTAACCGGTAGGTTGGAGGTTCGAGTCCTCTCTCTGGAGCCAAGGATTAGGCCCCTTGGTCAAGCGGTTAAGACACCGCCCTTTCACGGCGGTAACAGGGGTTCGATTCCCCTAGGGGTCACCATTTAATTTTTATTAGGGCGCATAGCTCAGCTGGGAGAGCACCTGCCTTACAAGCAGGGGGTCACAGGTTCGATCCCTGTTGTGCCCACCATTTGTTTTCAATTTTCAATTTTTCACTTTTAATTTTCAATTTAAGATTGGCCCGGTAGTTCAGTTGGTTAGAATGCCAGCCTGTCACGCTGGAGGTCGAGGGTTCGAGTCCCTTCCGGGTCGCCACTTTAATTTTAATTTTTAATTGATACGCTGGTGTAGCTCAATTGGCAGAGCAGCTGATTTGTAATCAGCAGGTTGCGGGTTCGAGTCCCATCACCAGCTCCAACCAAATCTGGAGGGGTTCCCGAGTGGCCAAAGGGGGCAGACTGTAAATCTGTTGTCGACGACTTCGAAGGTTCGAATCCTTCTCCCTCCACCAAACTAAATTTTGCGGGTGTGGCGGAATTGGCAGACGCACTAGACTTAGGATCTAGCGGTTTATCCGTGGGGGTTCAAGTCCCTCCACCCGCACCATTTAATTAGCGGAAGTGGCTCAGTGGTAGAGCATCGCCTTGCCAAGGCGAGGGTCGCGGGTTCGAGTCCCGTCTTCCGCTCCATTTATTTGTAGGACCCATTAGCTCAGTCGGTAGAGCACCTGACTTTTAATCAGGGTGTCCCGCGTTCGAGTCGCGGATGGGTCACCAACTTAACAAGCCCAGATAGCTCAGTCGGTAGAGCAGGAGACTGAAAATCTCCGTGTCGGTGGTTCGATTCCGCCTCTGGGCACCATTTAAAATCAGATGATAATATCATCTGATTTTTTTTTGGCTCTATGTCAATAGTTGGGGTGGGTATTCTCTTTTGATTACCTGCCCTGACTTTATTTAAGCATGAAATGCAATTGATCTTGCATAAATACTGTAAAATATGGAAATTATTATTGATATACTAACACAATAGGAGTGAGACCATGGGGACAGTAGCAGCTAGAAAAAATTTCAAACTAAAGGGTATTGAAGATGCTTTAGAAATGAGTGATAAAGAACTTGAAAGAAATTACAAAGAATTCATTAATCCATATTTTTTACAATTATTAAAGCTATTAAAACTTAATAAACGATTTAAGAAAGCCAAAGGAATAAAGCTGTGGGATACCAATGGAGAAGAATATTTTGATTTCTTAGGTGCTTACGGAGCTATCAATTTAGGCCACAACAATGAAGATGTAATAAGAAAAGTTAACATGATAAGGGAAACCCCAAATCTAATACAAACAGCTATACAACCATTGGCTGCAATCTTAGCAGAAAACCTAGCTATGATAACTCCGGGAGATCTGAAGTATACTTTTTTTTGTAACAGTGGTGCAGAAGCAGTAGAAGGAGCACTAAAGCTAGCTAAAATTGCAACAGGAAAGCATAGAATTATTTACTGTAAGGGGTCATTCCATGGAAAATCGTTGGGTGCTCTTTCTGTAACAGGGAGAGAAAAATACAAAAAGCACTATGGACCTATGGTGCCCATGAATACTGAGGTTGAATATGGAGATATAACAGAGCTCAGAAATGCTATTAATTATTATGATGATATTGCGGCGTTTATATTTGAGCCAATACAAGGAGAAGGTGGGATAATTACACCTCCCGAAGGATATTTAAAGGAAGCCAGTGAACTCTGTAGAGATAAGAAAATTATACTTATTGCGGATGAGGTTCAAACAGGGTTTGGTAGAACGGGTTACTGGTTCGCCTGTGAGAAGGAAAACATAGTGCCAGATATACTTTGTATGGCAAAATCATTAGGTGGAGGTATCATGCCTATGGGGGCCTACATTGCAAATAAACAGGTTTGGAAAAAAGGCTATGGATCATTGGATAAATGTCTTTTACATACATCGACCTTTGGCGGTAATGCATGGGGATGTGCAGCTGCAATTGCAACAATAGAAGTGATTCAGGAGGAAGAATTAGAACTTGCTGCAATGGAAAAGGGAGAGTATTTTATATCTCAGCTTAAGAGCCTTATGGAGAAGCATAATATACTTGTAGACGTGAGAGGACAGGGCTTGATGATAGGTCTTGAATTTCGAAACGCTAGTACCAGTAATAGACTTATTAATAATCTTTTAGGAAGTCATAACGAGATGCTAAATGAGTACTTTGGTGGAATGATAGCTTCCGAACTGGCAAATAAATATAGAATAATTACTGCATATACATTAAACAATCCTAATGTAATACGTGTTGAACCACCTTTAACCCTTACGTACTCTGAAATAGATTACTTTGTTGAATCTCTAGAGTCGGTTTTAAAAAATTTCAAAGGACTATCGGGTATGACAATTCAAACGGCAAAAAATCTTTTTGCAAAAATAGATAGGGAGGCTTAAAATGGATAAATTTGCATTTATTATACATCCAATAGAATTGAATGACATTTATCGTAAATATAAGTCATTAAAATTTTTACCAGATAAGTTTGTAGAAAAATTAGTGACAAAGATTAAGCCCTCTATAGTTTCAGAAATAACTAATATTAAAGGAAACTCATCAGTAGCAGAGGGAATGTTTATAGGTTTGCCACTTACTTCAAAACTAATTATGGAGCTACCAGAAGAAAAGGTTATTAAAAAAATTATAGAAGCTGGTAAAATAGCTGAAAGAACTGGAGCCAAGATTTTAGGGCTTGGAGCATTTACCTCTGTAGTTGGAGACGCAGGAATAACTGTTGCAAAAAACCTTGATATTTCAGTGACAACAGGAAATACATATACAGTTGCGGCTGCCTTCGATGCAACAAGGGAAGCTTTAAAGCTGTTGGGCAAGAAGCTTGAAGACTGTCATGTGGCAATAGTAGGGGCAACAGGTTCTGTAGGTAAAGTATGCGCTGAGCTTACCTGTCGAGAGGCATCAAAAATTACACTTGTGGCAAGAGATCCAGTGAAGCTTAAAGAAGTGCAGGATGGTTTAAATAAGAAATATCAAAATAAATCTATAGAAATAACCATAAGCGTAGAGGATGGTATAAAGGATGCAGATGCTGTCATTACAGTCACCAGTAGTACGAGTGATATAGTAAGACCAGAGTTTATAAAAACTGGAGCAGTGGTTTGTGATGTAGCAAGGCCACGAGATGTTTCAAAGGATGTCCAGGAAAAGAGAAGGGATGTACTAGTGATAGAAGGAGGAGTAATAGAAGTACCAGAGGGAACAAACTTTAATTTCAACTTTGGATTTCCTCCAGGGTTATCATATGCATGTATGGCAGAAACAATGATTCTAGCCCTTGAAGGTAAGTATGAAAACTATAGCCTTGGACGAGAGATAGAGATTAAGAAGGTAGATGAAATTAGAAGACTTGCCGATAAACATGGGTTTAGATTAGCTGGACTAAGAAGCTTTGAAAGGGTTATAGATGAAGAGTATATCCAAAGTGTAATGGCAGCAACAGAAAATAGAGGTTACTTAAGCCAAAATTAAGAAATAAAACCGTAGATTTCAAATCTACGGTTTTTGAGTTATTTAAAGTCCTTATATAACTTGTTTTTTAACATTGATTTCACTATTTTCCTTTAGCTTCATGATGGCACGAATGGTTAAAGGAAGAGTGAAGAGGTTAATGAATCCTTCAGCATCCTTCTGGTTATACACATCATCTTCACCGAAGGTAACAAAGGCTTCATTATATAATGAATATGGAGAAGCAGAAGCAACCGCTGAACATGAACCCTTATAGAGCTTTAGTTTAACAACCCCCGTTACATATTCTTGAGTACTGTCGACAAATCCATCTAAGGCTTCCTTTAAGGGTGTAAACCATAGTCCATCATACACAAGCTGAGCATATTTTTCAGATATGGTTTTTTTGAAGCTTAATGTAGATCTATCGAGGGTTAATTTTTCCAATGCTTTATGAGCTTCGAATAAAATTGTTCCACCTGGAGTTTCGTATACACCTCTGGATTTCATACCAACAAGTCTATTTTCAACTATATCTATAATTCCAACCCCATGAGAGCCTCCTATTTCGTTAAGCTTATAAATCATATCAACTGGATTATATTTAATACCATCTACAGCTACTGGTATGCCCTTTTCAAACTGTATTTCAACAAAGGCAGGCTTATCAGGGGCTTTCTCAGGTGCAACAGTCATTTTTAAAATCGATTGATCATGCTCATTCCAAGGTTCTTCAAGATTTCCACCTTCATGGCTTAAATGCCATATGTTTTGATCTCTGCTGTAAATATCCTTTTTAGTTACAGGAATTGGTATGTTGTTTTGTAATGCATAATCAATACAGTCTTCACGAGATTTTAAGTTCCAGATTCTCCATGGAGCAATTACTTTAATAAGAGGATTCAAAGCTTTTATTGTGGCTTCGAAACGAACCTGATCATTGCCTTTGCCAGTTGCTCCGTGGGAAATAGCAACAGCTCCTTCTTTTTCTGCTATTTCAACCAATTTCTTAGCAATTAGGGGACGAGCGAAAGAGGTACCTAGTAAGTAATCATCTTCATATATGGCACTTGCTTTTAATGTAGGGTAAATATAATCAGTAACAAATTCTTCCTTAACATCGACAACATAGGCCTTTATTGCTCCAGTAGAAAGAGCCTTCTTCTTAACTGCTGAAAGATCCTCGCCTTGACCAACATCTACACAAACAGCAATTACATCATAATCATATGTGTTTTCTAACCACTTTAATATTACAGAAGTATCTAGCCCACCAGAATATGCTAATACAACCTTTTCTTTTTTATTCATAGTAATCCCTCCATAGTTTTCATTCTTATAAATATAATTATAAAAAAAAATGAATAAATATGCAAGTATTATTTTTAAAAATACAAAAAAAATTATAGCTATTGAAATAAAGCATAAATAGTATGCAAAGATAGTATAGTATGTACTTGTAGGTTATAAAGGAAAACTGCATTATTTGTGGTTTTATATAATGTTAGAAAGGAAAAAGAGAATACTAAGAGAATGTATATTGTTACATATGAATAAGAAAACGAAAGTATAAATATTGAAAGGAAAAAGGAAGGAAGCCTAAAGGCTCCCTTTCAGATTTACTTATTATCTCTAACCTTAATATGATTAATCACCTTCTTTACTCCTTCAATACCCATAGTGATTTCCTTTGCCAATTCAACCTCCTGTTGATTGTCTAAATAGCCAAACAGAGATACAACACCTCCTGAAACCTCCCTATGGACATCTCTAAAACTTAGATTAGTCTGACTTAATTCCTGTATAATTTTATCGCTTATGGCAGTATCAGTAAACTCACCAGAGGAGGCAATACTTAAGTTGTTTACTACGTCCTTAACACCTCGATTTTCTGCAGCAGCTTTCATTGCTAAATCTACTTCCTTTAATGTATTAACACTACCAATTAAACTAACTACACCGTCATTAACCTTAATACCAACTCCCTTTACCGAATCCTTCTCCTGATGTAAAAGCTTATCTGTGACTTCTTTTTCAATATGCTTATCTGTGATGTTGCTATCCATAGCGATAGTAATTTTATTTTCAATGCTTTTTACTCCATCAATTTGCTTAATAATTGACTCAGCTGTCTTTTTTTCTGCATAAAGGTCAACAATACCAGATAGATGCACATGTCCATTTCTACAAAATAAATTAATATCCATTGCGCTGGCCTGCATTTCTTCATGCAGTCTATTCTTTATTTCACCTGCTAAATTATGATCTGGTTGTGATAACTCCTCTGAAGGTATATGATTTGCAAAGTGCTTATTTTTTTTACTCATACAGGTCTTCCTTTCCATTGAATTTACAATTAGTTTATCTCAAATTAAAATAAATATGTTTTATAAGGGAATAAATATGTATAAGGAAGACTAGTTTTACGTGAATATTGACTATTACTACTTGAATGAGTATAATCAGATTTGTAGGAAAAATTTAACAACATTGATTTATTAATATTAAATAATATTATTTTTGTATGACAGTCCTTAAATAGATGTAGTACAATAGAATTAAGCAAAAACCATATAAAATAGTATTAGATACCTACTAATATTTAGTTTGAGAAAAAGGGTTTTATCACTTTTTTATTGAAATCATAAAGAATAATTTATTCTACAAGATAAGAGGTGTATTTGAATGCAGCAGTTTATGGAATTGATTAGAAATATAGGAGTTAGAGATATTGCAGATATGGCAATTGTTGCATTTGTCTTCTATAAATTATATATGCTCATAAGAGAGACTAGAGCTGAGCAATTAATTAAGGGCATATTGGTGCTTTTAATTGCAACTCAAATTAGTGACTGGCTGCAGCTGCATGTAATAAATTGGATTTTAAGAAATACAATGACAGTTGGACTAATTGCCCTACTAATTGTTTTTCAACCGGAGTTGAGAAGGGCATTGGAGTACATAGGTAGAACTAAATTTTTAACTAAATCGATAGTAGATATACAGGATGAAGAAATTAGAATGACAGTAGATGAAATTATAGAGGCTGCTGGGTCATTATCTAGGCAAAAGATAGGTGCATTGGTGGTAATAGAAAGAGAAACAGGCCTTAATGAAGTTGTTGAAACCGGGACAGCAATTAACGGGAAAATTTCTAGAGGTCTTTTGATTAATATTTTTATGCCTAATACACCACTGCATGACGGAGCGGTAGTTGTTAGAAAAACAGAAATAATGGCAGCAGGCTGCCTATTACCTTTAACTGACAACCAAAATTTAAGCAAAGAACTAGGGACAAGACATAGGGCAGCCATCGGGATAACAGAAAGATCTGACTCTATAGTTGTAATAGTATCCGAAGAAACAGGGGCTATTTCTATGGCAGAAAAGGGAAATTTGAAACGGTTTCTTGATATAGATTCATTAAAGGCATTGTTAATGGATGCATTTAAGTCAGACGAAAACAGACAATGGCAATTCCTGAAGTTGAAATGGAGGCAGAAGGATGAATAAGTTTTTTACCAAAAATGTTATGGCTAAAGTACTCTCAATCTTGTTTGCCTTAGTTATGTGGATTTATGTAATGAGTGAAATTAATCCAGAAATCACCACCAGCTATACTAATATATCTGTTCAGCTTGTGGGAATTGAAGATATAAGACAGCAGGGTCTTGTTATTATGGGAGAAGCTACACCAACAGTTAATATTAGAGTAAGGGGAAGAAGGGACGAAATCAGTAAAATTACACAGGGAGATTTGCGTCCAGTTGCAGACGTAAGGGGCTACGGTGCTGGTATTAATAGTGTTCCAGTTGAAATAAATACCCAAGCTAATGTAGCATTAGATCACTCACCTAAGTTTATCAGAATTGAGCTTGAAGAAATTGTTCGCCAGCAGAAGGAAGTAACATTAGTTGTTGAGGGTAGCCCTAGGACAGGCTATATTTTTGGAAAGCCAGATTACAAGCCAACATCAGTTTGGATTGAAGGTCCAGAGAGCCGTGTTAGTATGGTTAATCAAATTGTGACAAAGCTTGACGCTGATGATGCATTCCAAGACATTACGGCTAGTCTTCCTTTAAAAGCCCTTAATAGTAGAGGGGTTGAAGTAATAGATGTTAATATTCAAACTCCTTATATTGATACATTCTTGCAAATAGACCGGTTAAGAACAATTAAGATAGAACCCAATGTAGAAGCAACAGTAGCTGATGGATATCAGATTACTGGAATTGAAGTTTTTCCTGAGCATATTGCCATACGAGGAGAAGAAAATATCGTAAATTCAATAGTAATACTTGAAACAGAAATATTACAGTTGGATAACTTAACGGAATCCATTGAAATAAATCTGCCAATTATAATACCTGAAGGGGCTTCACCGTTGGATGAATCAGAAGTAACTGTAAATATTACAGTTGAAAATGTAATAGAAGAAACCTATACAATACCTACTGATAATATTACCTTCAACAACTTAACTAATGGATTAAAGGTTGACCGGGAAAGTATTCCAGCAACCTTCGAAGTTAAGGTGACTGCAACAGAAGGAATTATTGAAGTATTAGAGGCAAAAAATTTCAACCTTTTGGTGGACTTAGAAGATTTAGAGGTCGGAACTCATACAGTAGAACCAGAGGTTAGTCTCCTTAGACCATTTTTAGACAGAATTAGTAGCATGGAACTAGTACCACCTACCTTCTCAATTAAAATAATTGAAGAATAGAATGTTAATTCAACACTATATAAGAGCAGTAACAACTAAATAAATAGAGGTGAAAGTGTGAAAAAGGAACTGGATGTGATATTAAGCAGTACTCATGATGCTATGATAGCTGTTGATATTGAAGAAAAAATAACTCTTTTCAACCGTGCTGCAGAAAGAATCACAGGTTTAAGAAAAGCAGATGTTTTAGGACAGCCTGTTAAAGAGTATATTACAAGCACAAGACTTCCATTTATTTTAAAAACTGGTGAATCGGAGCTAAATCAAAAGCAAACTATAAACAATACAGAAATTATTACTAGTAGAATGCCAGTCAAGGATGAACAAGGAAATGTAATAGGTGCTGTAGCAGTATTTAGAGACATTAGCGAAATAATTGATCTAACCCATGAAATATATAAGCTAAAGGAATTTCAAAGTCTATTGGAGGCAATATTTAACTCCACCCAGGATGCTATAACTGTATGTGATGAAAAGGGTATACATGTTCTTATAAACCCTGCCTACACAAGATTAACAGGCTTAGATCAAAACAGAATTATTGGAAAAGATGCTGCAGCAGATATATATGAGGGAAATAGTATACACATGCAGGTGTTAAAGACTAAAAAACCTGTAAAAAGTGCTAGGCTTAAGGTGGGTCCCCATGGCCGAGAAGTAGTCGCAGATGCTGCTCCCATCATTGTTGATGGAGAGTTAAAGGGAAGTGTTGGAGTTCTCCACGATTTGACTGAGATTAAAAAGTTAAATAGAGAATTAATGCAGGCAAAGCAGATTATTAGAAAGCTAGAAGCACGATATACCTTTGAAGATATCATTGCTATGGATGAAGGTATGACATCAGCTTTGGAAAAAGCAAAGCAAGCAGCGGTTACACCTGCCACTGTCCTTCTAAGGGGAGAAAGTGGTACTGGAAAAGAACTATTTGCCCATGCTATCCACAATCTATCCAATAGAAAGTATAGCCAATTTGTTAGAGTAAATTGTGCAGCCATAAGTGAAAGCTTATTGGAAAGTGAACTTTTTGGATATGAAGAGGGAGCCTTTACTGGAGCCAGAAAGGGTGGGAAAATTGGATTGTTTGAAGAGGCCCATGGAGGAACAATTTTTCTGGATGAAATTGGTGAAATCCCAATAAGCACTCAGGCAAAGCTACTACGAGTGTTGCAGGAAAAAGAAATAGTTAGGGTAGGCGGTACAAATCCTATAAATATAGATGTACGTGTTATAGCTGCTACAAATATCTACCTAGAAAAGGCAATAGAATTAGGAACATTTAGAGAGGATTTGTATTATCGATTAAATGTTATCCCGATTTTAATTCCTCCCCTACGAAGAAGGAAAAAAGAAATATACCCTTTAGTTATTCATATAATAGAAAAATACAACCAAGAATATGGAAGGAATGTAGAGGACATTTCTAATGAAGCCTTAAATAAATTGATGACATATGATTGGCCTGGTAATGTAAGGGAGCTACAAAACTACATTAGTAGAGCAATAGTAAATATGAAATATAATGAAACTATAATAACTGTCGATCGCTTACCAAAGTTTTTCGATAACGATAAGTTACTATTAAAGGAAACTGAAGAAAAAAGGATAGTAAGCAAGAAAGCAAAGGGGCTAAAGGAAGCATTGGAGGAATACGAGGAGGAAATAATTAAACAAAGATTAGCGGCCAACAACGGGAATAGAACAGCAACTGCTAAAGATTTGAATGTTTCCGTAAGAAATCTATATTATAAAATAGAAAAATTTAAAATAGAAGATGAAGAATCATGAAAAAAATTGCACACTACTGTGCAATTTTTTTCATGCAAATTATTTCACAACCTATTGTGAATAATAAGAAAAACACCTAACCCCAAGGCTTTATAAAAAAAAATAAAGTTGGCATGGCACTTGCTTAATATAATAATGGAAATAATACAGTATGAATATTGTAAAAGATACAAAAAATAGTTTCTAGTATCTCATCGCAATTAAAACTTGGGTTATTCCCTGAGGAAAATTTTCATAGAGTAAGGCGGAGGAATGAGGAATACCGTTAACGTATTCCGATTGACGACAACGATGCTATATGGAAATTTAACCAGGGAAAGCCTATGAATTTAATTGCGATGCGGTACTAGTACATAGAAAGTATTTTAAAAAAAGTAGGGGTGATTCAATGAGAAGATATGTCTTAACGATTAATCCAGGCTCAACGTCAACAAAGGTTGCGTTATTCAATGGCGAGGAAAACGTTTTACAAACTAATCTTAGTCATTCACCACAGGAGCTGGAAAAGTATCAGAAAATCACAGATCAATATGGTTATAGAAAGGATATTATCCTTGAGTGGCTAAAGGAAAACAATATTCAACTGAATGAGCTTATAGCAGTTGTTGGAAGAGGTGGGCTATTGAGGCCTATGCCGGGAGGTACCTATGAAGTAAGTGAGCCAATGATAAAGGACTTAAATATAGGATACCAAGGTGAGCATGCTTCCAACCTAGGCGGTATTATTGCTAAGGCCATAGCTGATATTGAAGGAATTGAAGCCTATATTGTAGATCCTGTAGCTGTAGACGAGTTTGAAGATGTGGCAAGAATTTCAGGGATGCCAGAAATTGAAAGAAGATCCTTGGGACATGCTTTAAATATTAAGGCAGTAGGACATAGGGTGGCAGCAGAGTTTAATAAGAAGTTTGAAGAAGTAAATTTTGTTATTGCCCATTTAGGTGGTGGAATTTCAGTTGCCCCAGTTAGAAATGGGAGAATCATTGACTATAACAATGCAAATGAAATGGGACCATTTTCTCCAGAAAGAGTTGGAGGCCTGCCAGTAGGTGATGTGGCAAAGCTTTGTTTTTCAGGAGAGTATACTGCGACTGAGCTAAAAGCCAAAATGAGGGGAAAAGGTGGACTTACAGCTTACCTTGGAACCAATGATGCTAGGGAAGTAGAAAAGATGGTTGATGCTGGTGACAAGAAAGCTACTCAAATATATGATGCAATGGCATATCAAATAGCAAAGGAAATTGGAGCTATGGCAACTGTTCTTCAGGGCAAAGTAGATGCAGTTGTTTTAACCGGTGGACTGGCCTATTCAAAGAATCTTACAGCCTATATAGAAGAACGAATTGGATTCATCGCACCATTTAGAGTTCATCCTGGTGAAGATGAAATGAAGGCATTAAATGAAGGGGCTCAAAGGGTTATTAAGGGCTTAGAGAAGGCTAAAATCTATGAAAATGAGGTGGAGATAAATGATTAGAAGCTTTCAAGATGTAATGAAAATAGCAAAGGAGAGGGGACCAAAGGTTATCTCTGTTGCATGCGCTCAAGATATTGAAGTGCTTATGGCGGTGGATGCTGCTAAAAAAGAAGGTATAGCAGATGCCATACTGGTTGGAAACAAAGAAGAAATAGAAGCATTAGCTAAGCAGGAAAATATAGATATTGCTAAATTTCAATTAATAGATATAAAGGACCCAGCAGAAGCTTCTTTAAAAGCTGTTGAATTGGTTTCTACCGGTAAGGCCCATATGGTAATGAAGGGAATGGTAGACACCTCGGTTATACTTAAGGCTGTTTTGAATGCTGAGGTTGGCTTAAGAACAGGAAATGTATTGAGTCACGTTGCAGTTTTCGATGTCCCTGGCTATGATAGATTATTTATCGTAACAGATGCTGCAATGAATATAGCTCCTGACCTTCCAACGAAAAAGCAAATTATTGAGAATGCAGTAGAGGTTGCCTATGCATTAGATATAGAAGTACCAAAGGTAGGAGTTATTTGTGCAAAAGAAAAGGCTAACCCTAAAATGCCAGACACAATGGATGCACAAGCCCTAGCTGAAATGAATGAAAAGGGTGAGATAAAAGGATGTATTGTTGGAGGCCCATTTGCCCTGGATAACGCAGTATCGGTGGAGGCAGCTAAACACAAGGGTATTAATCATCCAGTTGCAGGCTATGCAGATATACTTATGGCGCCAGATATTGAGGCTGGAAATGTTCTTTACAAATCAATGGTTTATTTTGCAAATGCTAAAAATGCTGGAGTAATTGTAGGAGCTAAGGCACCTGTTGTTTTAACTTCAAGAGCTGATAGTGAAGAAGCTAAGCTATACTCAATTGCTTTAGGAGTATTATGTGCAGCAAAGATGTTTTAATTAAATACAGTGAGGTGAAATAATTTGAGTGATATATATAGAATTTTAACTATTAACCCAGGTTCAACTTCAACAAAAATTGCAATATTTGACAATGAAAAGCCAGTATTTGAAGAGGTGCTACGTCACTCCTCAGAAGAGATAGGCAAATACAGTAACATTTTTGGACAGTATGAATTTAGAAAAAATGTAATTCTAGAGACTTTAAATGAAAAGGGAATTAACCTAACAAAGCTGGCGGCGGTTGTTGGTCGTGGTGGTCTATTAAAGCCGATAACAGGTGGAACCTATCAGGTAGATGACAATATGCTTAAGGATCTGAAGGTTGGGGTTTTAGGAGAGCATGCGTCTAACCTGGGTGGAGTACTTGCCTATGAGATCGCAACACAATTAAATATCCCGTCCTTCATAGTTGACCCAGTTGTAGTAGATGAAATGGATGAGGTTGCTAGAATTTCTGGTATGCCAGAGATTGAAAGAAAAAGTATACTTCATGCCTTAAACCAAAAGGCTGTAGCCAGAAGGGCAGCTAAAGATTTAGGTAAGAGATATGATGAAATTAACCTTATTGTTGCACACCTTGGTGGAGGAATCTCTGTTGGAGCCCATGAAAAAGGTAGAGTAATTGATGTTAACAATGCATTAGATGGAGAGGGACCTTTTTCTCCAGAAAGAACAGGCGGATTACCAGTAGGAGATTTAGCAAAGCTATGCTTCTCTGGAAAATACACCCATGCAGAAATCAAGAAGAAAATCACCGGTAAAGGCGGCCTGGTTGCTTACTTGGGAACCAATGATGGTCGAGATGTAGTAAAGATGATGGAAGAGGGAGACAAAAATGCAGAGCTGGTATACAAGGCAATGGCATATCAGGTGTCAAAGGAAATCGGTAGCTGTGCAGCTGTATTAAAGGGTAAAGTAGATGCAATTTTATTGACTGGCGGAATTGCCTACGACAAAATCTTTACAGGCTGGATTAAAGACAGTGTGGAATTCATTTCTGAAGTAATGATTTATCCAGGAGAAGATGAAATGATAGCTTTGGCTGAAGGCGGATTAAGGGTGCTTCGAGGAGAAGAAGAAGCTAAGAGATATGAATAAAGGTGATAAAATGCTTAATGATAATAGAATCCGTGTAATTATAGGTCATTATGGTAGTGGCAAGACAGAGTTTTCAATAAACTATGCAATTCAACTGGCCAAAGAAGAAAAAAAAGTTGCTCTAGCAGATCTCGACGTAGTAAATCCGTACTTCCGTAGTAGAGAAAAGCATGGACTATTAGAAGAGCATGGAGTTAAAATAATGTCCAGCTATGTGAAGGGATCAGGCTCTGATTTACCAGCAGTCTCTGCCGATGTACTGGGCCCACTACAGGATAAAAGCAGTAATGTTGTTTTGGATGTAGGTGGCGATTCTATGGGTGCCAGAACCCTAGGAAGATACAGAGAGTATTTTGTTGAGGGAGATTATGATATGTTCTGTATTATCAATGCTAATCGTATTGAGACCCAGACTGTAGAGGGCGTTTTACATCATATTTCTTCAATTGAAGGAGCGTCAAGGGCTAAAGTTACAGGTCTTATCAACAATACACATCTTCTACGTACTACAACAGTAGATGAAGTACTAAAGGGTCAAAGGCTATGTAAGGAGGTAAGTGAAGCATTGAATATACCGATAAAATACACTGGCGTAATTGAATCGCTGGTTAATCAGCTTCCACAGGATATAGAAGGAACCATTATGCCTATAAAAATGATTATGAGAGAAGCTTGGATGTAATTTGCTGGAGGCAATAGCCAATGAAGGCTTTTAATATATTTAATATATAAACACCATAAGGAGGGTTGTAAAATGGCTAAAAGAAGAGGAAGAGTAATTTTTACAGAGGATCGCTGTAAAGGATGTGAGCTTTGTACAACTGTTTGTCCTGTTGATATTGTTAAAATGAATAAAAGTCAAATTAACGTTAAGGGGTATCACCCTGCTACGGTTGACGAAATGGAAAAGTGTATTGCATGTGGTAACTGTGCAACTATTTGTCCAGATGTTGTTATTAGGATTGAAACAATCGAAGATGAAGAATAATTATAAATTGTTAGGAGGGATATAGATGGATAAGGTATTAATGAAGGGGAACGAAGCCATAGGTGCTGCTGCAATAAAAGCAGGATGTAAATATTTTTTCGGATACCCAATTACACCACAAAATGAATTACCTGAATTTATGTCAAGAGAGTTACCAAAGATAGATGGAGTTTTCGTTCAAGCAGAATCTGAGGTTGCTGCTATTAATATGATTTATGGTGCTGCAGGGACTGGCGCAAGGGTTATGACATCTTCATCATCACCAGGAGTTGCACTAAAGCAAGAAGGTATATCATATATAGCTGGAGCAGAGCTGCCATGTGTTATCGTAAATATAAGTAGAGGTGGTCCTGGCTTAGGTGGGATTCAACCTTCTCAAGCAGATTATTTCCAATCTACAAGAGGTGGAGGTAATGGTGACTATAGACATCTAGTTTATGCACCTGCTTCCCTTCAAGAGGCTGTAGATCTAACAATAGAGGCCTTTGACGTTGCCGATTACTATCGAAATCCAGTTATTGTTATAGGAGACGGTATGATTGGTCAAATGATGGAGCCTGTTGAGTTTAAAGAACCCAAGAAGAGAGAATTACCTAACAAAGATTGGGCTACCACTGGCACAAAAGGAGAAAGAAGACCAAATATCATCAACTCCTTGGCCCTGGACCCAGCAGAGCTAGAAAAGCATAATATAAAATTGGATAAAAAGTATAAAGAAATCGAAAAGAATGAAGTTAGATATGAAATGTATAAAATGGATAAAGCAGAGGTTGTAATGGTTGCTTATGGTACAACTGCAAGAATAGTAAAAAATGCTATTGATGCATTAAGAGAAGAAGGAATAAATGCAGGGCTGATAAGACCTATTACTTTATGGCCATTCCCTAATAAAGCCTTTAATGAAATTCCTGATACAGCTAAAGCACTTCTAAGTGTAGAAATGAGTATGGGACAAATGATAGATGACGTAAAAATTGCCAATGAAGGAAGACTTCCTGTTCATTTCTATGGAAGAGCTGGTGGAATGATTCCAACACCAGAGGCAATCATGGATAAGGTAAAGGAAATTATAGGGGGTGGAAAATAATGGCTGTTGTTTTCAAAAAGACAGAAGGCTTAACAGATAAACAATTCCACTATTGTCCAGGATGTACCCATGGTATTATTCATAGACTAGTGGGTGAAGTATTAGAAGAACTAGGTGTTTTAGGAGAAACTATTGGAGTTGCCCCTGTAGGATGTTCAGTACTGGCTTATGATTACTTTAACTGCGACATGCATGAAGCTGCCCATGGTAGAGCTCCAGCAGTTGCAACAGGAATTAAGAGGGTATTACCAGAAAATGTTGTTTTCACATATCAAGGAGACGGAGACCTTGCTTCAATAGGTACTGCTGAAATTATCCATGCAGCCCACAGAGGTGAAAAAATTACAACTATATTTGTAAACAATGCAATTTATGGTATGACTGGTGGACAAATGGCACCAACTACTTTAATAGGCCAAAAAGCTACAACTGCTCCCTATGGTAGAGATGCTGCCCAAACAGGAATGCCCTTAAGAATGTCAGAAATGCTTGCAACTATTGATGGAGCAGTTTTTGTTGAAAGAACAACAGTCCACAATGTAGCTGGTATAAGAAAAACTAAAAAAGCAATCAAAAAAGCCTTTGAGGTTCAATTGGCTGGATTAGGCTTTGGTATAGTAGAAGTTCTTTCAACATGTCCAACCAACTGGGGTATTACACCGGTTGAATCATTAAAATGGCTAGAGGAAAACATGATTCCCTACTATCCATTAGGAAACTTCCGAACACCAGAGGAGGGAAAATAATATGGCTACTGAAAAAATAATTATGGCAGGCTTCGGTGGACAAGGGGTTATGTCCATGGGACAGCTATTAACCTATGCTGGTATGATTGAAAATAAGCAGGTATCATGGTTACCTTCCTATGGTCCTGAAATGCGTGGAGGTACAGCTAACTGTTCCGTAATAGTATCTGATACTCCAGTTGGTTCGCCAATAATAACAGAAGATGCTACTGCAGCAATTGTTATGAATCTTCCTTCCTTAACTAAGTTTGAAGGAAACTTAAAATCAGGTGGAAACATAATAATAAATAGCTCCTTAATTGAGAAAAAGGCTTCAAGAACAGATGTAAATGCATACTATGTTCCTGCCAATGAAATTGCTAATGAAATTGGTAATAATAAGGTAGCAAATATGATTATGCTTGGTGCATATTTAGAGCTTACAAAGGTTGTTTCAATAGATACAGTTGTTGAAGCATTAAAGAAGGTATTTGGTCCAAGTAAGCAGGATCTAGTACCATTAAACAAGGAAGCATTAGAACGTGGAGCCAATAGCGTAAGATAAAATAGGTACAGAAACACTCTTCTGTTTAAATGCAGGAGAGTGTTTTCTTTTTTGATAATTCCCCAATGTATCACTGTATCATATAATGTTATTAGAGATTGGGCATAATAGTAAAACTCCTTAATTACCAAATAATTGAGTTTATTACACTATTATGATAAAATGTATAAGATAAGCTAGACAGAAGGGAGCATTATTAAATGGGAAAACTGTTCGGAACAGATGGCGTCAGGGGGATAGCCAATAAGGATTTGACCCCAGAATTAGCTTATAAACTTGGAAGAATTGGTGCCTTTATACTATTAAAAAACAAAGATAAAAGCAAGGTAGTAATAGGAAAGGATACAAGGCTTTCCGGTGATTTGCTGGAATCCGCAATGGTATCAGGATTTCTATCTATGGGGGTTGATGTTATTAGCCTTGGTGTAATACCAACACCAGCAGTGGCTTATTTAACAAGACATTTAGAGGCCGATTGTGGAGTTGTAATTTCAGCCTCACATAATCCGGCAGAATATAACGGTATTAAATTTTTTGATTATAGAGGATTTAAACTTCCAGACGAAGTTGAAGACCAAATTGAGGAATACATTCTTAATGATAAGGATGTAACATATCGAGCTGTAAAGGAGAAGGTAGGAAAGCTCTCATTTTTAGCAGAAGCCTCCGAATTATATTCAAATTATTTAAAATCAACTATAAAGCATGACTTTACAGGAGTAAAGGTAGCCCTTGATGTTGGAAATGGGGCAGCATATAATGTTGCACCAAAGCTATTTAAGGAGTTAGGTGCAGAGGTGTTTGTAGTTAATAATTCACCAGATGGATTAAACATAAATTATCATTGTGGTTCTACTCACCCAGAGGTACTTCAAGATTTAGTGAAGGAAATAGGGGCAGATGTAGGAATTACCTTTGATGGAGATGCAGATCGAGCTATAGCAGTGGATGAGAAGTGTCAAATAGTTGATGGCGACCATATAATGGCTATATGTGGAACAAAGCTTAAAAAGCATAACGCCTTAAAGAAGGACACCATTGTGGCTACTGTCATGAGTAATATTGGCCTGGATATTGCCATGAAGGAAAGAGGTTTATCAGTTGCTAAGACTAAGGTTGGAGATAGGTACGTATTGGAAGAAATGATTAAAGAAGGATTCTCCCTAGGTGGAGAGCAATCCGGACATATTATTTTTCTAGAGCATAATACAACAGGAGATGGATTGTTGACAGCTCTTCAATTGGTTGATACTATAGTAGAAGAGAGAAAAGCTTTTTCAGAGCTATCTGGAATGATGACCTCATATCCACAGGTTTTAGTTAACGCAAAGGTTAAAAATGAGAATAAAGAGGCTTATCTACATGATGAGGCCATAGTCAATGAAATAAATAGAATAGAAGAGCTTATGCATGGACAGGGAAGAGTATTAATTCGTCCTTCAGGAACAGAACCCCTAGTAAGGGTAATGCTGGAGGGGCAAAATCAAGTAGAATTAAATACCCTGGCAAAAAATCTAGCAAAAATGATAGAAACAAGGCTGGGGTAGCATTAATATAAATAAATAGGGGTTGACTGGTGAAGGTTAACCCCATGAATACTGAAGGGAGGGTTGTCCATGAGAAGAGAAAAGAAAATTGAATAAGTAATAAAAGCGCCAGAGCTTAGAAATGAAGTGTTTCTGAGCTGACGAGGACAGGGTTTATCGAATTTTTTCGGCGGATGCCCTGCGGTGAGTCACCACCGTAAGAAGTCTACAAAACCATGGAGAAATCGATGGGACAAAAAGGCTTTAGTTGATAAGTCTGTGAATTGCTATAGGCATTTTTCAGAGGCTTTTTTGTAGTGCCTGTTTTTGTGGTTGTTCAACATGGAATGTCAAAAATATAAAAAAAATGAGTTGTGATTATGAATTTAGCAGAAACTAATAATAGAAAAATTATCCGAGAGGAGAAATAAACATGTGTGGAATAGTTGGATATATTGGAGATAAAGAGGTAACATCAGTATTGATTGAAGGATTATCAAGATTAGAATATAGAGGATACGATTCAGCAGGTATTGCAGTTTATGATAATAAAGATATTCATGTAAGAAAGTATAAGGGAAGACTCAGCGTTTTAGCAGATCATTTAAAGGAAGAAACCTTAACAGGTGTAGTGGGAATAGGACACACCAGATGGGCAACCCACGGCGAGCCATCCGATAGAAATGCCCACCCCCATACAAATGTTGCCGGTAATATAGCCGTTATCCATAACGGAATTATAGAGAACTACATGAAGATTAAAGAATGGTTAATGGAAGAAAAAGGGATAGAATTCAAATCTGACACCGATACTGAGGTAATTGCCCATTTAGTTGATCATTTTTATGAGGGGGATCTTTTAGATGCGGTTTATAAAGCCATTAGAAAAATGGAGGGTGCCTATGCAATAGGTGTAATTTGTAAAGATGAGCCAGACAAAATTGTAGCAGTAAGAAAGGATAGCCCGCTTATAGTAGGCCTTGGAAAAGGTGAAAACTTCATCGCCTCAGATATACCTGCTCTATTGAAATACACAAGAGAAATGTATCTAGTAGAAAATGACGAAGTTGTTCTATTAACTAAAGATGATGTAAAGATTTTTAATGAGCTTGGACAACAGATGGATAGAGAGATTTTCCACGTAACATGGGATGCAGAGTCAGCAGAAAAGGAAGGCTATGAGCACTTCATGATTAAGGAAATCCATGAACAGCCAAAGGGAGTATCAGAAACTCTGTTAAGAAGATTAGACACAGATGAAAATATTGTTTTAGACGGAATTAAGCTAACAAAAGAAGACCTAGAAAATATCAATAAGGTATATATTGTTGCATGCGGTACAGCCTACCATGCAGGGTTGGTTGGAAGATATGCTATTGAAAAGTTTGCTAAAATTCCAGTAGAAGTTGATGTAGCATCAGAATTCCGTTATCGTGATCCCTTTGTAGATGATAAGACCCTATTTATCGCAGTAAGCCAGTCTGGCGAAACCTTAGACACACTGGCAGCCTTAAGGGAAGCAAAAAGAAAGGGTGCAAGAATCCTTTCAATTGTAAATGTAGTTGGTAGCTCCGTAGCCCGTGAATCTGATGATGTGTTTTATACCTGGGCAGGGCCAGAAATTGCTGTAGCCTCAACAAAGGCATATACAACACAGCTGGTGGCAATGTATTTAGTTGCCCTTCATATGTCTTCAGTAAAGGGAACCTTAACAAAAGACCAATACGACGGTATAATAAAAGAGTTAAAGACAATGCCAGAAAAGGTTAAAAATATACTAGATAACCATACAAGAATTCAACACCTTGCCGATGGACAATTTAACAACGAAAGCGTATTCTTTATGGGAAGAGGCCTGGATGTTCATGTTGCCCACGAAGGATCATTAAAGCTAAAGGAAATTTCCTATATCAATTCCTTTGCCATAGCAGCAGGGGAGTTAAAGCATGGAACAATAGCATTAATTGAAGATGGAACCCTTGTTGTTGCCCTAGCAACCCAAGACCGTCTATATGATAAAATGCTCTCAAATATTCAAGAGGTAAGGGCAAGAGGTGCATTTGTTGTTGGGGTGGCAAAGGAAGGTAATAAAGAAATAGAAAAAACAGCAGATGTAGTTTTATATGTACCAGACACAATGGACGAATTAACACCAATACTAAGCGTTATTCCACTACAGCTATTGGCATATTATATTGCAGTAGCAAGGGGATGCGATGTAGATAAACCAAAAAATTTAGCAAAATCGGTAACGGTTGAGTAGAGTATAAAAAAGAAAAACAAGTTGTTGTTGTCGAATCAAAATAAAGACTGGTGAATAAGAATAAAGATTGATAAAAAATAATAAAGATTAGTGAAAGCCCAGAGGGACTTGGCAGGAAAAGGTGCTGCCAGGCCACGCTGGGCTTTTGTTATGTGGAAATTCCGAGGTACGGAGGAAAGGCGAAGCATAGGTATAAAAAAAGTAAATAAATATATAAATAAATAATTAAATTTTGCTCTATATTTCATACGGAAAGACTTCTGAAGCCCTCGGAAGAGAGTTCTATCCGCCCATAATATCAATAAATAAATAATTAAATATGCAAGAAATCCTCTGAACTCCCTGCAAAAACTAGGACTTTTCACCACACTTTATTATTATTTTTTCTTACTTATTTTTACATTTTTAGCCTTTGTATAGGCTCGAAACTCCGTATTTTTCACCAAACTTTATTATTACTACAATAAATAATTAATTATATTATTATGGCTATAATCCTACTTATATTTCATATACTATAGTAGATCCTGAAAATATGACATGGAATGTTGCTGGAATTACATTTGAGTTGGAAAGGCAGTAGAATAATAAAAAAATTGTATAAAAGCAAAAGCCTTACAATGGTGGAAATTGTATGGCTTTTATTAATCTTAAGGAAGTTAAATTTTATAGGTATCTAATGGATTATTTAGTTTCTAGTGATAATAGAGTTGGCTTGGCAATACAAAATTTTACAAACTATTAGAAGGATATAGTGGGGAAATGTTGAATACTCTTGAATAGTACATAATACCTATATTAAATGAAATTTTCAACCATATAAAGTAATGTAAATGGCAAACTTATTGAAAGATAAGGGCGCAAAACCATGTATCTAAGGGGTTAAAAATCCTATGAATGACAGGTTACCATTATTAGAGTGAAAAAATGAACTACCTCCCTTTGAATAATTCAAGGGGGGAAGTGGTATATATGGATGTGGAGTGTAGTCTACAGCAAGATAATAATTCATGTACCATAATTTTCTCTATGTTTGATGTTACTAAGTATATTTTAAGACAAGAAAAATTAAATAGAGTATTACAGATATTTGAGAAGTCAGATGATATTATATACTCTTTTGATTTAAAACCTGAGCCCAACTATATTTACTTAAGCCCGGCCATTGAAAAATGTTTGGGCTACAGTCTGGATGAGAACAAGAAAAATCCATTCCTTGCATGTGATGTTGTACATCCTGATTATTATGATGTTCAAGTGAGTAAGATAAGAGGCGAAATAGATATAGATAGTAATCAGAGTTTTATTACGAGGTATAAGCATAAAACAAGTGGAGAATATATTTGGTTCGAAGATCAATGTATTCCTATTTATGATGAGTATGGGGAACTGCGAAGAATTGATGGAATATGTAGAAATATACACGAAAGAAAACAGTTGGAAGAAAAGTTGTGGTATTTAAGTTATCATGACACCCTAACAGGGCTCTATAATAGAACATATTTTGAAGAAAGAATAAAAGAACTAGATGAAGGAAGAGATGTTCAAGCAGGAATTGTTATTTGTGACTTAGACAATTTAAAATATATTAATGATAAACTAGGGCATTATGAGGGAGACCAGATAATAAAATGACTTGAAGGACTCGTAGAAACGTATCAAGAGAACCCTTGAGGAGTTTAATAAATTAAAAAAATTGTAGGAAAAAAGGATCTATGTTAAATGTTAAAAAATTAAGATAATACAAGATAAATGTATGCTTTATATAGGATCTTTATAAGAAAGACATAGGAGATATAAGTCCTCTCAGACTTTGCTCTTTTACAAAATAGACTATAGAATGTATTTATAAAGTTAAGAGAGGGTGTTGAACTCATGAATAGTTTAAGTGTTAATGTTTATGGAGAAGTATTTGATGAAATAAAAGTTCAGTCTATGCATAGCCCCACGACTAAATATGTTATTAGATGTGGCAATGTAAGTTGATCTAAAAATGGAAATTACAAACCAGTGATTTATATTTTAATGGAGTATAAAGGGCATTTGGAAATGCATACAAATCCGCCTCATTATATGATTGAGCCAGATCGATTAGGTGTGAGTGACTTGACAAAGGTAATTAATGCAATGGAAGAAATGAAGAGAAGATTTAATATAAAATAGTTACTAGAGGTTGTTCTGGAAGTCTTATGCTCAGTAAAATTATACCTTTTGGAGGAATCGGATAGTCTGCAAGTTGAGTATGATTTAAATGGTAATATCTTTGTATTTGCAACACTAGAAGGAGATCTAATATTTTAAAAAGAAAGCAAGGTTTATACTGCACCTCATGGAATAGGAGAGTGGGTACCAGAGTCAGTAAGTGAAACATTTGATGATCCAATAGGTATAGAGATGGAAGGACACCTAATATATGTTTTTAGACAACCTAATATAAAACATAAGTATTTCCAGTTCAACACTGAAGATGAATATTTTAAAAACATAAGAGAGTTTGTTGATAACACTGAGGTTACAAATAATAGTATAGCATTATTAGCATTAAGGTATGGAACTGAAGAAGATGGGGGATTATTCTGGCTATCTAAAATAGGGGATTATGTGGACGAGTTATTAGAGAAGAAAGCCAAAACTAAGATTGATTTTATTTATTTCCCTTTTTACTATGGAAAAGATGAGGACAAGGCCGGGATTATGGAGGTGGATATTTTCATCACGGGGGTTTAGTGAGATAATGCGGCTGTTTAATTCCAATTTGCTGCTACCATTGGCATGAAGAATGTCAGGATAATTCAGAGTGTTTTCATCAAAAGATTTTTACTATAAACCATAGAATGAATCATAAAGATATATCCAAAATCACATATAAGGTTTTGGCTCATACTGATTATGTGGACAAAGTAATGGAGCGAATAGATAATCAAGAACGCTATCAAATTGCTCCCGGAAGATATTGTATCAATGGTTCATACCACTATAAAGACTTTAATGTTACTAATGATACTGTATATGATGCGTTTTCTTTAAGATAAATAAAGACGACCTAAAAATTTAGATTAGGAGTGTTTTCAATGGCCTCAAATAAGTGGGATACAATAGATATTGATACAAATGAAGGGAGAATAAAAGGGGTTGCACCTATTATTATCTCTGCAAGCCGGTCTACTGATATACCTGCATTTTATTCTGAATGGTTCATTAATAGGTTGCGGGAAGGATATGTTAAGTGGGTAAATCCCTTTAATAGAAGACCACAGTATATTTCTTTTGATAAGACTCGTGTAATTGTATTCTGGACCAAAGATGCTCAACCTATAATTCCACACCTTAAAGAGATTGATAACAAAGGAATCAGTTATTATTTTTCATTCACAGTAAATGACTATGAAGAAGAAGGATTTGAGATAAGAGTAAGAAAACTTGATAAAAGAATCGATACATTTAAGAGGCTGTCAGAAAAGATAGGGAAAGATAAAGTGATTTGGAGATTTGATCCTTTAATAATGACTGATAAAATTACTGTGGAAGGTTTATTGGATAAGATATTGAAGGTGGGAAATCAGATTTCAGACTATACAAATAAAATTGTAATAAGTTTTGCAGATATTTCTACCTATCAAAAGGTACAGAAAAATTTAAAACAACACAATATCAATTACAAAGAGTTTAATCCTGAAACGATGGAAGCAGTGGCAAAAGGATTGAACGAAATAAATAAAAATTGGGGATTGGATATAGCAACTTGCTCAGAAGGAATTGATTTAAGTACATACAATATTAAAAGGAATAAATGTATAGATGATGATTTAATGATTAAAGTATTTTCTCAAGACAAAGAACTGATGCGCTTTTTAGGTTATGATTACTATAGTAAAAATTCACAATTTGAGGAAATTACCCTGTTTGATCTAGTAGATAGTAATAATAAACCTATTTTTGAAAGTATGATGGATAATAACGTTGATAAAAGTAAAAAGTTAAAGGATAAAGGTCAACGTGAGTCTTGTGGATGCATAGTGAGTAAAGATATAGGACAATATGATACTTGTAGCAATCAGTGTATATATTGCTATGCTAATAGTTCACCTACGATGGCTAATAGTAATTATTTAAAGTATCTAAAAACTAGTAGAAATGGAGAGTCGATTTTATAATTTTATGTTTTTTAGTAGGTATCAGAGTTAGGTAGTGTTCTCACTGAAGGTACAATCAGATTTTAAATAGGATACTAATAACTAAATATCTAGTAGAATTATTAGGAAAAAGAGGTGGAGTATGTTTTTAGAATTTAAAGACTATATAGAGTATTGCACAAATTTTGCTAGTAGAGTGGATAGACATATTTTATAAGGAAGTTAATTTAAATAACATTGGAAAAAATGATTACTTTTTAATGGCTGCAATGATAGATAATGATGAGTCTACTATAGAAAAGTGTCTAAAGAAGTTTGAATGGGGGTTTACTCCCAGTAGTTTTGAAAAATCAACTTTTTGGAAAGGTTATGGAGATAAAGGAGAAATAACGTTTACTGTAGGAAATGAGTTTAAGGATTTTGAAGAAGTATAAGAATATTTAATAGCATATAGAACTTTTTCTGCTTTCTTGTGTCCGCGCTGTTTTTGAGACGTCCATATTTGGTAAGCGATAGATATCTCATATTCTGCTGAACTAAATCTAAAAATAATTGTTTTAATGAAAGTCACATTATGATACAATATTTTCAACAAATATTTGAAAAAAAGCGAGGATTTCATTTGGTTTTATTAAAATTTTGGATCTTGTACTTCAATAAATCTCAATTTTCTTCAACAAAAGAAAATATGAGATTTTTCTATTGTATTCAGCGGAATATGAGAGATATATTACCGTCGTGTAATCCCTATATTATTATGCTAAACTACCTTCAATACAAAAAAAGATTTCAAGCATCTTAGTGATAATTTTTATCAAACTTTATTTTAAACCTACAGTAATTGTAGGTTTAAAATAAGTTAGATTAAAAGAAGTCCAATTAAAAACACCTCTTTATAAAATATATTATAAAGAGGTGTTTTTTTTATAGCTAAGAAAAAGCCTGCTTAATCTATCTATTATCAAAAAATTAATGTAAATAATAAACTAAAAAAATTGTAAAATATTTCAAGCTGTGATACAGTAAAATTATCATTGTAGTAAAATTTAAAAATATGGTTTCAAATACCACTAGAAAAGAATACCCAAAACGAATTTTATATCAGAAATTAATCAATATACATAATTTGTAGAGGTTGGAGTTTAAAAGGAGAGTAAAATGAATGAAAAAAACCAAGACATTATAAAATTTGAGAAAGATATTAAAGAAACTAAGGGCACAATATTTTTATTTTTTATTTTGTATTTTTTTATTCTTGCTGTGATATTTGGTTTTGAAGGTGGTAATTATAAAGCTGTATTAAGTTCTCCTGTGTATTTGCCTTATATTATGGGAACAATTTTTATGTGTATTATTAGCGTCGTTCCTCGTTTTATAAAAATAATAAATTTGAAAAAGAAAATTATTGAATTAAATGTCCAAACTAAAAAAAGCCAGCTTTAACTTTTAGTTTTAATATTAACCTTCACATGATACATAACATTCTATTAGGACTATTAAGCTTAGCATCAGTTAACCATATAAAGCTTGAAAGGGTTTCTATGGGTTTGTGTAGAGTGATATAAATTACACATATAATGAACAGGAGTGATATTATGAAGAGTAAATATATCATTTTAGGCATTATGTTAGTTGTTTGTAGCAGTTTATTTTTGGTAGGTTGCAATAGAGAAGAAAATAATGAAATAAGTTATGAGATAATTACCTTTGAAAATGCTCCGAAAGAAGTTCAGGATGAAATAAACAAAGTAGATAAAAGAATAAGAGGATCGGTCATAAATAATGATCATAAAGAGACAATAAGCTCTAGTGGTAATATTGATTTAGGTAAAGAGAGGTATGCGTATTTTATAATAAACAATGAAATACCTAAAATTATTGAAGTTGGACCAGACAAAGCGTATGGTTATGGAATGTGGATTAAATATACCAGTGAGGAAACAGAAAATGTAGAATTTCCCACTAATGTAACTATTGTAAAACTAAGCGATTATTATGATAGAATCTCACATATTTATATAAGTCATCCATAAGGATGAGAAAGGCTTAGCAGGGGAGGAGAATTAGTTATTAAAAATCAAAATATAGATTTATAAGATATTATATATTAAAATATGAGGTGATAAAAATGAAGGTAAAGTCAAAAAAATTAGTAGTATTTATTGTAATTTCATGTATGCTTACACTGTTCTCTACTTCATATGCACAGGAGAGTAATGCTGAAGTGGAAATTGATAAGGCATTGTGGAATGAAGCTATTATGAATGTGGAAGCGGCCGAGGCAGAAAAAGCACGTGCTGAGTGGGAGCTTTTATCGCAGGAAGAAAAATATAATAAGCTGTATATGGATTATACTCAGATATTGATGACCTATTATAATGAATTTAGAATCTTAAAGAGAAGTATTTCAGATTCTTCTGGGGAAAGCATTTCAGGTAAATGCTACAGTCTTATGACTAAAATCAACACAATGACAACAGAAGCATCTAATCTTACAACGGAGAGTAAATACCAATATAGTAAGGAGTATCTGGTAAATAGCTTTAGAAGCCTAAAAAAAATTGTGAATTACCTTGATACCTATGATTTATACATAGCCACCAATGATAGTAAATCTGCTAATGAAGTTTTAAATAATATTGAAGAAGAATCAAATATATTTATTGAAGCCTTTGGTAAAGCATATAATTACTATGTAATAACCCAAACCGGAGAAGTTATCACCAGTTCACTTAATCAGACAGAAGATACTTTCTTTAAGAAATTAAAAGAAAATTTGGATGTTATTAACTCCTCCTATGCTATGCTAGAAGAAGCTCATGGACTTATTAAAGAGAAGAAAAATGCAGCTGAGTTAATTAAAAAAGTTGAAAAAAATAATAGAAGTGTAAGCTTTTTAAATGTAAAAACCATAGAAAATAAACAAACAATTGTTAAAGCTAATAATATACTAGAACTGCTTAAAACAGCTACAGAAGAATTAGACTATTATTCCTTCGATGTTATGACTGAAGGAAAAGGTAATGATAGCAAATTTATTTCAACATTTAAGGAATTAAAGACCGAAATAGATGATATAAACAGTGATTTTAAAGCTATTGAAGCTAAGGTAGATAGCATAGCTGATAATGTTTCGGAGAAAGTGGCAGAGATAGAAAATGAAGATTTAAAAAAAGCTCAAGAAAATGGTTATTCTTCAGTTGAAGAATATAATGCTGCTTTAAAGAAACAAGAAGAACTGGAACATCTAGATAAAATTTTAAAAGAATATGAAAAGTTATGTGAAGAAAAGGAACAACTCCAAAGAGAATATCAAGAAATGCTGCTAGCTATTCATGAACAATGGCTTAATGAGAGAATCGATTTCAGTAATGGCCAAAATGGTCAAAATCATGATAAAAATTTTTACATGGAAAAAGTAAAAGAAGATCTAGCCGATGTTTATTCAATTGATAGCTACTTGGCTTCACTTATATACAAATATCAATCTGAAGCATATGATGAAATGTGGAAAATAGCAAATAAATCAGATGCTAATTTAAAACTATTACAGCAGCTATATGATGATTATCCAAATGATTTTATGACTATAGTATTACTGTATGATATTCAGATTTCATTTAAATAAAGAAGTAAACACCAAATATACAATAAATTAGAAAAACTAGAATACCCCTAAATTCGTATAATAATCAAAATACGATTGGGGGTAATTTTTATCGAAAGTTACACCACATCTGCTATTCTATTAACATAGTTGAAGTAAAACTTAAGAAATCGAGGGGGAAACAAAATGAATAAAAGTATGTTTCACGAATTGCAGGGCAAAGACATATATTTTAAGCAGCTTTCAACAAAGGATACTAAAGAGGTACATAGCTATGCTTCAAATGAGGATGTTTCTAGATTTATTGGCTGGCAATTAAAACAAACAATAAATGACACCCAAGCATATATTGAAGAGATGCTGAGACGTGAAGAAGCGGATACACATTTATATGCCTCTATTGTTCATAAAGAATCTGATATAGTAATTGGCACAGCTATGATTTTTAATTTTGATCATGGAGCAAAACATGCTGAGGTTGGCTATGTTTTTCATAATGACTATTGGGGTAAGGGTTATGGTACTGAAGCAGTTACATTAATGACAAATTTCTCATTCGATATCCTGAATCTTAGAAAGCTACATGCCCGTGTAATATCAGGGAATCCAGGCTCTGTTGGAGTACTGGAAAAAAACGGTTTTGTGATGGAGGGCAGATTGAAGGACTTTTATTACATAGAGGGAGTGTATTACGATAATTTAATATTTTCCAAGTTTTTCAAAAAATGAATTAATTGCGTTGTTTTCCAATAGTTTTATCATATATCCATTCCTAAAAAATAGTTATATATAAAAAAAGTACTACAATGCATTGCAGGAGTATTTAAGATTATAGTGAATAAAATCTATAATAATTTTAATTACAATGCACAGTATAGTTTAGCGCAAGTACTTTTAAATATTTTACTAGGAAGGGATGATATTTTGAAAAGACGACTGAAATTGCTAACTCTTATAATTTTATCAGTTCTAATCTTAACTTCATGTAGTTCTCGACCGAATTATGAAAGACAGATTACAAAGGTTATCAATACAAAACAGCAGGCTATTAAGGACAACAATGAAGAAAAATATATTACAACGCTGAATACCAATAATGAAGTATATTACTATGAACAGATGATGTGGATTAAGGACGTTATAGAGAATGATATAGAAGACTACTTATTAAAAATTGAAGATATAAGCTTGATAGATGATGAAACCGCAATTGTAAAACTATTACAAACATATAATCATAATGGTACTAGCTATGAACTCCAGTATAATGCATTGTTTTATAAAACAGATGATGGGTGGAAGGATTCTGACCTTAATTTTAAAATAATGGAAACGGAAAATTTTATTGTAAAGTATTTAAATGCCGATGAAAAAAGAGTCCAGAGATTAGCAAAAAATGCTGAGGATGCCTATACAAAAATAACTGAAATATATGGAGAAGAACCTGATTCAATAACAGAAATAAAACTATTCGATGATAGGGAGTCTCTAAGACAATTTGCCGCTCCATCCTTGGCCTGGCAGATAGGTGGATGGTATGACTATCCTTCATCTATTCGATTGTATTTCGGAGAGGTTGCCACAAGACCCTATCAGCATATTCTAGAGCATGAATTGGTCCATAGAATAACAGTGGAAATTAGTAAAAGGAATATTTGTAGTTGGTTTGCCGAAGGCCTGGCTGTATATTATGCAGATTTCAGCAATTCCGGTGATCCCATTGAAAGCGGCTTCTTTGATAGAAATTCTCTTGCCGTATCCATTACAAAATTAGAGGAAACAAATCTCTATGAGGCTACTGATCAGTTTATAATAAGCCAGTTTTATTATGCCTCTGGTATGATAGTTAAATTTATGGTTGAGGAGTATGGTCATGATAAGGTGAAAGAGATAGTAGCAGGCTTAGGAGAATACCCCTATAATAATAATTCTGAAGTTGCAGGTGAAAAGGAGAGTCAAGAAAAACTTCACCAGGTTATATACAAAGTTTTAGGCAAAGAAATGGATGAATTAAATAGTGAATGGCTTGAATGGATAAGGGGTTAAAGGTTGAAGATAGAGAAGTAACCGATGAAATGATTAAGGAATCCTTCAAAGACATAATCGATTCAGAAGATTAAAACCATATAAAAAACCTAAATAGTGAAGTGCACCCCAATGTGGAGGTGCATTTTTTTATAGAAAGGCACAATAAAGTTAAACAAAATACAATGAAGTTAAACAAAATACAATAAAAATATTGACGGTTTAGCAAAAATTCAATATAATTTGGTTATAGAGTAATAAAGAAAGGATGAAAATGTAATGGAGCATAAATTTTATACTATAGATCAAATAGCGGCACTGTTGGGAATGCATCATAAAACTATAAGAAAATTCATAACGGAAGGTAAGCTTGGAGCAAGCAAAGTTGGAAAACAATGGAGAATTTCAGGACATGATTTAAGTGTCTTTATGGAAAAAAACAATGATAATATTTGCAATGAAGAGATAGAAGAAGAATTAAATATTGATTACTCTACTGTAGGCAATGAGAAAGAAACAATACAACGACGGGTAAATGTTTCAACTGTGATAGACATTAATGAAATCGAAAAAGACCAGTATATGAGAGTATCAAATACACTTATTGCTGTAGCCAATTGCAAAGACCCCGAGATAAGTAAATCAACAATAAATGTAAAATTTGATGAGAAGGATAAAAGAGTAAGAGTGATTCTATGGGGGAGTATAGAATTTATAGAAAATATGCTAAGTACAATTTCAATGATAGTAGATTAAGAAGACAGAGGTTTATAGTACCTGTATAAATTAGGAGGTAGCTAAAGAGTGTCTAATATAATAAAAAGCCGTGTCGATGATATTTTGATTAAAATTTCAGCCGGTGAGATAGTATTAAGGGACGATAGAATAAAGCATAAATGGAAGGTGGAAATAAAACCTTTTTTTCTTGCTAAATATCCTGTAACACAGGATTTGTATTTTGCCATTACACAAAAAGCACCTTTTTCTTTCAAAGGAAATCGAAACCCAGTTGAGAACATTTCATGGAAGGAAGCAATTGTTTTCTGTAACTTGCTTTCGCAGAAAGCAGGATTAAAGGAATACTATGCTATAGGTAGTAATGGTGAAGATGTCATCTGTGATTTGGAATCTGACGGCTATCGTCTCCCTACGGAAGCAGAGTGGGAGTATGCTTGTCGAGCTGGTACATTAGGAGTTAGATACGGAGATATTGATAATATTGCTTGGTATAAAGAAAACTCAGGTGGCAAAACCCATGAAGTAGGGAAAAAGGAACCAAATGCATGGGGGCTATATGACATGTTAGGAAATGTCTGGGAGTGGTGTTGGGATGTATATGATCAGCAGGTATACGGATCCTATAGAGTGTTTCGCGGGGGAGGTTGGTGTGATCCTGCTAGGGGTTGTCTAGCTACGAATCGTAGGCGGAGTCACCCAACTTTCGCCATCGACGACCTTGGATTTCGACTTGCTAAGTCTATTTAAATTATAGTGTTAGTTATGTATTGGAGGGCAGTTATGGAAATAACAACCATTAAAGAAAATGATATAGAGATTGCTGTAATAAATAGTAAAGATATACTTATAACTGATGTTCAATCGGCATTAGATGTTATGGCGACAATATACTATGAAGTAGGATGTGATCGAGTAATTTTAAATGAATCAGCCATATGTAAGGACTTTTTCAATTTAAGGACAGGAATTGCAGGGGAAATTTTACAGAAGTTTGTCAGTTATAAGATGAAAATTGCAATAGTCGGAGATTTTTCTGCCTATTCGAGTAAGAGCTTGAAGGATTTCATATATGAGAGTAATAAAGGAAATGATATATTATTCGTATCGAATGTAAAACAAGCCATGGAGAAATTGTCCATTGGATAAAGTAGGCTAGTATAGCTTTGAGATTGCTTATTTTTGAAAATACTGCTAATGGATAGCTAGTCAAAAAAACGATTAACTAGTCAAAGTCCTTTTGAAGAACGAGTTTTAGAATGTATTGAACAATTGATTATACTGTAGTATTTTCAATGGATTCGATTTGAACTTACATTGATTGATTTTGTTCATTTTCCAAGTTATACTTATAACAATTGAACACGTTCAAGGGAGGAAAATGAAAATGAATACAATAAATAAGAGTACCATAAAAAAAATAGCAGTGGTCATGGTTTTTCTATTAATAAGTATAGCTGTTCTTTTTCTTGGGATTCAGTATAAACGATTTTCAAAAGTGAAATTGGATCAGATTGAGAAAGTTAACTCAAAAAGTGTCGTAGTTGAAACCGATCAGGGAATTATTGAATATTCAATCTCTGGTAAAGGAGATCCTGTTTTAATGATACATGGGGCTGGAGGTGGATATGACCAAGGTTTGCTGCTGGCAGACAGATTACTGCCAAAGGATTGCATGGTAATTGCAGTGTCTAGATTCGGATATCTAAACACCCCATTGCCAGAAGATCCTACCCCGGATAATCAAGCGGCTCTGTATAGGGGTTTACTCGATAAATTGGGAATAAACGAAGTTCATGTGGTAGCTGTATCTGATGGGGGGCCATCTGGCTTGAAATTCAGCATAAA
Organism: Alkaliphilus peptidifermentans DSM 18978; assembly: GCF_900101495.1. Taxonomy (GTDB): domain Bacteria; phylum Bacillota; class Clostridia; order Peptostreptococcales; family Natronincolaceae; genus Alkaliphilus_C; species Alkaliphilus_C peptidifermentans. The sequence goes on from NZ_FMUS01000030.1 coordinate 33,645, forward strand.
GTATCCTGAACGTGTGAAATCACTTACCATGATGTGTGCAAAAAGTAAAACCCCACCAAAGTTAACAACTGTTCAGTCAGTAGTTTTTGGAAGGATATTTGATAATGATTTTCTTTTCTGGATGATTACAGAGTATATCCAATCAGATCTGTTGAATGTATTGGGGGTATCTAAAGAAGTTCAAGAAAAAATGACCGTAGATGAAATAGAGATGGCTAGAGAGTTTTTTGAAATTATGAATCCTATTTCCTTGAGAAAAAAAGGGATTTTCAATGCAAATGTTCAATTTATAGAATTGTCACCTGAAGATTATCCAATTTGGGAGATAAAAGCTCCAACATTGGTGGTCCATGCTGAAGATGATACACTACAGCCCTTTTATTATGCTGAATACACCCATGAAAAGATTCCAAATTCTATTTTGCTCTCTTTTAAAGAAGGTGGACATATGTTTTTTAGCCATCATGATGAAATTTCCGAAGCTATAAAGCGTTTTTTTAGCAACGGGTTTTAAGGAGGTTATATGTCAGAAATAAAAGAACAATTAATTAGATCGGTCATAGCCCTGCTTGATGACGGGTTTGAAATTGAAGAGTTAACTATTAGACAGATTGCATACGAAGCACATATATCTACTGGTTTGATTAATTATCATTTTGGTAGTAAATGGAACTTGATTGTGGCAGCCATTTCTTCAATAGTCGATGACGCTGCTACTGAAGCTTTTCAGACATTGTCAAATCTTAACGACTCTCCAAAGCAGCAACTGAGGACATTTTTGAAGGCTATGGCTATGGTGGTATGTAAGTACCAAAAGTATACAAGTGTACTTATTAGAGATGAGATGCTTAGTAATCGTTTCAGTACACCAAAAACAATTGTGGGTCTGTTAAAAGAAATAAAGCCAGATTTATTAGAAAAAGAGATCAAATATCTTGCTATTCAAGTGGTTGCACCAATTCAATATGTCTTTTTGAAAGAAGGTGGATTAAGAAACTACTTGGGCGAGGAAAAAGATATTCCTCATACTATTGCATTAGACGATTACGAGGAAATAATGGAGGTTTTTCTAAAGACATTAGGTATCTAACAGTCTAATGCATATTTGTAAGGGATTTCAATATATTTAGCGAGGTTGTTGAAAAAGTCAACAATATCCAGACTGTTCAAAATTATTCAGATTCGAGGCGCAAAAAAAACCAGCCAACGCAGCGTGTAATACGTAAGGGTGCTGGTTTTTTGCAGCAACGAGGAAGATGGATGGTTTTCAACAGTCTGAGGTGTAGTAAAAACTACACCTATTATCATTTATATCGTCGGTATATAGGTTTTTATATCGTATACATGAAAGTCTATGGGTAAATTATCTGCAACGATTTTTCCTTCTAGAGCTTTATTTCCAATTTTAAGCTTAAGAATCTGAAAATCTGTATTAGACAGCATCATACTATCATTCTCATTAAGTGATGTACTTCCAACTATTCCAAACTTCCCTGTTGCTGGGCACTCAACTTTAATTAATCCCTTTTCATCAATACGCATATTTCCAAAAATATTCTCTTTACTAACAGTTTCACCAAAGAATATGCTTCCATCCCTTAATAACAAGTATCCTTTCATTTCAGTATACCTCCTTATATTTGTTAAACTCTACAAATTTGTAATAAGTGTTTATGCACATTTGCGAATAAATATACATTATGATTTATAATTATACCATGGTGATTTTACAATTTCAATAGTGATTTACATAATAATTAAATTATGGGCATAAGACTTTGAATTTTATTTAATTAAATAGTAGATTTTGAATGTTAAAGAACCAAATGAGTTATATGGAAAACAAATTAATTTTATCCATATGGGTCAAGGGGGGCAAGTACATTGTTTCTCTGCAAATATGGTATAATTATGGTGAGGTAATAAAGAAATGTTATTTATATAGATGTCTTCAAATATGGATAATGGAGCTATTTTAGAAAATTAGAAAATATGTTTATTACAGAACTTTTTAGTAACAGCATTTTATAACTGATAACTATTAATTAGTAGTAAGGTGTTTAAGCAATAGATGTAATTAGAGAGACCAGGAGAGGGATGATTGTATGCCTCAATACAAAACAATAGACCTTGCTCGGCAAGGCAACATACACCCTAATACAGTTAGGCTGTATGAAAAAATGGGTTTTCTATCACCAGTACCAAGAGGAGAAAATGGTTATAGGATATATAATGAACGTCACCTTTGTCAAATTAAGATTATTAGGTGTATTTTTGATTATGGTTGGCTGGGGAGAGAAATAAGAGCTGCATCCTTAAAAGTAATTGAATTAGTAGCTACATGGGATTTAGATAATGCAATTGAATTTACTCACCTATACTTGCAGATGATCAATAAGGATTATTTATCAGCAATGGAAACCGCCAATATATTAGAAAAATGGACACACAAAGATGAGATCCATTCAACTGGGAAAATACATACAAGAAAAGAGACCGCTCAACTAATAGGTGTAACGGAAGAAACACTTCGAAACTGGGATAGAAATGGACTTATTAAGGTTCCAAGGGTTGGAAGTAACAATAGTCGTGCATATAGTGTTTCTCAAATAGAACGACTAAGAATAATCTATATGCTTAGGCAAGCAAAATACAGCATTTCGTCAATACTGCAAAGTCTAAATCAATATGATAAGGGAAATATCGAAGAGGTAATTAACTCGTTAAACACGCCCAAATACGAAGAATACCAGTCTTGGGTATGTGTAGGGGATCGGTGGATCAAAGGACTAGAAGATGCAACAAAAGGAGCAGAAGAAATCTTATTTTTAATTCAGGAAGCAAAGGAGAAAAATATATAACCCTCCACTTATACACCACCCTCTATATTATCTAGTATACTTTAATTAAATTAAGGAACTAGGAGGGAGTTAAATGGATAGACCGTATATTGTAGTAATGGTGATGACTTCTGCAGATGGGAGAATCGCCATTAGTTCTAACATCACAATGTGGGAGGAGATGGATGATTCTCGAACACAAACCCTGGGAGGAACTGAAATATGGAAGGAAGTTGAAAACAAAATAAACTTCATATATAATCCCCAAGCTGATATGTTAGGAAGTAATTCCATCGTAAAGGAAGGTGAGCCTCTTAAAGAACTTCCAACCTTTAAAGGAGATAAGAGTTATTTATATCAAGATTTTTTACCAGAAGAGATTGTAAAGAGACCTAATCATAAAGGCTGGCTAGTTGCTGTCGATGGTAGAGGACGTTTAAGGAGTGGCTATAAAGGAGATGAAAGTAGTGGAAAGTATATGCTTCACCTAGTGTCTGCTGGAGCTCCGGCTGAATATCTCAACTTTCTTCAGAAAAATAAAATTCCATATATAATCTCAGGAAAAAAACAAGTTGACCTTAAAGATGCAATGAAAAAATTAAAAAACAAGTTAGATATTAGCTGTCTAGTGACCTCAGCTGGCGGAAAACTAAGCGGAGCCCTTCTAAGAGCTGGAATGGTGGATGAAGTAAATATTGTACTAAAACCACTATTATATGGAGGGTTTGAAACACCTTGTTTATTTGATTCAGAAGATCTAACTGCAGATGAATTACCTACTAAACTTCAATTAATTACCTCAACTATTGAAGCAAATGGACACGTGTGGTTGAGATACAAGGTAATTCATCTTTAGGGAATACTAAGGATATAAGCTACTTGTTTATAATTGTAGATATGGATTCCAAAGAGGATAAAAATATTAGACTAGAATAGTTTAACGTAAAAATCCACCTATTTTATTGGTGGATTTCTTATTGAAAAAAATTATTTGGCTTGATTTGCAGGAGGGGCAAATTGAAATTTTATACATCAAGTACACTTATTTGATGTATATGTGAAAATGTTTTATAATTATATAGTGATTGTAAATATAGGTAATAGCAAACATCTATTATGTTATAAATGTAATAACTATAAGATTCCATTTTTAGAAAGCGCGGTGATATAATGAATAAACACTATCCAGCCCCAATGTATATACAAATAAAAGAACTATTACTTAATAAAATTAAATCCAATATTTATTCATACGAACAACAGCTGCCATCAGAAAGAGAACTAAGTAAGCAGTATAAAGTCAGCAGAATGACTGCTCGTAATGCTATAACTGCTTTGGTAGATGAAGGATGGGCCTTTAGAGAACCAGGGAAAGGGACCTTTGTGGCAAAGCCAAAGATTGAAAGAGATTTAATAAAGTTATCAGGCTTTTCTCAGATGCTAAAGGAAAAAGGTATAGAACCTAGTAATCTACTACTAGCCATTGAGATTAGAGAGGCCAATAGAATTATCGCAACTAAGCTAATGTTGGATATTGGAGAGAAAGTTTATGAAATTATAAGACTTAGATATGGAAATAAGATACCTATTGCATTAGAATATACATATTTGCCTGAAAATAAATTCCCCAACTTAGAAAAATATGATTTTGAAAAAGAATCTCTGTATGAAGTTTTAGAATATCATTATAATTTAAAATTAAAGTATGCTGAGCAAAACCTTAGTCTAGCTAGAGTAAATAGTTATGAAGCCAAAATATTAAATGTTGAATATAAGGAACCAATTCTTTTACTAGAAACCCTTACCTATAATATAGATGACGAACCAATTGAGTTTACCAAGTCTTTAACTAGAGGAGATAATTCTGTGTTTTACACAGAATTGTGGTATCCATCTAATACATAAAATCTATGTATGGATACAGAAATAACATAAATAATAAAAATATTAGTTCTAATTATGGAAAACTTCCTTTTGTGAAAAAATCAGCTATTGATGCTGATTTTTTTTGCTTGTATGCTATTTATGCTCATCTTTGACATTTTGAAATTTAAAAACTATTGATGGTAGCTGAAGACAAATATTATACCACTATACTAATACAAATAAATTATTGAAAAAAATATTCAGTTAAAGAAGGAATATTAGATTTTACATAGAATTAGTAATTAACCATAGTGGTATATACCAGAAACCTTTATAAAAAACATCAAAATATGTTAAGACAAAAGAGGAGCTAGGTGGCTTTGTATGTATTTCTGTGGAGATCCTTCAATAGGATCTTATATAAAATTAAGGAGGGAGAAAGAAATGAAAATGTGTAGAGCAGCATTTACAGTTTGTCTAATCGTATTACTATTAGTAACTTCTTTAGTTGGATGTGGGAGTAAAGAACCTGCACACAATATTGCTGAGGGTCAAGCAGGAACATCTGATAAAGTAGAGATTAAATTCTTGCATTCATGGCCAAGACCAGAAGCAAATGCTTACTTCCAAGAGGTGATAACAGCATTTGAAAAAGATCATCCAAATATAAAAGTGAAAATGGAAGCTGTTGGGGATGAAGCTATAAAAGACAAACTAAGAGTCATGATGGGAACAAACTCACAGCCCGATATTTTCTTTTCGTGGAGTGGAGAATTTGCTAATAACTTTATACAATCCAACAATTCTCTTGATTTGACCGAAGCTTTTGAAAAGGATACCGACTGGAAAAATAGAATCACAAGATCAGCAATAGAACCATTTACCTATGATGGCAAAATATATGGAGTACCATTACGGACAAATGCAAAGTTCTTTGTCTACAATAAGGATATTTTTGAAAAGAATAATTTATCAGAACCAAGAACTTGGGATGAGTTTCTGTATGTATTAGAAGAATTGAAACAAAGTGGGGTAACACCTATTTCATTTGGCAACATTTATCCTTGGGCTGGTTGTCACTATATTACAGGATTAAATCAAAAACTAGTACCTGAAAATATACGTGAAAAGGACTATGACCCTGCAGGAGGAGAATTTAGTCATTATGGATATATAGAAGCCATTGAATATTTGAAGGATTTAGTAGACAAAGGTTATTTTAATAATGGATTTAACTCTATAGAACACAATATGGCAATTGAAATGTTCTATAGTGGAGAAACAGCTATGATGTATTTAGAATTAATTGAGTTTGGAGAAGTTGATAAAGATTTTAAAGGCAATGAATGGGGATTCTTTCCACTACCAGCAATAGAAGACGGGAAAGGAAATCAAAACCATATTACTGGCGCACCAGATGGATTTATGATTTCGTCAAAAACTAAGTATCCTGATGAAGCGATAGCGTTCTTAAAATTTTTAACAAGCCAGGAAATGGGGGAAAAGTTAGTAACCACCTTAGGCTGGCCTAGTGCAGTCATTGGAGCACTTAATGAAAACAATGCAGAGCCATATTTAATTAAAGGAATGAAGGCATTGGAAGAGGCTGATGATATGGCACTTTGGTTAGATACAGATATACATATAAAGATTTCTGATGTATATTTACCAGGGCTACAAGAGGTTCTAAATGGCAGGAAAACACCAGAGGCACTCATGAAAGAGGTTCAAGAAATAGCAAAAAAGGTTAAAGAAGAGATATATTAGAAGAGAGGGGAAACCCCCTCTCTTAATGAAGGGAGTAAGTATTGGATGGGTTTGTACCATAATAAAAAGATTGCTTTTCTCTTTATTTTTCCAGCGTTGCTACTTATGCTAGTATTTATTTACTATCCTATTTTTCAAAATTTTATTTACAGTATGTTTCGATGGAGCGCTTTTTCTTCGGAAAAAATATTTATAGGTATAGATAACTATTTAAGACTATTCAAAGATCCTGTATTTTATATTGCACTAAAAAACAACTTACTCTATGCCTCCTTCTCAATTTTTTTTCAAGTAGGTTTGGGTTTAATTATTGCTGCAATACTTGAAGAGAAATTTTTGCGTAAGTATCAACCTTTTTTCCGTACAGTATTCTTTATACCAGCCATAATTTCCATAACAGTCGCAGGACTATTGTGGCAACTTATCTATAATCCTAATATAGGAATTATAAATGAAGGTCTTAGGGCTATCGGATTAGATAACCTTGCCCATCCTTGGCTAGCAGATGGTAAAACAGCTATTTTTTCTGTCATCGTTATGTCTCAATGGCAATATACTGGATATATTGTACTGTTATTCATAGTAGGAATTCATAAAATACCACAAGAACTATATGAATCTGCTATGATTGACGGGGCAAATAGTATACAAAAATTTTGGACCATTACAGTACCTCAAGTTAAAGAAATGATAATTGTATCAGTTACCATAACTATAATTGGAGGTTTTAAGGTATTTGATGAAGTTTATGTAATGACAGGGGGAGGGCCAGGACGATCTACAGAGGTTCTTTCATCCTTTATGTACCGGTCGGGCTTCAGAAATGACGAAATGGGATATGCAGCTGCAATTGCAACAATTATATTTGTCATTACATTCTTATTGACATTGTTGGAATTAAAAATTTCACATAAAAAAGACGAAGTATAGGGGGGGGATAGAGTTGAATAAAACATCAACAATGTCAAGGATAGCAAGAAGTCTTATTTTCATATGGTTTATTACTTATGCAATTTGTATAATATATCCGCTATTATGGATGGTAATAAGTGGATTCAAAACAAAATCCGAGTTATTTTTGAATACATGGGCATTGCCACAAGAATGGGTTTGGGGAAATTATAAAACTGCATGGGATGTAGGGGTGGGTCGATATTTTTTCAATAGTGTTTTTGTAACATCGATTTCTGTAGCTTTATCCGTAATCATCAGTGCAGGCTGTGCTTTTGCCTTAAGTAGGTTTAGGTTTAAAGGAGAAAAAATTATATTACTTATTGTAATTGGAGGTTTAATGTTATCACCACAGGTAAGTCTAATTTCTCTTTATAAACTCCTACAGAAACTAAATATTTATAATACATACTTAGCATTAATTATACCTTATGTTGCCTTTAGAATACCCTTCACTACTTTTCTAATAAGATCTTATCTTATAGATTTACCACGCGAAGTAGAAGATGCAGCATATATTGACGGATGTAACAGTTGGGGAGTATTTTGGCAGATTATATTGCCCATGAGTAAACCTATTATTTCTACAGCATCCCTTCTGACTGCCATGCAGGTATGGAATGAGTTCATGTTCGCTTTAGTATTTATAGAAGACAGTAAGTATAAAACTATTCCAATAGGACTTATGAGCTTAAGAAGTACATTAAGTACAGATTGGACGGTCTTATTAGCTGGGCTAACGATTTCTGTAATACCAATGATTATACTTTTTATTGTATTCCAAAAACAGTTTGTTAGAGGTCTGACTTCTGGAAGTGTGAAAGGGTAGGTGTTAATAAACTGAATTTTTTAGGGAACTACTGGTATATACCAGTATCGTTAAAAAATGCTCTGTGTCAGCATAGATATAAGTAACCTAAGAGAAAGGAGTATCTGATGGATAGAGAAAAAATATTAGAAAGAGCAGAAGAGTTAAAGGAAGAGCTAATCTCAATAAGGAGAGATATCCACGCATATCCAGAGGTCGGGCTACAGGAGGAAAGAACATCAAAGATAGTAGCACAAAAATTAAGACAACTTGGTTATAAAGTGCAAACAAAGGTCGGTATAACAGGTGTAGTAGGCCTATTGGAGGGAAGATATCCAGGAAAAACTATATTATTAAGGGCAGATATGGACTGTTTGAAAATGATGGAACTTAATCAGCATATATACAAATCAAAACATGATGGACTAATGCATGCATGTGGTCATGATGCACATACAGCATGGCTCATAGGTGCAGCAATGATTTTAGCATCATATAAAGATCAATTGTATGGAAATGTAAAGTTTGTATTTCAACCGGCAGAAGAAACCGATGGTGGAGCCAAAAGAATGATTGCTGATGGAGTTCTGAAAAATCCAGATGTAGATATAGCTTTGGCAGCTCATGTGTGGCCTTCTATTGAATCGGGCAAAATAGGGATTAAAACAGGGACAATGATGGCAGCCCTTAATAATTTTAAAGTTACTGTCTATGGAAAAGGCGGACATGGGGCTGAACCCCATTTTTGTATAGACCCTATCTCAGTTTCTTGTCAAATATATATGGCATTACAGACTATCATAAGTAGAAGAATTAATCCTGTTGAGCCAGCAGTAATTAGCATTGGTGAATTTCATGGAGGGGCAGCCCATAATGTCATACCAGATAAAGTTATAATGGAGGGAACTGTTCGGACAACTACAGAAGAGTCAAGAAAAAAAATACACCAGATGATTGAGACTATTATAAAAGGAATAACAGAAGCCCATGGAGCAAGTTATAGCTTGGAATATAATGAGGATTATTCACCAGTAATTAATGATGAAGAGATTACAAAACTTGTTGAAGAGGTTGGTATAAGTATTTTGGGTGAGAAGAATGTACTAAACATTCAAGAACCAACCATGGGTGGAGAGGATTTTGCATATTTTCAGCAAAAGGTACCTGGTGCTTTCTTTGTAGTTGGAACAAATAATCCTCATAAAGGTATAGATAAACCTTTACATAGCCCTTATTTTGATATTGATGAAGATATATTGCCTATAGCTTCTGCAGTATTTGCTGGATGTGTGCTACAATATCTAAACAAAATGAAAAACAGTTTAAATGAGGGAGTTGAACAATGACTATGAAGGTGGTTGCTGTAGGAGATAATTGTATAGATTTCTATAATATCCTCAATAAAGGGTATCCAGGAGGAAATGCTGTAAATTTTGCTGTGTATATGCAAAAGCTTGGGATAGCTTCTTCTTATGTTGGTGTCGTTGGAAATGATGATAATGGAGATATAATAATTGATTCAATGAAAAATCAGGGTGTAAATATTTCTAGAGTTCATAGAAAGGAAGGCAGAACAGCTATAACACAGGTGGAATTAATTAATAACGATAGAATATTAGGAGAGTATGATGAAGGGGTTTTTAAAGAATTTACTTTAAGTGAAGAAGATATTTCATACATACAAAAGCATGACTTAATTCATTCAGCTATTTGGGGGAAGGTAGATAAATATTTTCATAAGTTTGGTGGCATGATAACTTCCTTTGATTATGCAGATAAGTTAGATTCACAAATAGTTGAGGACTCCTTGCCATTTGTAGACTATGCATTTTTTTCTTATCAGAGGCATGATGAGTACATTAGGGATTACATACAAAAAGTAAAGAGCAAAGGACCTAAAGTTGTTGTTGCAACACTAAATAGAAATGGTAGTATTGCTTATGACGGCAATAAAATGTACTATATCCCAAGTATTCCAACAAAGGTTATAGATACATTAGGAGCAGGAGATTCATTTATAGCTGGATTTATGTATGGAATATTAAAAGATAATAGTATTGAGGAATGTTTAAAAATAGGAACAGAATATGCTTCTAAAACTATAACATATTTCGGTGCATGGTGAAAAAATAGATTGAATACATAACTTAAGGAGGAACAAAAAATGTTAAATGTAGATAAAAACAAAGTGGATTTTTTAGTAACATCAAGTATGGTAGGAGAAGTGGATAAATTCTTAAATGAAAGTAACGAAAATATAATGGAAATTGTTGATGAGATAATTAAGAATGGCATAAAGAAAATATATTTCGTAGGATGCGGTAGTTCAATGGCAGTAGGTAATGCAGGTAAATATCTATTTGATAAATATAGTGAAATGGATACTAATGTATATACTGGATGGGAATTCATAGATAATACACCAAAGTCAGTCAATAAGAAAGCTGCAGTTGTTTTAATCTCCCATTCTGGAAAAACTGAAGAAATCGTAGAGGCTCTTAAAATAGCTAATAAGTTAGAAGCATTGACAATTGGAATTGTAGACAAAAAGGAAGGCAATCCATTAGGGGAACAAGCAAAGATGAGTATAGATTATAATGCCCATGCAATGTGGGAATGTCATTTATTAGCAGTATATTTATTAGCCTGCAATTATATACAAAAAACAGGATGGGAAAGCGAAATAGAATTAATTCTAAATGATATTCCTAAAATTTCAAAAGTACTTGGACATCATATAGATAGCTTTGAACAAAAGGCAATAGAATTAGCCAATAAAGCTAAAAACTGGAAGGGCTTTTATACAATTTCTGCAGGTCCATTAAGGTCACTTGCTTATAAAGAAGGGATCATTACAAACATGGAATTTATGTGGGGGCATGGGTCAGTCATTGAAAGTGGCGAATTCAGGCACGGGCCACTTGAAATAACAGAGGAAGATGTGCCATTTATATTTCTAGTGGGATCTGATGCATCAAGACATACTACAGAAAGAGCATTAGATTTTGTACGAAGGTATAAAGGTGACTGCATTGTCTTTGATTATAAAGATTTTTCTATGGGACTTCATGCCGATTTAGCACCTATGATTATGTTTGTGCCCTTAGAATGGTTTAGTTTTTATTTTGCTTTAGTGAGGGATCATAATCCTGATGATAGAAGGTATTATAATATAGTGAAATACTAGAATAAGATATTTAATAGCAAATTGGTGTAGGATCGTATAATCGAGGAAGATAATTTTATCAATCTTCCTCGATTTTTTCATTATGTTAAAGAATGAAATGCTTTTGTTCTTTGAGTGAAACTACTATGATACTAAGAAATAATTCTTCAATTTACTAATTTAATTCTTTATAATAGTTTTATGAAGTGTTTTTTTCATAGTACTAACAATTACATTATCAGATAAAGTATTATGGGATAGGAGTGTGAACGTATGAGACTTCACAGACTTTTAGGAATTATAATGCTGCTTGATTCACGAGGGGTAATGAAGGCTGGTGCTTTAGCTAAAATACTTGAAATCTCTGAAAGAACCATTTACAGAGATATTGATATATTATGTGAGGCAGGTATTCCTATTATGTCGATTCCAGGTCCTACTGGAGGATACTCCTTCATGGAGGGATATAGAATCAATTCAAATACCCTTGGAAGTGGCGATATTGTTCATCTTTTACTTTCCAGCATGGGTATCAAGCCAGAAAAGAACACTGAAATGGCACAACAATTAACCAATGCTGTTATTAAGCTTGAAAACAGTGTTTCTACAGAGCATAGAGAAGAAATAATTAAGGCTAAGGAAAGATTTTTTATAGACTCAGATCCTTGGTGGGGGAAAAGAATACAGAATCAAAATATAGATATAATTAAAAAATCTGTATTTAACTTGAAAAAGTTAAAAATAGGTTATAAAAAATATTCAGGGGAAGTATCAGAAAGAATTATAAATCCCTATGGTGCAGTGGTGAAAAATTCGGAATGGTATGTTGCAGCCTTGTGCGAAGGGAAAAAAAATATTAGGATTTTCAAGTGTAGTAGAATTGCAAATATCGAAGTCTTGAATGAAGGCTTCAGCATGCCAGAGAGTTTTTGTTTGGAGGAGTTCTGGAGCAATAGCAAACAGCAGTTTGCAAAACAGGCGACCCTTAAGTCTGCTCAAAATGCATATCCTGTAAAAATTGAAATGAATGAAGAAAAGGGACGACTTCTTGATGACTTTCATATTCATTCTTCTATCAATCTAAAAGATAAATGGATATATGATATTGATATGATAAGTTTTGAAACAGCCTGTAATGTAATCTTTCCTTTGAGTGACAGAATTGAGGTTTTGGAGCCAGAAGAACTTAGAGAGTATATAATAAAAAAAATAAAAAAAATATCAAATTTATATAAAGTCCAATAATTCCTGACATAATATTGGCAAGGATTACTTGATATAATACAGATATCAAATGATGAAGGGAGATAATTATATGGAAGGAAAAATAGTAAACATTGAAGGCTTCAAGGGCGTTGGGTTAACTTATTTTGGCAACAATGAAAAGGGAGAAATTCCTAACCTTTGGGAGGCATTCAATAATCGCTACAGAGACATAAAGCAAAAAAGCAAATCTATGCTATTCTACGGTATATGTGATGGTGATATGGATTCTGAGGGAAGATTTCACTATACTGCATGTGCAGAGGTAGATAGTTTTGAGGATGTACCTGAGGGTATGATTACAAAGGTTGTACCTGCAGGAAAATACATAGTGTATACATATGGAGGGTCAATACAAGATTTGGGTCTTTTTTACAATGACATATATGCAAAGTGGATTCCCGCTTCAGGGCATGAAGTAGAATACAGGCCACAGCTAGAATTATACGATGAAAGATTTATGCAGAATGGAGAATTGGACATATATATTCCAATAAAGTAGTAGATTAAGAAGGCTGAAACCACGGGATAAACTCGTGGTTTCTTTTAAATTTTTTCATGTGACAACTGGGAATTGTTCCTTGTCCCACTGCTTTTAGCGCTGTACAAGATAGTGCCAATAACTATCAATACTGCCCCTGCAATAGCTGTGGGCTTTATTTGTAGGTTTAGGATAAAAATATCAATTACTATTGAGCTAATAAATTGACCACAGAGTATTAAAATTGTAGAAGTAACAACCGTGGTTTTAGAAAACGAGTAATTTGACAATATGACAAAGGTTGACCCTATAATGCCTCCAATAAAGGCATAAAGTGGAACGTTATTGTAAAATGAAAGTTTTTGAAAACCGATTATTGTTACTGTAAAGTAAATAATTGAGCTTCCTATTATTCCAGTTAAGTGGTTAACGAGATTTGATCCATAGATACCTATTTTATTGCCCAGCATCATATTTAAAGATTTTATTATAATAAATAAACCACCCATTATAACTGCAAGTATTATTGCTATTAACTCCATAACCTCACCCCTAAACAGATATTAGTATAACGCCAAGTAAAATAATAAAGATGGCACTAACTTTTCTTAATTCAAGCTTAACCTTTTTAAATCCAAAAAAGCCATTTATATCAACAATTACAGATAAAACAAATTGACCTGCCACCATAGCAATAGATGTAAGAAAAACTCCAATTCTCGCCATGCAAAATGCTGAGATTACTAGAATTAACGAGCCGATAAAACCAGCAAAAAATATTTTTTTATCTGACTTGAAAGTGCTTCTCCAATATATAAGTTTATCTTTATCGAAGGCAAGAAAGAAAATAAGGGCTGGAAAAAAACCTACTATATGTACTATAAGACCTGCCAAATACAAATCTGTATATTGAGCCAGTAAACCATTTATCAGTACAATTCCACTATTCATAAATCCCATAAAAAGCAAAAGTATTAAAAGCTTCGAATTACCTTTATTCATATAAATTCTCACCCGCCAATTTCTTTAATTTTTCAAAATCTAGTATTGCTATTCTCTTTTTATCATTTTTAATTATGCCTGCCATCTCTAAATTTTTAATTACCCTGCTTAGATGTCTATAACTACTCCCCAATAGATTAGCCATTTCGCCTAGGTTGTTTGTCTTAATCTCACTAACTCTACTATTATTCTCATCACTGGATATCGATAATAGATAGCTTGCGAATCTATTTTCTAAAGGATAAAGTAGATTAATTGAGCTGGCATTTGACACTGTATATAGCTTAAAGCTTAGGTTCCTAATAATGAAGCGCAAAAAAACCGGGTCATTATATGCATATTCACGTATATACTCAAACTTTATTCCTATAAGAAGGGACTCATCTAAGGAATCTACATAGCACTTTACCAGTTGCTCATTTAATAGCTCTACATCGCCTAAAATACTTAATGGCTTATTAAATCTAAGTAACACTGATTTGCCACTATCGGACATTGTATATACCTTCAATTTACCCTTCACATGTAAATAGAAATATTTCATTTCATCATTGGTCTTACAAATACACTCACCACGTTCAAATTTAAAAAGCTCCATATGTTTATTCATATCAACACTGAAAATCGAATCTATATTGAACTTTTCCTTATAATAATTCAGCAATTCCTTATCATTTATTTTCTTCATATATAACATCACCTCTACTTGTAGTATAGCTTAGAGAGAAGATGAAGAATAGGACATATGTCTAAAAATAAAATAAAAGGTAATATAATTAAAATAATGCGTAAATCGTATAGAAGTAATATTGATAACAAATTAAAACTTCACATCATGTGATTATAAGAGATATTTCAAGGTAAAATAAAAACATATTAGTAAAAATACAAATTGTAGGGAGGTATTTATGAAGGAGATAATTTTATATTTTCTTAAAATAGGATTACTAGGTTTTGGTGGGCCAATGGCCCATATTGCCATGATGGATAATGAGCTTGTGGAGAAAAGAAAGTGGGCAACTAAGGAAGAGTTCTTAGATGGTTTAGCGGTATGTAACATGCTACCAGGACCAGCATCTACCCAATTAGGTATCTATATGGGATTTATTAGGGGAGGGATCAAAGGTGGGATTCTTGCAGGGATAGCATTCATTCTACCAGCATTTCTACTAATTACTTTATTGAGCTACTTATATTTTAATTATGGAGCAATACCACAGGTGAAGGGAATACTGTATGGAGTTAATGCAGTGGTGATAGCTCTTATTGGTTCATCTCTTTACAAAATGAGCAAGAAATCTATAGCTGATATTAAAGGAATACTAATACTTGGGTCAAGCACAATAGCAGTATATCTACTTAATGTAAATCTAGTAATAGTTTTGATAACAGGAGGAATACTGGGAGTTTTCATTTATTATAAATGGCAGAAAGCTAAAAAATATTACATGATGGTTATTCCTTTGTTTTTAGCAGATACAATTGTTATAAAATTATTTGGCTTTTTTCTCAAGGTAGGGTCATTCATTTATGGAGGTGGCTTAGTAATTATACCCTTCATTGAACAGGAAGTGGTGGAGAGATTAGGCTGGATGACTCAACAAGAATTTCTAACAGGGATCTCCTTCGGTCAAATTACACCGGGGCCAGTGGTAATTACTTCAGCTTTTATCGGATATAAGGTGTATGGTCTTTTAGGTGCCTTTATTGCAGCATTTGCCATTTTTCTTCCATCGTTTGCTCTTATTTTGATTGCAGCACCTTATCTAAATAGAGTTAAGAATATAACCTGGATAAAGGCATTTTTAAAGGGGACTAACGCAGCAGTAATTGGAAGTGTTTTAGCTTCTATACTGGCATTAATTCCAAATGCTTTAACAGATATATGGACTATTTTAATAGCTTTAGGTGGATTTGTTGCTTTGTGGAGGTTTAAAGTCAATGCATTATATTGTGTGGGAGCTGCTGGAGCTTTAGGGATAATTATCACTAATCTAATATAATGTTAAGCAGTTGTAGAAGCTGCAAGAAATGGAGTAAATGCACTGGTTATAGATAAAGATGGTTTTCTGGCGGAATGCTAACGGCTTTAGGAGTTGGGTCTATGATGACATTGTATGCAGGAGAAATTCAGGTTATTGAAGGACTAACAAATGAGCTTATTGGAAAGAGTTAAGAAGATTATTGTTGGGGCAGCAAGCATTTTTAGATTAAGGGATAGATATATAAATTAATAAAAATACTTGACAATACATCTATTGACCGTTAAATTTAAAATGAATATTTATAACCGAGAGGAGTAAAGCTTATGGAGAATAAATACTGGATTGGCATAGATTTTGGTGGAACCAATATACGGGTAGGGTTATTTAAAGAAGATAAGCTTATCCATGAGAATAAGTTCTTGACTGAAGCAGATAGGGGACCTGATTATATTATAGAAAATATAAAAAAGAATATACAGATCATTAAAGGAGTACATGATATAGAAGGCATTGGTATTGGTATGCCAGGGCCTATAGATCCAAATAAAGGGGTAGTCCTTAGTCCAGTTAATCTTCCAGGCTGGGATTCTATTCCATTGACTGATATACTAACTAAATATTTTGAGGTACCATGCTATATTGAAAATGACTGCAATGTGGCTGCATTGGCAGAAAGCTTAGAAGGAGCAGGAAAGGGCCTTAATATAGTGTTTTATATTACAGTAAGTACTGGTGTAGGTGGAGGGTTGTGTATCAATGGTGAAATAGTTTCAGGTGCATCAGGAAGTGCTGGAGAAATAGCAAACATCATAGTCAGCGATAAGCCAGTGAAACATAGCTTCCTAAACCCTGGCTCATTAGAAGGAATGGCTAGTGGCACAAGTATTATAAAATTAGCTAAAAAAGAAGGGTTAAATGTAAACCACGCCCATGAAGTATTTAGACTGGCAGATGAAAACAACAAAGCAGCAAAAGAGATAATAGACTCTGTTATGGACCATTTGGCTAGAGGAATGGCAGCCATTGCCCATGTGATAGATCCTAATATATTTATATTAGGCGGAGGGGTATCTAATTCTGTGGCTAACTTTGCTCCTAATATGAAGGAGAGATTTGAACAATATATCTACCCAACAATGAGGGGTAAAATTCAAGTAAAGGCCTCACAATTATCAGAGCCAGGAATGTTAGGAGCCATGTATTTAGTAAAACAAAAAGTAAAAAATATTAACAGCAAAGAGGTATTATAAATGAAAGAAAAAGAATTGATATTTCTTAATAAACTACACTACCCTAAAATATGGGGAAGTGAAGATTGGGTTATAAGTGCCCACAGTAATGGAGATTGTAAAATAAGCAATGGAAGATACTATGGGATGACATTAAGCTGGCTTTGGCATAATAAACGAGAATTGTTTGGTAATTTAGAAGGGGAGGTATTTCCACTTCTTACAAAAATAATTAATGCTAAGGATGACTTAAGTATACAAGTACACCCTGACGATACTTACGCAAAGGAAAATGCCAATGGTGAGCTGGGAAAGACTGAATGCTGGTATATCATCGACTGTGATTCTGATGCAGAACTAATATTGGGACATAATGCTGAAACTAAAGAAGAAATGAAGAATATGATTGAAGATGAAAAATGGGAGAATCTATTGCGAAGAGTAAAAATAAATCCCGGTGATTTTTTTTATATTCCTGCTGGAACAATCCATGGAATTAAAAAGGGCACAGTGATTTTAGAAATCCAACAGTCCAGTGATGTTACCTACAGATTATATGATTATGGAAGACTGGATAAAGGTAGATTAAGGGACCTACATATAAAAGAGAGTATTGATGTAACCACTATTCCCCATGTAGATTATAAAATTAGCAATAAAATAGAAGAATTTAAAAATGCTAAAAAAGAGCTTTTAGTAAAAGATAAATACTTTACCCTTTATAAAATAACAATAAAAGGCATCCAACAGTTTGAAAATGACAGGAGTTTTATGATGGTTAGTGTTATAAAAGGTGAAGGAACAATCGATGGTATAAAAATAGAAGAAGGACTTCATTTTATAATACCCGCCAGCTATAAAGAGTTCCAATTAGAAGGAAAGCTTGACCTTATCATTTCTACTGTATAAAAAAATGTCAATTCAAGGCGAAACCACAGTTCAAAACTTGTGGTTTCTTTTAATATTTCTGTTGAGAGCGAATATGGTAACGGAACTGAATTTATTATCGAAATTCCTGTAAACAAGGTTGCCGAAGAGGAAATAATAAAAAAAGAATTCAAACAGCAAACTAATGTAGAGAAAATACATTTTGAGTTTGCAGACATATATAATTTAAAACAGATATAAAAAATCCAATCATAAGGGATCAGACTTTTATAATCTTATAAAAATCTGATCCCTACAGCTTTATGGTTAGTACTAATGATCATACTTGGTGTTCCAGCGATTATTTTTGGAGTACTGATTATTAAAGGCCTGAATATAAGCATTTTATAAGTAGTAATAGTCATATTATTTTAGATTCTTAAAATAATCTAAAAATAATATCTGCATAAAAAAGGACTACTCTATAACTTGTAATATAGAATAATCCTTTACTACTTTTTAGATTTAGGTAGAAAAACTGTAAATAAGGTACCTATACTTTCATAGCTCTCAACAGATACTGTACCATTATTCTTTTTAACAATTCTATTTACTATATCCAGTCCAAAACCATGATCTGGCCCAGCCTTAGTAGTGTACCCTGCTTCAAAAATCCTATCAAATAATTCAGGTGATAAAACTGGATAAGAGTTTCCAATCATTATAATATACTTTTCCTTATCTTCTTTGATATCAATTGTAAGTATTTTCTCTTCCTCTAAAGCTGCATCCAACTCATAAATTGCATTATCCAGTAAATTGAAGAATACCTTTGACAACTCGATGGGCTCAATTGTCAAATAGTTTAAATCAGTGCTTATATCAAACTCAACTGTAATCCCCTTATTTTCTGCAATAGCCGCTTTTCTATATAGTATAGCCGCCACTTCAACATTTTCAATTTTAGAAATTGAAAATGTCTCATCTGTTTTGCCGCATATATCATAAATGTATTCAAGGGCCTTAACATACTTATCTAATTTAATCATACCGGCAACAACATTTAAATGATTATTAAAATCGTGCTTTTGTCCCCTTAAGGCCTCAATAACTTCAATGGAATGATTAAGCTTTCTTATAGACTCTTCTTCCTTTTTTAAGAAACTAAACAAATAGAAAACATTTATAATTGCAGCAACTCCTAAAACATTAAGAAATAATATAAGCAATAAAGGATAAGTATATATAAATGAGCTTGCATATGATTGAATAAATCCATTAGTTATTATAAAAAAAATTGAAATGCTCTGTAAAAGCACTAATAATATTAAAACATAGGCCTTATTTTGTAGCTTCATGTTTATCTCCTATATCACTTTTATCACCGCTTAAGTTAATTAAGGGTTTATTAAGGCAATACCCAATAATAAAGGCTATAATTAAAAGTATATCAGAAAGTACAATTCCCAAAAGAGTATATCCAAGTCTTGCACTGGAAAAAACAATAGGATCAATTTTTAAAATCATTACTGCCGGAAAAAGAAATACACCTTCACCCCAGAAAATAAGAAGCGTGGACATTAGAGTAGCAATAATTGATGTTAGAAGGTTGGTTTTTGCAATTCCTCTTAGTAATAGTGTAAAAACCGTCATTAGAATAAATACATGAGTACCTAAAGGTATCCCCAATATAAAATACATATTTCGTATAGAAAAAACAAAAAAGCCATATATAAAAGCAATCGATAATAGCTTGTTAATCTTTAACTTTATTCCTAGTAAACTAAGACCTGCTCCTGCCATAAAGAAACCTTCATATGAATAAGCAATTAAGCTTTCAATAATCTTCAATAAGATACACCCCTAATCATAACTACCTTTTTTACTTAATATTAATCTAGCAGCTCCTGAGGTATTTCAGGCTGATAACCCATTACACTTGTAGCAGAAGCAATATTTGAAAGGGCTAAGAATGTAAGTAAAGTGATGGCTGCTTGCAATAATCTTTTTTTCATCAGATTTCCTCCCTTCTAAAGTATAGTAAGGCTTTATCTGCTACGCTATAAAGCTTATAGCCAGATGTTGTCACTGTAAAGGACTGCCAAAGTATGCCCAGTGTTGAGGCATAAATATATGTAGTGACATGTGAAGCCTTTATAAACCAAACAATGCTTATGAAACACCAGATGCAAACTACAACAAAGGAATTTCTTCGTAATACTTGCCTTTTTGCTTTTGTTGTGATTGGTTTACTAGGGGTGTCGGCAGGAGCATATTTGCCTATAGCCCATAGAGAAAATAAAAAAGTGAAAATAATAATGCTAAACATGATAGATTTATTTAAAACCAAGTATTTGGGTAAAAAGCCCAGAATATTGGAAATTATAGCACCATTAATAGAACAATTTAGTATGGAAGAATTGTGGGCACCTCCAGAAAAGACACGAAGAGCTGCAAAGGTTAGCGTGATAATCAGTACATTGTTAAAGTTGCCGAAAATCAAAGCTGGTATTAAAGCCATGGAATATGCAATTATACTGTTAATTACCAAGCGTATAGCATATGAAAGTACAGCATTTTGTTTTTTGTCAATATCCATGTAGCCTTTAAAAAAATCCAGGACTTTATTAATGTAATAATCGATGGTAAAAGCTTTGTTCACTATTAAACCCTCCTCTCACATAAATTGAGTATAGTTTGATAATATAATGCTTTTAATTCAACACTAGAGTTCAATTTTCTAGTGTTTGATTAGTTTTGTAGGGAGAATTCATATGCAATATTATTTAACATACTTGTGTGTGCTTTCGGAGTAATATTTCTAATTAGTATTATTTCTACATTTTATTGCAAATTCCTTCAAGATATGTATTTTAATAAATACCAATAAAAACAATATTCACTAAAGAAAAATTGATATATAATCTAAATGTAAAGATGACAACCTATACCTAATACTTATAGTACAAGGGGGAAATATATGCAAAAGGATATTGCGTTAGACCTACAGGAGGGGAGCATAAGTAAGAATCTACTCTCCATTGCAACACCAACAATGCTAGGGTTTACCTTTCAAATGTTCTATGATTTGGTTGATATGATGTGGATAGGAAGGATATCAGCAGAGGCTGTAGCGGGTATTACAATTTTTTCTACTATGTTTTGGATTGTCAACATTCTTAATGAAATCATTGGCACCAGCTCTATATCTTTGATATCTCAAAGCTATGGAAAAGGTGACCAGGACAGAACAAGCCTATGTATAGAACAAACCTTAACCTTTAAAGCAATGGTTGCTGTACTTGCAGGGGTTATTTTTTCCATTATTTTAAGACCCTTATTAGGATTCTTTACACAGGATCCTGTAGTTTCTGAGGCTGCCCTCAGCTATGGATATATTAGAATTTTCTTTCTGCCCATTATGTTTTCATCATATACTGTAAATACAGCCTTTAGGTGTGTTGGTGATGCTAAAAGACCAATGATCATAATGGTTACTGCTGCTATATTAAATATTGTTTTAGATCCAATTTTTATATTTGATACTATTCCAGGCACATCAATTCCAGGTCTTGGGTTAGGCGTTTTCGGAGCTGCTTTGGCAACAGTAATTTCAATCTCAGTCACATTTATAATCGGATTTGCCTATGTACTATCCAATAAAACCAAGGTAAAAATCAAGCTGAAAAGATTACTTAAACTAAATTTTGAGATTGATAAAAAATTGATTACAATTGGACTTCCCAATGGAATAGAAGCTTTTTTAAGGAACCTTGTGGGAATCTTCACCCTCAAGTTTATCACCTATTATGGAACTGAAACTGTTGCAGCTATGGGAATTGGAAATAGGTTAATAGGATTCGCCTTTATGCCTTTACTAGGCTTGTCGATGGCAAGTAGCACTATTGTAGGGCAAAGCTTAGGCTTTGAAAATCTGAATAGAGCCAAAGCCACCGCAAGAACTGCTGCAATTTTCGGTTCTGTTATAATGGTACTGGTTTGTGTTATCACCTTTATATTCCCTGAGTCTATAATGAAAATTTTTATTAATGACCCTACTGTAGTAGAGATTGGTGTACCTATGTTAAGAATTATATTCCCTTGTCTAATTTTAGCTGGTGTTGTGATGGGATATGGTAGCGTGTTTTCAGGGTCAGGATACAACAGACCCTACCTATATGCAAGTGTAATAGCTAGGTGGGCAGTTCAGATACCTCTAATGTTTTTAATTGTAAAAATATTAAAGGTATCTGTGGAGTGGGTATGGTTGACATTTTTGATTGCTGAATTTGTAGAAATGTTAGTGATGATTATTAACTATCGGATGGGAAAATGGGAGACAAATAGAGTATAGAATTAATCAACATAGGGAGGGGATCTTATGGAAGCAATAATTATTGTAGTCTTAATTCTATTAAATATACCAATATTCAAATTTCTATTCAACGGCTTCTTTCCAAACAGAGAGGATTTTAATGAGGCGGTAAGGTATACCTTCACCCCCGATATAATATCATTATTTAGGGGTGAATATTGGAAAGACAGACTTGCCCAAATGAAGCTAAGCTTCTTCATAATTACTTGTATTGCTGTAATATCAATGGAGTTTGCCATTGTTAAATCCATTATTGAATTTTTCATGAATTAATTATATATGTATTGAGATTGAGGAGGACTAAAATGACGATAAGACGAGTGATGCTTTTGTTTTTAATTTTATTATTTTCCATAGTGGGTTTTGGATGCTCAAATCAGAATGAACCCCCAGAAGAAGAGAAGAGCACACTAAGAGTTGAGCTTGTTGAGCTTGTTGAGCTTAGAAAGGAGATCATGCAATTAGAGCAGGAAAAGGAGTTTGCAATTTTCCAAATTAAGCAGTTCACTGAAACCAATATCAGTAAGGAGGAAATTATTCAAGAGCAGGTGTATATTTTTAACATATTAAAGGAAGAAAACAAGGAATATATAATACTTCCAATTTATAATGCCAATATGGACACCTATGACAGGGAAATTAGCTACTATATTTATCTTCCTTCACAAATTAGTCTTGAAGAAAAAATTACCGTTTTGGCAGAAAAGCTATCTAAATTTAGCTTCAGAAGTTTACCAATTGAAATTAAGGGAATTGAAACAATTGATAATAAAAGTATAGTGGTAGTTAATATTCAAGAACCTGAGGATGAATCCAGCACTGTTGCATGGGACAGGCATTATTTCCAAGGGACATCAGGTGGAACTATGACCGCAACAAGATTAATAGAAACATTTCTACAACGTGAATATGAAGGCCAGTGGGTGGATGGTGTCAAACTTCTCTATAATAATACCCCATCAAGAGAATTTGATCATGTAGGAAACTTATTTTCTACACATTATCGTGATTAAGTAATAGAAAGATTATTATTCAATAAAGAAAGTTAGAAAATAGCCTGCTGGCAACTATTTTCTAACTTTTTTATATAATAGGAAAGTTCTACTTTCCTATTATATAAAAAAAGGGGTTGTAGGGGATGAAATCCTCTGCCCGCCTTCAGGAAGGTGCTCAGACAGCTTTGCTGTTGTCGAAGGAAACCCTAGGTTTCCTAGCGAAAGCGTCGTAGACGCTCGAGACTGTTGACAAAGTCCACCTGAAAAGGGTGGATTTTTTTTTATTCAAAAAGGATTTATCCAATCGATGTCGAATATGTATAATGAGGTGATGAATTATGCTTACTAAAGCTAAAGATAAGCAAACTTCTTATGAGTTTGTTATGCTCGAAGAGCTAGTTAAAGAAGACCATTTACTAAGAAAAATAGATAAGTACATTGATTTTAGTTTTATCTATGACGAAGTCGAAGAATTGTATTGTCATGATAATGGACGTCCATCTGTTGATCCAGTAGTTCTTTTTAAAATGACTTTACTTCAGTACCTTTACGGTATTCGTTCTGAA
>NZ_FMUS01000064.1 GCF_900101495.1 Alkaliphilus peptidifermentans DSM 18978
TTTTTACAACTATGAATTAGCACAGTTTTAAAGCGTTCTTCCCCAATCCACAGCAGGACGCCGCGACCTTTGCGTATGGTTTCGGAGAACGTTTCCGTGTTTACGACGTCCCTGAGCCGGACCCCAAAAATAAACCGTCCTGGCGGAGCTTCGCTCCCGGTGAAGGGATGTGGTGCGCTGAAATTTCCCTCAAAACGTGCCTACCAGCACCTCCTGTAAACACATTGTTAGGCGGAGTTATGCACAAAAATTTCTATACCCACCTCTCAAGTTCTAATGCTTCAATGTATCTCAATGTTAATTTTGGGATTTCGACTTGATAAATCATTAATAAATTCTTCCCTATTTTTTACTGAAATAAAGACAATGTTTTTTCTACTTCTAATCTCTAATCGATCTAATGACAAGGCCATCGAAGATAAAGGGTTCTTAGTTTTTTTCACAGTCAGAACTTCTTCATATCTGATTGTCATCTTAAAGACTCCCAAAACAATATTCATTGATGATTCACTCAACAAAACATAATTTTTAAACGTCATATGTAACATAAATATATCGCAGATACCAAGTATCATGATCACAAATAACGGATTAATATTTGTTTTTTCTGGGTCAATCAATATCCAACATATTAACCCATTTACTGTAATTAAAACCATCCACCACCATAAATCAACCTTCCCTTTGTACTTCAATGTAATCATCCTCCCCCCAGTAATTTTTTAGATCTATATACTTAGTATTCAATTTCGCCTAACGAACGGGTGTTTGCGACGTCTCTGAGCTGGACCCCAAAGTCTGACCCCTTAGCGGAGCTTCGCTCCCGGTGAAGAGATGTGGTGCTCTGACCTTTCCCTAAAAACGCGCCTACCAGCACCTTCTGCAAACATTGTGTTACCAGATGCATCTAGCAGTAAATATTCTGCCTCCACCAAAAAATCTTTTAATGACTTCTAATATATGTAAGTAAATAAGAAAACCCAAACTCTTTATCACACTAGCTTGTTATTTTCTTTTCACCGACACCCGTGAGTACTGAACCTAATAAATCGACCCTATACACTTACCCTAACAATCAAACTCTTTTATAAAATCAATAATTCTATTTGTTATTTAAGTCATTTACTAATATGTATTCAAAAAGTATCTATTCAAATGTAACCTTGTTATATTTTACCATAATTTTGAGTAAGAATTTCTTGTTCTTTACACCGACGCATGAAAGTGCTGACCCTAATAAATCGAAACCCTCAAGCCCTCCCCCCCAAAATTTACCCTGGTTTTTTTACCTTCAAACCCAAACCTTAAAAACTCATTACGAAGCCTCGTCCTATCTTGTTTATTTCAATCACAACAAATTATCTACTATGTATAACCCCAGTTGATGTGTCTGGTAACGTCTCCGTGTTTGCGACGTCTCTGAACCGGACCCTAAAGATAGACCCCCTTGGCGGAACTTCGTTCCCGGTGAAGAGATGTGGTGCGCTGACCGTTCCCCTGATACGTGCCTACCCGCACCTTTTGCAAACACGCTGTTATCTGTTGACAGGTGCCTCACAAAGCCTCGACATCCCCCAATTAAGATAATATAATCGTAGATTATTACCTTGTTTAATTAATAGAATTTAAATTCGCTAGCAAAATTATCATTCCATACAGCAAATGCTTCATTTAAATTCTCATTTAAAAACAGATTCAAATAATCATCCATACCACTTGCTAATTTCAAATTTGGTAACTCATCTAAATCTGTCCAAAAAACTTTCCCCTCATGTGTTTCATCTAATATTTCACCTGAATATGTATTGGTCTTAAATAAAAATACAAACCATCTTTCATTTGACTCATCATTGTACCAATCAATCAAACCACTGAATTTTAAATCTTTGACATCAAGCCCTGTTTCTTCTTTGACTTCTCGTATTGTTGATTCTATTATACTTTCTCCATTTTCAACATGACCACCGGGGAATGTTATCCCTTTCCAATTTGATCTATTAATTTTATCTTGAACAACAACTTGATTTCCACCCTCATCAATAATCATGCACATATTCATAAGCTTAACTTTTGTCACAGAACAACCTCCAATGCAATTAATAAAAAACCCAACTTTGTACAATTCAAATAAGTTAACTAAAATCAAATTATCTGCAGCCGAACATTTACTCCACCTGTCTTTCAGATAACGTTTCCGTGTTTACGACGTCCCTGAGCCGGCCCCACCTGCTCCTACCCCTTGCCGGAGCTTCGTTCCCGGTGAAGGGATGTGATGTG
>NZ_FMUS01000031.1:0-23911 GCF_900101495.1 Alkaliphilus peptidifermentans DSM 18978
TCCAATACGCAGCTGAGCTTGTAAGAGGAAATGTTAAGGAAGTGGCAAAGGCTGAGTTCGCGGCAGCGAAAAAAGCGAAGCTTGATGACATCCTTAAGGGTCTTACTAAGGATGCTAAGAAGGCGGCCTCTGATGATGAGGGTGAAGTTACTGCACCACCACAGGAAGTGGTAACTGGCTCTATTTCTGGTATTGATATTATGGATCTTGAGGATGCTGTTAAGGCTCTTTGGAAAAAGGGGATCTATGCTGAAAGTGGTATGGGCTGTACTGGGCCTGTTGTTATGGTCAGTGAAGAAAAGCTTTCAACAGCTATAAAAGTGTTGGCTGAGGCTGGCTTTGTTGCTGGTGAAGCAAGCTGCTAGAAAGGCAATGAGTAATGAGAAAAACCAAATCCATAATTAGCAGTAAAAAGATAAAATGTTCAATGTTCAATGTTGAATGTTGAATGCTTAATGATAAAGAAAGATCAGAAGACATATGCCTACAGGTTTCTATCCTGTAGGTATGTTATTTAGTTTTGTAGTGGCTGACTATGTCGGCCTTTTTTATTTTACTACAAAATACTATAATAAAAGGCATTATTAGATAAAAATTCTTAGATTTATTAAAGGCTTTTTACTTAAACTCTTAATAATCGACATTACTGATTATACACGAGGCTTTTATTCTTATAGATTCTACCCAAAAGCCAACAGGTTTGTTTAGAAAAAGATACTAAATTATTTACAAAAATAAAATATTGGACTTTTATTGCAGGAAATTATAAAGAATTCTAGAATATATTGGGGTACCTATTAAATGGGGGGAAAATTATAAAATATGAGGAGGAAATTTAAATGTTAAAAAGAGTATTATTGCTTCTTTTAAGCCTAATGCTTATTACTACTTTACTAGTGGGATGCGGCGGCGGAACAACAGAACCAGAGACACCAGAGGAAACACCAGAAGCAACACAACCAGAGGCAGAAGAAACTGCTGCTATTAAAATGGCAATGGTAACAGATGTTGGTGGAGTAAATGACCAGTCCTTTAACCAATCAGCTTGGGAAGGTCATCAAAAAGCAAGGAATGAATTAGGTGTAGAAGTAAACTATGTTGAATCTAATCAAGATGCTGATTACCTACCAAACCTAGAGCAACTTTATGATGCTGGTTATGATTTAATATGGGGTATCGGCTTCATGATGGGTGATGTAATTCTTGAAGCAGCAGAGCAAAACCCAGATCAAAAATATGCAATTATTGATAATGCATATGGAGATACACCATCTAACCTAGTAGGCGTATTATTTAAAGCAGAAGAAGCTTCTTTCCTAGTTGGATACATTGCAGGTAAAATGACCGAAACAGGCAAAGTTGGATTCGTAGGTGGAATGGACTTCCCAGTTATCCATGGTTTCCATTATGGATTTATGGCAGGGGTTAAGCATGCTAACCCTGATGTAGAAGTTTTAGTACAATATGCTGGAGACTTTAATGATGCAGCTATTGGTAAAGCTATTGCTATTCAAATGTATCAAAGTGGAGCTGATATAGTTTTCCATGCAGCTGGTGGAACAGGCGACGGTGTTATCGAAGCAGCTAGAGAGCAAGGCAAGTACGCTATTGGTGTTGATAGAGATCAAAACGACCTAGCTCCTGACAACGTAATCACATCTGCAATGAAGCGTGTTGACAACGCTATCTTTAATATCGCTGAAGAATTAAAAGCTGGAAATTTCCCAGGTGGTGGAACAGTTGTATACGGGTTAGAAGACGGCGGAGTTGGTATTGCTCCTACTTCTGATAAGCATGTTCCTGCTGATATATTAGAAGAAACAAGAGCAATTGAACAACAAATTATTAGAGGCGAAATCTTCGTTCCAGATAACGAAGCAGATTACAACGCAAATTATTAATAAAAAACATTTGACTAGTTTAAATTACTTAATGAATATTAAATTACAGCTCAGGTGTTCTGCCTGAGCTGAAATTTCTTTCCGGAATTGATAATTTAAGAATAAATATTGGTGAAAAAGTTAAAATAGCATCTAAGCTTTTTTAATTGTAATCAGCACACGAAAGAAACGGAGGGAATTCGATTGATGAATATCGATTTCAGCAGTAAGGTCGTTGAAATGAAAAATATAACTAAAAAATTTGGCGATTTTGTAGCAAATGATAATATTAACCTTACTGTACACAAAGGTGAGGTTCATGCCTTACTGGGTGAGAATGGTGCCGGAAAGTCAACCTTGATGAATATTTTATATGGATTATATCAACCTACTGCAGGAGAAATATTTATTAATGGCAATAAAGTAGATATAACAGACCCCAATGTTGCTATAAAAAAGGGAATTGGTATGGTACATCAGCATTTTATGTTGGTTGAACCCTTTACTGTTGCAGAAAACATTATTTTGGGTATGGAGCCGACTCAAGGTATAGGAGCATTGGATATGAAAAAGGCAGTACAGGATGTAGAAGAAATATCTAAAATGTACGGTCTTCATGTAAATCCAAATGATAAAATATATGATATTACTGTAGGTATGCAGCAGAGGGTAGAAATACTAAAAGCACTATATAGAGGGGCTGAAATTCTAATATTAGATGAGCCTACAGCTGTTTTAACTCCACAGGAAATCAAGGAACTAATTCAAATAATGAGAAATCTTACCCAGCAAGGAAAGACAATTATACTAATTACCCATAAACTAAAGGAAATTAAAGAAGCAGCAGACTTCTGTACTATAATAAGAAGAGGTAAGCACATTGATACTGTAGAGGTACAAAATACTTCAACAGCTGATTTGGCCTCTATGATGGTTGGTAGAGAGGTTAGCTTCAAGGTGGAAAAGGAAGAAAAGGAGCATGGTGAATTAGTATTAAGTATAGAAGATCTGGTTGTAAAGGATAATCGAAATATTGATGCTGTAAAGGGATTGTCTTTAGATGTTTATGCCGGTGAAATATTAGGGATAGCTGGTGTTGACGGGAATGGACAGAGTGAGTTTATTGAAGCATTGACGGGACTTAGAAGGGTTGAGTCTGGTAAGATTAAAATTCATGGTAAAGATATAACCAATAATACTCCTAAAGAAATAATTGAAGAACGAATTGCTTCAATACCTGAAGATAGACAAAAAAGAGGATTGGTTTTAGACTATACTATTGCAGAAAACATGATTTTAGAAAACTATAACAAACCTCCTTTTGCTAAAAAGGGAATATTAAACCAACAAGCCATAAAAGATTTTGCTCGGAAATTAATCGAAAAATTTGATGTTAGACCAGACAATCAATTAATTAAGGCAAGATCATTATCAGGTGGAAATCAACAAAAGGTAATTATTGCAAGAGAGGTAACAAATGACCCTGAAATATTAATAGCAGCTCAGCCTACAAGAGGATTAGACGTTGGAGCCATTGAATTTGTTCATAAATCCCTGGTTGAACAAAGAGATAAGAATAAAGCAGTGGTTTTAGTATCTTTAGAGCTTGATGAAGTAATGAATGTTTCAGATAGAATAGCAGTTATATACGAAGGTAAGATTGTCGGCATTGTTAATGCAAAGGAGGCCGATGAGAATACACTTGGCCTTATGATGGCAGGAGGGGGAACAGAAAATGAAGGATAAGGGATTAAAAGAAAAAATACTTCATTTTATCCTTAATGGCAATTTTGGTTTTACTTTAGTATCAATTATTCTTGGACTAGCTGTTGGAGCAATAATATTACAAATTACAGGCTTTAATGCATTTGAAGCCTATAAAATTATGATTCAGGGAGTATTTAGTAGACCAAACTATATAGCCTGGACAATTGTTCGTTCAACCCCTATTATTATCACCGGTTTATCAGTAGCATTTGCCTTTAAAACAGGATTATTTAATATAGGTGCTGAAGGTCAATTTATTATTGGTGCAATAACAGCTGCAGCAGTTGGATATTTTGTTAAGCTTCCAGCAGTACTACATATACCCTTAGTAATACTTGCGGCTATTACTGCAGCGGGCTTTTGGGGTGCTATAGCAGGGTATTTAAAGGCTAAATTTGGAGTTCATGAAGTAATTTCAACGATTATGTTAAACTGGATTGCTTTATATTTAAATAATTATATTGTACGTATTGAAGGCTTTAGAAGGCCTTTAAATGAAAGATCATATGCTATTCAGCAAAGTGCTAGTATTGTTGTTTTGGAAGAATGGAAGCGTTCAGAGGCCGGTAGAGCATGGTTGCTTAATCATGAATTTTGGAGAGATGTATTTAGAACTCCTCTAAACCTTGGAATTGTCTTTGCAATTGTGTTAGCAATTATTGTATGGTTTATACTTAATAAAACAACCCTAGGTTATGAGCTGAAGGCTGTAGGATACAATAAGCATGCTGCTGAATATGGGGGAATAAATGTCTCGAAAAGTATGCTGGTATCTATGTCTATAGCAGGTGCTTTGGCAGGTTTAGCAGGAGCATTGCATGTAATGGGAGATTCAAAAAGTATTGCAAGTTTAGCCGCAATGGAGGGCTATGGATTTGATGGTATTGCGGTTGCGTTGATTGGTGGAAATACACCTTTAGGAGTCCTTTTAGGAGGTCTATTGTTTGGGGGCCTAAAGTATGGTGGTAGTAAAATACAACCAACCCTAGGTGCACCATCGGAGGTAATTAGCATTGTTATCGGTACTATTGTATTTTTCATTGCTATGCCGAAGCTAATTAAAATGGTCATGAAACTGACTACAAAGAATCGAGGTGCTAAAAATGTGGAGTAGCTTGGGCTTTATAATTGGAACAACACTGATGTACTCTACACCATTAATTTATACTGCTTTGGGTGGAGTAATTTCTGAAAACTCTGGTGTTGTAAATATTGGACTTGAAGGAATGATGACAATTGGTGCTTTTGTTGGTGCAGCGGTTGGTTTTTATACAGGAAATCCTTGGATAGCATTTTTAGCTGCAGGACTAGCATCTGGTTTTTTAGCATTGTTTCATGCAATTGCTGCAGTTAGCTTCGGTGCAGACCAAGTAGTTTCTGGTATAGCCATCAATTTCTTAGGACCTGGTATAGCACTATTTGTAAGTCGATTATTCTTTGAAGGAGCAACAAATACAAAGCCAATACCATTGGAGAACAAAATGCCAAGACCATTAAATGGCTTGTTCCCACAAAACTCTTTTTTCGACATGATATTAAATCAATATGCTACGGTATTTATGGCTTTTGCATTGGTTGCAATTGTTTGGTACCTTCTTTATAAAACAAAGCTTGGCTTAAGAATTAGAGCTGTTGGTGAGCACCCTAGAGCTGCAGATACACTGGGTGTAAGCGTGTATAAAATAAGATATCTTTGTGTTGTTCTTTCTGGTGTTTTTGCAGGATTCGGCGGGGCATCATTGAGCTTAGCTGTTGTTTCTAACTTCAGACCAACATTAATATCAGGACACGGCTTTATCGCATTAGCAGCAATGATTTTTGGTAAATGGAAACCACAGGGAGCAATGTGGGCATGTCTATTATTTGGGGTATCAAACGGATTGGTAGTTTATCTTGGACGACCAGGTGCACCGTTCCAAATTTCTCAACAATTGCTTTCAATGATACCATATGTTTTAACCCTGATAATTCTTACAGGCTTTGTAGGAAGAGCATCAGCACCAGCAGCCAGTGGTACACCATATGAAAAAGATGAAAGATAAAAATAACATTCAAAATTTTAGATAAAATAAGGTGGAATAAATTTTCCACCTTATTTTATTTTTGGATGCAAATCCCATGCCACATTTTATATTGCTTTAAAAATACTTTAATATAAAAAGAAATAATGGTATAATGGTACTAATCTAACTCAACGGAAAGGGTGATAACATGAGAATGGGTTTTAGCTTACAGTTAGAACAATCTCAGAAGCTAATAATGACTCCCCAGTTGCAGCAAGCAATTAAAATCTTGCAGCTAACATCTTTAGAGCTTGACCAATTCATTCAATCACAATTGGAAACAAACCCTTTTCTTGATATTAACGAAGAACCACAGCCTGAAAATGAGAAAATAGACCAGCATCCTAAGAAGGAGGTTGACTGGAAAGAGTATACTGATGACTATGATAAAAGCTACGAGTATTCAGGTCAGCGTTATAATGCTGAGAATGATTTTAACTTTGAAAATATTGTTTCTGAAAAGGCCTCTCTTCAGGATTATCTATTAAATCAACTCCATTTTACATTTCTTAATAAAAAGCATAGAGCAATAGGTGAATACTTGATAAATAGCTTAGATGAGAATGGATATTTAACGCTATCTCTTAACGAAGTAGCAGAAGTATTTAATGATAAAATTGATATAGTAGAGAATATATTGAAAATAATTCAAACCTTCGAACCACCGGGAATTGCAGCAAGAGATTTGAAGGAATGTCTGCTTATACAATTAAATTATTTGGGTGTCACATGTAAAAATGCATATAAAGTTATAGAACATCACCTTGAGGACATTGCTGCAAATAAATATCCTTTAGTTGCAAAGAAGTTGAACATTTCTGTTGAAGACGTACAGTCTATTTGTGATTTTATAAGGACACTTGAACCTAAGCCTGGAAGAAACTTTTCAAGTGATAATAATAACTATATTGTCCCCGATGCTGTTGTAAAAAAAATAAACGATGAGTATTATATTGTAATAAATGATTACAATTCTCCTAGACTGATAATTCGTGATGATTATAGAAAAATGCTGGCTAATCATGAAAACAATGAGACAGTTAAATTCATAAATGATAAATTAAATGCTGCTACATGGCTTATTAGGAGTATAGAACAACGTAGACAAACTATCTACAAAGTAATTGAAGTTATAGTTGATAGACAAAAATCATTCTTTGATCATGGGAAAAAGCATTTAAAGCCTATGACATTGAAGGAGGTTGCTGATATAATAGAAGTTCATGAATCTACTGTCAGCAGAGCAACAACAGGAAAATATATAGAGACTCCTGTTGGAACCTTTGAATTAAAGTACTTCTTTTCCAGTGGGATAGAGGGTTCTGACGGTGAAGGAGTTTCATCAGAAAGCATAAAAAGCTTTATTCGTGATATTATCGACAAGGAAAACACAAAAAAACCTTTGAGTGATAATAAAATTGCAGATATTCTTACAGAACAAGGAATGCCAATTTCCAGAAGAACAGTAGCAAAATATCGTGACGATCTTATGATACCAGCTTCTTCAAAAAGGAAAAGATATTAAAATAGCATAACTACTATCAAATGAGCCAGAATTATCCTATGGCTCATTTGAATCTTCTCTGGTTTGATGGACTTTATCATTTTTAGCATTTTGAGGGTTGAAAAAAATCCACATTTAAAATTAAGAAAATTTCACCAAAAAAGATTGATTCTTTATTTTTAGTAGTATATAATTATTCTAAAGAGGAAATATTTTTTTTGCTGGTATAGGGACAAAAAATGTATAACAGGGACTAAAAACGACCCTGACAAAAAGGAAGGTGAAGCATGAAGGATATAATAGAGATTCAAAAAATTATAGTGCCGGAAACCTTTACATTACTTGAAAAAAGATATGAAATATTAAGAAATATCTCAGCATTGCAACCTATAGGCAGAAGAGCACTTTCCAATCGATTACATATAGGAGAACGTATTGTTAGAGGAGAGGTTGAGTTTTTTAATAAGCAGGGCCTAATCCATGTAGATGCCTCTGGAATGACGGTTAGCAACGATGGTGAGACTGTCATAGAAGGACTAAAGGAGTTTATTTACGACATACGTGGTATTAAGGACTTAGAGAAGGAATTGAAGCGCAAGTTAAATATAAAAGAAGTTATTATAGTCCCAGGAAATTTAGATATAGAGGATTATGTGTTTAATGATATTTCAAAGGCCACCTCTAAGCTTATAAACCAATTAGTAAATGAGAATGATATTATTGGTGTCACAGGTGGAAATACAATGGCTGCTGTAGCAGAAGGAGTTAAGCAGCAATCAAAGGATAAAAACATTACTGTGGTTCCTGCCCGCGGAGGTTTAGGTAGAAGAGTAGAAAGTCAAGCTAATACTATTGCAGCAAAACTTGCAAATAAGCTGAAGGGCAATTATCAAATGCTTCATGTATCAGATACCCTCAGCAAAGAGATTCTTAAAAGTATTATGGAAGACCCAGAAATTAGTAAAATAACAGAATTAATTAAGCAGGTTAATCTATTGATTTTTGGAATCGGTAGGGCAGACAAAATGGCAAAAAGAAGAGAGCTTCCAGAGGATATAGTACAAAAGCTAACAGAATCAAGAGCTGTGGCAGAAGCCTTTGGATTTTATTTTAACATAGATGGAGAAATAGTATATGAAATGAAAACAATTGGTATTCAATTTAGTGATTTTATAAATATACCCAATGCTATTGGAGTTGCAGGAGGTACAGGCAAAGCAGAAGCAATATATGCAATAACTAAGCTAAAGAAGGACATGATTCTTGTAACAGATGAAGGAGCTACCCGTGAGATTTTAGAAAATTTTTAATTAAAATAAATAATATCAAATTAGGAGGGTATAAAAATGAGTGTAAAAGTAGCCATTAATGGATTTGGAAGAATTGGAAGAAATGCATTTAAAGTAGCTGTAGAGGAAGCAACAGATTGGGAGATAGTTGCAATTAATGATTTAACTGACCCTGCAACATTAGCCCACTTATTAAAGTATGATAGCTTATATGGCAAGTTTAATGGAACAATTGAAGCCAAAGAAGGAGCAATTATTGTAAATGGTAAGGAAGTAAAAA
Source organism: Alkaliphilus peptidifermentans DSM 18978 (assembly GCF_900101495.1). Taxonomy (GTDB): domain Bacteria; phylum Bacillota; class Clostridia; order Peptostreptococcales; family Natronincolaceae; genus Alkaliphilus_C; species Alkaliphilus_C peptidifermentans. The sequence continues at coordinate 8,784 of NZ_FMUS01000031.1, forward strand.
TATTAGCAGAAAGAGATCCTGAAAAGCTTCCATGGGCTGAATTGGGAGTAGATGTTGTTATTGAGGCAACTGGAGTATTTAGAAGTAAAGAAAAGGCTTCAAAGCATATTACTGCAGGTGCGAAAAAAGTATTAATTACTGCCCCAGCAAAAAAAGAAGATATTACTATAGTAATGGGTGTAAATGAAAAAGATTATGATCCAGCTAATCATCATGTAATATCAAATGCATCATGTACTACCAACTGTCTTGCACCATTTGCTAAGGTGTTAGATGAGAAGTTTGGTATTAAAAAGGGCTTGATGACAACTATTCATGCATATACAAATGACCAAAGAATTCTAGATTTACCTCATGAGGACTTAAGACGTGCTAGAGCAGCAGCACAATCAATCATTCCAACAACTACTGGTGCTGCAGAAGCAGTTGCTTTAGTATTACCACAACTAAAAGGTAAGCTTAGTGGTATGGCAATGAGAGTGCCTACACCTACGGTATCTGTAGTGGATCTTGTGGTAGAATTTGAAAAGAACACTTCTGTTGAAGAAATAAATGCAGCACTAAAAGGTGCAGCAGAAGGTGACCTGAAGGGTATTTTATATTTCTCAGAAGAGCCACTTGTTTCAGCTGATTATAGACAAGATCCTAACTCTTCAATTGTTGATGGATTATCTACATCAGTAATAGGAGACAACCTTGCAAAGATTGTAGCCTGGTATGATAATGAATGGGGTTATTCTGTAAGAGTTGTTGATTTAGTTTCTTATATTGTAGCAAAAGGGTTATAATAATATAGGTCCGGTTTTATAGTATTACTATGGGACTGGACTTTTTCTTAAATATTTTAATTGATAAATTAGTGGTTATATAAAGAAGGAGGGATATTATGTCTATCTTAGATAAAAAATCTGTTAAAGACTTAAATGTTAAGGGTAAGAAAATACTTGTCCGTTGTGATTTTAATGTGCCAATGGATAAGGAAGGCAACATAACCGATGATAGAAGAATACGAGAAGCGATACCTACTATTACATATTTACTTGAAAATGGTGCTGCAGTCATTTTGATGTCCCATTTAGGTAGACCAAAGGGAGAAGCCAATCCTAAATATTCATTGGCAGCAGTGGCAGCAAGAATTTCTGAAATCCTTTCAATGGAGATTAAGTTCTCAGATGATCCGCAGGTAGTTGGTGAAAAGACAAAAGAGCTAGCAACAAAGTTAAAGCATGGAGAAGTGATGCTTTTACAAAATGTTCGATATCGAAAAGAAGAAGAGAAAAATGGTGAGGAATTTTCTAAGGAATTGTCAGGATTGGGTGACTTATTTGTAAATGATGCCTTTGGAACCGCCCACAGAGCCCACAGCTCAACTGCTGGTATATCAGCATTCCTACCTTCGGCGATGGGATTCCTAATAGAAAAGGAATTAGTATTTATGGGTAAGGCTTTAGAAAATCCAGAAAGACCCTTTGTTGCAATCCTTGGAGGTGCAAAGGTCTCTGATAAAATTGGTGTAATCGAAAACTTATTAAACAAAGTAGATGCTCTATTAATTGGTGGTGGAATGGCTTATACCTTTTTAAAGGCTCAAGGCTATGAAATCGGGAAATCTCTACTTGAAGAGGACAAAATGGAATTAGCTTTAAAGCTTGTTAAACAAGCTGAAGAAAAGGGAGTTAAACTATTATTACCTGTAGATTCAGTTGTTGCTAATGAGTTTGCTGCAGATGCAGAATACAAAGTTGCTGAAAACAATGAAATGCCTGCCGACTGGCTAGGTGTTGATATAGGGCCTAAAACCGTTGCGCTATATGCTAACGAAATAAAAAGCGCAAAAACAATTGTTTGGAACGGTCCTATGGGGGTGTTTGAAATGCCAGCCTTCGCTGTGGGTACTAAGGAAGTTGCAAAAGCACTTTCAAACTGTGAAGGTACTACAATCATAGGTGGAGGAGATAGCGCGGCTGCTGTTGAACAGCTTGGGTATGCAGAGAAAATGAGTCATATTTCAACTGGGGGAGGCGCATCATTAGAATTTTTAGAAGGAAAAATTCTACCAGGTATTGATGTACTGGAGAAAAAATAAAGGAGTGAAACTAAATGCGTAGACCAATTATAGCTGGAAATTGGAAGATGCACAAAACCATAAAAGAAGCATTAGAAATGGTTAATGACTTAAAGGAAGAGGCTAACAAAACAGATGTAGAAGTTGTTGTATGCGTACCATTTACATGTCTATCTGAGGTGAAAAAGGCTTTAGATGGATCAAAATTAAAACTGGGAGCACAAAATCTTTTTTGGGAAGATAAAGGAGCATACACAGGAGAAGTTTCTGCAGAAATGTTAAAGGAAATAGGTGTAGAATACGTAATAATAGGACATTCAGAAAGAAGACAATATTTCCATGAAACAGATGAAACAGTAAATAAAAAGGTGAAAAAGGCTTTGAAAAAAGGCTTAAAGCCAATTTTATGTGTAGGCGAAACTCTTGATGAAAGAGAAGCAGATAAAACCTTCCAAATTGTTAAGAGTCAAACCCTGCTGGCCTTAGAGGGTGTTTCAGCTGAAGATGTAAGAAAGCTAGTAATTGCCTATGAGCCTGTTTGGGCTATTGGTACAGGTAAGACAGCATCCTCACAGGATGCCAATACAGTAATTGCATATATAAGAGAAGTAATAGGTGAAATATATAATGATACCATTTCTGAAGAAATAAGAATCCAGTATGGTGGAAGCGTTAAGGCTGCCAATGCTACTGAAATTATGGGAGAAGCTGATATTGATGGTGCTCTTGTTGGTGGTGCCAGTCTTGAAGCTGATCAGTTCTTAGGTATTGTTAATTTCTAGAAAGGAAGATTATAATGAAAAAGCCCGTTGCATTAATTATTCTAGACGGCTTTGGAATTAGGGAGGGTAAATTGGGCAATGCAATTATGGCTGCAGATTTACCTATCTATAATAAGCTGTTAAATCAATATCCCCATACAGAGATTCAAGCAAGTGGTATGGCAGTTGGACTTCCAGAGGGGCAAATGGGAAATTCTGAAGTTGGCCATTTAAATATTGGAGCAGGAAGAATTGTATACCAAGAGCTGACAAGAATTTCAAGAGAAATCGAAATTGGCGAATTCTTTAAAAATTCTATGCTGCTTAATGCAATTAGAAAAGCTAAAGAAGGCAATAAAAAGCTTCATTTAATGGGTTTGGTTTCAGATGGTGGAGTTCATAGCCATACAAATCACCTATATGGACTACTGAAGCTGGCAAAGACTGAAGGATTAGATAAGGTAATTATACATTGCTTTTTAGATGGTAGAGATACTCCACCACAAAGCGCTTTAGGATTCATTAGTGAGCTAGAAAACCAGATTAAGGAGATTGGTGTAGGTACCATCGCCACCGTAAGTGGTAGATACTATGCTATGGATAGAGACCTTAGATGGGAGCGAGTTAAGCAGGCTTACGATGCTATGGTCCTTGGATTAGGTCGCAAAGCCAGTACACCTTTAGATGCTATAGATATGTCCTATAAGCTTGGGGAAAATGATGAGTTTGTTATTCCTACTGTAATTGATAACCTAGAGGATGGAAGGATAGAGGAAAATGATTCGGTCATATTTTTAAATTTTAGACCCGATCGAGGAAGGGAAATGACTCGAGCATTGACAGAAGCTAATTTTGATGGGTTTGTTCGAGAAAAAGGCTATTTTCCACTAAACTTTGTTACAATGACCCAATACGATAAAACCTTTACTAATGTAAATGTAGCATATCCACCTCAGAGTCTTGAAAATACTTTGGGTGAATACCTAAGCAGTAAGGGGCTTAACCAATTAAGAATTGCAGAAACTGAAAAGTATGCCCATGTAACATATTTCTTTAATGGTGGAATAGAGCAGGCTTATATAAATGAAGAAAGAAAAATGATTCCATCACCAAAGGTGGCAACCTATGACCTACAGCCTGAAATGAGCGCTAAGGAAGTTACCGATACATTGCTGGAGGAATTAGATAAAAACAAATATGACTTTATAGTATTGAACTATGCTAATCCAGACATGGTTGGACATACGGGAATAGTAGATGCAGTGGTAAAAGCATTAGAAACAGTTGATGCTTGCTTAGGAAAGGTTATCGATAAGATTGTTGAAAAGGGGGGTACAGCTATTGTTACCTCAGATCATGGAAATGCTGAGCTATTAATAGATGAAGTAACTGGCGCACCTGTTACAGCCCATACAACAAATCCAGTACCACTTGTTTTGATAGGCAATGATAATGCAAAGCTTGCTAAAGATGGAAAGCTTTGTGACATAGCACCTACGTTATTGGAGCTATTAGGGCTTGAGACTCCTATTGAAATGACAGGAACAAGCTTAATAATAAAGTAGTTAAAAATGATAGAAGAATGAGAGGAGAGAAAAAACAATGACAGTTATAAGTGAAGTTTATGCTAGAGAGGTACTAGATTCAAGAGGAAACCCTACAGTAGAGGTTGAAGTTTATTTAGAGGACGGCACAGTTGGAAGAGCTATAGTTCCTTCAGGTGCATCAACTGGAGCCTTTGAAGCAGTAGAACTAAGAGATGGAGACAAAGGTAGATACTTAGGTAAAGGTGTTATAACTGCAGTTCGAAATGTAAATGAAATAATTGCTCCTGAGATAGTAGGCTTTGATGCTACAGATCAAGTTGGAATTGATGAAGTACTAATAGAGCTAGATGCAACACATAATAAAGCTAAGCTAGGTGCAAATGCAATTTTGGGAGTTTCCATGGCTGTTGCTAAAGCTGCAGCTGAAGCATTGGAAATGCCATTGTTCCAATATCTTGGTGGAGTTAATGCAAAGCAGCTACCAGTACCAATGCTAAACATCCTAAATGGTGGAGCCCATGCTGATAATAACGTAGATATTCAAGAATTTATGATAATGCCTGTTGGAGCAGAAAGCTATAAAGAAGGACTAAGAATGTGCGTAGAAATCTACCATACTTTAAAAGTTGTACTTAAGGAAAAAGGGCTAAGTACAAGTGTAGGAGATGAAGGTGGTTTTGCACCTAATTTAGCATCAAACGAAGAAGCTCTACAGGTAATTATGACAGCTATTGAAAGGGCAGGCTACAAGCCTTCTGAAGATATTAAACTGGCCCTTGATGTGGCAGCTACAGAGATTTATGATGAAGAAAAGAAGATTTATAACCTTGCTGGAGAAGGTGTAACTAAAACAGCTAAAGAAATGGTTGATTTCTATGAAAATTTAGTAAATAAGTACCCAATCGTTTCTATTGAAGATGGACTTAGTGAAGATGATTGGGAAGGCTGGAAGCTAATGACTGACAGACTTGGAAAGAGAATTCAAATTGTTGGTGATGACTTATTTGTAACCAATACAGAAAGATTACAAAAAGGAATCAAGTCAGATACAGCTAACTCTATCCTTATTAAGCTTAACCAAATTGGCACAATCACTGAAACCTTAGATACTATTGAAATGGCAAAAAGAGCTGGATACACAACTGTTATTTCACATCGTTCAGGTGAGACAGAAGACTCTACAATTGCAGATGTAGCTGTAGCTGTAAATGCAGGACAAATCAAAACAGGAGCACCTGCAAGAACAGATCGTGTTGCTAAATACAATCAGCTACTGAGAATTGAAGATATGTTAGGTGAGACAGCTCAATATAAAGGGAATGGTGTATTCTATAACATCAACAAGTAATAGCACAATTTGGCAAATTTGAATAGAATAAAAAAATAAAGCAATAATAAGGGTAGTGATACCCTTATTATTATTTTTCAATTATTTTAAAATTTTTGTTCAGCTTTATCAGTATTTGAGACAGCCAATATAACAATATTGATTGGATATGTTTGGTACTTTACTATAATTTGATCTATTAATTTATTGATAACAGTATTATTTGGTTGATTTTATAATATAGCTGTGTTAAAATATGTATGTTAATCACACGTATAGGAGGTGTAGAAATGGGTGTACTTGTAATTTTCTTAAAGGTAGTTCAAGTAGTTACTTCAATTATATTAATTGGTAGTATACTAATGCAGTCTGGAAAGAATGCTGGCCTTTCAGGTTCAATTGCTGGCGGTGCTGAGCAAATGTGGGGAACTAAAGGAAGAGGCTATGAAGGAATGCTAAGTAAAGTTACTAGCATTGGTGCTGCTTTATTTATCATTAACGCCATTGCATTAGTTGCAATACAACGATTATAGAATAACAAAAACTGAATAACATAAGGAGGAAAATTCACAATGAATTTAATTGTATTAGCACCTATTGTAGGTGTGATTGCACTTATTTTTGCCTATATACTAACTAATAAAATCAATAATGTAGATGCTGGTAATGAAAGAATGAAGGAAATTGCTTCATATATTCAAGAAGGATCAATGGCATTTTTAACAAGAGAATACAAATATCTTGCAATATTTGTTGTAATTCTTACTATAGTATTGGCTATAGGCATTAATCCATTAACAGCCCTATGCTTTGTTGTTGGAGCATGTTTTTCTGCTTTAGCTGGTTTCTTCGGAATGAGGGTGGCAACAAAGGCAAATGTAAGAACTGCCAATGCGGCTAAAGAGGGTGGAATGAATAAAGCTTTAAGTGTTGCATTTTCAGGTGGTGCTGTTATGGGAATGTCAGTTGTAGGCTTAGGTCTTTTAGGCGTTGGTGGTCTATTCATCTTTTTAACTGGAATTAGACCAGATGCTGAGGCTGCTGAAATTATTACTGGATTTGCATTAGGAGCATCCTCTATTGCGTTATTTGGACGTGTAGGTGGAGGTATTTATACAAAGGCTGCAGATGTTGGAGCAGACTTAGTTGGTAAAGTAGAGGCAGGAATACCAGAAGATGATCCAAGAAACCCTGCGGTTATTGCTGACAATGTAGGCGATAACGTAGGTGATGTTGCTGGTATGGGTGCTGACTTATTTGAGTCCTATGTAGGATCAATTATTGCAGCTATTGCTCTAGGTTTACTTACTTATGGAAGTAATGGAGCATTATTTCCATTATTGTTAGCAGCAACTGGTATTATAGCATCTATTATTGGAACCTTCTTCGTTAAGGGAGATGAAAATTCAGACCCATCTAAGGCATTACATATGGGTACCTATGTAAGTGGAGCTATTACAGTAATTGTAGCATTTTTTCTTAGTAGATCATTACTAGGTAACATATCTGGATTTTTAGCCATTATTACAGGTTTAGTTGTAGGATTGTTGGTTGCTAACATTACAGAGAGATATACCTCTGGTGAGTATAAGCATGTAAAGAAGATTGCAGCACAATCTGAAACAGGTCCTGCTACAACAATTATTAGTGGACTTGCGGTAGGTATGGCTTCCACTGCACTTCCAATCTTAGTTATAGCAGTAGGAATCTTAATAGCATTTGGTGTTGCTGGGTTATACGGAATAGCTTTAGCTGCTGTTGGTATGTTGGCAACAGCTGGAATGACAATAGCAGTAGATGCCTATGGGCCAATTGCCGATAATGCTGGTGGTATTGCTGAAATGTGTGATTTACCTAAGGAAGTTCGTAAGATTACAGATAAATTAGATGCTGTAGGTAACACTACTGCAGCAATAGGTAAAGGTTTTGCTATAGGTTCTGCAGCATTAACTGCTTTAGCGTTATTTGCAACCTATACAGCAGCAGTTCAATTAACTGTTATAGATATTACCACACCAACAGTTATTGCAGGTATGTTAATCGGAGGTATGCTACCTTTCTTCTTCTCAGCACTAACAATGGAGGCAGTTGGTAAGGCGGCATTCCAAATGATCGAAGAAGTTAGAAGACAATTTAAAGAAATACCTGGTATTATGGAAGGAACAGGAAAGCCTGAATATGCAAAATGTGTTGATATCAGTACAGCAGCTGCATTAAAGGAAATGGTTGTTCCAGGTTTATTAGCTGTTGTAGTACCACTTATCACTGGATTATTGTTAGGCCCTGAAGCAGTTGGTGGATTATTGGCAGGAGCTTTAGTAGCAGGAGTTTTAATGGCTATAATGATGGCTAACGCTGGTGGGGCATGGGATAATGCTAAAAAGTATATAGAAGAAGGTCATCATGGTGGAAAAGGAAGCGAGCCACATAAGGCTGCAGTTGTAGGTGACACTGTAGGTGATCCATTCAAGGATACATCTGGACCTTCAATAAATATTTTAATAAAATTAATGACTATAGTTTCACTTGTATTTGCACCGCTATTCCTTAGATATGGTGGACTTTTAGTAAAATTCTTTGAATAACATGATTAAAAAAGCCCTTAATCCTTGGATTGAGGGCTTTTTAAAATAGTAGTAAAATGGGGGATTGTATTATGAATATTTTTAGAGTAATAATGGATTCACTCGGGTACATAGTAACCTTCTATTTTTTTATTGTTTGTATCATTAATATTGGGGCATTTATATTAATGGCAATTGATAAGAGAAATGCAAAGAAAGAAGGACAGAGAATCCCAGAAATTGTTTTATTAACAATAGCATTAATCGGTGGTGGAGTTGGAGTTTTACTTGGAATGGTATTTTTTCATCATAAAATAAGCAAAAGAAAATTTTACATAGGCATACCATTGTTATATATACTTAACGTAATTACATCTTTATGGGTACTTTATTTTTTCAATAAGTAAGTCTTTATTTTGCTAATATTCTTTAAGCTCTAGACTATTAAATATCATTTTTTTATTTCCCGGTAAATATGTGGTATTAATACATAATAAAAAAGAGTTAAATTACAAATAATTATATAATAATATAAATATGAGGAGGGTTTTAATTGTCAACTAAGGAACAAATTGTGGAATTTATGCGTGAATTAGCCTATAACCCTATGCTTGAAGAGGAGCTTGCTGATAATTTTAAGCTAAGCAAGAAGGAAAGAAAAAGCTTTGCCAGTCTTTTAGATGAGATGGAGGCAGAGGGTTTAATCATTAAGACCCGCAAGAAAAGATTTGGAGTGCCTGAAAGAATGGGCCTTGTGGTGGGAAGGCTTCAAGCCAATGCAAAGGGCTTTGGATTTATAATACCTGATCAAGCAGATATAAAGGATGTTTTTATACCTGCAAATAGTATGAATGGAGCAATGCATAATGATCGTGTTATTGCACGAATCAATTCTATAAATTCCAACACAAAAAAGTCAGAGGGAGAAATTATAAGAATACTAGAGCATGCAAATTTAGAGATTGTTGGAACCTATGAAGATAGCAGAAACTTTGGATTTGTAGTACCTGATGATCCAAGAATTAATGTAGACATATATATACCTAAAAAGGAAAGTAAAAAGGTAAATAGTGGTTATAAGGTAGTTTGTCAAATTACAAGGTGGCCAGAGGCTCGTAGAAATCCAGAGGGTGTTATTGCTGAAGTTTTAGGTCATAGTGAGGATAGCGAGACAAATATATTAGCAATTATGAAAAAGCATAAACTGGAGCCAGAATTCCCAGAAGAGGTTGAAAAGGAAGTAGCAGCCATACCTGATGAAATACCCCAAGAGGAGATTGAAAGAAGGGCAGATCTTAGAAATATAAAAATGGTGACCATCGATGGAGCAGATGCAAAGGACTTAGATGATGCAATTTCAATCGAAAAACTAGAAAATGGAAATTACAGATTAGGAGTACATATAGCTGATGTTACCCATTATGTACGAGAAAATACTGTGCTAGATAAAGAGGCTTTAAGAAGAGGTACTAGTGTCTACCTTGTAGATCGGGTTATACCTATGCTACCTAAAAAACTTTCCAATGGTGTTTGTAGCTTAAACCCAAATATAAACAGATTGACCCTTACAGTTTTTATGGAGATTGATAAAAAGGGGAAGGTTCATAAGCATGAGGTGACTGAAAGTGTTATTAACATAAACGAAAGAATGATATATGAAGATGTATCTGATATATTAGAAAATGATAATTCAGAGCTGAAGGAAAGATATAGTCATCTGATTGATGACTTCAAAATGATGGAGGACCTAAGCAAGATTCTTCGTAAGAGAAGAGAAGAACGAGGAGCCATTGATTTTGACTTCCCAGAGGCTAAAGTGATTCTTGATGATACAGGAAAACCTATAGAGGTTAAGAAGTATGACAGAAGAATCGCCAATAGAATGATTGAAGAATTTATGCTGGTTTGTAATGAAACAGTAGCAGAATATTTCCAATGGCTTAATGTTCCATTTGTATATAGAGTACATGAAGACCCAAGTGTTGAAAGACTTGAAGAGTTTAATAAGTTTATTCATAACTTTGGTTATCATCTAAAGGGGCTAACAACTGAAGTTCATCCAAAGGTTCTTCAAGAACTGCTAAAGAAAATAGAGGGTAAAAAGGAAGAAGTAGTTATAAATACATTAATGCTTCGATCTTTGAAGAAGGCTCGATACACCTCAGAAAATTTAGGACACTTTGGTTTAGCTGCAGAGTATTATTGCCATTTCACATCACCAATAAGAAGATATCCTGATTTAGCGATTCATAGAATTATAAAGGCAGTTTTGCAAAAAGGGACTGCAGACAAATGGCTTGAAAAAATGAATGGCTTTGTTGGATACATTGGAGAACAATCGTCTATATGTGAAAGAAAAGCCGATGAAGCAGAAAGAGATACTGTGGATTTAAAGAAGTGTGAGTACATGGCAGAGAGAATTAACGAGGAATACGAAGGTGTTATCTCTGGTATAATCTCATTTGGTGTATTTGTAGAGCTGGACAACACAATAGAGGGTATGGTTAGGGTCAGCTCCTTGGTAGATGATTACTACATTTTCAACAGTGAACATCATACATTAACGGGAGAGAGAACTAAAAGAGTATTTAAAATAGGTGATATTGTTAAAATTAAAGTATCTAAAGTAAATGTAATGCAAAGGGAGATCGATTTTACCCTTGTTGAAAATAAAAGTTAGAAATAGCAATGAGCAATTAGTAATGAGTATACAAAATTCAATGGAAGACTATCTATTCATAATTAAATGGGTGGAGGACTCTATCCATCTAATAAGACAATTGTAGGGGTGGACCCTGTCCACCCAATTACTTTGTAAATAGAAGGGGTTATTCACGTAGCTACTGAAAAAGTCCCGGATTGTGTCATTCTGAATGTAACGAAGTGGAATGAAGAATCTTGAAAGTCTTTTAAATACTTAGATTCTTCGTTGCCCTCAGAAGGACAATCTGACCTGTTTCTCAAAATTTTGGACTTTTTCAGTGGCTTCGTTATTAGCTCCTTCTTTTTTATTAAAAGTTTATTCTAAATTACCATTTTATACTATCATTTTAAATCAATTAAATGCTTTTGTTCTTCATAACTCTAAAAGGGTATATAAATAATATGAAGAATAATAGATTATAAGATGAAAAGACCATTGCCTTAAGGGGGGAGTTTATATGCCTATTACTTATGGGATACTAGTTTTAGTAATACTGGCAATACTCGTTGAAATCTTATCAGTCGCACTAAAGGTAACAGGATTAGATTTAGAAAAAGCTAGATTTCAGGTGGTATCCATGATAACCCACACCGGCTTTACCACCAGAGAGTCAGAGCTTATTACACAGCATCCCACAAGAAGGAAAATTGCTCTTGTATTAATGCTTGTAAGCTATGTTACCACTGCTACTTTAATAAGTGTAATTGTTAATGCCTTTAGAAATTATAGATCCTTCTTAAATTTTACACTGTTCATAGCCTTCGCTCTTTTTATAGTTTTATTCTTGATTAGAAACAAAAGAGTTCTATACCGTTTAGAAGGAATTATTGAAAAACAGTTATCTAAGCAAATGAAAATAAATAGTAAGTATAAAACTGTAGAAGAAGTGTTAAAACTAAATGATGAGTACGGTGTTGCAGAGTTTGTAATTGAGGAAGGAAATGAGCTTATAGGTGTTACGCTAGAAAAATCAAACCTAAAACGAAATTTCATTCAAGTGTTAAATATTGACAGAGGATCTCATATAATACACTTTCCTAAAAACAATACTCTCTTCCGACATGGTGACAAGGTAATAGTTTATGGTCAAATAGAAAAAATAAGTGAGTTTATTTTGAATCAAAGGCAAAATATGAAGGATGAATAGATTCTTGACATCAATAGAGTAATGTGATAGTATAGCAAGAGTCACTCATTTACTAATTGAGAAAAAGAGGGTGGGGGAGCAATGACAAGCAATGGTACTAAATCAATTGCTACCAATAAAAAGGCTAGACATGATTTTTTTATTGAGGAAGCCTACGAAGCTGGCATAGAGCTTAGGGGTACAGAGGTAAAATCTATCAGACTTGGTAAAATCAACATACGAGACGGTCATGCTCGAGTTGAAAATGGTGAGGTATTCCTGTATAATATTCATATAAGCCCATATGAACAAGGGAATATTTTTAATGTTGATCCACTTAGACCAAGAAAGCTTTTACTGCATAAAAGTGAAATAAGAAAACTGATTGGATATATACAACAGAAAGGGTATACTTTAATACCATTAAACGTATACTTGAAGAATGGTTTGATAAAGGTTGAGCTTGGAGTAGCAATAGGTAAAAAGCTATATGACAAGCGTCAAGATATTGCAAAGCGCGATTCCCAAAGACGTATTCAAAAAGAGCTGAGGGAAAGACAGAAGGCGTAGATGAAAAGGTTAAATGATGAATGATGAATGGTGAATTATGGATGAAATTTGCGTTCGAATTTCTGATTATATGAGAGATTATTATTAAGGCCTTCATTAAACATTCAACATTAAACATTCAACATTATGATTAATAGTATATCCTCGGGGGCGTACTGGTTTCGACGGGGGTTTAGAGTCTTTAGTAGCGAGCCATGTTTAGCTTGGTGGCATGTAAAAAACTGAGCAATAAATATAAACGCAGATAATAATTACGCTTTAGCGGCTTAGTTCCGCTCGTCTCTACCTAGCCTCCTGCCGTTAGGATTAGGGGCGTCAAAATATGCAGGGAACGTCTTAAGGGGTGCCTTGACCTTAAGGATGTATAATCGGGGCTGGCTGAACCTAAAACCTGTTGTTGGGTGTTAGGGAAGGCGAGAAACTAAAACAGCAACTGCGCTCGGAGAAGCTGAAGGTGAAGGGCCTTCGGACAGGGGTTCGATTCAAAAGAGTCGCCTTGTAGAGTAATCTACAAGTGAAAATCTGGCTTACATCGGTGAAACCGTAACGTAAAGACGACGGCAATACCGAGGGGTAAAGGGAGAAATCCTGAAGCCCTGTATCGACTCATAGGCTTCTAAGTCCATTAGGATAAGAAGTACTAGGATGGAAGTAATGATTGGGGACATTCCCCTTACCTTACTACTTTCATAACACGCCAGAGGGCTTTATATAAAGTCCAAGATATAGTCAGCGCCATTGGAAACAATGGAATAAGTGTCCCCTCGCCTCCACCAATTAAAAAACCCTTGATTTACAGAAATGTAAATCAAGGGTTTTTATAATGACATAAATTTTACAAGTTCTTCAGGAGAAGGATTATCTTTTTCCTTAAAAGAGCCTGCTGTTTGACTTCTTTTAATCCAAGTATTAAAGGCAGTTGGAGTTAAATCATATTCTTTCATTATTTCATGCTTGGATTTACCGCTTTCATAAAGCTTTACCATTTGAGCTTTAAATTCATCAGTATAGGTCCTTCTATCTCTTTTAGTCATATAAACAGATCTCCTTTTATTTTATTAGTTAAAGTTTACATGACCTTGTTTTTATTGTCTAGTTAATTGTAGCAGATTCAATTTTCTTAAAATAATTACTAAGCATCATTATAACAAATTAAACACAAAAAGTGGTAAAATTTACTTGACAAACTACAATAGATGTATATACAATGTACTATATAGTAAAATATGGAAAAATAGTAAATAATGTGAAAAAATACGAAAATTTACATAAACGCTATTGAATTTTTGTACCATCTTGGAATCGTGGTCACTCTTTACATTGAGCCTCTGGAACCATGTTTATCATCTAGCTCTTTTTTAAGTCTTATATTTTCGTCTTCCAATTTAGCTAATTTTTCAGATGTGGCATCCTCAGGCTCAGTACTTGCTTTTATCCATCTTCTAAGTGCAGGTTCTGATACTCCTATGTCTCTTGCAACATCACTAATTGGTCTGCCTTTTTCTACTACCATTTTAACAGCACGACCTTTAAATTCATCATCATACCTATTGTTATTGCTTGACATATTCAACATCCTTTCTGTGATTTAATTATACAATCACGATTCTGTGTCCGTCAAACTTGGTATGAGGCACTTGGACTTCTTCATCGAACAGCAGCATTCTGACGTTTGCCGGTACGCAAGCTGTGACTACTGGTATTACTTATCGGCTTAGAAGCGATGTTGATGTAACGCGTGACGGAACGACGAGCGTGAAGGTAGGGGCAGATGACAATATGGACATGACATCCGACAAAAACAGGCGAATGTTAAACGATGCAAAAAAATGAATGTTATTTCCAAATTGCATCAAAAGAAATCCAAAAAATATTGTGTTTCCCGAAAGAGGGAAGAAAGCGAGGTTAAAATGTTGAAATTCAAAAGAGGTAGGCGGTTAATTTCGGTTTTGTTAACCGTGATGATGTTCCTTATTGTCATTCCCGCTGTTGCCGGTGACACATCTGTTTTGGCAGATACAATTCACACCGAATACATGGCAACACAGGAACAAACAAATGGCGAAAGAGAACCTTATTTGGGCGAATTTGATATTCCTGTATTAGTTGATTTAGAATCATTGGATTTTAGTGAATCGATAATCAGCGAAGCGATGGATCTACCGTTGGACTCGGAGGGATTGGAGGGGTGCATTGTAGCGCTGCAGGTAGTTAATAATCCTGCTTTGGTTTCCGAATTTCCGCTTCTTAGCGACAATCATTTTGACCTCGCTCTAAGTCATGAGTCGATTAGGTCATCCTCTGAGGCGGAAGTCTATTCTACGACTGGCACTGTTACTATCCAATACAGAGGTAACGGACATACCAGCGGGACTGTACCGGCTAATCAAACCCTCACTACTCCGGGGTCGATTGAACTTAGACCGCAGGGAAATTTAGCGAGAACAGGTCATGTATTTGTAGG
>NZ_FMUS01000031.1:24441-52365 GCF_900101495.1 Alkaliphilus peptidifermentans DSM 18978
TACTGCAGTAGCCGGAACTCTGACATTAGATGCACATTGGATTCCAAGTGTCGTAACAATTACGTACAGGGGCAACGGACATACCAGCGGAACTGTACCAGCTAATCAGACCCTCACTACTCCGGGGTCAATTACACTTAGACCGCAGGGAAATTTAAGAAGAACAGGACGTGTATTCATAGGGTGGAGAGATTCAGCTGGCAACATTTTCCCACCCGAAGCATCTGTTAGTATCAATGTGCCTGTTGCTGGAACTTTAACCCTTGACGCCCATTGGGTGGATTGGATTTGGCATCAAGATATTAATGCTACTACTGGCACTAATATAAATCGTGTAGGATTTTGGTCTGGCACTGGTAGCATCAATGTACACACTCATACTCTTGGAACGGTTTCAGATGGCTTTGTATTCCATTTTAGAATGCTTGAAGCTCAACAGGCGTGGAGTAATGCGTTAGATGTACCCATTACCGGTGTTACACAAGCAGAAAATGCACATATACGTTCATTTGGTGGACAAAGAGCAGATATTGATGATTTACGCGGCGAAGGACCTTCTACTTGGGCGGGTCTTGCAGTATATCCAACAACCGCATTGGAACAAAACATCATTTTAGATGATACAACCAGAAATGTGTTAAGGTTTTCGGGGCAAGCACGTATTTTTGTTATTGAAAGATCGACAGACACCACTTGGACTCAGTATGATATAGATATAACAAGAAAGGTCACAGTTCATGAACTCGGACATACTCTGGGGTGGATGGGTCATACCAGTCGTATACTTGCTGATGATACATATGTTATGTGGTGGCAAGCTAATACCCACTTTAACCTAAGACCAAATGAAATAAGGCATTTGAAACAGATTTATGATCATTTCCGCTAGTTGTTGAGATATCCTATAACAGAGTGCGTTATCGGTCGATAATCACCATTGCGTTTAAATAATTAATTTAAAGGAGAATTATAATGAAAAAAGTATTATGTGGAGCAGTTTTGATTGTGTTGTTATTGTCTGCCTGCACTACATCTGGAGATTTACCCTATCCTGCGGATGCGGATAAACATCTTGATTATAAAGATAATTTAGCAGAGGCTGATGACACAGAAAATAATCTTGTTTTCGAAGATGGTTCATTAGAAGCCGCAACAGATCCTGATCCTAATACGCCTATGCCTGAAGCTTCTTTCGACTATTTAACTTTTGAAGATGCACTGTTGGAATTTGCTACCGATGTAGTCATCGCGCAATATGTGGGAAGCAGACCATTCGGGAAAAGGTTGACAGAATTTGAATTCACTATATCAGAAAGAGTTTTGGGCAATGCCGCAGATAGAATATTTGTATATGCGGATACTAATGTGAGTACTCACGTCTTCGATGTGTCGAGAGAAGTTGACTTTATGCCCGGCCAGTTAACATTTAACTCAAAAACAAATTATATGTTGCCGCTTATAGCCATAGGTCAGCCTCATGCAAATACTCACGATGATGGATACACATTTATACGCAACATCGTCATAGACTTGGATAATCCGTCAAGAAGCGTAATGTATAGCGAATCCTTGACAGAACATTCAGCGAACTTGGATTTCAAAAAGCATGTTTCAAAACAGGAAGTGGTGTCGTTTGTTGCTGATTTGACAAAGAATAATCCGCCGGGGAGAAATTTCATTAGGTCAGAATCAATCGAAGACATCATTGATGAATCGCCTTATATTTTGATTGTTGAAATCAATGATCCACTTAGATTATCTCACGAGCAATCTACGACAGATTGGGGAGCTACCGACCTTTATAATGTCACTGTTGTCCGTTCACTAAAAGGCGATGTTGATGTAGGATATGAATTTGTAATGATATTCCTTGCTGATACGGTTCTGCCGGGAGAACAACATATTATCGCTACGGGTCCGCCTGCTGAAGGAAGTAGTTTTTACAGATTTTCTTCCAGAAATAGCCTATTTAGAATGGAGCAATTAAAAGAGGTCATGTCTATGCTTAAACATCAATAATTCGGCAAGCAGGGATATGCATGACAAGGACAACAACGGTGCAAACTGAAACTCAAAATGAATCGGTTTTGCCATATAAGATGTGGGGCTAGGGTGTTTCAATGCACATCGCCCCATTTCTTCTAATGGAACGTCTTAAGGGGTGCCTTGACCTTAAATATGTATAATCCAGGATGGCTGAACCTAAAACCTGTTGTTGGTGTTAGGGAAGGCGAGAAACTAAAACAGCAACTGGTTGAACACCGCTGTCTCTAGCTGTAGCTCTAAAATGTTTATAATATGGTTTTCTGAAAAATCAATGGCTATTTGGTCGATTTCATAGAAACCAAAACCTGAGCTTAGACGAACTTTTATTTCGCTAACTGGGTCTTTAATAGTGTTAAGATCCAAAGGAACAAGGAACTCTTCAAGCAAATGCATACCTGCTTTGATTTCTCCCTGCTTTATCCATTCTTCACCATCCCATAGCTCTATTCTTAAGTTGACCAAACTGACAAAATCAAGAAGTTTATCTTTGTAGGATGGTGTTTCTAGTACTCTTTCAATCCACCACATGTTATTTGTTCCATGGATTCTGTCGATAATGAAAGTACCTAACTGGTTAATTAACGCCGTCTTCTGAGTACGAATCATTAATTTCGCCTCATTACCAGCATCTTTAGGCTTGCGAAAGGTGATATCGTATGTTTCTACATATTTACCTGAATCTACTATGTTCCCTTTAGAACCAACCAGTTCACCTTCTCTGATTATCTCCTCTAACCTGCTGGTTCCACTAGAATCGATAAATTCAATAGGTGCAATTATATTCTTGATGGTATGGGGGTTTCCAAAAATATCTGGAATAACTTTTTTATCTCCTATTGCAACTGGGTACCCTAAACTCTTCATCAATTTTTGCTATTTATGCTTTATCAGTGTCATTACTGCTTCTGCTCTTGTGATATTGTTTGTAGGCTTAAAGCTGCCATCAGGATAGCCTCCCATATAGCCTTTAGCTGCGACTTCTCCTACATAGCCCTTTGCCCAATGAGCAATAGCACTAGCATCGGTAAACCTATTGATTGCACTTGGGTCTTCAGGTGTGTTGGTAATCATTGATAGTACAACTGTTACCTCCTGCTGGATGATAGGTCCTTATTTTGCATATTATATTATGGTATTTTGTATTAATATGTATTTCTATTTTGGAATGTATATTGAGTCTATGTGTATATTTTCCCTTTTCCCTACAATAGTCCTTACTTGAATTGTTATTTTAGTAGTATAATAGTAAAGAGGGTTAACTATAAGTCGTTGGAAACCAATAAAATAGATGATATAGCAATTTTAATCATGGCAATACCTTTACCATGGCTAGGAAACAGCGAAAGGAATGAACTGATTAATGAAGTATAGAATAAATCCTAAAAATAATGATAAGCTATCTATTCTAGGTTTTGGATGTATGCGTTTTCCTAGAGATGAAAAGGAAGTAGAGAAACAGATCATTTATGCAATTGAAAATGGTGTTAATTATTTTGATACAGCATACATCTATCCAAACAGTGAAGCGGTTTTGGGTAGAGTACTGGCAAAGGGTTATCGGGATCGTGTTAAAATTGCAACAAAACTTCCTCCATACTTAATAAAGAAATATGAGGATTTTGATAAGATCTTTAATGAGGAGTTAAGCAGATTACAGACTGATAGAATAGATTACTATTTCATTCATATGCTATCTGATGTCAACACGTGGCACAGGTTAGTTAATATCGGTATTCTAAGGTGGATAGAAGAAAAGAAACAAAAGGGTCAGATTATAAACATAGGATTCTCATACCATGGTGGTAGGGAGGAGTTTATAAGTATTATCGATGAGTATGACTGGGAGTTTTGCATGATTCAGTACAACTATATAGATGAAAACAATCAAGCAAGTAAAAGTGGATTGCAATATGCAGCAGCTAAGGGGCTACCTGTTATGGTTATGGAGCCATTAAGAGGCGGAAAGTTGGTAACCAATCTTCCCAAAGAAGTTTATAAAATATGGGATAAGGCATACCTTAAGCGTTCTCCTGCAGAATGGGCATTTCGTTGGATTTGGAATCACCCTGAAGTAACTGTTGTATTATCAGGAATGAATTCTATGGAGATGGTAGAAGAAAACATAAGAGCAGCGGCACAGGCTGAAGCAAATTCCTTCACAAAAAATGACCATGAGTTGTTTAACAAGGTACGTATTATTCTAAATGAAAAAATCAAAATTCCATGTACTGCGTGTAATTACTGTATGCCTTGTCCAAAGGGTGTAGATATTCCTACTGTTTTTTCTTGTTATAATGATGTGGAGATAGAAGGTAAACTTATGGCTAAGATAAAGTATTTGGTACAGACCAGCCTAAAGACTCAGGCAAGCAATGCATCCTTGTGCTCAAGCTGTGGAAAATGTGAAATCCATTGTCCACAAAAAATTGAAATTCAAGATGAACTTAAGAACATAGTTAAAAAAATGGAAGGCTTTCATTATAAGCCTGCAAGATTTTTAATTAAGAAGTTTATGAAATTGTAGGTAAGAAGATTAGTTTTAACTTGTCAGATTGACTCAGGGCACAAATAATTGATTTATAAAATACTAATGAAAAAAGAACTTCGTGAAATGGTTTTGAGGGAGATGATAATCTTGTAGCATTTCCCGCGGGCCACACAACCGTCGTTCGACTTCCAATAACTCGGCCGAGATGTAGCTTTTACCGGTTTGGCGATCATAGGACAATGGTATAAATGCTTTTCCTGGCTTTGAAGTGTTAGAACCGATTATTTCAAAAAAGTACACTCAATTGATTAAAACACTGGTGAGGCAGAAGAACTGTCTCCCTGCCTCCCTTATTATCTGTGATCCCCTTTTTTGGGTGCCGACCGCATGAACCGGATGGGAAAGCGTTGACACACCTAAAAATACTTAGCCATTCATCGAGGGGTCATGTTCTATTGATGTGATTTGAGCGCAGCAATAACGAACAAAATTTGTCTGTCCGACGGGATTGAGAACAATAGTGTTCTCCTCTACCGCTATTAACTCACCCATAAAAGGTTCCGGGCCAGCGGCACCTCCGGTAGTAAAAACCCGAATGTTGTCTCCTATTTGAACTTCGAACTCAGTACCGACTCCAAGAAGCTCATCGCACCGGCAACAGCAGACTCTACTATTTATACCCATGTTAAAACACCTTCCTTTTCATTTTGTTGGTATATCATATTAAGCTCCAGGTGAATATGTTACAAATTACATATTATCTTGTTGGTTAATCACAAAACAGGTGAAAAATCCATATAATATAACAGGTGATTGATATGAAAGAAAACCCACAAATTGGAATAGTTCTGAAAAACCCTAAACCTATTTCCCACTATGAAAGTGCGGCATGCCTGGGAGCAAATCTGTTATTATTTAGCCCTTCGGGAATTATATGGAGGAAGCAAAAAATTAAAGGATTATTGTTCAGTGATGGAGTATGGAAAAAGACATACTGCTCTTTTCCTTTGGCAGTCTACAATCGATGCTATTCATCCAAAAGTTCGTTGGCTAAAAAGTTGGAAAGCGTTATCGGCAGAGAAAAAGTTTTTAATCATATAACCAGGTTCGACAAATGGAAAATTTACCGCATCTTAAAAAATAGTGAAGTTCATGAATACCTGCCAGATACCTACCGATACAATCAGGAAAATATGCTGAATCTGTTACGCAAATACAAAAAGTTAGTTCTTAAGCCTTCCAGGGGCTATTTAGGGCGCAGCGTTTACCGGTTAGAACTAGCTGGCAACAGTGAAATGCAATTGTTTTTTAAGACCAACATTCCTCGCCTAACAACAACCAGCCAAACAGATTTTATTGAAGAGATAAAAAAAATAACAGGTACAAGAAGTTTTATATTGCAGCAGTTCATTAGCCTAGAGGAAAAAGATAAGCAGGTCTACGATATCCGTATGGTTGTACAAAAAAACATCAGTGGGAAGTGGGATGTTTCGGGCGGCTGTAGCCGGCAATCTTTAGCAAATTATTACCTGACAAACTCGATAAGAAGGGTAAAAAGCTTTGATAAATTAATTGCGGAGGATAACCTGGTTTCAGAAGAACTCATAGAGCAAATTAAAAACATCAGCCTTAAAGCAGCCGTCAGAATTGAGGAAGGACTCGGGCATATGGGAGAAATCAGTGTTGACTTCGGAGTGGACTTTCAAGGCAAACTTTGGATTATAGAGGCAAATGGTAAACCTCAAAAGATATTGATTGACAAATTGAAAGACGACGAACTTAGCGCAAGAGTATACCTGAGGCCTCTGGAGTATGCTTTTTATCTAGCAGGAGGCACAAAAAATAAAGGAGAGTTTCAATAGTAAAGACTGTTTGGGATCTCGGTTTAATCAATATAAACACCATAGCAATTGATGAATAAGGAGTTGTTTTGGTATATGATCTAGGTGCCCATTCGGCGCCTTAAGGGGTGCCTTGACCTTAAAGATGTATAATCGAGGCTGGCTGAACCTAAAACAGCAACTGCCCTCGGAGAAGCTGAGGTAAAGTGGCAGACCGACAGGAAGGGTTCGATTCCCCTCGCCTCCATCAAATTATATAAAGGATAATTAGATAAAAATCTAAAAATATCTCAACACGTTTAATTTATAAATCCTTCATTGTTGAAAATATAAAGGAATCTTAGCGCTTGTATGGAATATTAAGAAAAGGAAATAAAGACTAAACTTTACCATAAGGCTCTGGAGGTTGGTTTCACGATGAAAATAGATAGGCTGCTTGGTATTCTAATGATGATCATAAATAACGAAAAAATCACTGCAAGGGAGTTGTCTGAATATTTTCAGGTATCAGTTAGGACAATACAAAGAGACATAGATACTTTGAGTATGGCTGGTATCCCTGTATATTCTGAAGTTGGGAAAAAAGGTGGGTATCAATTACTTAGTGAATATAAATTAGATAAAAATTTCCTAAAAACAGATGAAGCGAAGGTTCTTAATAACCTTTTAGAGAGTTTACAAAAAGCAGTGCCTTATACAGAGATAAAGTCAGTATATAATAAATTCTCAATGCTTCTCCCATCAGATTCAGAAGACCATAAGATAGTATTTAAATTAAGTCCCCTCATTAAAAACAAAAGATATAAAGAGAATCTAGATATAATAACCAAAGCAAGGGATGGTTATCATAAAATCTATATTCAATATATAGACGCAAACTTTCAAGAATCTGATAGAATCATATGTCCGTATACAATGGTAATGATGGGATCAACTTGGTATATTTATGGCTATTGTGAGCTTCGGGAAGATTTTAGAATGTTTAAATTAAGTAGAATGATATCCTGCAAATTATTAGAGTGTGAATTTGAAATTAAAGAAACTTCTAAACCTTTGCCTTGGGAAAATAATTTAGAATCTGGAAGACCAACAACAAAAATAAAGCTAGAAATAGATAAAAGTTTGCAGGCTAAGCTTCCAGACTATATTGATTATGAAAACTGTAGAATTGAAGGTGATAAGATCATTGTCCATTTAAATTTCACTGTTGACGAGTGGCTCTATTCATTCCTTTTGGGATTAGTTCCTTATGTAAAAATCATTGAACCATCATGGCTTAGAGAAGAATTTATTAGTAGACTTAATTTATCAATTGAAAAAAACAAACTATGACATATTGCTGTCATAATATATGTTTTACAATGAATAAGTAAAAAGCTATTAATATATTAAGGGAGTGTTGAATGATGAATATTTGCCAAAGCTGCGGTATGTCAATGGAAGGTGAAGGGTTATATGGAAAGAATAAAGACGGATCAATTAATACTGATTATTGTAAGTATTGTTATCCTAACGGGGAGTTTAATAAACCCAATGAAACCTTTGATGAAATGGTTGAATCATGCATACCATTTGAAGTAAGAGCAGGATTTACAGTAGATGAAGCTAGAAAACGATTAATACAAAACCTTAGAACCCTTAAGAGATGGAGGTAGATAGGGAAGTATATACTATCTAAATTAAAGGAGATCTAAGGGGGCATAACTATGTTTACAAGAAATCAAATTGAAGAAGGTATGATATTAAGACAACAAATAAAAAAGCTAGAAAATGATACGATTAAGTGAATTTTATTAGATGCTGGAATAGACTGTAAGATTAAACAGATTGATGAACCCCATTCTTGGATCATGCAATCCCAACGTATACATCTAACTGATGGAAGAAGTCTTTTATTAAAAGCAGGAGTCAATCCAGACTGGACAGAGGCTTCAACAATATTAAACCAAATAAAAGCTACTGAATTAATTAAATCAACTGGAATACCCCAACCTAGCATAATATCCTACTCAACAAATCTAGAGGAATATGGGTTTTTATTTGTTCTATCAGAATACCAAAGGGGGGTGAGGATGGGTGATGCCTATAACTTGGCCTCTAAAGGTGAGCGTAAACAAATATATAGCTCTCTAGGACAAACATATTCCCGAATTCATAGCATTAAGAATGATTGGGCAGGTGTTTGGGACGGAGACCCTAGCAAAAAGAAATATCCAGTTCATCCAGCAGAGTTTTATAGAGATGCTGAAATATATGGTGGTAGTAATCGATATTTACTTGAAAACAGCATGATAACTACAGATATTTATGAGAGAATATGTTCTGTATGGGATGAAAATCTTCGATATTTAAAACAAAGACAAAGTTCATTGGTACATATAAGTCCATTTCCTTGGAGTATTTACATGGGTAAGAGGGAAAAAGGGTTTACAGTTGATCGGGTTTCAGCCCTTGCTGATTTTATGTGGTGGGATGCTATGTCTGATGTTGCCCATTTACTTTATCCACCATTTTTAAATATAAATGACGAAGAAAGAAATGCTTTTTTAAAAGAATACAAATCGCCTTTAGATGAAAGGGCAATTAAGCTTTACACTTTATTAAATAGGTTATGTGCAATGTCAGGATGTTATCTTGCTCCATTAGATCGTATTTATGCTAAAACTTGGATTAAAGAAGAAGTGAAAACAATAAAAGAAGTTTTAGATAGACTAGAAGCTTAGTTTAGTAAGGTAGTTCAAAAGTATTTTCAAGA
Source organism: Alkaliphilus peptidifermentans DSM 18978 (assembly GCF_900101495.1). GTDB lineage: Bacteria > Bacillota > Clostridia > Peptostreptococcales > Natronincolaceae > Alkaliphilus_C > Alkaliphilus_C peptidifermentans. Next base: position 33,572 of record NZ_FMUS01000031.1, read on the forward strand.
TAATGTGGATATAATTGGTGGAGGCGGCTCATACACCAGTCAGAACAAGATGGTAATAAAATGATATTTGACCCTTTGCTCAGATAAATTTATGACACGTGGTGTGTTGTTAGTTGGTGTTCCGGGATGTGGAAAGTCTTTGTCTGCAAAAGCTATAGCAGCTTTTTGGCAGCTTCCACTGTACAGGTTAGACTTTGCTACTGTTCAAGGTCAGTATGTAGGACAAAGTGAACAGCAGTTAAAAGATGCCTTTCAAACTGCTGAACATGTATAACCGTGTGTACTATGGATAGATGAAATCGAAAAAGGCCTTGGTGGTTCTGGGAGTGATTCGTCTGGCGTAACTACAAGAATGGTTGGGCATTTCTTATTTTGGATGGAAGAATGTAAAAAACTGGTATTTGTATAAGCTACGGCTAACGATGTTTCTATGCTTCCTTCTGAGTTATTAAGAAGAGGACGATTTGATGAACTGTTTTTCGTTGATTTGCCTTCTGAGGAAGAACGTAGAGAGATTATTGATTTATATGCAAATAAGTATTTAAAAATGAAATTATCTGATAACACTATGGAGGAAGTAGTAAAAGTCACAGATGGCTTTACGGGTGCGGACATAGAATCATCAATCAGAGATATTGCATATCGCTTGATAGCAAATGAAGAGTTACAGCTTACAGATGAATTATTATTAACTTCCCTTAAAAACGTTGTTCCATTATCACAAACTAGTCCAAAAAAATAGAAGCAATTCGTGATTGGGGACGAGAGAGGGCTGTTCCTGCGTCTGGAAGACCTATTGGTGGAATTACAACAGAAACTGCTACGCTATTGTTATGCAGCATTAAGATTAAGTCTGTATTCTACTGGGCTCATCCAACTTAATGACTGTTTGATTCTTTGCTCATTATAATATTTAATAAATTTTTCCATAGAAGCTTTCTTTTGTTGTCTTAACTTTTCAGATTACCTCCCGTTACGAGGAGTTACTTTTTTACTTATTTCCTATTAAATACTGGGTTGTTAAGGAGGCGATTCTCCTTTTTATCAATAAGGAGAATACAGCGAAGCGTCCTAAGGAAATCAGGGGTTCCTTTGGAAAAATAAAAGAATAAGTGAATCAGGAGTATCAAAGATTTTTAGCAGAGAGAATATGGCAACTGAGATTTATGATTTAAAGAGGATTATTAGTTTGTCAATTTGTCAAGCCTGAATCCTATGTCATTAACTAAATTATATATTGACAAAAAAATACTTCTAGTATAGAATTAAAATATACTTCGACTAAAGAACTATTTTGAGGAGATGTTTATAAAGTTGAATGAAGAATTTAATTTCGAATCGTTAATTTTTGAATATTTAGATCAAATTAAATTTCTGTTTTTTCCAGACCAATGGAGTAGTGCATTCTTAGATTACTCTAAGAATGAAGTATTAGTGCTTATATTCCTTTATAGAAAGAAAAGTGCAAATATGACGGTGATATCCGATTATATCAATGCCCCCCTTAATACAACAACCGGTGTGGTGGGTAGATTAGAGAAGAAGCAAATGGTGGAAAGAAAAAGAAATGAAGAAGACCGAAGGATTGTAAACATTGTTTTGACAAGTAAAGCCTATGAATTTATAAATCTAGAGAAAAAGGTTATTGAACATATTATTAAAGAAGTTATAACAGTATTAACAGAAGAAGAAAAGGCTACTGCAATAAATATATTCAATAAAATTCTTTCATTATTAAAACAAGAAAAGCAGCAATTAAATGATGAAGACCAGCCAGTTAAGAAGGTTAAACGAATTCTTATAGAATAGCTTAGTATAAACTAAGTTATTTTTAAAAACAAATACTTCGATTAAAGAACTATTCCTAAAAAGAACAATAGGAGGGATATTATGGGAAGAGTTATTATTTTTACAGGCAAAGGTGGAGTAGGAAAAACAACAGTAGCAGCAGCCCACGCAGTTAAGGCAGCAAAGGACGGGAAAAAGACATTAGTGGTAAGTACCGATATGGCCCATAACTTAAGTGATTTATTTATGAAGGAGATTAAAGAAGAGCCAGTGGAAATAAAAAATAACCTCTGGGCATTAGAAATTGATTCAAATTATGAGATGGGTAGACACTATGGAAGTATTGTAGAAGCCTTTAAGAAGATGCTTCCATATGGAAGTGGAGTTGATGGAGAGGTTTTGGAGGATATAGTTGTATTTCCTGGTATTGAAGAGCTGTTTTCCTTACTTAAAATCAAAGAGATATACGATCAAAATACATTTGATTTAATAATAGTAGACTGTGCTCCTACTGGTGAAACTCTTTCATTATTGAAATTTCCTGAGCTTTTTTCATGGTATATGGAAAGGTTTTTTCCAATCGAAAAGGTTGCTATGAAGATATTAAGACCTATTTCTAAGGTGGCCTTTAAATTAGAATTGCCAGATGAATTAGCTATGAATGATATTGAGAAATTATATGTAAAGCTAGGAAGTCTTCAAAATCTATTAAAGAATAGAGAGGTATGTAGTGTAAGACTTGTAACTATACCAGAAAAAATGGTTGTAGAGGAAACTAAGAGAAGTTACATGTATTTAAATCTATATAATTTTAATGTTGACGGCCTATATATTAATAGAATAATACCAGAGAATGTAGATAATCACTTTTTTGATCAGTGGAAGGAGATTCAAAAAAATTATCTAGAAGAGATAAATTCAGTTTTTACTAATATTCCAATCTATAAAATAAAGTGGTATGAAGTAGATATTAATGGGGTTGGTGCCTTAGAACGAATTATTGAAGACTCTTTAGATGATAGGAATATATTTAAGGTTCTGAAAACAATTATAAATGAAACCTTCGAAAAGACTGAAAAGGGATATCGCCTAGATGTATATGTTCCCTTTGCTGATAAAAGAGAATTTGATCTTTTTGAATCTGGTTCAGATATCATAGTTAAAATAGGAAATTTTAAACGAAACATTCCAATACCTCATACAATCAAGAAATACTCAATAGCTTCTGCACAGCTTAATAACGGAGCACTAAGTATCTATTTTGAATGAAGGGAAGGTGCTTTTCATGAATAAAGTGTTTATTAAGAAGATGATTATGGCTGAAAAATTAAAGTACGAAGCTATAAAGGAAATTTTGCCAAAGGATGTAAAAGAAAATCTTGAAGAATTTGAAAAGGGAGCACTTAGTTTATTAAAGGAGGTTGCCTTAGAAATAATCAATGAGGAGATGCAAAAGGAAGAAAGTAAAAAAATAGTAAAAAAGGTTGATATTGATTTTACAAATTAGCTAGGAGGGGATTATATGAGGATCATATTATATACAGGAAAAGGTGGAGTAGGCAAAACCAGTGTAGCTGCCGCCACGGCTTGTAAAATAGCTAAAGAGGGTAAAAAAGTACTGGTGGTTAGTACAGATCAGGCCCATAGCCTAGGAGATTCCTTTGATATTAAGCTTTCCAATGACCCTTTGAAAATAGATAATAATCTTTATGCTATGGAAATAGATTCTGTTTTAGAAAACGAAAAGGCATGGGGAAATATAAAAGAATATATCGAAAAGCTAATTACACTAAAGTCGGATAAAACTATAGAAAGTGAAGAGCTATTGATTTTTCCAGGATTTGAGGAACTATTGGCTTTGGTTAAAATAAAAGACATATATGATGAAGGAAAATATGACGTACTTATAGTAGACTGTGCTCCTACTGGAGAAACTATGTCATTGCTAAAGTTTCCCGAAGTATTTAAATGGTGGATGGAAAAGTTTTTTCCAATTAAGAAAAAAGGTGCAAAGCTAATGAAACCCATAGTTGAGGCTACAGTAAAAATACCCGTGCCTTCAGATGATACCTTTGATGATTTTGAAAGGCTATATTCTAAAATCCATGAGCTTCATAATCTTATGCTGGATAGGGATACTGTAAGTATAAGGATAGTTACTACTCCTGAAAAAATAGTAGTAAAAGAAGCAAAGAGAAGCTTTTCATATCTTCACTTATTTGATTATAACGTAGATGCAATAGTAGTAAATAAAATATTTTCAAAGGATTCTCTCAAGGGGTATTTCCGTAGCTGGGAAGATATACAGAAAGAAAGCTTGGTCGATTTACATGATAGCTTTAAAGGAATTCCAATTTTTAAATTAGAATTGATGAGTGATGAACTAAGGAAAAAAGAGATGCTTCAAAGAGTTGGAGATAAGATTTACGGTGATGCTAAGCCAGAAAATGTACTCTTTAAAGAAAAAATATTTACAATTGAAAAGGAGGATGAAGGATATAAATTAGCTATAAACATGCCTTTTGTTGATAGACAGGAATTGAAGCTATCTCAAAAAGGTGATGAGATAACAATTTCTATAAAAAATGAGAGAAGAAGTTTTATATTACCAACAAAGCTTCAAGCTAAAGAAATAATCTCTGCAAAGTATGATAAAGACAAACTAAACATTCACTTTATGTGAGGATCATAAAATGTGATAACTATTATAAAGAGATAAGTATTTATCACTTAGCTGTTTCATTCGATTATAGGGACGATTTTGTCCCTTCTCCCACCAGCATCGCCTCCACCAGTGAAACCCTCGACCGTATTGAGTCAATTGACTTGATGCGGTCTTTTAGTTGTATTGGGATTTTAAGGGGGCGCTCCATCTTATGACCAATGAGGAAGATACAGCGAAGCGTCCTAAGGACCTGAGGGCTTTCTTTGAAAAAGAAAAGCATTTTATTCATAGAATTTAACCCATGAAATTATTCAATCTAAAAAATTCAGCAACAATGATTAGTGATAAGTAAATGTACAGAAACCAGTAATAATAAGGCAATTTTAACTTATTATTATCTGACATAATACACTTTTATATTGCAAAAATAGGGAAAAAAATGTATACTGAATTAAAAAAGACTATAGTCACAAACTAAAGTCAATTACTGCAGTCAATTTAGATTTTTACTAAAAAATTGATAATGGAGAAAGGATACAAGGTTCTTGTGAGGTCAAACTTAGCAAATGTTGACTGATAAAGAGAAACTTTAATTTTTCATTTAAGAATATTATGTGAGGGGGATAAAAATGAAGGATAGGATGAACAAAACTATTGCATGTCTTAGCTTTTTGTTTCTATTGTTTATTACATATGGAATCATAGGGCTGGCAACAAGTGAAAGGGCACATGGAGAAACAGTAACACAGGTAGTCTACAGCGGAAGTGGTTCAATCACCACTAATGGAATTTATCAACTGGCAAGTGATTTCACTGGAACAATATCCATAGCCAGTACTATAACAGAGGTTAAAATTATAGGAAACGGTTCAGAGCATCAGCATGCCAACACCAATATTATTGTTGCAGGAGATCGGACAGAAGCATTAAAATTAACGATAGAAGATCTTAATATAGCTGCATCATCTGGAGTTCAGGGCATCGACTTTAGCAGTGCAGGTAGCTTTGATCATAAGTTGTATCTCAGCGGTGTATCGAAAATATTTGGTGGAACTAATCGCGCAGGGATTCATTTGCCTAGTAGAGTTTCTCTTATCATTGATTCTGTAGTAGGAGGGACTGCTGGAGAAATACATGTGACGGGCGGTAACCAAGGAGCAGGTATAGGAGGCGGAACTTCTGCAGTAGCAGGCACTAAAACGGTTAACGGAGGCACTATAACGGTTAACGGAGGTATAGTGAATGCGACTGGCGGTAGTAGTGGAGCAGGTATCGGAGGCGGTATTTATGGATCAGGAGGTACAGTAACTATTAACGGAGGTACAGTGACGGCAAGAGGCGGTAGTAGTGGAGCAGGCATCGGAGGCGGTGCTGTTGGATCAGGGGATACAGTAACGATTAACGGAGGTATAGTGAATGCGTCTGGCGGTAATTTAGCAGCAGGAATCGGAGGTGGTAGTTATGGAGTAGGAGGAACAGTAACGATTAACGGAGGTACAGTGACAGCAGCAGGTGTTTCTCATGGACCGGGCATTGGGGGCGGTTTTAAAGGAGCCGGAGGAACAGTAACGATTAACGGGGGTACAGTGATAGCAACAGGCGGCACTTATGGTGCAGGCATCGGAGGTGGATCTGATGGATCAGCAGGTTCAGGAACGATTTACGGTGGTGCAGTAACGATTAACGGTGGTACAGTGACAGCAACAGGTGGTTTTAAAGGAGCAGGCATAGGAGGCAGTCTTAGAGGATCAGGAGGTACAGCAACGATTACAGGTGGTACAGTGACAGCAAGAGGCGGCAGCGAAGGAGCAGGAATCGGAGGTGGTACTAACGGAGCAGGAGGCACAGTTTCCATAAGGGGTATAAATACCCGTGTTACAGCAATGGGCACATCTGGAGGAAGAGATATTGGTTCTGGGGATTCTAGCAGTGATGGAGGAACCCTAGAAGTCCTTGAAGGTGCTTCTGTTGATATAACTAACACTAATTCACAGATAAAACTATCCTTAAGGGACTTTTCTACTGACCCGGAAGGTGGAGCGGATGTGCTTGATCCAATCAGTCTTTCAGTAAATATTGATGGTATTTTCCTTGACACACCTAATGGGCAAATTTTATTTAAAGCCAATGGGGAAGAGGTTGGTAGAGCATTCATTGAAGGTGAGGGTATGAATTTATACGGCACTGCCGGCATGGAGGTTGATGATCTTCTAGGCGGCAATTATACCTTTTTAGTAGAATATGTGCCAGGAGCAGGAGATAGGTTTTTTTCTTCAGACCAAATAGAGATAACTAATTATGCTATTAGCAAGTTTAGTCAGGCTCCCTTAACATTTAATATTCCAGAGACCATCACCTATGGGAACGAACCTTTTGATATTCAAGTAAGCGGTGGCAGTGGAACCGGGGATATAAGCTATGAAGTCACCTCTGGCAACGCCGTCACCGTCGATAACGTTGGCAGGGTTACTATTGTAGGGGCAGGAGAGGCAGAGGTTACAGTAACTAAGACTGGCGACGACTATTATAATGAGGCTTCGGTCTCGATTGTTATTGAAGTTAATAAAGCTATACCTACAGTAACATTCCCCACCGCAATAACTATCTCCTATGGGCAAACTCTATCAGACTCAGAATTTAGATTAGGTGTAGGTGATGGAGCTTTTGCTTGGAAGGAACCAGATACCATCCCAATAGTACATAACCAAGGATATATTGTAGTGTTTACTCCTAACGATCCTGTTAACTATGATTACTCTGGAGTTGAATTAGAACAAACAGTAGCTGTCATAGTAACACCGAAGCCATTAAATATAGAGGCAGAAGATAAGAGTAAGGTTTACGGAGACGAAGATCCACAGTTAACCTATGAGATTACCGTAGAAGAATTAGTAGGTATGGATGTTATCAGTGGCTCCTTAATCAGGGTAGCAGGAGAGGATGTTGGCAGCTATAAAATCCAGCAGGGGGATTTGACAGCAGGAGCTAACTACACCATTACCTTTATAGAGGCAGAGTTAATTATTACTCCAAAAACACTGACCGTTACTGCCCATGACAAGAGTAAGGTTTACGGAGAAGCAGATCCACAGTTAACCTATGAGATTACCGTAGGAGCACTGCTAGGTATGGATGTTATCAGTGGCTCCTTAATCAGGGAAGCAGGAGAGGCTGTTGGCAGCTATAAAATCCAGCAGGTGGATTTGACAGCAGGGGCTAACTACACTATTACTTTCTTAGAGGCAGAGCTAACCATTACTCCAAAAACACTGACCGTTACTGCCCATGACAAGAGTAAGGTTTACGGAGAAGCAGATCCACAGTTAACCTATGAGATTACCGTAGGAGCACTGCTAGGTATGGATGTTATCAGTGGCTCCTTAATCAGGGAAGCAGGAGAGGCTGTTGGCAGCTATAAAATCCAGCAGGGGGATTTGACAGCAGGAGCTAACTACAGCATTACTTTTACTGAGGCAGAGCTAACCATTACACCAAAAACATTGACCATTACAGTCGATGACAAGAGTAAGGTTTACGGAGAAGCAGATCCACCGTTAACCTATGAGATTACCGTAGGAGCATTGCTAGGTATGGATGTTATCAGTGGCTCCTTAATCAGGGAAGCAGGAGAGGATGTTGGCAGCTATAAAATCCAGCAGGGGGATTTGACAGCAGGAGCTAACTACACCATTACCTTTACAGAGGTAGAGTTAATTATTACTCCAAAAACACTGACCGTTACTGCCCATGACAAGAGTAAGGTCCATGGCAAGGCTGATCCAGACTTCACTGTCAGCTATGATGGCTTTGTATTTTACGATAACTCAAACCATCTTGATGGAATATTAGCCTTTACCCGTGAAGTAGGTGAAGCTGTTGGCACCTATACTATTACCCCATCCGGGCTCACGTCGGGCAACTACCACATCGATTACGTGTCTGGAGTTTTAACCATAACGAGGGCAGCAGCTACCACTGGTGGTGGAGGGTATGTACCTCCATCTCCTCAGCAAAAATTTAACGGTGAAATATACATTAGCACCATCAAAACAGTGACAGAAGAAGGTAAGCAGAGGCATACAGCCACAGTGTCGTCCCAAGCCATGAACAATGCCGTGAAGAATGCTCTGAAAGCGGAGATATCCAGTCTTAACCTTATTCTAGAGAAAGAGCAGGAATCACCTGCCGATGAAGTTCAGTTTAGCCTACCGGCTGACATCCTTTTGAGCCTGGTAGAAAACAACATCTCCCTGAAGATAACAACGTCACTGGGGGTACTGGAAATTCCTCATAATACTTTGCTCGCCTTAAGCAGACATGAAGTGGATCTTAAAATAGAGATGGAAAGAATCTCTGAGGAAACAGGAGAAGAAGCCAGACAGCTGGCTCGAGAGGCGGGGGGACAACCCTTGGGGGATAGTACCCGAATCAAAGCCAATATTACTGGCAAAACCGTGGTAACCCTTTCCCTTGAAGGTGTGGAACTGCCAGTAGACCCTGCCGAGAGACAAAGCTTCCTAGACGCTTTGGCTGTCTTTATTTATCACAGCGATGGCAGCACCGAGTCTATTGTTGGAGAGATAGATTATGATGATGAAGGTAACCCAGTGGGTATATCCATATGGGTAGATAAGTTCAGTGATTTTGTAATTGTAAAGATGCCACAAAAGATAATTCTGCTGACCGTTGGCTCAGAAAAAGCGCAGGTGGATGGTGTTACAACGGAGCTGGACGCCATACCCTTTATCAAACAGCCATTTAACAGAACCCTTGTGCCGGTACGTTTCGTGGGTGAGATCCTCGGAGCAGATGTGCAGTGGCTGCCAGAGACAAAGCAGGTGCTGATTATGTACAGAGGAAGGGAAATCCTCCTTACCATAGATTCACAAACCGTCCTTGTTGACGGAGAAGAGCAACAGCTGGACTGCCCAGCTGAAATAGTGGGTAACCGCACCTTCGTGCCACTGCGTTTTGTTAGCGAAACACTGGGTGCGCAGGTGGAGTGGGATGCAGCCACACAAAGCATCACAATAAATCCTTAAACTTACCTATAAAACTAGAAAACCCCCGGAAGACATTGAAGCAATCAGCTCCATATGGTTTCGGGGGTGTTTTCTGGGAACAGCTAGTTCTTAACTTTAATACCATCTAACAGCATTTCAAAATGTTTTAAAACATGCTCCTTATAATCAAAATCTGGATACCTGATACACCACTCATAAGTTAGACCACGAATGGCTAAAATGCAGTGTGTTGTAATTGTATCACTATCTATGCTTGAAGTGAATTCCCCCTGTTGAATACCCCTCTTAATGACTTCGTTGAACATAATGTATAGATCCCTGTTGTAGCTTATAACAGCGTCACCATCTACATTTTTTGTTAGTAAAATTTCATATAAAATTTTCATAACGTCATAACCTATATTACTAGCAATAAAATCGGCAATATTTCCTGCCAAGGAGATAAGTATATGAGATGCTGAAGTTCCTTCTGGAATTCCATCGAGATATAATTTATAGTTTATATCTGTATTCTTTACATTATCAGCAATTAATTGTGCAATGAGGGTATTCTTTGAAGGGTAATGGACATAGAAGGCTCCTTTAGAAATTCCCGCTGTTTCTACAATAGTATCTACCGTAACATTCTCAAAACCTTCATTTCTAAATAACAGGGCCGCTGTATCATATATTTTCTTTTTTGTTTCCATAGATTTTAACTTTCTGTTGCTGATTTTTTCTTTATTCATAATTACCACCCAATCATCATTATTATTATTAAATTACCTCAGTGACTTTAGTCGGGAGGTAATCTTCTTTATTATAACACACAGAATAATTAATATTAAAGTAGTCATAAGAAATCTGGTAAAGCTTTTGATTTACCTAAATTATGGAGGATTTATATTTGTTGTTACTATGGGTGGAAAGACTCACCTGACTAGGATATTCTACTGTTACTCCAACGCATAAAAGTAATTATTTATTTAATCTTAAAAATATCTTATAATGAGATAGAAGTGGGGTGATTACAATAAAAAATTATCATAAGGGATTATCATTTATTTTATTTTCAGCCATGGCCTTTGGGGTAATGCCCATATTTGCTAAGCTTGCCTATGAAGGAGGGATAAGTACTGCAGCGTTATTGAGCCTTCGATTTATAATATCTGGACTACTTTTGTTAATTTACTTAAAGGCTTTTAAGATTAATTGGAGGGTAAGTTATAGAGATCTATTGAATCTATTTCTATTAGGTGGAGTGTTTTATTCAGCAACTTCAATATTTTATTTTTCTTCCATTAAATATATCCATATATCCCTAACAGTATTGTTAATGTATACTCACCCTATGATAGTGGCGATACTTTCGGCTATCTTCAATAAAGAAAAAATTACTCTTAAAATGGTTTTAGCGATGTTTGTTGCCTTCGTGGGACTAGCATTAATTTTGGGAGACTCCTTTATATCTGAATTAAGCGGCTTAGGGATTATGCTGGCTATTGCTTCTGCTGTGTCCTATTCTTTATACATATTTGTAAGCAGTAGGGTAATTAAAGAAGTACAATCCATTGTGGCTACTGCATATATATCAATTTTTGCATCCTTTGGAATGCTTGCTATTGGCTTGATTCAAAGAGATTTAACCTTTATACTAAATAAGACAGTTCTATTGCCCCTATTAGGACTTATCTTTATTTGTACGATATTTGCAATTCTTTTCTTCTTAAGGGGAGTGGAAGTATTAGGACCAACAAAAGCAACAATCATCAGTATGTTTGAGCCTGTATTTGCAGCTGTGTTTTCACTAATAATATTTAAGGAAAAGCTATCTTTTTTGCAGTTGGCTGGTGGAATGGCAGTTCTTTGTGGAGCTTTAATGGTAATAGCAATGAAGGGTCATGAGATAGAAGAAGTCATTGATAGTACTAATATATAATTTGCTGAAGAGTCTCTTTTTTATATAGTATTATAAATTCTAAGTAAATTACATCAACTCATCTCCCATAAGGATAACAAACTTGAATTACGAATTGTTACAGTTGATGCCCTTGCTTCATATGGAGTTACTCATGTAGATTTTCTACTTTCAGACGAGGAACCAAGTAGGCATACTAAAAGTGGTAAATTTAAGCATATTATAAATATCTAATGAGTTAATCAAAACTTATATCATGTAATAATATAAGATGTAATACACAATTTCTGAAGAACTAGCACCGAGACCTCCACCAATAAAAGATAACCCTACTGTGTAAAAAGAGCCGCCCTCCAAAAGTTAGATTTTAGGTCTAACTTTTGGAGGGCGGCTCAGATTTTACTGAGGTTATTCTTCCTAAAGGCTTAGGATTAATATCCTGAGTGTTTTAATTGTTGCTGAATTTGAGGAAGAAATATTCTGCTTTTTATAAAGGATGATTTTTATAAAATAGGGTCTTCTCAAAAATGGTCAACGGATATAGTATAAAAATAGCACCTTGATAATTAAGTTTAGTAAGGAGGATTTATGATAAATTTAAAGTTTTATGAATTACCAATAGAAAAGCAAAATAGAATACTAAATGCTGGCTATAGGGTGTTTTCAGCATATCCTTATAAAAAAGCACCTGTATCTGTGATAGCTGAGGAGGCAGGAGTATCGAAATCTTTGCTGTTCCATTACTTCGTTAATAAGAAGGCATATTATCAGTATTTATACAGCTATGCCAATGATTGTATAAATCGTGTGATTGAGGAGGAAGGGCAGAAAAGAAATTGTGACTTCTTTGAAACTATGTTATTGGAGATAAACCGCAAGGTTGAGCTTCTCGGAAAATATCCATATCTTTATCAGTTTATACAGCGGGCATATTACGAAACAGAACCCTCCCTACAGGATGATCTTAACAAACTTCGTGAAGAAATTACTATTGATACAGTCAGTAAAATAAAGGATAGTATTGACATATCAAAATTTAAATATCCTGAGGAAATTGATACACTAATTAATATTGTAATGTGTAGCGCAGAGGGTTACACTTACCAAAATAGACAGGTGATGCTTACAGAACCCAACAGAATAGTTGAGGAATTTCAGGCGATGCTTAATTCGCTGAAGCACCATTATTATAAGGAGGACTATATAGATGTATTTCGCTGAATATGGCTCAAGAGGAAACCCCACTGTGGTACTGCTGCATCCTGCTGGGCTAGTGGACGCATATGTAGACCTGTATGACCTGTCAGAAGATTATCATCTTGTTATCCCACATATGTATGGTTCGGGCAGAGAGGTTTCAAAATGTTATAACTACAACGAGATCGAAGCTGAAATTATAAAGATAATCAAAGGACTTAATAGGGAAAAGGTAATTCTTATAGGACATTCATTGGGTGCTTGTTTATGTGTTACCTTGTTATGTAAAATCCCTGAGTTTATCGAAAAGGCTTTTATTAGTAGTCCGTGGGTGGTGCCTTCCCATGAGGTTAACCGTAAATGGGCAAAAGGTATATCAAAAATCTCTGGACTAATAAAAACTAAGATGGTAGCGTGGCTTATTCTAAAATTACTTAAGTATCCCCAAAAGCAGCAGGATTTTTTTATGGAAACTTGGCCTAAAATGCTAAAGGAAAATATCCCCCGTTGGTATAGCCAAGTCCCGCTTCAAAGTAATTGCATTTGTATAGCCAACAACCGTGTACCAATAACATTGGTGTATGCCGAGAAGGATATAAAGAGCATGAGAGACTCAGTTTCATGGATTAAGGAAATTCGTTCTGATTGTAAAGTTAAGTATTTAGCAGGTATGGGACACGACAATCCTATTACTAACAAAGATACCTTCAGAAAGAATATAGAAGAATTTTTAAAAATATAGTTTTAAAAGTTCTTTCGTTGAAATAGAAAATAAAACAGTGTATACTACCAATAAGAGAAGAAGATTAAATTAATGGTATTGTGCTTCGTTATAATGAAGACATATAGCCTATATACATCGAAGGTGTATGGTATGTTTTGTATAAAAGTGGTTTTTATAATACCATAGGAGACTCCTGATTTTATCTAAACTGTTGGTAAGAAGGTGATTTTTTTGACAATCTTTGAGATGATATTGGCGTTATTTAATAAATTAGGCATTATAATAATTTTAGCTGTAATTATATCGAAAATTGGAATATTTAAAAGGTTAATTACTAAAAAGGATATTAGAACTAGGGACAAGGTTATCTTAGCTATTATTTTCGGATTGATAGGAATTATGGGGACCTATTCTAGTGTGCCTATTTATGGTGCTTTGGCAAACACTCGAATTGTTGGGGTAATGGTGGGTGCATTGTTGGGAGGGCCTATAGTTGGAATACTGGCAGGAGTAATAGCAGGTGGACATCGTTTCTTAATAGACATTGGTGGTTTTACAGCTTTAGCCTGTGGAATCTCCACTATTGTAGAGGGTGCAATTGGCAGCTATGCATACTATTATATCAAGAATAAAGAGGGAAAATGGCAATATGCTTTTTTCATTGGTGTTTTTGCAGAAATTGTGCAAATGTTAATAATTCTAATGATTGCAAGGCCCTTTCAAGATGCATTACAGTTAGTTAAAATTATCCTTTTACCTATGGTCTTAGTGAACTCTCTGGGAATTGCAATTTTTATAGGAATAATTGAAAATATTTATACCGAATATGAAAGAATTGCAGCTGGACAAGCCCAAAAAGCTCTTAAAATTGCAAACTTAACCCTACCCTACTTTAGGAAAGGCTTAAACTATAGTAATGCACAAAAAGTAGTTGAAATTATTTACTCATCAGTGGAATTGGCAGCAGTTTCTATAACAGATGATAAGCAAATACTGGCCCATATAGGAAACGGAGAAAACCACCATTTAATTGGAGGGAATATCCAAGCAGAAGTAACAAAGTATGTTATTGTAAATGGGAAGTACAAGATTATAGCCAATAAGAAGGAAATACAATGTAATCATATAAACTGTCAGTTGAAATCAGCTATCATTGTACCCTTAAAGGAGCAGGATAGGGTTGTGGGAACTTTACAGCTCTTTAAAAAAGATGAAAATAGTATAACTTCTGTAGATGTGGAGTTAGCCCTAGGATTAGCTCAATTATTTTCAACTCAAATAGAACTAAGTAAAGTAGAATATCAGCAAAAGCTATTAATTGAATCAGAGTTAAAAACTCTACAGGCACAAATTAATCCTCACTTCTTGTTCAACGCCATCAATACAATTATATCCTTTATGCAGTTTGATGTTGATACAGCTAAAAATTTGCTAATATCGTTATCAAATCTGTTTAGAAAGAGCCTAAAGAATAATATAGATATGGTAGATATTAGTACAGAATTGGAACATATTGATGCCTATTTAGAAATTGAAAGGGCAAGATTTGGCGATAAGCTAAAAGTACATTATGATTTAGGGCATGATATTAACTGTAAGCTTCCACCCCTTATTTTACAGCCAATAGTTGAAAATGCAGTTATTCATGGTATTCTTCCAAAGAAGCAAGGTGGCTCTGTCACAATTCGTTCTAGAAAAGAAAGCAATGGCATACTTTTGGAGGTTAATGATGATGGTGTAGGAATTGATGATGGAAAAATTCAATCATTATTAACTGATCGAGAGGGTTGCCAATCGATGGGGCTAATAAATGTTAACAAGCGTTTAATCAACCTGTATGGTACGGATTATCAACTTTCCATTGACAGCTTAATTAATAGCGGCACTAGTGTTAAGATTAAGATTCCTAGTTAATCATGGGGGGGAGTAGTAAAATGGTCTATTCAATTGTCCTAGTTGATGATGAAATTCCAGCAAGATTAAACTTAAAAACACTCTTGACACAATATAATGACTTTAAAATCATAGGAGAGGCATCTAATGGGGAGGATGCTATTGAATTGTGTAAGGAATATCTACCAGATATTGTTTTTCTTGATATTCAGCTACAAGACATGACTGGCTTTGAAGTCGCTCAAAAATTGATTAAGCTTCCTAAGGTTCCAAAGATTGTTTTTGTTACTGCTTTTAATGAATATGCGATTAAGGCCTTTGAATATTCAGCTATTGATTATTTACTGAAGCCTATTAGTGAAGATCGATTTCAAAAAACAATGTTAAAGCTCAGCGATGATATCAAAAACTGCCCTCAGCATACCTTAAGCTCTGTACAGCAGCTACTAGAAAGACACTTGAAATATGAGCATAGCAGGCAAAAAATCACCCTAGAGAAGGATGGCAAGCTGTTTGTACTTGGTCTAAAGGATATCATATATATTGAAACTGAAGATAGAAATACTAAGGTAGTTAGCAAGAGGGATGAGTATATAACCACAATTTCCATGACAGAATGGCAAGATCGTCTATGGCAACACGGTTTCTTTAGACCTCATAGAAGTTTTTTAATTAACCTAGATGAAATTGATGAGATAATATTGTGGTTTAACAATAGCCTTCATGTAAAAATGAAAGGTGTTGAATGTAATTCTATTCCTATCAGTAGAAACAGACTTAAGGAATTTAAGGACTTGGTTGGATTAGAAAGTTAATTCATTAAAACATTAATTTGTACATTTTGAGCAACTATTCTGACATTTCGCGATAAAATTAAATATTTTAGTTAACCTCCCATTATAATAGTATAATAACTATGTTTATATGGGAGGTTTTATTTTTAATGTTCTATATACAATATGTTAAATATTTAACTAATTATAGTGTTATAAAAGCAGCTCAAATATTATAATCAACCCTTTGAAAGAAAGATCTAATAAAATTAAGGGATAGGGTGAAAAAATGGAAGTTAAACAATATTTAGAGATACTGGAAGGAAGAATGAATCAATACTTTGATATTGTGAAGGACCATACATTTAATGGCGAAAGCTATTCTATTTTTGCAAAATCCAGCATTAGAAGTGAGCGATACTTTGTCAGTAAAAAAGTTGCAATTTATGCATTAGAGACCAAGGAGTTCTGCTTAATAAAGTATGATTCTAACCCCAATACCAAATCTATACAACAAGAAATATTAAGACTAAAAGAAGCAGTTAACACCTTAGTCGAGCCCCATCATGAGCATATGTGTACCATTATTAATGGTGTTATTATCATAGATGGGCCCATTAATGAAGATATAAAAGAACAAATTAGAAAGGGGAACTATTACAAAAGTTTTCTTTTTGGAATAAAGGGATGGAGTTACGTCAGACTATTGCTTGTTCAATTAAATAATGGGGAGGTGATCACCAATCGTAGAGGAAAAGAAGCATTACAGTTCTATCAGATAAAATAAAGGGGAGGGTTATTGAATGAATGCATTAACACTTGTATTTATCAGTATTGTAGTATTGTTTATTGCTTACTTAACCTATGGTTCTTGGTTGGCAAAGCAATGGGGAGTTGATGTTAGCAGAAAAACTCCAGCCCACACTAAGGAAGACGGTGTAGATTATGTGCCTGCAAGTGCCCCAGTGGTGTTGGGTCACCATTTTGCCTCAATTGCAGGAGCGGGGCCAATTGTTGGACCTATTGCAGCATCAATATTTGGTTGGCTTCCTGTGGCTTTATGGATTGTTGTTGGAAGTATTTTCTTTGGTGGAGTGCAGGATTTCGGCTCATTATTTGCTTCTATTAGACATGATGGGAAATCAGTGGGAGATATAATGGAGTCCAATATAGGAAGAGTAGGCAAGAAATTATTTGCAATTTTCGCTTGGCTAACATTATTGTTGGTTGTAGCAGCATTCACAAACATTGTAGCTAACACATTTGTATCTGTTCCAGAGGCTGCCTCAGCTTCAATGATGTTTATTGTAGTATCGGTGGGCTTTGGCTATGCAGTCTATAGAAAAGGAGTACCAATAAGTATTGGAACAGTAGTTGGGGTTACTCTGTTGTTTTTCTGTATCTATTTAGGAAATGTATTCCCACTTGTATTATCAAGAAATACTTGGATTGCAATTTTGCTAGCATATATTACTATAGCCTCTGTAACACCAGTATGGATACTGCTACAGCCTAGAGATTACTTGAACTCATTCTTATTATATGCCATGATTATTGGAGCAGTTTTAGGATTAATAATAACTAGGCCAACACTTGAATTACCGGCCTTTGCTGGATTTAATGTTGGTGGGCAATGGATGTTCCCAATGTTATTCGTAATGGTGGCCTGTGGAGCTATCTCAGGATTCCATTCACTGGTTGGGTCTGGTACTTCATCTAAACAATTAAATACTGAGGCCGATGCCAAGGTGGTGGGCTATGGTGGTATGTTAATTGAAGGTGTGTTGGCCATAATTGCTATAATTACTGCAGCCTATGTAACTCAAGGAAAATTAACCGAATTACTAGGAAATGGTGGTCCAGTAAATGTGTTCTCTGATGGAATCGGAAACTTTATGGTTAGCTTTGGAATACCCTTTACAGTTGGTAAATCATTTGTAGCTTTAGCTGTATCGGCCTTTGCATTGACAAGTCTTGATACTGCAACACGTTTAGGAAGATTTATTTTCCAAGAATTCTTTGGCAAAGAGGGAAAAACCGAAAAGGATAGTATACTCACCAATCGTTATTTTGCAACAGCAGTGACTGTAGTGGTAGGAGGCTCCCTTGCAGTAAAGGGTTGGGCAGTAATTTGGCCGATCTTTGGCTCAGCTAACCAATTACTAGCAGCCATCGCACTATTAACAATAGCAGTATGGCTAAAGAATACTGGCAGAAATTTCAAGATGATAATATTACCAATGATTTTTATGTTTTCTGCCACAATTTTAGCTTTAGGCTTCTTAATAAAGGCCAATTTGGCTACTGAAAACTACACACTAGTTGTATTTCCTGTACTTTTACTGATACTGGCATTTGTACTAATTTATCAAGCATATCAGGTGATTACAAAGCCTCCTAAAATGACTGTAAAATCATAATAGTAACAATAAAAAGGAAATACCCTACTGGAAATAGCAGGAGGGTTGTTGATAAATCCCCAAGAAATTTGGGGATTTTTTTTGTGGTGCGCCCAGCATTGGCGCAATCTAATGGGTGAAAGTCCCTAGCGCGGGTTGATAGTGCCAAGCGCATAGCTTAAGGCAAGGGTGTCCACCGTGAGGTGGAATCTGAAGGAAGCCGACGGCAAACTTCTGGTCTGACGAATAGAAACTACATATAAGGCACACATATGCTGGGTAAGGTTGCCACACAAACCAAAGCCCTAAACTATCCGGAAGCATAAGGTGTAGATGTAGCAGATAGATGGAAGGAAAGATTGCGTTCTTACCTGGGGAGGTCTCATGGACGTGTGAAAACAGAGTATGAAGCACGGTTGAAACAAGATTTATCA
>NZ_FMUS01000063.1 GCF_900101495.1 Alkaliphilus peptidifermentans DSM 18978
GCCTATAATTTTGTAGGACATCCAGATAGATTAAAAACACCATTAATCCGTAAAAATGGTAAGCTGGAAGAAGCTACATGGGATGAAGCCTATGATGTTATTGTTAATAAAATAAAAGAAACAAAGGAGTCCTTTGGACCAGATGCTATTGCAGGATTTTCTTCCGCAAGGGTTACAAATGAAGAAAACTACCTGATGATGAAGCTTATTAGAGGTATTGTGGGTACAAACAATATAGATCATTGTGCTAGACTTTGTCATGCTTCAACAGTTGCAGGACTGGCTACAACCCTTGGCAGTGGCGCAATGACAAATGCCATAAAGGACATTCGTAATGCTGATGTAATATTTGTGACAGGCTCAAATACTACAGAAGCCCATCCAGTTATGGGGGCCTATATCAAGCAGGCGGTTAAAGATGGTAAGAAGTTAATTGTCGCAGATCCTCGAGAAATTGAACTGGCAAAGTATGCTGATGTTTTTATGCAAATCAAGCCAGGAACAAGTGTTGCCCTATCAAATGCCTTGCTTCACGTTATATTAGAAGAGGGGCTAGAGGATAGAGCCTATATAGATAATAATACAGAGGGTTTTGATGAATTAAAGGCATTAGTAAAGGAATATACACCAGAAAAGGCTGCTGAAATATGCGGTGTTAATGCAGATGATATACGAAGGGCTGCTAAGCTATACGGAAAAGCTACAAAGGGAAGTATCGTATATTCAATGGGTATAACACAGCATCATAATGGAACAGAAAACGTAATGAGTTTATCTAACCTTGCATTAGCCACAGGTAACCTTGGAAAAGAAGGTACTGGAGTTAATCCATTAAGAGGACAAAACAATGTTCAAGGTGCCTGCGATATGGGAGCATTACCAAATGTATTCCCGGGCTATCAACAAATAGCAAATAACGAAGCCATTGAAAAGTTTGAAGAGACTTGGGGAGTTAAGCTTTCTAATAAGATGGGGCTAACAGTAACAGAAGCAATACCTGCAGCAGAAAAAGGAGATATAAAGCTTCTCTATATAATGGGAGAAAACCCAATGGTATCCGACCCTGATACAGCCCATGTAGAAAAGGGATTGAAAAACACCTTCCTTGTAGTTCAGGATATTTTCCTAACAGAAACAGCTGAGCTGGCAGATGTAGTATTACCAGCAGCAGCCTTTGCAGAAAAGGATGGTACCTTCACTAATACAGAAAGAAGAGTACAAAGAGTTAGAAAGGCTGTAGATGCTCCAGGTGTTGCTAAATCAGATTGGCAAATACTAATGGAATTAATGAATAGGCTGGGCTATGATAAGAAGTACAATAGCGCAGAAGAAATATTTGAAGAAATTAGAACAGTTACACCACAATATGCAGGTATAACCTATGGTAGAATTGAAGAAGAAGGTATTTGCTGGCCATGTGTGTCAGAAGATCATCCAGGAACTCCAATTCTTCACGTTGATAAGCCAGCTAGAGGTACTGGATTATTTAAATCAGTAGAATGGATTGAATCTACAGAAGTAACCAATGAAGAATATCCTTATGTAATGACAACCGGACGAATTCTATATCAATATCATACCAGAACCATGTCGAACAAATCAGAAGGAATTCAGAAGATTGCTCCGGAGGTTTATGTAGAAATTAATCCTATTTTAGCAGAGGAAAAAGGAATTAAAGATGGAGAAATGATAAAAGTTTCTTCAAAAAGAGGAGAAATTCAAGTTAAGGCAAAAATAACAGATATAGTCGATGAAAATGTAGTCTTTATTCCCTTCCATTGGGCAGATGGTGCTAATGTATTGACCAATGGAGAAATATTAGATAAATATTGTAAGATACCAGGACTTAAAGTAACAGGTGTAAAAATTGAAAAGTTAGCTTAAATAACTATAAAAAGTTGTAAAATTTAATAGTAATTATTTAAACTCAAAGTAGAAAAAAAGAGAGAAATCCTAAAATCGAAAAGGATTTCTCTCTTTTTGTATAATTAATATGGTAAAGAAGTAATGTTAAATAGTATTAGGTGATTATTATTTTCTTATCAATATGGGAATTATTAATACAATTCAAACTATAAAGCTTATCAATCTTTTATTGGTAATTATTTTGATTTAAAAAATAATTATTTAAGTTTTTCGTTAATATTTAAAGGGCTTTATTAGTATTAATCCTTAAAAAAATATTTCATAAAAGAAATTATTGATAAAAAAACAAAAAAAATTAGTTAAAAAATTAACATCGTACTCTTTA
>NZ_FMUS01000032.1 GCF_900101495.1 Alkaliphilus peptidifermentans DSM 18978
GTGTTAAAGAATTAATTAAAGGGAATTATGCAATTTTCTCATATTAAAAAAGACAAGAAAAAAAACTTGTCTTGTAAATTCTAGTATGGTATTATGATATTAATAATTGAAAATAGTTACACAATGGGGTGTAATGATTAAAAAGCGACGAAGCTTGCAGAAAGAAAAATATTTTTCTTAGCGAGCTTTTTTATGTTTTTGCATCAATATTTATGAAGGGGTGATTTGATGGCAGCAGAAGAAAAACAGAGAGTAATTCAAGAGTATGTACCAGGAAAACAAGTCACATTAGCTCATTTAATTGCCCATCCTGAACACAGCATTTATAAAAAGCTTGGATTGATTGAAGATAATTATAATGCCATAGGTATTTTAACCATAACACCTAGTGAAGCTGCTATTATTGCAGCTGATGTGGCTACTAAATCTGCCAGTGTGGAAATCGGTTTCCTAGATCGTTTTAGTGGGTCTTTGGTTATTACAGGGGATGTTTCCAGCGTGGAATCTGCTCTCCAGGGAGTGATAGATGCCTTAACAAATACACTTGATTTTACCCCTGCAAAATTAACTCGATCTTAGGAGGAGCCTAGATGAAGAAGGTTATTTTAGTAGGAAGAAGCAATAATGGAAAAACCTCCCTTAGTCAAAAACTAAACCAACAGGAATTAGCCTACAAGAAGACTCAAACGATGGAATTTTCTAACCATATTATAGATACACCGGGGGAATACATAGAAAATAGGAGATACTATCATGCTATTATAAGTGCTTCTGTAGATTGTGATGTTATAGGTCTTCTGCAGGCTGCAAATGAACCTGATTGTATTTTTCCACCAGGCTTTGGGAACTTTTTTAATAAACCTGTTATAGGAATTATTACTAAAATAGATTTAGAAAGGGATACTTCGGCTGTAGAAAAAATCTTATATGCTGCAGGAGCCCAGAGGATTTTTAGAGTAAGCTCTGTTACTACAGAAGGAATAAAAGAAATAACAGCTTATATTGAAGAAAAAGAGTATTGAATTCTCAAAAAAATATCCTGTAAACCTTTAATTAATTGTATAATTTGAATAAGGTGTAAAGTAATCAACGGAGATTATGAAGTATTAAAGGAGGAAATGCCATGAAAGGGCGAGTGGTAATAGCCGATGACGAACCTATTACTAGAATGGATATAGTAGAAATGATGCATGAAGAAGGCTACAATGTTGTAGGAGAGGCTTCGGATGGACTTGACGCAATTGAGCTATGCAAAAAGTACAAACCAGATTTAGTATTAATGGATGTTAAAATGCCTTTGTTAAATGGCTTAAAGGCTGCTGAAGTGATTAATCAAGATGAGTTGGCAGGATGTATTGTACTGGTTACAGCCTATAGCGGAAAAGAATTCATTGAAGAAGCTAAAAATGCCGGTGCCATGGGGTATATTGTTAAACCAATAAGTGAGAAGAATTTATTGCCTGCTCTAGAGGTGGCCATATCAAAAAGTAAAGAATTTAATAGAATGAAAAAAGAAGTTAAAAAAGCCCAGACTCAGCTGGAGGACAGAAAACAGATAGAAAGAGCAAAGGGAATTCTGATGAAAAATGAAGGACTCTCAGAGGAAGAAGCCTACAATAGGATAAGAACATTAAGTATGTCGAAAAGGCTTTCTATGGGGGAAATAGCCAAGATAATTACAATGAATCAATAGATAGATGCTGAGGGGTGAAGGAATGGTAAGGGAGCTATGTGAAACCTATACAAAATTATCCGACACAGATATTCTTATTCTAGAAGACCTAAAGCAAATGTTGCCACTAATTTCAAGAGCTATTAAAGCTGATGTATTCATTGATTGTCTAACCAATATCCCTAATATCGCTATTGTTGTTGCAGAAGCTAAACAAAGTCAAGAAGAGTCTATGTATCAGTATTCAGTTGTTGGAAAATTCGCTTTGGGAGAAAATGAACCTGCTGCTTTACGGACACTAGAGACTGGAGTTTCCTCCAGGGACTTAAAGGCACTAACACAGGAGAATAAAACAGTCAGACAAAGCGTAGAGCCTATAAAGAATAAGAAAGGTCAAGTGATCGGTGTTTTGATTATTGAACAAGATATTACAAAGGATATTAAAAGAGATAAGGAAATGGAATATTTACTGGAAGCAACTGAAAAATTAACAGAAACCTTAAGCACTTTGAAGAGTGCTGAAAATACGATTATTCATCACGTTAATGAAGCCATTATTATGTTTAATAGCAAAGGCATTGCCACTTATTGCAACCCTGAAGCTTATCAGCTTTACAAGAAGCTAGGCTACCAAGATGAAATCATTGGGTTATCCTTTAACAACTTGACCATGGGAGGTATAAGCTTCTCTGGTGTCATCCATAAGGATATTGTTAATGTAGTGGAAGTAAAGATAGGGAAGCTGTCTCTGAGAGTTAAATATGTAGCTATGGAAGATAAAAATGAAGTTATTGGATTTATTATGATTATTAAAGATGTCACAGAGGTAAAGGAGAAGGAAATGGAGCTAATTTCCAAATCTGTTGCCATCAGTGAAATACATCATCGTGTTAAGAATAATCTGCAGACAATTGCCAGTTTGCTGAGATTACAGTCACGGCGGATTCACGATGGTAAAGCAAAGCAAGCCTTTAATGAAAGCATTAGTAGAATTCTAAGTATAGCCATAACCCACGAATTACTGGCCCAAAAAGGCTTGGATCATATAGATTTACGAACCATTTTAGAGAGAATAAAGGAAAGTATTATGGACTATGTAATATCTCCAGAGAAAAATATTACTATTCATATAGAAGGAGATCATATCATTGTAAACTCGGATAAAGCTACGTCTATTGCATTGGTGGTAAATGAACTTTTGCAGAATTCCTTAGAGCATGGATTCGAGGGAAGGGAAGAAGGTAATATTCAAATCAGTATAAATAAGGGGGAAATTTACACTCGTGTAACTGTTATAGACAATGGTGCAGGCTTTGATACAAAAACAGTTAAGAGAAAGAGTCTGGGATTAAGTATTGTAAAAAGTATTGTTGAAGAAAGACTTTATGGCAATTTGCAAATAAACTCCAGCCATGATGGAACAGAAATAATTTTTAATTTTAAAAATGAATAAACAAAGCACAATGGGGTGCTTTTGAAGGGCAATGGGGCCAAAAATCTATAGTAACATATAGATTTTTGGCCCCATTGTCTTTATATAGGAAGGAGTGGAAACTTTGAGAGAAAACGTTTTGAGTGTGGGAATTGACATTGGTACTTCAACAACTCAGCTGGTGTTTAGTAGACTCACCATCGAGAATACAGCTTCCATAATGTCCATTCCTAAAATACAGATTATAGATAAAGAGGTTGTTTACAGAAGTGATATACATTTTACACCTTTATTATCGGAAACAAAAATCAATGGAGAAGCTATTCGGAAAATTATTGAATTAGAATATATAAAAGCAGATATCCCCTTTGAAAAAATTGATACAGGTGCAGTAATTATTACTGGAGAAACAGCCAGAAAGGAAAATGCCAACGAAATCCTTAGCACCCTCAGCGGTTTAGCAGGAGACTTTGTTGTAGCTGCTGCAGGTCCAGATTTAGAAAGTATTATTGCAGGCAAAGGAGCAGGAGCAGGAAAATTATCAAAAGAAAAAAGCTGTACTGTAGTTAACTTAGACATAGGTGGAGGCACAACCAACATAGCCATCTTCAAGAATGGTGAAGTTGTTGATACTGCTTGCCTTGATATAGGAGGGCGGTTAATAAAATTTGAAGATGATCAACTGAAGGTGGCCTATGCCTCAAAGAAAATTAAGCTTTTAGCTAAGGATATAGGTGTTAAAATCCAAATAGGCAAAAGTTTATCGTTAGATGAAGTAGAGCTTATGTGTAAAAGGATGGCAGATATATTGGCAGAGAGCTTAGGGATTATTCCCCAAACACCTCTCCTGCAAGAGATGTTAACAGGAACACCTTTAAAATTGAAGCAGAAGATTGACTATATTTCCTTTTCAGGAGGAGTAGCAGATTGCATCAATAGTAAGGACAGTACACCTCCATTCAAATATTGTGATATTGGTATTATTCTTGGAAAATCCATTGGATCCTCATCATGGTTAGAAGGCTCAAGAGTGATACAAGCCAGTGAGACCATTGGCGCAACTGTTGTGGGAGCAGGAACCCATACAACAGAAATAAGCGGCAGCACCATTACTATTGAATCATCCATTTTACCTATGAAGAATATTCCCATTTTAAGGCTAAATCAAGAGGAGGAAGAGCTTGTCAATGATCAGCTAAGCTGTAAAATTGCAGAAAAGCTAGATTGGTTTCGCCTGGAAAATGGTCAACAGCTGGTGGCTTTAGCTATGAAGGGGTTTAAAAATCCCAACTTTCATCAAATACAGCAATTGGCGAAGGCAATTATAAAAGGATTTGAAAGTAAATTGGAAGAAAAGGAGCCCTTAATTATTGTAGTAGAAAATGACATGGCAAAGGTACTAGGACAAGGCATCCTTGCCCACTTAATTGACAAAAAAGATGTAATTTGTATCGACTCTATTAAAGTGGATAATGGGGATTACATTGACATTGGAAAGCCTTTAGCCAATGGAAAGGTAGTACCCGTTATTATAAAAACCTTGGTACTTAATTATTAAATAGAAGGGAGATATGACATGATATTAAAAACAAAGTTATTTGGCATTGTTTATCAGTTTAAGAGCTTAAATGAAGTGATGGCTAAAGCCAATGAAGAGAGGTCAGGAGATAAACTGGCGGGACTGGCAGCAACCTCTATTACAGAAATGGTAGCAGCAAAGGAAGTATTAAGCAATCTTACACTAAAGGACATTAGAAACAATCCAGCTGTACCCTATGAAACAGATGAGGTAACAAGAATTATTCAAGATGGTGTCAATGAAAAAATCTACAATGAAATCCAAAACTGGACAGTTTCAGAGTTAAGGGAATGGATTTTAAACAACGAAACATCAGGTAGTGATATTAGAAGAATCAGTAGAGGCTTAACCAGCGAGATGGTGGCAGCGGTTACTAAGCTTATGTCAAATCTAGATTTAGTATATGGTGCAAAAAAAATTGTTGTTACTGCCCACTGCAACACCACCATTGGAGAAGCAGGTACCTTGGCCTATAGACTTCAGCCTAACCATACAACTGATAATATAGAAGGCATCAAGGTATCTCTTTATGAAGGGTTAAGCTATGGGGTTGGGGATGCAGTATTGGGCTTAAATCCTGTAAACGATACAGTAAACAGTGTGAAAAATGTATTGAAATTATTTGAAGAAGTAAAGCATCAATGGAAAATTCCAACCCAAACCTGTGTTTTGGCCCATGTAACAACCCAGATGGAGGCTATTAGACAGGGTGCACCTTCAGATCTGATTTTCCAAAGTATAGCAGGAACAGAAAAAGGAAATGAAGCCTTTGGTGTAAATGACAGTATTTTATCTGAAGCAAAAGACCTTGTATTAAAAGAAGGAACCTCTACAGGGCCAAACGTTATGTATTTTGAAACAGGTCAAGGCTCTGAGCTTTCTTCAGATGCCCACATGGGTGTTGATCAGGTAACCCTAGAAGCCAGATGCTATGGATTAGCAAAAAAATATAATCCCTTCCTAGTAAATACCGTTGTTGGATTCATTGGACCTGAATATCTGTACAATAGCAAACAGGTAATTAGAGCAGGGCTTGAGGATCACTTCATGGGCAAATTATCTGGCATTCCAATGGGGGTAGACGTGTGCTATACCAACCATATGAAGGCTGATCAAAATGATATAGAAAACTTAAGTATTCTATTAGGCAGCTGTGGGTGCAATTTCTTGATTGGAGTTCCAGCAGGAGATGATATTATGCTTAATTACCAAAGCTCAAGCTTCCATGACGCCGCTACCCTAAGAGAATTATTAAAATTAACACCAATTCCTGAATTTCAAAATTGGTTAGAAAAAATGGGAATATATGAGAATGGGAAATTATCGAAAAAAGCTGGAGATGCATCAATTTTTTTAAGTAAATAAAGAAAAAAGAAAAAGGAGGGCATTGGATTGATTTCAGAAGAGGTAATTAAGGATATGGTTCAGCAAATTGTTGAAAAAATGGTCATAGATAAAAAGCAAAGGGATGTAGAGAATAATCTGCCAAAAACAAATGTAAATAAACAGTCAATGGAATGTGTAAATGATGAAAAGCTTAAAGATTTAACAGCAATTCAAATACAGGATTATTTTGCAGTACCGGACCCAGATAATAAGGAAGCCTATCTAGAGCTTAAACAAAATACTCCTGCCAGAGTTGGAATTTGGAGGACAGGACCTCGTTATCCTACAAATACATTATTGAGATTCAGGGCTGATCATGCTGTTGCTATGGATGCTGTCTTCACTTATGTTTCGGAGGAATTGCTGGAGGAAATGGGCTTATTTTCAGTGAGTACATTATGCCGTGATAAGGATGAATATATGACAAGACCTGATTTAGGCAGAAAATTTAGTCAAGAAAGTATCGAGACGATAAAGGAAAAGTGCATAAAAAGTCCTCAAGTACAAATCTATGTTTCTGATGGCTTGAGTTCAACCGCCATAGAGGCAAATATTAAGGATATTTTACCCTCCATTATGCAAGGACTAAAAAACTATGGTTTAAAGGTAGGAACACCATTTTTTGTTAGTCATGGAAGGGTACCAGCTATGGACGTTATTTCTGAAGTGCTTGATGCTGAAGTAACAGTTGTATTAATTGGTGAAAGGCCAGGTTTAGCTACAGGTGAAAGCATGAGCTGCTATATGGCTTATGGCGGAAAAGTAGGTATGCCTGAATCTAGAAGAACAGTAATATCCAACATTCATAGGGGTGGAACCTCCGCTACAGAGGCAGGTGCTCACATAGCTGAAATTGTTAAAGAAATGATAGAACAAAAAGCAAGTGGTTTAGAGCTTAAGCTATAAATAATAGAAATGGAGTGAAGAACATGAAAAATGATGCATTGCGTGCTTCTGTCCTAAGTGCAAAAATCATTCCTAATGTGAGCCTTGATATGGCGAAGGAACTGAAGCTGGAGGAGGGACATAGAAGTATTGGAATTGTTACTGCTGATAGTGATGATGTGACCTATACAGCTCTGGATGAAGCAACGAAAAAAGCAGATGTTAGAGTGGCTTATGGAAAGTCCTTCTATGGAGGCGCTGCCAACGCCAATACCAAGCTGGCTGGAGAGGTTATTGGCATTATCTCTGGACCAAATCCAGCAGAAGTAAGAAGTGGGTTAGATGCAATCGTTGATTTTATAGAAAATGATGCTTGCTTTTATAGTGCAAATGATGATGATTCCATTGCATATTATGCCCATTGTGTCTCTAGAACAGGCTCCTATTTATCAGATGTTGCAGGCGTGCAAGAGGGAGAAGCTTTAGCCTATGTAATAGCCCCGCCTTTAGAGGCAATGTATGCCTTAGATGCTGCTATGAAGGCTGCTGATGTTCAAATGGTATGCTTTTATGGTCCTCCTAGTGAAACCAACTTTGGTGGTGGATTATTGACTGGAAGCCAATCAGCATGTAAGGCTGCATGTGATGCTTTTGCTGAAGCAGTGAAATTCGTAGCCGATAACCCTACAAAATACTAAAGTGAGTTGAGCTATTATGAGTTATAATGCATTGGGACTACTGGAAACCTATGGCTATATTCCAGCTATTGTAGCTGTGGATGCTGCTTTAAAGGCGGCAAATGTTACACTTAAAGACCTTCAGTGTATTGGGGGAGGTTTGGTAACCATGATGGTGGAGGGAGATGTGGCAGCTGTTCAAGCGTCAATTGAAGCTGGAAGTGCTGCTGCACAAGCAATAGGTCATGTTATTTCTCAGCATGTGATTCCAAGACCTATTAATCAGCTAAAGTCTTTAATTGAAGGGGGGGGAAATACCAATCAACAGATAGAAGAATCCAACTCCAGCAAATTAGTGGAAGCAGCTAATAAGGCAGAAGAAGTAGAAGAAGTTGAAGAAGTACAAAAAAACCAAGAAGAACAAGAAATAGAAGAAATAGAAGAATTGGTAGTTAGTAAAACTAAGGACTCAGTGATTTATCATAATGAAAAAGGTATGAAAATTACTTCAAAAAAAGATCTCAATAGAATGAAGGTAGTAGACCTAAGAAAGATGGCTAGGGGATTGAAAGGATTTTCAATGGAAGCAAAAAAAATCAAGTTCGCTAATAAATCAGAATTAGTGCAGGCTATATTAAATTATCTAAAAATGGAGGTGGAATAGTGGAGCTACAGGATAAAGATTTACTTTCCATTCAAGAGGTAAGACATATGATATCGAAGGCTAATGAAGCCCAGAAGAAATTTGCAGAATTTAGTCAAGAAGCTATTAATAAAATTGTCTATGCTATGAAGGAAGCCTCCTATCGACAGGCAGAAATCCTTGGACAACTTGCCTCCGAAGAAACAGGCTTTGGTAAGTGGCAGGATAAAAAAGCAAAAAATCAAATTGCCAGTGAGGGTGTATATAATCATATAAAAGACATGAAAACAATTGGAATCATCCGTGAGGATGGGGAAAAAAAGATTGTGGAAATAGGAACACCAGTTGGTACAATTGCTGCTTTAATTCCTTCAACCAATCCTACATCAACAGTAATATATAAAACATTAATTGCATTAAAGTCTGGGAATGCCATTGTTTTTAGTCCTCATCCAAGTGCTTTAAAGAGCATTATAAGAACAGTGGAAATCTTAGACAAGGCAGCTGTTGAGGCAGGGGCACCTGAGGGGCTAATCCATTGTATGACTAAGCCCACCATGGAGGGAACCAGTGAGCTTATGCAACACAAAGGTATAGATTTAATCTTAGCTACTGGAGGCTCAGCTATGGTGAAGGCAGCCTATAGCTCAGGAAACCCAGCTCTGGGAGTTGGACCAGGCAATGTTCCTGCTTTTGTAGAAAGAAGTGCCAATATAAAAGAAGCAATAGAAAAAATAGTTTTAAGCAAAACCTTTGATAATGGAACAGTTTGTGCATCAGAGCAGGCCATTGTAACAGAAAGGTGTATTGCAGAAAAAGTGAAGGAAGAAATAAAGAGTCAGGGTGGCTATTTCTTAACAGGAGATCATCTGGAAAAGGTAACAGCAATTATGGAGACTGTAACAGGTGGGATGAATCCTAAAATTGTAGGAAAATCTGCTTTAGATATTGCTGAAATGGCAGGAATTGAAATTCCCAAGGAGACGAAAATACTTCTTAGTGAAGAAAGAAATGTTGGCAAAAATATACCTTTTTCAAAGGAAAAGCTTACTGCCCTCCTGGCATTTTATACAGTTGAAGACTGGCAAGAAGCTTGTGAGCTTTGTTACTCACTATTGGAGAATGGTGGATTAGGCCATACCTTGGCAATTCATTCTAAAAATGAGGCTATTATTAAAGAGTTTGCTTTGAAAAAACCAGTTTCTAGATTTTTAGTAAATACACCATCAACTCAAGGAGCCATTGGTCTTAGTACAAATCTTGCACCATCCTTTACCTTAGGCTGTGGGGCCATCGGTGGAAGTGCTACATCGGATAACGTAGGACCTATGCATTTGATCAATGTTCGAAGCATGGCATATGGAATAGATGAGGATAAAAAAACTGTAGAAAAAGAAGACCTAAGCAGTATAGATATTGATGCAATTACACAATTGGTTATGGAAGGCTTAAAAAATAAATTAAATAATTAAAGGAGGAATTTTAAAATGGCAACTTTAAACGCGTTAGGAATGATCGAAACAAAAGGATTAGTAGGTGCAATTGAGGCAGCAGATGCAATGGTGAAGGCTGCAAATGTAACATTATTGGGCAAAGAGATTGTTGGTGGTGGCCTGGTGACAGTTATGGTAAGAGGAGATGTTGGGGCAGTCAAAGCTGCAACAGACGCAGGAGCAGCAGCTGCAGATAGAGTTGGAGAATTATTATCTGTACATGTTATTCCAAGACCCCATAATGAAGTAGAAATTATCCTTCCAAAAATAAAAGAATAAATACAAATACCTCCTGGATCAAACTTGATCCGGGAGGCTTAATTGATAAAAGGGAGGGATCCTATGAAGGTTTTGACAGAAGGGGAGCTTCGTTGGGAGTTTAAAAATAAGTTTCCGAAAACCTATACAATCAATTCAAGGATTTTAGTAACGCCTTCTGCAATGGAATACTTAAAGGAAAAGAAGATAGAATTGATACTTGAAAAAGAAGATGAACCAAGTGAGAATATAGCAGCAAGTGGCTCGATGGAAGGGAATAAAGAGGAGAAAAATCCTGTGGAGCTTAAATATAAGTGCTATCATAGTGGAGGACTTTTTGAAAGCAAGCCAGAGCATATGACACAGCTTTATGGAAATTTACTTGTCATCAAGGATAATCCCAGAATTCAACTAAGAGGGAAGCTGGATAGCTTTCAGGCTCAAATTTTAGAGCTGCAGGTATTTTTAGATAATTGTAATGAGAAGAAGATTTTAGAGGATTTAATGGAAGTTCTATCCTTTGTTAGAAACCTTTTAAGGGCAGAAGTATTGGAGGAACCCTTTGATAATTGCAAAATATTGGGCTTAGATGAAGGAGAATTGAGAAGGATGTCCCATAATCCAGAAAAGTTTTTTGGTGTAAGACATTTTTTGCCTGAGTACTCCATGGGGGTCATATTAATAAAATTAAATTCCTTGAGAAGTGCTGCCAGAGAAATAGAGATTGTTGGAATAACTGCCTTTGTTGGAGGAAATGCATCGATAGAAAGACAAGATATCATCCAAGCCCTCAACCGATTAAGCAGTTGTTTATATATTATGATGTGTCGATGGCAGGGTGGATACTATAACTAGGGGGTGTATCAATTACAAATGAAGGAAGAACTAATTAAAGAAATAGTGGAAAAGGTCATAGATAACATTGTAGGATGCCAAGAATGTTCAATGGAAATTCCCCTAGAGGTTTCCGCCAGGCATGTCCATTTAAGCAAAGAACACATGGAATTTCTATTTGGCAGTCAGGATCAATTAAAGACTTTAAAAGAATTATCTCAGCCGGGACAGTTTGTATATGATAAAAGAGTAACACTAATGGGTTCTAAAGGATTTATCAGTAATGTAGCAATTTTAGGACCTGCTAGAAGTGATACACAGGTGGAAATATCCTATACAGATGCCAGAACCTTAGGGGTTAACCCTCCTATAAGGGAATCTGGTAATTTAGAAGGCACAGGAAGAATTATCATTGCTGCAGGTGGTAAAGCAGTCAATTTAAACCAAGGAGTTATTATAGCGAAGAGGCATATTCATATGACACCCAAGGATGCTGAGGATTTACAGGTGAAGGATGGACAGCAGGTGAAGGTAAGAATTAAGAGCAAACGCCCTGTTGTTTTAGAAGAAGTCTTAATAAGAGTCAGCGGAAAATACAGACTTAGTATGCATATTGATCATGATGAAGGTAATGCTGCTGCTTATCGGCCAGGAACTATAGGGGTAATTATAAAATAACTGGAGGATTAAAAGATGGATTTTACAAAGGTAGATCATATTGTTAGTCAGGTTGAAAAATCTATTAATGAAACCTTTCCTTTTGATTCAAAGGGCGACCTGTTGGTGGGGGTTGATTTAGGAACAGCATATATTGTAGTTGTGGTATTAGATCAAAGCAGTAATCCAATTGCCTGTGAAATGGAGTTTGCACAAGTGGTAAAGGATGGCTTAGTGGTGGATTATATAGGTGCTACACGGATTGTACGAAAGCTTAAAGAAAAGCTTGAAGCGAGACTACTACAATCCTTAAAAAGGGCTGCTATTGCTGTGCCTCCAGGGACTGGAGTAAAGGATAGTCAAACCCATCGTTATGTGGTGGAGGGGGCTGGATTAGAGGTAGTATCCATTTTGGATGAGCCTACTGCCGCAAATGCTGTCCTTAAAGTAAATAATGGAGTAATTGTCGATATTGGTGGAGGTACCACCGGCTTATCTATTATAAAGAATAGAGAGGTAATCTATACTGCAGATGAAGCAACTGGAGGTACCCATCTTAGCTTAGTGCTGGCTGGCAACTATCGTGTAAAATTTGAAGATGCAGAAAAAATTAAAAAAGACCCTGAAAGAAAAAAGGAAGTATTAACTATTGTCAGACCTGTTATTCAAAAAATGTCAGCTATTATTGCGGCACATATAGCTAACTATGATGTAGATGCAATCTATTTAGTGGGGGGAACCTGTTGTTTAGAAGGCTTTGAAGATGTAGTTGAAAAAGAGGTAGGTATAACAACACTTAAACCCTATAATCCTTTTTTGGTGACCCCCTTAGGCATTGCTATGAATTGTAGAGAATAGGGAGTGATTCAATGGAGAAGGAAGCATTGGTTGAAAAAATAACAGAAGAAGTGATGAAGCTGCTTCAAGGAAAAGAAACAATTAAAAAGCTTCAATCCACAAGAAAAGCACTGATACTATCCTATAAAGATGAAACCAGCAGGCAAAATATAACCCAATTAGAGACACTGGGTACTGAATGTCTATTTTTAGATGAATGTCATCAAGATGAAGTAAAGTATGTTGATTTTATTCTTCTACCTAATCTATCATTGAACAGTTTAACCTATATGGCCATGGGGATTGAAGGGGATGAAATTTCAAAAAGAGCTATTCGAGGTATGTTGTATGGAAAGGATATTTTTGTTTTAAGTGAAGGTATAGAATACCGAAGCTTTCAGAGTACCAGTCATCCCCATTTCCATCAGATATATATGGATTATGAAGAGAAACTTAAAGGATACGGAGTAAAAATAGGGTCTTTAAATGAAATTCTAGCCCTCACCACTGGGCAGCTAAAACAGCCTAAGGAATCTATAAAACAAGAGGAAACAGAGGAGAAGGCTTTCATTAGCAATAAGCTTATTACCGAAATGGCTTTAAGGGAAATGTGCTGTAAAGAAAATAGTCAGCTTAGTATAGATGCAAAGGCAATTGTTACTCCAATGGCAAAGGATTATATAAGAATGAAGAAAATACAAATAGTCAGAGCTAGTACCCCATCCCAATTAAATTCATAGGCTCTCTCTGGTTAAATTTCCATATAGCATCGTTGTCGTCAATCGGAATACGTTAACGGTATTCCTCATTCCTCCCCCTTGCTCTATGAAAATTTTCCTCAGGAATAACCCAAGTTTTAATTACGATGAGGTACTAGTGAGGAAGGAAGAATTAAATTGATTATTGGTAAAGTAATCGGTAATGTGTGGGCCACTAGAAAGGATACAACATTAAATGGACTAAAGCTTTTAGTGGTTGAAGCCATAGAATATGGCAGAAGTCAAAAGAATGAACCCTTTGTAGCAATAGACAGTGTAGGTGCCGGTATAGGAGATAAAGTGTTGGTGGTAACGGGAAGTGCCGCAAGGAAAGCACTTCAAAGGGAGGACTCAGCAGTGGATGCTACAGTAGTAGGTATTATAGATGAAGTAGAAGCAGAGGTATAAAATAACCGTTGGCAAGGGGAGGTAAGATGAATATTTTAGAAAAAATATTTCAAGCTGGCGTTGTTGGTGCTGGTGGAGCCGGTTTTCCAACCCACATTAAATTTAATGGTGCAGCAGAGTATTTATTGGTTAATGGAGTAGAGTGCGAACCATTGCTGGAAACTGATAAATTTTTAATACGCCATAAGAGTCACGAAATTATAAAAACCGTGGAAATTTTAGCCCAACAACTTCAAGCAAAAAAAATTGTTGTTGGTATAAAGAAAAAAAATACTAGAGAAGTCAAAGCACTGGAGCAAGCAATTGAAGCCCTAAACTCTAGAGTAGTGCTTCATTTAACAGAAAATTTTTATCCCGCAGGAGATGAGCAAATATTAGTATATGAGCTGACCAACAGACAAATTCCACCGGGAGGAATCCCAAAGGATGTTGGTGTTGTGGTATGTAATGTAGGAACAGTGGTAAATGTTTACGAAGCCCTTAACGAAAAATCTGTTACCGATAAATTTGTTACCATACTGGGAGAAGTTAAAAATTCAACGATTCTTTATGCGCCCATTGGCACCTCAATTGGAGAGTGCGTTGAAATGGCAGGTGGAGCAACAATAGAGGATTATAACATTATTCTGGGGGGACCCATGATGGGTAGAATCATAGAAAAAGACCAATTAAATAAGGAAGTAGTGACAAAAACAACCGGGGCTGTAATTCTTCTTCCCCAGAACCATTCCATTTTCAAAAACAAACAACTAAGCTTAACACAAATGATTAATAGAAGTCGTTCTGCTTGTATCCAGTGTTCCCTTTGTACAGATGTATGTCCAAGAAACTTAATTGGCCATCCCCTACGACCCCATCGAATTATGAGAACCTTATCAACAGATAGACAGCAGTATGAAGTATTAACGGAAGCCCTTTTATGTTGTGAGTGTGGTGTCTGTGAGCTTTATGCTTGTCCTATGGGACTTTCACCAAGAACCATTAATGGTGAAATTAAAAATCTTCTTCGAAAAGAAGGCGTTAAATACTTAAGCATACCTAGCCAAAATAAAGTTCATGAAATGCGGGAATATAGAAAAGTACCAGCTGAAAGACTTATTGCAAGATTAGATCTCTCTCAATATTCAGCTACAATCAAAGAGGACTATATCTGTGTTGAGGCTAAAAGTGTGAAAATACCATTAAAACAGCACATAGGAAAAACAGCAGCATCTATTGTTAAAGCTGGTGATGTAGTTGAAAAAGGACAATTGATTGCAAAGGTCAGGGAAGAAGATTTAGGAGCCAATATCCATGCCAGCATACAAGGTGTGATTAAAGAAGTAAGTGATTGTATATGGATAGCGGCTGAAGAAAAGGTGGTGACCCAATGATAAGAACCATAGGAATGATAGAACTAAACAGCATTGCTAAGGGAATTGAAACAGCAGATACTATGATTAAGGCAGCAGATGTCCAGTTATTAAAGGCCCATTCTGTATGTCCTGGTAAGTACATTATATTGATATGTGGAGATGTGGCAGCTGTTAAAGCAGCCATAAATACGGGAATAGAAGCTGGTAGGTCCTATGTTATTGATCACCTGGTTCTACCAAGTATTCATCCTCAATTAATTGATGCAATCCATGCCACAAATGCTGTACAAGAAGTGAGTGCCATAGGAGTTCTGGAATTTTATAATATTGTTACAGCTATTGTAGCTGCCGATGCTGCAGCAAAGGCTGCTGCCATTACCCTCATTGAAGTCCGTTTAGGTCTATCTATAGGAGGTAAATCCTTTATTACATTATGTGGAGATGTCAGTTCTGTTCAAGAAGCAGTGGAAGCTGCAGCAACCATTGGAAAAGAAAAAGGTATGCTGGTAGAAAAAACTGTCATTCCATCACCACGAGAAGAGTTGTTTGAAAAGTTATTATAGAAGAGAGTGGCTTAAATACAAAGAATTTATTAAATTCAAAGGAAGAGGTGTATTTAATGAACATTAACGAAATTATTGTTTACATTATGGTAGCCTTTATGGTACTAGGAGCTCTAGACAAAATCATAGGGAACAAATGTGGGTTAGGAGAAAAGTTCGATGAAGGTATTATTGCTATGGGTTCTTTAGCTGTTGCAATGGTGGGGGTTGTATCCTTGGCTCCAGTTCTGGCTACAATCCTAGAACCCATCGTTGTGCCGGCCTATACATTTTTAGGAGCAGATCCTTCCATGTTTGCAACTACATTATTGGCCAACGATATGGGTGGATATCCTCTAGCCATGCAGCTGGCTCAAAGTCATGAGGCAGGGCTATTTGCTGGATTAATATTAGGAGCCATGATGGGACCAACCATTGTGTTTACCATCCCGGTGGCCTTAGGTATTATAAAAAAAGAAGATCATAAATATTTAGCTACAGGGGTTTTGGCAGGTATGATTACTATTCCAATTGGCTCCTTTGTTGGCGGAATAGTAGCTGGTTTTGACATTACAATGATTTTACGTAATTTAGTACCAATTATTTTGGTATCTTTGTTACTTTCTCTTGGATTATGGAAAATACCCGATAAAATGATTAAAGGATTTACTATTTTCGGCAAGGGTGTTGTGGTGGTTATAACAATAGGATTAGCCGCTATTATTGTAGAAACCTTAACTGGAATTGTGATTATCCCAGGTATGGCTCCAGTAACAGAGGGTATTGAAATCGTAGGAGAAATTGCTATTATGTTGGCTGGAGCATTCCCAATGGTTTATGTTGTAACCAAGGTATTTAATAAACCTCTGATGAAGATGGGAAAACTATTAGGAATCGGAGATGTAGCAGCTGCAGGAATGGTCGCCACATTAGCCAATAATATTCCTATGTTTGGTTTAATGAAGGATATGGATCATCGTGGAAAGATAATCAATGTTGCCTTTGCAGTTAGCGCTTCCTTTGTTTTGGGAGATCACCTTGGATTTACTGCCGGTGTAAATCAAGATATGATTTTCCCAATGGTGGTAGGAAAAATAGTAGGTGGTATTACAGCTGTTATGATAGCCATGATTATTGCTAATAAAACTGCCTTGAAAGAAAACACAGCAAAGCAACACTAAAAACCATTCCTTCATCAGTGATAACTCTAAATAATATACTGGAAAAGGAAGGTGATGTCTTGAAAAGCTTTAAAGAAGTGACAGAAATTATTCATGGCATAGATGCAATACAGTATTTACAAAGATTTAAAGATAAAAGAGCTTGCATTGTCACTGATGCCACAATGATTAAATTAAAGATTGTTGACAATATAGCGGAGATTTTTGAAAAAAATGGTATGAACTATGAGGTGTTTTCAGAAGTAGAGCCAGACCCTTCCTTTGGAGTGGTCTATAAAGGCTTAAATCATATTATTAAAAACAAACCACAGGTGCTTATTGCTGTGGGGGGAGGCTCTGCAATAGATGCTGCAAAGGCCATCATGTATTTTTGTATAAAAATTAAAGAAGAGCTAATGGATACCCATGAGATACCTAAGCCCTTCTTTGTAGCAATACCAACCACCAGTGGAACGGGCTCTGAAGTTACGGCTTATTCTGTAATAACAGATAAAGAAAAGAATATAAAAATACCCATTATTGATTACTTAATGGTACCAGATGTAGCTATTCTCGATCCAGAATTCACTAAAACTATACCACCACATATTACAGCAGATACTGGCATCGATATTTTAACCCATTGTGTTGAGGCTTATGTTGCTAAAAATGCCTCGGATTTTACAGATGCTTTAGCAGAAAAATCTACAGCCCAAGTATTTCAATATTTACTGACAGCTTATAGAGATGGATATAATATGGAGGCTAGAGAGAAGCTTCATAATGCCTCCTGTATGGCAGGCATTGCCTTTACCAATGCTGGTTTAGGCATTAATCATAGCATGGCCCATAGCTTAGGAAGCTATTTTAAAATTCCCCATGGTCGGAGTAATGCCATATTAATGCCCTATATTATTGCCTTTAATAGCAAAAAAAGAGATAATGAAGGATATAACCATGCAGGAGTTAAATATGCCCAATTGGCAAAGCATATAGGCCTACCTGCTTCAACAGTTGAAATAGGGGTATTAAGCTTGATTGAGGCTATAAAGGTTATGAAAAAGGTTATGAAGATTCCTGCAACTATAAAAGAAGCAGGTGTAGATCGAGTGAGTTTCATGAATGCATTGGAGGAAATCTCCGGCATGTCCTTTAAGGACATCTGCACCAGTGGCAATCCAAAGGAAGTTACAAAAGAAGATATTAGAAACATTTATTTAGAGGCATATGATGGATAAAATTTAGTTTATATTTAATTTCTGTTATATAAAAATACCCCTTAAGTTACTATAAAAAGTAATTCAAAATGTAGGGGTGTTTTTATATTTATAAAAATACCATTAAAATGCCTTTGTAAAATATTATTATTATTTGAAAGGAAAAATCAAAGGAATGTCTAATAAATATAACAAAGGAAAAATATGGTTATAATAAAATATGACAGGCATATGTCGTGTTACATATTGTATAATATTAAAAAAATGAAGGGGCTGATTAAAAATGATGGAAAATATGCCAACTGAGGTAGAACTATCTGACCTTTTGGGAGAAAACAGGTTAGAAGTATGGCGTGATATTGTTGATTTTGTAGAAAAAAATTATAACTATGAGACGGTATGGAATAAATACAAGAAAACAGGCAAGTATGAACTTAAATTTCGAAGGAGTGGAAAAACCCTCTGTTCTTTATATCCCCAAACGGATAGTATTGAAGTGCTTATAGTATTTGGAAAAAAGGAACGGGAGAAATTCGAAGCTTCAAGAAATGATTTTTCTGAAGGTATTAATAGTCTATATGATAATACCCATCAGTATCATGATGGTAAATGGATGTATATAAATTTAAAGGATGAAGAATTAGTTGATGATATAAAAAGGTTAATTATAATAAAAAAAGAGCCAAATAAAAAATAATTAATATACAAAAGGGTGGAGAAAATGAATATAAAACTGGAGGAATTTTCGAGGGAAAATATAAAGCAATTAATATCATGGGTTCCTGATGAAAAACTTTTAATGCAATTTGCAGGACCTGCCTATGTTTATCCATTAACTGAAGAACAATTATTGGAAGACATCCGTAAAATGAAGGAAACTGGTGAAATATTAATGTTTAAAGCAATATATGAAGAAACCAATTTAATTATTGGACATATACAATTACTTAGAATAGATAAAATAAATAAAATTGCTACCCTTGGTAGGGTTCTAATAGGAGAAGAAGCTGCGAGGGGGAAAGGGTTAGGTACAATAGTAGTAAAGAAAGCACTTAATTATGCCTTTAATAATATGAATTTAGATGTAATTCGGTTAAACGTGTTTGATTTTAATAACAGAGCCATAAAGTGTTATAAAATGATGGGTTTTAAAATAGTTAAAACCACAGAAAACTGTGTAACAGTGAATGGCACAGGCTGGAGTGGATATACTATGGAGATCTCTAAAGAAGAGTTCTATGGCAAAACAAAGTGAAGGAATGGTTGATTTAAAAGTAAAACAGAGATATACTACTTAAATAGAGTAAGATTTACAAAGGAGTGGGACTATGGTAAAAAGAATAAAAACCAAATTAGATGTCATTGAAGGTATGCTTTATTACTGGCAAGCAACCAGTGAAAGAGAAAAGGTGGGAGAAACCTACTTAAATAGTCTAGCAAACCAGCCAGAAATGAATTATATTTATGATGATGAATTTAATAGAGAATCTGTAAGAAGAGCTTTAAGTGCCATATCAAACAGAGAAATATTTCATAGTGAAAACAAAAAAGAGAGAATCTTTTGGAATAACAATATGTGGATGATGGAGGATTTAGACTACACTAAAACGATGGTAGCTCCACTTAAAACCTTAAACCTAGACCTGCTTGTTGAAAAGTTAAATAGTAAAAGTATTGATTCTCATATTGAGGAGCTTGAAGTAATATTTATTCCGGGTCATGCTGATGAATATAAAATTACTGATGATAAATTAATTATTAATTTCTTTAGAGTTAAACCTGATTTGTATGAAGATGACAAAGTGACAATTGGAGATAAGCCTATTATAGATTACATAGAAGAAAAACTTAATGAATTGATTAAATGAAAGAGACGAGCCACTCGTCTCTTTTGTATATATTCTACATAGACTGAAAAACATGGTGTGTGTTAAATTATTCTAAATGCACTTATTAAAAATATGAGTAGGAGGCGAAGGCATGTTATTGGTAGATCAATCTGTAAAAGCTTTTATAGAGGTTGTAGAGAGTAATGAGCCAACACCAGGAGGAGGAAGTGTTTCAGCACTGGCGGGTAGCTTGGGTGCAGCCTTAACTGCAATGGTGGGCAATTTAACCATCGGGAGAAAGGCCTTTAATGAACTGGAAACTCAGCAGCAAAAAGAAATTGAAGATAATTTCAATTTGGCTAGAGATTTAAAAGGAAAACTAAACATATTAATTGATGAAGATACTAAGGCCTTTAATGGAGTAATGGCAGCCTTTAAACTTCCAAAAGAAACTGAGGAAGAGAAAAAAGCAAGAAGAGAAGCTATTGAAAAAGCAACCATTGAAGCTATGGAAATTCCTTTAGCAGCTGCAAAGGAATGCTTAAAGGTATTACAATGTCAAAAAACATTTGCACTATATGGAAATGTTAATGCTATTACTGATATTGGTGTTGGAGCCCTTATGGCCTATAGTGGTTTGGAGGGAGCTCTGTTTAATGTTAGAATTAACCTTCAAGGCTTAAAGGATGAAGCGTATGCTGCAGAAATAAAGAATACCTGTGATACCATACTTAAACAAGGTACTCAGCTAAAGGATGAAGTTATAGAAATTGTATATACGAAGCTATAGAGGTTAAATACAAAATAAACTGAGAATCTTGATTAATATATTCAAGATTCTTTTTGAATTAATGAAAATATGATGTCTTTAAATTATATTGTTAAAAAAACTAAATAATTAAAGGATTTTAGAAAATAATACTGAATATTTAATGTGTAACTATCAAATAATCTTAGTTAATTGTATATATTTTACAAGGTCAAGAGCCTATAGGGAGCTGGGTTTAGATGATTAGACAAAACGGAATTACTATTGATGAGGCTATTAAGCTTAAAAGTATGAAAAACTGCAAATTGATAGCAGGACACAGAGGGATATATAATACCATTTCAAAGGTTAACATTACAGCAGACCCTGATTTTGTTGATTGGGTTGATGCTGGTGAGCTTCTGATGACAACTGCCTATTCATTTAAAAATGAAAAGCTACAGGTGCAAAAAGATTTAATTACAGAATGCTCTCGCAAAGGGTTGGCAGGCATTGGTATTAAAATATATCCATATTTAGATGCTTTACCGGAAGAAATAATTAATTTAGCTAATGAACTGAACTTTCCTATTATTGATATTTACCATGAAACCCCCTTGTCAGATATTATGACATCAATATTTAAGGAAATCTTTAATAAGCAAGCATCGCTCCTTCAAAGAATAGAAACTGTTCATGAACAATTAATGAATGTAGTTCTAAGTGGTGGAGATATTCATGATATTGTTAGGGTGGTCTATGAGAACCTTCAAAATCCAATACTTGTAAAAATAGAATATACAAATCAAGCTTTTATGGGACTTGAAGAATTAGCTGAAGATACGAGAATAGGACTTTTGAATAATTATCGTCGCTTTTATGACGGTATAGAAAACAAAATAAGAGAAAAAAAATTTAATGAAACAGTAGAATTAATTAATGGTAAGCATGTAAGACGTATGGTAATGCCTATTATAGTAAAAAACAATGTCTACGGGCATATTTTTTCATGGGCTTTAAAAACGCCCCTGGGTGGTTTCGATTTATCTGTTTTAGAAACTGCATCAACTACCATAGCCTTGGAGGTTTTGAAGCAGCTATCGGTTAGGGATGTTGAAAATAGGCATCGTTCTGAGTTTATGGAGGATCTATTATCCTTAGATTTAAATAGAAAAAGTAAAGCGATAGAAAAGGCACCGGTTTTTAAATTGCTGATGGATCAACAGTTTAAAATGATAGTAGTTCAGATAGAGAATCAAAAAGACAAAATGGCTGACGACTTGCTACAAAAAATTGCACTTTTAAATCATGATGCTGAAGGATTGGTGGAAGAGTTAAACCTTAAGGCTTTTATAGTAAGCAAAACTGATAGTCTATACATTTTATTTTCCTTTTCTAAAGAGTTGGATAATGACCATATAATTAAAACCTTCTGTGACCATTTAGAAAAGTATTTATGTCGCAGATTAAAGGATGGAGATTATAAAATTGGAATAGGACGCTCATATAATGGTTTATCAGATGTTTACAAGAGCTATATTGATGCTGTTAAAGCAATATCAAGTGGGGATCTTATAGGTAATAATAACGTAGTATATTTTGAACAACTTGGAATCTATAAAATACTGTGTCAGGATTATCTTCGAGAAGAGCTTGAGAAGTTCTATGATGTAACTATTTCTAGTCTTGTAGAATATGATCAAAAAAAATCTACTGAATTAGTCAAAACTCTTGAGGTATACTTCACTAATAATGGTAATCTGAAAAAATTATCTGAAGAGCTATATACCCACTATAATACTACTTTATATAGAATACAAAGGATTCAAAGTATCACAGGAATGAGTTTAGACAACCATAAGGATAGACTTAATCTTGAAATGGCATTGAAAATCAAAAAATTGCTAAAGAAATAGCCCTTACCTAATCTAGGTAAGGGCTTTAAAATAATATTTACTCCTCCAGTAATGCTACTGCTCTAATCGGTGACCCAGATCCATCGCGAATTTTTAAAGGAAGGCCAAAGTAAAGAAACCTTTTATTCACAACAAG
Source organism: Alkaliphilus peptidifermentans DSM 18978 (assembly GCF_900101495.1). Taxonomy (GTDB): domain Bacteria; phylum Bacillota; class Clostridia; order Peptostreptococcales; family Natronincolaceae; genus Alkaliphilus_C; species Alkaliphilus_C peptidifermentans. The sequence continues at coordinate 22,423 of NZ_FMUS01000032.1, forward strand.
GTGTAAGTTACAAAGATTCTCTGTATTTGTTATATCGTATTCCCCACAAACTAAATGTCCAGAAAAGTCAAGGTCATCTGGGTGATCAATTGCAGGAGCATCTACACCAATATTTATAACACCTGCCTCTGCCAGCCACTTGGCGGCTTCGTAGCTTAATCCACTATAGGTGGTTTGCCATTTATCAGTCCCAAAGTGCCGATCATAATGACCGGTATACATAAGGAGGATGTCTCCCTTTTCGATAGATAGTCCGGATTTTGCAAGAGCTGAAGATAAATCCTTTGGCTCTATGTAACGAGTTGGGGGGATATGGGATAAATCAATGCAAATTGCACTTCCCCAAAAATACTCCAGGGGCATTTTTTCAATGGTTGCTCCGGAGGGCTTATACTCCCATACTGCATCACAGTGGGTACCACCGTGCTCACTTATAAGTAGATTTCTTGCAGAGAATCCTAATTTTTTGCTACCAGTTGCCTTCATGTTATCTTCATGGGTCATATTTGTCATAATAAAGGTTGGCTGGTGCATAGGGAATACTGACATTCCTTGAAAAATTTCTTGTGATAAATCAATTAATCGTAAAGTCATTGTCATTCTCCTTTCTCAATTTGAATTGCGTTGGGATAAGGAATTCAAAAAATAAAAGAGAAGATTCAAGGCGATAATAAGTTAATTATACAATTTTTTTTATAAAATGCCTACATCATATAGCATTAAATTTTAGTTTTCTACAAAACTCAGTAAAAGATACTAACTATATAAATGATGTTATTACAAGTGCTTGAGGACATTTGTCGAAAAACACACTGAAGATATTCTGTAATTTTATATATATTATACAAAACAAATGCAATACCAAGCTCTACATATTAAGAATATTCATATAAAAACTACAAAGAAATTTAGTGGTTTTTATGTTACCTTAAAGTAAGAGGCAAAAAAAGATATATATTAGCTTCTTGGGATAAGGAGGAAGGGATTTGGAAATACAGGGGAAGAAGGTACCAGTAACAATTTTCATCCTATTTATCATCTTTGCAATTATTCAAACAGTGTTTGCAAATTACGTATCGGGAATCATATTAATAGTTGTAAATATGATACTATTGCCAGCAATTGCTACATTTATTTTGTTTAAGACTTACTATAGGCCATTGAAAAAAATACTGGAATGTATTAACCGAATTAATGAAAACGATTTGATGTTTGAAGTGTATTCTAATGAGCCGGGCTGGTGTGGGGTCATATTGAAACAGATTGAAGAAATGGTATCTAATCAAAAAAAGAATTTTAGGCAGGAGGTTAACACTTCAACAGAAATAGCTGAAGTTAGTCGCCAATTAAATGAAGTTTCCGCTGAATCAACAGAAACCATGACAAGCATAGCTGTATCTACAGAAATAACTTGTAGAAAAGGTGAAGAGCAATTTGAAATGCTGAACGATATTGCAAAAGAGAACAATGAAATGATTAAAACTCTAGATTATGTAAGCTTGGAGATGGATAATACTACTAAGTTTACGGGTGACACCATCAGGGAGGCCCAAAGAGGAATAGACGCTACTGGTGCCATTAAAGAAAAGATGAAGGAAATAAAGGATGTTGTGGAAGCAACGGCAAAGCAAGTGGAAAAATTAAAAAATGATTCATATAAAATGGAAGGTATGATGGATTTAATAAATTCCATAACAGAACAAACTAATCTATTAGCTCTAAATGCATCAATAGAAGCAGCTAGAGCAGGAGAGCATGGAAAAAGCTTTGCGGTAGTAGCACAGGAAGTTTCGAAGCTTTCTCAAGGAACGAGAGAGGTTTCTAAGGAAATTGAGGAAGTGTTATTTAATCTAAAAATTGAGATCGAAGGAATTGGAGATTGGATGAAGCAGGAAAAGCTACAGGTGGATGAAAGCTATAAACTCATTGAACATACAGTAGAAGATTTTTACAAGGTAAACAGTGCACTGCAATTAAGTATAGATAAAATAGAAAATATGAATCAAAATATTGGAAAGGTTAATGCTAAAGGTAAAAATATAGGGTCCAATATTCAAGAAGCTACAATGTTTTCTAAGGAAATATCGGCCCAAATGCAGCAATCTACAGCAGAAGTGTTGCTTCAAAACCAAAGACTTGTTAATCTTCAAGAAATCACAAATACACTTTATGAAAATGCTGATCAAATGCAGCAGAACGTAACAAGCATGGTGATGGAGGGTAAAATGCTACAGGCTGTTGACTATATACAAAATGATACTAAGAATAAAGCTATAGATAAACAACAGGTTGCTAGGCTCTTAGATGAAACAGGAATGGATGCAATATATATTACCGATAAAATGGGTGTTGTGAAGCATTGTAATGAAGAAAGTTCAATAGGACTTGATTTATATAAAGTGGACCCCAGCTTTATTGCTCTAAGAGAAAGAAAGGTAACGAAGGTTACAACACCTGTTAAAAAAAGAGTTGAGGATAATAAGTTGTTTAAATTTTTAGCAACAATCGATGAGAATGGTATTATATACCAGGTTGGATTATCCATCGATACATTACTGAAGTTTTAATTTTGTAAGAGTAATCTCTTCAAATATATATATAAAATAAGGAGGTTAGGTATTATGACAGAAAAGCAATATGTGTTAGCGGTACCAAATTTTAGTGATGGAAGAAGAAAAGAGGTTATAGAAGCAATAGTTGAACCATTAAGGAATGTAGAGGGAGTTAGCCTTGTAAGCTATGAGCCCGAACATGATTTCAACAGAACTGTTGTAACAGTTATTGGCGAACCAACACCATTAAAGGAAGCTTTACTTAATATGGCTCAAAAGAGCTACGAGCTAATCAATATGGAGGAGCAACAAGGTACTCATCCACGAATTGGGGCTCAAGATACCATACCTTTATTCCCATTTAAAAACATAACAATTGAAGAGTGTGTAAAATTAGCTGAAGAAATTGGTGAAGAGGTATACAAAAGATTTGAAGTTCCTGTATTTTTTTCAGGTCAAAATTCACGCAATGAAGATAGAAAGGCCCTTTCATTTATTCGTAAAGGACAATATGAAGGCTTAAAGGAAGTTGCCCATACAGATGAAAGAAAACCAGATGTAGGACCAGCTGCACTGCATCCAACTGCAGGAGCTACAATTGTAAGTGCAGATTTAGAAGGCTTAACTGCCTATAACGTATTTTTAGCAACAGAAGACTTAAGTATTGCTAAAAATATAGCTAAGGGAGTAAGAGGTCCTAGTGGTGGATTTTCAACAGTTAGAGCTGTAGGCATTAAGTTTCCTGAAAGAGAAGGTGTTGTAGTTTCTATGAATATGTTTGATTGTGGAGCTACACCTTTATATAGGGCTTTTAATTTTGTTAAACAAGAGGCTGCCAGATATGGTGTAGCAGTTACTGGATCAGAAATTGTTGGACCAGTAAAGCTTGATTATCTTTTAAATTCTTTAGAGTATTATCTTGGACTAGAAAACTTTAGAAAAGAGCAAATACTAGAAACTCATTTGATGAAATAACACTTAGGGGGTAGTGCAGCATATGAAAACGGATGTACAAATAGCACAAGAAGCGAAAATGAAACCAATTACTGATATAGCCCATGATTTAGGAATACAAGAGGATGAACTTGAATTATACGGTAAGTATAAGGCTAAGGTGTCATTAGATGTATTTAAGAGACTTGAAAATAAACCGGATGGGAAATTAGTACTTGTTACTGCAATTAATCCAACACCTGCGGGTGAAGGGAAAACAACAACAAATATAGGGTTAAGTATGGGGTTAAATAAAATCGGTAAGAAAACGATTACAGCCTTAAGAGAGCCTTCACTGGGACCTTGCTTCGGAGTAAAGGGTGGAGCAGCAGGTGGCGGTTACGCTCAGGTGGTACCTATGGAGGATATTAACCTACATTTTACTGGTGATATTCATGCCATTACAACAGCCCATAACTTAATGGCTGCTCTACTGGACAATCATATTCATCAAGGTAATAGCTTAAACATTGATACTAGAAGAATAGTATGGAGAAGAGTCTTAGATATGAATGATCGTGCCCTGAGAAATACTGTGGTGGGGCTAGGAAATAGAGGAGATGGAGTACCAAGACAGGATGGATTCGACATCACAGTAGCTTCGGAGATAATGGCTATTCTATGCTTAGCAACTAGTATGGAAGACTTAAAGGCAAGGATTGGAGATATGATTGTTGCATATAATATGGATAATGAGCCTGTTACAGCAAAAGATTTAGAAGCAACTGGGGCATTAACATTATTGCTTAAAGATGCAATTAAACCTAACTTAGTACAAACCTTAGAGAACACTGCTGCCTTTATTCATGGTGGCCCATTTGCCAACATTGCCCATGGCTGCAACAGTGTTATGGCAACGAAGCTAGCTCTAAAGCTTGCAGACTACGTCGTTACAGAGGCTGGCTTTGGAGCTGACCTAGGGGCTGAAAAGTTCTTCGATATTAAATGCCGTTTTGCAGAATTAAAGCCAGACTGTGCAGTAATAGTTGCTACTGCAAGAGCTTTAAAAAACCATGGTGGAGTTCCTAAAGCCAACTTAAATACAGAAAATCTAGAAGCATTAGAGATAGGCTTTGGAAACCTAGAAAAGCACATCGAAAATGTACAAAAGTTTGGTGTCCCAGTAGTAGTGGCAATTAACAAATTCCCTACTGATTCAGAAGCCGAGCTAAAGTTAATTTTCGATAAGTGTCAGGCGTTAGGTGCTGAGGTAGTCTTATCAGATGTATGGGCTAACGGTGGAGATGGTGGCGCAGAAATGGCTAAAAAGGTTGTTGACACAATTGAAAAGAAGCCGTCAAACTTCAAACCACTTTATGATGTTGAGCTTTCTATCGTAGAAAAAATCGAAAAAATTGCAACAGAGGTTTATGGTGCTGATGGAGTTGAATTTACAAAAAGCTGTGAAAATCAAATAAAAAATATTGAAAAGCTTGGCCTTGATAAGATGCCAATCTGTATGGCTAAAACACAGTATTCACTATCAGATGATCCAACATTACTAGCAAGACCAAAGGGCTTTAAGGTTGTAGTGAGAGAGATTCGAATTTCAGCAGGAGCAAAGTTTTTAGTTGCTTTAACAGGAGACATCATGACTATGCCTGGTTTACCAAAGGTTCCAGCAGCAAATCATATGGACATTACAGAAGATGGCGAGATTGTAGGTTTATTTTAAAAAATAAGGAGGCTTTTATATGAAGTATGATGTAGTAGTTAAAAATGCAAAGATACCACAGGGTGACGAAACAGTTATGACCCATATACTAGTAAAGGATGAAAAAATTGCAGGCTTTGTTACTAATTTAGATGGTATAGAATATAATAGTGAGATTGATGCAGAAGGAAACCTAACGTTACCAGGCTGCTTTGACTCACACACACATTTCATGGATCCTGGATTTACCCATAGAGAAACATTTTTAACTGGTTCCTCTTCTGCTGCAGCTGGTGGACTTACAACAATTATGGATATGCCATGCTGCTCTAAGCCATCTGTTAGAGGTGTTGAGGAGTTAGAATCTAAGCTTAATGCAATTAAGGATCAAGCAGTTATAGACTATGCTATGTGGGGTGGAGTAACTGGCGAAGATATTAGAGCTGGAAAAAAGCATATCATTAAAGAGCAAGCAGATTATGGAGTTTGTGCATTTAAAGTTTATATGACTCCATCAGTACCGACATATGAAAGAGTAAATGATCCTGAAATGCTTGAAGCCTTTAGATGGGTTGCTGAAACTGGCGTTCCTGTAGGAATTCATGCAGAGAACTTTGCTATGTGTGATTACTTTGTAAAGAAGTTTCAAAAAGAAGGAAGAACTGATGGCCCAGCTTGGGCAGAAGCAAGATTAGTAGAAGCAGAGCAGTCAGCTATCGAATTGGGAATTAATTTCGCTAAGTCATCAGGAGCAAGACTCCACATTGTTCATATGAGTTCAGGAATAGGTGCAAAGCTAGTAGGAGAAGCAAAGAAGAAGGGACTTGATGTTACTTCTGAAACTTGCCCCCACTATTTAATGCTTAACTACCAAGATGCAATGACAGAGCATAAACAATTTGCTAAAATAGCACCACCTCTAAGAACTAAAAAGGACAATGAAGAGCTTTGGGAAGGGTTACAAAATGGTAGCGTAGATTTCATGGCTACAGATCATGCTCCATATGAAATTGAAACAGAAAAGGATGCACCAGGTATGGACATTTGGACTGCTTTCCCAGGAATCCCAGGAGTAGAAACTTTAGTTCCAATTTTAGTTAGTGAAGGTTATAATAAAGGAAGATTGACTCTAGGTAGATTGGTAGAAGTTTTAAGTTCAAGTCCTGCTAAGATGTATGGTTTGTACCCAAAGAAGGGTGCCCTAATGATAGGCTCAGATGCGGATTTCACCATAATAGATCTTGAAAGAGAATGGACTATAGATCAAAAGAAGACTGAATCAATGGCTAAGTACAACCCGTTACATGGAATTAAGCTAAAGGGTAAACCAGTTAAAACTGTTGTACGTGGGACTGTAGTATATGACGACAAAGAAGGCGTTATTGGAAAACCAGGATTTGGACAATTTGTAAAGAGACAAAGAATTCAAAAGCTTGAAAGAACTATAAAATATTAATAATAAAAAAAATAAATGCTTCATGGAGAGACAATAAAATTAAGACTGATAAGATTATTTAACTCCGACATGCAAAAAGAAGCCCTGCGATTTAAGTTAATATAGTAATACGTGCGATTGCTGGGCTCTTATTGCAACCAGGTAGATGAATGATTTTCGACAGTCTATTGAAAGGGAGAGAGATTATGCCAAGACATGCGATATTAGTTATAGATATGTTAAATGACTTTGTGGGGGTAAAAGCTCCACTAAGATGCCCAGGTGGTGAAACTATAATTCCAGATCTGCAAAAATTATTTAAGTGGGTAAGAAGTCGCAAAGACGATGACATTCATTTAATTCATATTCAAGAAGCTCATAGAAAAAATGACGCAGATTTTAGAGTAAGACCGGTTCATGCAGTAAAGGGAACATGGGGCTCAGATTTTATTCCAGAGCTATATCCAGAAGGTGATGAGTATATTGTACCGAAGAGAAGACATAGTGCATTTGCTCATACAGACTTAGATTTGTATTTAAGAGAAGAAAATATAGATACTGTTGTTGTAACAGGAGTATGGACAAATGTTTGTGTTAGAAGCTCTGCAACAGATGCACTAGCCAATGCTTACAAGGTTATAACACTAAGTGATGGCTGTGCTTCTAAAACAGAAGAGATGCATTTAAATGGTTTAAAGGACCTTAGCATTTTCACAAAAATAATGACAATTGATGATTATATTAATGCTTGGGAAAAGGGTGAAGACCCTTGGATCGGTGGCGGAGACGCTAAGAACGAAGTAGAATAATTATATGCCTAACCTGTCAAAGCAAGCTTAATTTGACAGGTTAAAGGCATTTCATTAAAGTCACAATAGAAATTTACGAAGTAAAACTTTGATAAAGCGGTGATACAAATGAGAATAATTGTGGGTGTAACTGGCGGAAGCTGTGCCATCTATGGTGTAGGCCTACTAAAGGTGCTACAACAGCTTAATATAGAGACACATTTAGTTGTATCAAAAATGGGAGAATATGTGGTCAATCATGAATGTGGAATGGACTTAGCTGAACTAAAAAGCCTTGCTACTGTATATCATGACAATAATGACCTTGCTGCTCCTATTGCAAGTGGTTCCTTTAAAACAGATGGAATGATAATAATTCCATGCTCAATGAGGACATTGGCTGCAGTTGCCCACGGGATGTCAGATAATTTACTGACGAGAGCGGCTGACGTAGTGGTAAAAGAAGGGCGAAAACTGGTTATTGTACCAAGGGAAACCCCATTAAGTGTAATTCATTTAGAAAATATGCTTAAGCTTGCGAGAATTGGTGTGAAAATATTACCTGCAGCACCTGGGTTCTATCATCAGCCCGAAAGCATAGAAGAGATTGTTAGTATTATGGTTGGTAGAGCACTGGATCAATTAGATGTAGAGCACAATCTATTTAAGCGATGGGGAGAAAAGTAGATGACCAAATCTTTGATTTGAGTCAGTCACTTTGGTAGGAATTTGGTATAAAACTTCATTAGCATAATTTAGAGTTTTATGGCAAATTAACTAGCTACCTACAAAAATGTTGAATGTTGAATGTTGCATGTTGAATGTTGCATGATGAATCAGAAGAAAAAAACTGAATAAAATTAAAAATTGATTCTTAAAGAAAGGAGGGAATTGATGGAAACACAAATGCTTCGGGCTGCCATGGATCAATTAAGAAGAAAAGGATACCTGCAAGAATGTAATAAAGAGGTAGATCCTAAATTCGAACTGGGAGCAGTATTAAAATATTATAAAAACGAAGTTCCTATCCTATTTAACAAAGTAAAAGGCAGCAAAGTACCTGTAGTAGGCGCTCTTTTTGGTGAAAGAGACATTTATTACGAAATGCTGGGAATCACCCATGAAGAAAGAATTTTTAGGATAATAGATGCAATTGCAAATCCTAAGCCTACTAAGCTTCTATCTAAAGGGCCAATCATGGAAAACATTATAACACGAAATATTGATCTTCAAAGAATGTTCCCCATACCAACCTTTCATGAAGAAGATTCTTCAAGCTATATAACAGCTGGTCTAGTTGTATTGAAGGACCCTGAAACAGGAAAGAGTCACGTTTCAGTAAGAAGGCTACAGATTAATAAAGGTAATGAAATTAGTATTTTAGTAGCATCACCCCTTGCAACAAAACAATTCTCGGAAATGGAAAAGCAAAACAAGCCATTAGAGGTTGCCATTGTTCTTGGATATGATTATAGTTTATTGTTGGCTTCTCAAATAAGCAGTGAGACCTATGGAGTAGATAAATATGAGGTGGATAGTGCCCTTAGAGGTGAGCCGATAGAGCTTGTAAAGTGTCATAGTATAGATGTTGAGGTACCAGCTTTTTCAGAAATTGTTTTGGAGGGAATTATGCCTCCTAATAAAAGGGAAATAGAAGGTCCCTTCGGTGAACTAATGGGGTATTATGGAGCAGTAGGACCCCACCCAATTGTTGAAGTTAAAACTGTAATGCATCGTAATAATCCCATATTCCAAACAGCATTTCCCTGTAGGGAAGAACATTTATCAAATGGCTTAATAAGAGAGGTAGAGCTATATACTTCAGTTAAATCTCTTGTTGATGTTAAGGATGTAAACGTCACAGTTGCAGGTGGATGCAGATTTCATGCCTTTGTTTCAATAAATAAACGTAGTGATGGTGATGGAAAGAGTGCAATTTTAGGAGCATTAGCCAGCAGTAAAGATGTTAAGCATGTAGTTATTGTAGATAATGATGTAGATATATATGATCCTAGCGATATTGAGTGGGCAATTGCTACTAGAATGCAGGCCTCACAGGATTTAGTTATTATACCAGGAGCTTTAGGGTCAGGATTAGAGCCATCTCATACCTTAAGGGGTGTAACTGATAAAGTAGGAATAGATGCAACTAGACCATTAGGAGATGCAGCTAGAAGATTTGAAAGGGCCATTATCCCTGGATATGAAGATATAGATATAAAAAAATACCTTCCAGGGTTTAAATTAAAGTAAGGGTGGTAATGCAGTATGAAGCAAGCTTTAGGATTTATCGAAACAAGAAGCCTAGTAGCTGCAATACAGGCTGCTGATACTATGGTAAAATCTGCTGATGTTACAATTGCTGATTTCAACTATGTAGGCTCAGGTATTGTAGCAGTTGTTGTGGCGGGAGAAGTAGCAGCGGTACAAGCAGCAGTTGCAAATGGCATAGAGACAGCTTCTGAAATAGCTGAGATTATCTCTTCCAATGTTATTGCAAGACCCCATGATGAGGTAGACAAACTACTAGTACCTCATCACAATTAAAACTTAGGTTATTCCCTTAGGAAAATTTTCATAGAGGAAGGCGGAGGAATGAGGAATACCGTTACGTATTCCGATTAACTACAACGATGCTATTTGGAAATTTAACGAGAGAGATCTTATGAGTTTAATTGAGATGCGGTACTATAATAAGTAAGTATAGTAAATGGTGGTGATAGGTTTGGCAAATCCGTTAACAAGGGTCATAATGAATAATATTGCTGGTAAAACCTTGAGTAGTAACAATAACACCAGCAATACCAAAAAAGTAACTAACTTGAAGGAACAAGAAGAAAAATTATTGGTTGACCTGATTTATAAAGAAAGAAAAATTGAAGGCTTTAGGGATAAGGGACCTTCAGTGAAATCAGTGCAGCAGGTTAAGTACACTTCATTATCAGAGCTTGCAGCTAAATCAGGAAAAATTGATGAAGAGAGAGACGATAAAGAGGCGAATATAAAAAGTAATCCTCCTGAAAACAAAGAGGCTTATGTAAAAAAACATGTAAATACAGGGACCTATATTGATTTGAAGTCCCTTCAATCCTTAGGGAATAAGGGTTCTTCAAGATAGTGAACTGTAAATAGGAGGTGTGTTAATGAGGGCAGCATTGGGATTGATTGAAGCAGTAGGCTTAACAACTGCTGTAACAGCCCTTGACGCAGCCAGTAAGGCTGCTGATGTTAAACTAGTGGGATATGAGAAGGTTATTGGTGCCGGTAAGGCAATAAGTGTTACTGTTCAAATCGCTGGTGATGTTGCAGCAGTTAAAGCAGCAGTAGAAGCAGCAGAAACTGCAGCAAGAAAGGTAGGAATTATTTTATCAAGTCACGTAATTCCTAGACCTCATGAAGAGATCGATTTATTAATTAAAGCCTTCGAGAAAAACTTAAAAAACAAAAAAACTGCTGATACACCGGCAGAGAATAAATCACAATCAAAGGTTAAAAAATCAGACAAAAATAAAGAAAATAAAGAATAGGAGGAGTTAAAATGAGTCAAGCATTAGGTATGGTTGAAACAAAAGGATTAGTTGGAGCAGTAGAGGCAGCAGATGCAATGGTTAAGGCTGCAAATGTTACTTTAGTAGGGTATGAGAAAATAGGATTTGGATTAGTAACTGTTATGGTAAGAGGAGATGTAGGGGCAGTTAAAGCTGCTACTGATGCAGGAGCTGAAGCAGCTAGAGCAGTTGGAGAGCTTCATTCAGTACATGTAATACCAAGACCTCATACAGAAGTAGAAAGAGTACTATTAAAGGGAGAATAGTATATCTAATTAATAAACTTCCTACTCGATAAATGAGGAGGGAAATAATGAATCGATATAACCACACTCAAAGAATAATTGAGCATTTAATAACAAAAAACATCAATTCCCTCCAACCAAAAGGGAATAATCATCTTATGGTTGCCTTAACAGGGACTAACATTGGCCTAGATGAGGCTATGCGGGAATTGACTGTGATTAGGAAACAAGGCTTTACAATGGATATTGTGGTCTCAAATAGTGGTGAAGAAATTCTAGATATAAAAGAGATATGTCGTCAGCTTTCTCCAAAAGAAGTGTATACTGAAAACCTTTCATTGATGAAGGAAGGATTTATGGAGGAGATAGATGGAGTAATAGTTCCTCTGGCAACACAAAATACAGCCTTTAAGCTAGTGCTAGGAATTCAAGATCAGCTGATTCCTAGATTATTATGGCAGGCTCTTTGGCAGGGTAAGCCTGTGTGGATGAATTTAGAAGATCTAACGCAGTATAAAGGTTTTCCAACAAAACAGCCCTTCATGCTGGAGAAGGTTAAAGAAAATATAAAGCAATTAGAAAAAATGGGAATTAAGCATTTAAAAAGACCATTTAATATTCAAGAGTTATTATTAGAAATTGAGAATTGTACAAACTATAATATCAATTTAGTCAGTACTACTAATACACTTACAAATAAAGAAACATTTACGGCAGAATATAGTCGCCAGGTAATCACAGAAAAGGATATATTAACAGCTAATACATCATTGGGAGAAATGATAGTGCCAAAAGGTGCAATTGTCACCCCATTAGCTAAAGATACAGCAAAGGCACTAGGAATACAAATTAATAAAAAATAACACTCCAATTTAAAGGAGATGGTACAATGAATATCGGCAGAGTCATAGGAACAGTAGTGGCTACGCGAAAGGATGAAAGACTTATAGGGTGTAAGCTGATGCTTACTCAGCCCATAAATGTTGATGAAGAGCCTGTAGGCGAACCATTGGTTGCAGTAGATACTGTAGGTGCTGGAATTGGTGAAATAATTATATATACAAAAGGTACTGCGGCTAGACATGCAGCTGAAAAGCTTCAATCCCCAATTGATGCAGCTATTGTAGGCATAGTAGACAATATTGATTTATATCGCGATTTAATAAAGAAAAATTGACGGAGGGGGGGAATAGGAATTGTTAGACGCAATGAAGGTAAAACGAGCTATGGAATATCGAGAGCTCATAGACGTATTGATGTCAGATAAGCACTTTGCAGATGTAGTATTGTATCAAGGAAATGTAATAAATGTATTAACAAGAGAAATTTATCAAGCAGACTTAGCTATTAAAGGAAACTATATTTTAATGGTGGGAGATGCTGAAAAATTAATTGGACCGGACACAATAGTAGTTGATGTGAAGGGTAAATATTTATCGCCAGGCTTCATTGATTCCCATATGCACTTTGAAAGTAGTATGTTAACTATAACTGAATTTTCAAGATTATCAATTCCATCGGGAACAACCACTTTGGTTGCTGATCCCCATGAAATAGGTAATGCATTAGGACCAATCGGAATGAAGGCCATGGCAGAAGAAGCAAGTGTAGTTCCTAACCATGTTCATTTAGTTGTACCTGCATTAACACCAGACTGTCCTGGATTAGAGACAGCGGGCTATGATGTAACATCAAAGGATATGGCTGAAATACTTAACTATCCCAATGTTATTGGTATTGGTGAATTGCAGGGCTTCAGTAATGCAAAACACGTATATCGAAATACACCAGAGGTTATTACTGATCTCCTAGCTTCAACAATTTATGCTAGAAGTATTGGTAAAATTGTAGATGGAAATGCTCCAGAGCTTTTTGGTAATGAATTGGCTGCTCATATTATTTCCACTGCTGGAGAATGCTCTTGCCATGAAACAACAACCAAGGAAGAGTGTGTTGAAAAGCTAAGACAGGGTGTATATGTTTTCATGAGGGAAGGATCTACCCAGAGAAATATGGCAGAATGTATCCGAGCAGTAACAGAGGAAGGTCTTGATTCAAGAAGATGTATACTAGCAACCGATGATATGGTGGCAGAGGACTTAGAGAAGCTTGGTCATATGAATGAAATTGTTAAAAGAACCATTGATGAGGGAGTAAACCCAGTAGAGGCAATACAAATGGTGACAATCAATCCTGCAACCTATTTTGGATTAAAGGACAGGGGTATTTTAGCACCAGGAAATTTAGCTGATATTGCAGTTATCAGCGATTTGAATGAAATGAAGGTTGAAGCAGTATTTTTAGAAGGAAAGCTTGTTGCATCACAAGGTCAGCTTCTAATAGATTTACCAAAATACACATACCCAGATAATGTGAAAAACTCTGTAAAATGTAAGCCGATAACGGAAGAAGATTTAAAAATATCTGTCAACGGTAGCGAGGCGACAGTTCGTTGTATAGGGCTAATTCCAGATCAAAATTTATCTGAAAGTTTAGAATTAAGGGTTAAAGCCCAACAGGGAGTGGCACAGCCTGATGTTAAGCAGGATGCACTTCAAATAGTTTGTGTTGAAAGATATGGTAGAAATGGAAGTATCGGAAAGGCCTTTGTACAGGGCTTTGGATTACAACAGGGAGCTTTCGCTGAAAGCGTTGCCCATGATACCCATAATATTATGGCTGTAGGTACAAACCTAAAGGATATGGTGGCAGCAATTAATCATGTTATAGAGATTGGTGGAGGAATCGCAGTAGCGAAAAGTGGTAGAATAATAGAAGATTTAAGACTACCGGTTGGTGGATTAATAACTGATGAATTGACGGGGCCAGAGGTAAGTAGAAAAATTGTTGCCTTAGAGAATACTGTTAAGGATCAATTAGGCTGTAAAGTCCATGCTCCATTCATGCATTTATCATTCTTGGCTTTATCAACAAGCCCTAAATGGAAAATAACAGATCAAGGATTAATTGATGTAAATAATTTTGAAATTTTACCTCCAGTAGTTGAGTAATGGAGGTAGATAAGGGAGGGGGGAATGGAAATAAAGTACAGCTAGGTAGGCATAATGTTGTTAATCATCGCAAACAAAAAAGGGGGTTTTACAGTGAGTTCGAAAGTACAAACGGAAAATAGCTTTTTGGAAAAAACCTTTAAACTGAAAGAACATAACACAAATGTAAAAACAGAAGTTTTAGCTGGTATTACAACATTTATGACAATGGCATATATTCTAGTAGTTAACCCTGACATTCTAAGTGCCACAGGTATGGATTTTAATGCTTTATTTACAGCTACAGCATTGTCTGCAGCAATAGCTACAATTGCAATGGCATTCCTAGCAAACTATCCCTTTGCTTTAGCTCCAGGAATGGGACTAAACGCATTCTTCGCCTTTACAGTTGTTTTGGGTATGGGATATTCTTGGGAATTTGCTCTTACCGCAATTTTGATTGAAGGTATTATTTTCCTACTACTAACCTTCTTTAACGTAAGAGAAGCCCTTGTAAACAGTATACCAATAAACATTAAGCATGCTGTAAGTGTTGGTATAGGTCTGTTTATAGCTTTAATAGGTTTTAAAAACGCTAAAATTGTTGTGGCTTATGATGCTACATTAGTTGCTCTTGGTGATTTGGGTAGTCCTGGAGTACTGTTGGCATTAGCTGGTTTAATTATAACTGGTATTTTATTAGCTAAAAAGGTTAAGGGTGCACTTCTAATAGGAATAGTTGCTACCACAGCTATAGGTATTCCTTTAGGAATTACTCCTATTCCAAGCCAAATAATAAGCGCACCTCCATCATTAGCTCCGATTTTCTTTAAATTTGATTTCAGCAATATTTTTTCTCTTGACATGATTATTGTAGTATTCACATTCTTATTTGTAGACTTGTTTGATACTTTAGGAACTTTAGTAGGGGTAGCCTCTAAAGCAGATATGCTTGACAAAGATGGTAAATTGCCTAAAGCTAAACAAGCTCTATTTGCAGATGCTATTGGTACAACCATAGGTGCATGTTTAGGAACAAGTACAGTTACAACATATGTTGAAAGTGCTTCTGGTGTTGCTGAAGGTGGTAGAACAGGTTTAACAGCTTTAACCTCAGGTGCATTATTTGCATTATCATTATTCCTAGCACCATTATTCTTAATAGTACCATCAGAAGCTACAGCTCCTGTTCTAATTTTAGTAGGTCTCTTCATGATGTCACCTATTAATAAGATTGACCTTAATGACTTTACAGAAGCAATACCTGCCTTCCTAACAATAGTAATGATGCCATTTACTTTTAGTATAGCAGAAGGTATTGTATTTGGTATTATGTCTTATGTATTCTTAAAGCTTTGTACTGGTAAAGGAAGAGATGTTTCAATGATTATGTATGCTTTAGCAGTAATTTTCATATTAAAGCATGTTGTAGAAAAGTTCTTGTAAAAGCTTGATATTTTGTCATTTACTGCTCCCATCCTTTGGGATGGGAGCATATATTTATTTAATAGGAAAGTTCGTCAGAATTTCCTATTAAATACAGGGTTTTTAAGGGGGTTGCCCCCTTATCATAATAAGGAGAGTACAGCGAGGCAATGGTTTCGTTCATTGTGGGTAGCTATCAAGTATTGTGTTAGCAATACTTGATATTGTTGAAAAAGTCAACAATATTTAGATTGTTAAAAAACTTATATATTCGAGGCACAATAAAAGCCGGCGAACGCAGCGTATAGGTAATACGTAAGGGTGCTGGGTTTTTGCAGCAACAAAGAAGATGGGAGTTTTTCAACAGTCTGAAGTATAGCGTTAGCTATACTTGATAGGTGCTCATAAGCACAGGGTAGATTACCGAGGGAGGGCATTCTATGAAAAAACTAATCAAAAATGCGATAATTGTTACCATGAATGAAAAAAGAGAGATAATCAAAGGTGACATCCTTATAGAGGGAGATAAAATCGAAAAGATTGCTCCTACTATAGTGGTAGAGGATGCAGAAGTAATTAACGCCGATGGTAAAGTTGTTATACCTGGACTTATTCAAACTCATATTCATCTAACTCAAACTTTATATAGGGGTCAAGCAGATGACTTAGAGTTATTAGACTGGTTAAAGGAAAGAGTTTGGCCGTTGGAGGGCTCTCATACATCAGAGTCCAATTATGTGTCGGCTAAATTAGGAATTTCAGAATTAATAAAGGGTGGTACAACATCAATTATTGATATGGGTACTGTTAATCATACCGACTCAATATTTGAGGCAATTGATGAGAGTGGACTTAGAGCCCACGCAGGGAAATGCATGATGGATTATGGTGTTGGAGTACCAGCAACACTAATGGAGGATACAGAAGAATCAATTAAAGAGAGTATTAGACTATTAAAGAAATGGCATGGAAAAAGCAATAATAGGATTAACTATGCATTTGCTCCTCGATTCGTTGTTTCATGTACAGAAGAATTACTTGTTAAGGTTAGAGACTTAAGTAGAGAGTATGGTGTTATGGTTCATACCCATGCCTCTGAAAATAGAGGAGAAATAGAATTAGTACAAAAAGATAGAGGAATGAGAAATGTTGTCTACCTTCATAAGCTAGGCCTTACAGGAGAAAAGCTAATTCTTGCCCATTGTATTTGGTTGGATGAAGAAGAAATGAAGCTATTAGCAGAAACAGGAACAAGAATTTCCCATTGTCCAAACTCAAATTTAAAGCTAGCATCTGGGATAGCAAAAATACCAGAGCTACTGGAGATGGGGGCAGTAGTATCTATAGCTGCAGATGGAGCTCCTTGTAATAATAATATGGATGTATTCCAAGAGATGAAAAGTGCAGCCCTTATACAAAAGGCTAGGCTATTAAGTCCCACAGTTATGCCAGCTCAACAGGTATTTGAATTGGCAACTATAGGCGGGGCAAAGGCAATGGGATTAGCAGACAAAATTGGAAGCATCGAAGAAGGAAAGAAGGCAGATGTTGTTATAGTAAACCTAGATAAGCTACATTGCTATCCAAGTGATGAGGTAGATGTAGTATCCCGATTAGTGTATGCAGCACAAGCATCGGATGTTGACACTACAATAATTGATGGTAATATTGTTATGCAGAACAGGCAACTTTTAACTTTAAATGAGAAGGAAATAATGAAGGATGCCAATAGATTGATAAGTCAACAAATAAAGCGTGCTAACGTTAAAAAATAAGAAAAGGAAGCCTAGCTTCCTTTTCTTATAAGGAGGAATGATAATCCATGGAAATTAAAGAAGTTTTCAAGCCCAAAGCTATTGAAGAAGCAATTAAACTTCTAGACCATTATCAAGAAGCCTCAAAGATAATTGCAGGGGGAACAGATTTAATTATTAGTATTAGAGAGGGCAAAGAGCCGGCTCCTGTTATAATTGATGTTTCATCAATAGGCGAAATTAAGGAAATTAATGAAATAGATGAATGGATAGAAATTGGAGCAGGTACTACCTTCACTAATATCACTGAAGCAGCAATACTGCAAGGAAGATATCAAGGATTAATAGATGCTGCCGCTTCAGTAGGATCACCACAAATACGAAATGCTGCAACAATAGGAGGTAATATTTGCAACGCATCTCCAGCAGCAGATTTTATTCCACCACTATTGGCGTTGGATTCATTATTGATAATACAGAGCACAGATCAAATAAGAGAAGTTAAATTGGAAGACTTTTTGAGAGATAAAGGTAAGGTGGCTTTAAGCTCAAATGAAATCCTAACAAAGGTGAAATTCAAGAAGTTAAATAAAGGGCAAGGCTTGGGCTTTAATAAACTTGGACTAAGAAAGGCCTTAGCTATCTCAAGAATATGTACTGCAGTATATTTAGAAGTATCTGAGGATTCTAAATGTAATGAAATGAGAATTGCAAATGGATCCCTAGGTAGATATGGCTTACGAGAAAAAGCTGTAGAGGATTATTTCAAAGGTAGAGCTTTAACTGATGATACTATTCGAATAGGTGGAGGTCTTTTAAAGGATGAAGTGAATAGTCGACTCCAGGGTCGTTCTAGTGCTGAGTTTAAGAGGGAAGCAGTTGATGGGGTATTTACTGTGGCCCTCACCAAAGCAATTGAAAACTGTAGCCATCGGAAGGGAGACCTAATATGAAAAAAATATCATTAAAGATCAACGGAAAAGAATATAATGTTGAAATAGAGAAAGATATGAGGCTTTTAGACTTATTAAGAGACCAGCTACACTTAACCGGTACAAAGGAAGGCTGCGGTGAAGGTGAGTGCGGAGCCTGTACAGTTATTATGGATGGAGTTACAGTAAATTCCTGTATGGTATTGGCCTTTCAAGCAGATGGTAGCGAGATAATCACAATTGAAGGATTAGATAAGGGAGATAAGCTACATCCTATTCAGAAGGCCTTTTTAGATGAAGGTGCTGTTCAATGTGGCTTCTGTATTCCAGGAATGGTCCTTTCAGCCAAGGCATTATTAGATAAAAAGCCTTCACCATCTAGAAAGGAAATAAGAGAAGGTATTTCTGGCAACCTATGTAGATGTACTGGATATAATAAAATAGTTGACGCAATTGATAAGGCTTCCCAATATCTTAAGGAGGAGGGGGAAGAAAAATGAAACTAGAGGTAGTTGGTCAAAGTGTAATTCGAGTTGATGGATTAGCAAAGTTAAGGGGTAAAGCTACCTATCCACAGGATTTATATATGGATAATATGCTATACGGAAAAACCCTTCGATCTATTAAACCCCATGCTAATATTCGTCTGAATATTAGTAAGGCAGAAAAAATGGAAGGTGTAATAAAAATTTTAACCTATAAGGATGTCCCCCATAATCATTATGGTGTATTATTTAAAGATCATGAAGTATTTTCCTCCACTAAGGTTAGGTCCATTGGAGACCCCCTTGCATTTGTTGTTGCAACATCTGATAAAATAGCCACCAAGGCATTGGAGGAAATAGAGGTTTTTTATGAAGATTTAGATGCAGTTTTTGATCCTATTGAAGCTATGCAGGATAATGCTCCAAAGGTTCATGACAAAAGCAATATAGTATATAAATATCAGCTGAGAAAGGGAGATGTAGATAAGGCCTTTCAGCAGTGTGATGTAATAATAGAGGAGGAATATAAAACCTCAATGGTGGACCATGCTTTTTTACAACCTGAGGCAGGCTTAGCCTATCAAGAAAATGAAACATTTGTTGTATGTGCTGCCACACAGTATCCACATTTTGATCAGCTAGAAATAGCAGAAGCATTGGAGGTACCTTTAGAAAAGGTTAGAGTTATTAATCCTGCAGTTGGAGGAGCCTTTGGTGGTCGGGAGGACATAACAATGCAGATTCATTTGGCCTTAGCTACAAAGCTGACTGGTAGGCCAGTTAAAACCATTTATTCCAGACAAGAATCCTTTGTTGCTCATTCCAAAAGACACCCTTTAATTATGAAGTATAAAACTGGGGCCAATAAAGAAGGAAAGCTTTTGGCTATGGAGGCAACAATAGTAGGTGATACAGGAGCATATGCATCCTGGGCAATTAATATATTAAGAAAATCAGGAGTACATGCCACAGGCCCATATGAAATACCCAACGTTAAGGTGGATAGCTATGCTGTATATACTAATAATCCATTTGCAGGTGCCATGAGGGGCTTTGGGGCAACTCAAGTACCAATTGCCCATGAGCAGCAAATGGATATGCTGGCAGAAAAGCTAAATATAAACCCGATAGAATTTCGTTTAATAAATTGTTTTAGGAAGGGCTCAACTACTGCAACGGGTCAGATTCTTGAAGAGAGTATACCACTGGTGGAATGTATTGAAGCGGTTGAAAAATCCCTTAAACAGACAACCCAAGGAGGTGTATAGCATGAAAAAGCGCGGAATTGGTTACGCCAGCACCTTTTATGGAACAGGATATGGAAATGGCTTTCCTGATATTTCTAGAGCTATAGCAGAGCTAGGAAAGGATGGAAATGTATATATATATGTAGGTGCTACTGAGGTTGGACAGGGAGCTAAAACAATCCTTAGTCAAATAGCAGCGGAAGCCTTAGGAATTGATTTTAGTAAAATCACATTTATTTGTGAAGATACCAGTATTACACCCGATGCGGGAACAGCCGCCGCCAGTAGACAGACATATAATACAGGTAATGCTATAAAATTAGCAGCAGAAGAATTAAAAAGAGAAATCATGAATGTAGCTTCTGAGGAGCTAAATGTAAATACTACAAATATTCAAGAATATCTCAAAAAAATAGCTGACATTAAAGGCGATAAGGTTATTCGTAAGGATGGTATATTTACTGCCTCCACAACCGAGATGGATGTAGAGACTGGTCAAGGAAATCCGTATTATCCCTATACCTTTTCAGTCTATGGTGTTGAGGTGGAGGTAGATACTTCAACAGGTATTGTGGAGGTTCTACGTGCTGCCTGTGGTCAAGATGTAGGAAGAGCAATTAATCCTAAGCTTATTGAAGGTCAAATAGATGGAGGCTTTTCAATGGGGCTTGGCTATGCCATCATGGAGGACCTAAATGTTGAAAATGGAAAAATAAAGCACGATAGATTCACCAGTTATTTAATACCGACAGCTTTAGATATGCCAGATATAGATAAAATTATTGTAGAGGACCCTGAATCAACAGGACCGTATGGTGCAAAGGGAATAGGAGAGCCTGTATTGATTGCCGTAGCACCAGCAATACTAAATGCAATATATAATGCAGTAGGAGTACGGATGACTGAAGTACCAGTTACTCCAGAAAAGCTTTTAAAGGCTCTAAGGGAAAAAGAGAGGGGTGCGTAGAAGGGTTATGAAGGAAAGGATAAAAAGAAGAATCGATGTTGCAGCTGGAAGAGAAAAGGCTCAATTGGTTTTAAAAAATGCAAAGATAGTAAATGTTTTTCCCATGAAATAATTGACGGGGATGTAGCTATAGACCAGGGAGAAATTGTAGGAATAGGCTCCTATGAAGGGCTAGAAGAAATTGATATTCAGGGAAGATATATTGCACCTGGCTTAATTGATGGCCATGTACACATAGAATCCTCCATGGTTACTCCAGGACAGTTTGCCCGGGCAATAGTCCCCCGGGGTACAACAACAATCATTGCTGATCCCCATGAAATAGCCAATGTTTGTGGAATAAAGGGAATAGAGTTTATTTTACAGGCCAGTGAAGGGCTACCACTGAATATTTACATTATGCTACCCTCCTGTGTACCTGCAACTTCGTTTGAAAACTCAGGGGCAGTATTGGATGCTAAAGAATTAGCAAAGCTGATAAATAATAAAAGAGTTTTAGGGTTAGGAGAACTGATGGATTACCCCGGTGTAATTTCGTCGGATGACAGCATTCTTGATAAAATAATCACAGCTGGTGAAAAGAAAATTGACGGCCATGGACCTAATATAGAAGACAAAGAATTAAATGCTTACGTGGCAGCAGGAGTAAGAACAGAGCATGAATGCTCTACCCTAGAGGAGATGAAAAACAGGCTAGAATTAGGACTATACATTTTAATAAGAGAAGGCTCGGCAGCGAGGAATCTTGAAGCTTTAGTTCATGGAGTAACAAGAGAAAACTCTAGAAGATGCCTATTTTGCACCGATGATAAGCATCCCGATGATATATTATCCGGTGGTCATATAGACAATAACCTTAGACTTGCCGTTAAGCAGGGAGTGGACCCAATAACTGCAATACAAATGGCAACAATTAATGCCGCTGAATGCTATGGGTTAAAGAATGTTGGAGCAATTGCACCCGGATATTCTGCAGATATAATTGTTTTAGATGATTTAAGGGATTTTCAAGTAAACAAGGTGTTTAAAGAAGGAAAGCTAGTAGCTGAAAATAAGAAGGCAATATTTAAGGTAACTTCCTCCGATTATTCCAGTGTTATAGACACTGTTCGGATGAAGGAAATAAACAAGGAAGACCTACAGGTAGAAGTTAAGTCAGATATAGTTAATGTGATTAAGCTACTGCCCCATAGCCTTGTTACAGAGAAGGCAGTTCGGAAGGTAGAAACAGAAAATGGTGCCTTCAAATATCACAAGAGCTTAGATATACTAAAAATGGCGGTAATAGAAAGACATAAGGCTACAGGAAATATTGGACTTGGGCTGGTAGAAGACTTTAAGCTTAAGGGTGGAGCCATAGCTTCGACAATTGCCCACGATTCCCATAATTTAATTGTGATTGGAGATAATGACGATGATATGCTTCTTGCCATCAATGAGGTTGAAAGAGTAGGTGGAGGTATTACAATTTGCTCAAATGGAGAAGTTTTAAGAACCTTGCCACTACCTATAGGGGGATTGATTTCCGATGGAACTATGGAGGAGGTTAATTTACAGCTTAATGAAATGCTAAATATAGCCTATAATCAGCTGGGGGTTAATAAGGATATAGATCCCTTTATGACACTTTCCTTCCTTGCTCTGCCGGTAATACCAGAAATAAAACTAACAGATGTAGGATTGTTTGACGTTAATAAATTTTGCTTTATGGATTTAAGTGTAACTGAATAGAAGTAAAAGTATTCTATGAAATGCTAAAAAAAAGCTCTTCCCACAAATAAAGGGATGAGCTTTTTTTGATTCAAAATTATTCAGTAACTAATTGTTACAATTTTTTAACAAAACATGTCTACTATGTTTATTGCAATTATTAGGTAGAATGGAAAAAAAAGTATTACATATATAAAATGATTGGTTTTATTGACTTAGCATAGTATTTATTATAACATTTAGAAAATTCAAACAAAGTAAAAAGGGGGAAATAAAATGATTAAACGAGTTACATTAAGTATTTTCTTAGTAATTGTATTACTGATTACTGCTTGTGGGGGGAAGGAGGTTGTTGGCCCAGACAATGATGTTGAAATGGGAGACTTGGTACCATCTATAACAATACTAAGTTCTTTACCAGAGGCCAACATGGTTAACTACGAAATGGCTCAAGAGCTGGTGGAGGAGCTGCAAAAACTAGGTGTTGATATCAAGGCCGAGCCAACTGATTTTGCAGTACTGTTGGATAGATTATACGGAGAAGAAGGAGATTACGATGCCTATACCATTGGTTGGTCAGGTAGAGTAGAGAGACTAGACCCAGATATGTTTATTCATTCCATTAACCATTCTGACAATGCAGATCCAGGGGGAAATAATACAAATAGATACAGAAACTCAGCATTTGATGCACTTGCCGATGCTCAAAGACAGGAAATGGACATTAATAAGCGTAGGGAGTATGTTTTTCAAGCACAGCAAATTCTTGCTGAAGATGTACCTAATATCACCCTATATTCAAGAGCAAATGTACAGGTTTACGATAAAGAAAGATTCGACAATGTTGTAAACATACCAGGTGAAGGGCTCTTTAATGAGTGGACTCCAATGTGGATAAATCCATTAACAGAAGATAAAATACTAAGGGTTGCAAGTAATATTAATTTGGATACACTAAATCCTTTAGCAGCTAAGAGTGTGTACGAGTGGAGAAACTTAAGACTTATATATGATAAATTAGTACGCTTAAGCCCTGAAATAGAACCGATTCCTTGGGCAGCAACAGGCTGGGACGTAGTTAATGATACAACTATAGATATACACTTAAGGGATGATATGAAATTCCATGATGGTGTGCAGGTAACGGCAGAGGATGTAAAATATACCTATGAATTATTTATTGATAGGAAGGTGGAATATTTTGCATCATTCTTAGCTCCCATAGACTCAATAGAAATCACCGATGAGAACACGGTAAGATTTGGCCTTAAATATCCATATGCTCCATTTATTACCAATACATTAACTCAGATTCCTATACTTCCAAAGCATATTTGGGAAAATATAGATGATCCAAATGAATATGCAAACGAAAAGCCTATTGGTAGTGGTCCATTTATATTTGAGAACTTTAGAAGAGGTGAAGAGCTGGTAGTTAAAACAAATAAAGAGTATTTTGAAGAAATCAAAATTGATGGATATATTTTTAACATATTCGCATCTCCAGAGGGTGTATTAACAGCGTTAGAGCTTCACAATATAGACATGGTTTCCTATGATCTTGTACCTGCCCATATAGACCTAATAAAGAATAATGATGGTGGTAAATATAATCATCTAGAAATGACAGAAGCTCAGGATATAGGCTTCTTCTATATAGGATTTAACCTAGACAGAGAGCCATTTAATAATAAAGATTTTAGAATAGCATTGTCTTATCTAGTGGATTACGATTTAGCACTGGATGTACACTTAAATGGATATGGATCTCGTGGTGGTGGAGGATTAGTAATAAACGCTGCAAATGAATATTGGTATAATCCAGCTGTTCCCATTTATGATACATATGATCCAGAGCGAGCTAAAGAAATATTAGAAGAAGCTGGTTTTACCTGGGATAGTAATGGTAAATTACGTATGCCTAAAGAGTAAACAACTTTCTTAACCAACTTCATATAAGCATAAAAGTCGATCTTTCTTCGACTTTTATGCTTAATATCATTAAGGCAGAAGGGAGATGGATGAGTGTTAGGTTTTATTATGAAAAGAATATTTACTATGGTAATAATGATACTTCTTGTTTCTACAATGATTTTTTTCCTGTTTAGAACAATGCCGGGGGACCCTACAGCCTTTATTGTAGATCCATCTATTCCTAAAGAGGCAAGAGATCAATTATTGGAAAGATATGGTTTGAACGATAGCTTATGGAAGCAGTATACAATTTTTTTAAAGGATTTAGTAAGGCTAGATTTTGGAAATTCTTTCTTTTATGGACGGCCTGTTACTGTAATTATTAAAGATCTAATTCCAGCTACTCTAATACTAATGTTTACAGCAATGCTTTTTGCATATATCATTGGTATCTTGGGGGGAGCATGGATGGCATGGAAAAGGGGAACAAAGCTGGAGTCATTTGGTATAACCATATCGCTAATTTTTAGATCTGCTCCTTCCTTTTGGGTAGGCTTGATGATGATTCTTATATTTGCTGTAAGACTAAAATGGTTTCCAGGTCAAGGGATGAGAACATCAGGGTATACAGGTGAAACCTTCCGTGAGATTTTTCTTACATTAGACTTTCTTAAGCATTTAATTCTTCCATCTATTGTTGCAGGATTATATTTTGTAGCAACTCCTTTACTGATAATGAGGAACAGTATGCTTGAGGTTTTATCAGAGGATTATATTGAAATGGCCCATGCAAAAGGCTTAAAGGAGAGTAAAATATTGTATCGTCATGCTGCACGGAATGCATTATTGCCAGTAATAACTGCCGGTGCTCTCTTTATAGGCTCTGCCATGGGTGGTCTAGTATTAATAGAATATGTTTTCAGCTGGCCAGGCTTAGGCAGGGAAATACAGAGGGCAGTTGTAAGACATGATTATCCTCTAGCCCAGGGTGCATTTATAATCATTGCTTCATTGGTTATGTTTATGAACCTAGTAGCAGATGTCCTATATGTTATTTTAGATCCTAGAATATCATATAAATAAAATTACAGCAGAAAGGGGAAGTAATATGTCTAAAACTGTTGTATCGACTTCAATAAAAAGCTTCTTTACTTCTAAAAAAAATAGTCAAGGTTTTTTTCCTGTCTTTATAAATAATTTGAAAAGAGATAAGCTGGCTTTAATAGGCGTTATACTATTAATATTTTTTATTGGAGTTGGTATATTTGCTGATTTTATAGCTCCCTATGAACCAAGGGAAAGACATTACAATGAAGAGGGAAAAATAAGAAGACTTGAAGCGCCTTCAAAGGATCACTGGTTTGGAACTACCGATGTAGGAAGAGATATTTTTAGTCAAGTTGTATTGGGAACAAAGACTGCATTAACCGTTGGAATTCTTGCTGCTTTACTGGTTACACTTGTTGGAGCAACGGTTGGAATAATTGCAGGTTATTCAGGTGGTGTAGTGGATGCAGTATTAATGAGAATCGTTGATTTTTTCTATGCCATACCCTTTATACCCTTTGTTATTATATTATCTGCCGTATTAAAACCAAGTATTTGGAATATTATATTGGCTGTGTCTTTATTGTCATGGAGGACTGTTGCTAGACTTGTGAGGTCTCAAGTACTGTCTATTGCCAAGAGACCCTTTATAAAGGCAGCTAAGGTTGCAGGTGCCAGTCATAGCAGAATAATGGTTAAATATATTCTACCAAATGTAATACCCCTTATATTACTGGAAATGGCATTTATGGTGAACTTCGCTATTATGGCCGAAGCAAGTATAGCCTTTTTAGGCTTTGGTGACCCTCAAAAACCCAGTTGGGGGCAAATTCTGCATATTAACTTTGTAACTGGAAACTCAAGAAGTGCATGGTGGTGGACTGCTACTCCAGGTCTGGCAATAGTCTTATTATTACTATCGATATTTTTCATTACCCGTGCACTGGAAGAAGTTGTTGATCCTAGACTGCGGAGGAGATAAAAATGCTATTATTAGAGGTGAAAAATTTAGATATTGATTATAAAACTCAAGAAGGAACCCTTAAGGCTATAAGTGATGTCTCCTTTACATTAAGACAAGGCGAAAGTGTTGGATTCGTTGGTGAAAGTGGCTGCGGTAAAACAACCTTAGCAAAATCTATTATGAAACTATTACCCAAGAATGGAAGTATTAGTAAGGGTGAAATTATTTTTAAAGGAGAAGATCTAGTAAAAAAGAGCAAGGAAGAAATTAGAAGAATAAGACATTTAAAAATCGCAATGGTATCCCAGAGTGCTATGAATTCATTGAATCCAGTTTATACAGTAGGTGACCAGATTATAGAAGGTATTCTGGCACATACCAATATGTCCAAAAAAGAGGCGGCTAAAAGGGCAGAGGAAGTCTTTAGTATTATAGGTCTAGAGGGAAAGCGACTAAAAAGCTACCCGCACCAAATGAGTGGAGGAATGAAGCAGCGAGCCATAATTGCTATGGCACTCTCCTTAAACCCAGACTTAATAATTGCAGATGAACCAACTACCGCTTTAGATGTTGTTGTTCAAGATAGGATATTAAGAGAGATTTTATCTATACAAAAACAAATGAATAGCTCAATGATTTTTATCACCCATGATATTTCTGTTGTATCAGAAATTTGTGACACAATAATTGTTATGTATGGTGGTAAAATAATGGAAAAGGCAAGTACAAAAATATTTTTTAAAAAGCCCCTTCATCCCTACTCACTAGGGTTAAAGAATGCATTTCCAAGTATTTTGGATATAGGAGAGGAACTAATTTCAATTCCAGGAACACCACCAAATTTAATGAAAAATTTATCAGGCTGTAGGTTTGTAGAAAGATGTCCATTTAGAACAACTCTATGTCAAAGTGAAATGCCTGTTCTTAGAGAGGCAGGAGAAGATCATCTGGTGGCCTGCCATTATATAGATAAGCATGAGGCCTTTACAGAAGCAGCTGAGCTACGAGAGACATGGGAAGCCGTTAGAAGCCGAATAATACAAGAAAAAGAGGAGGGTGCTTAATGGATACAATGCCTCTTATTCAAATAGAAAATCTTAAAAAGTACTATCTGGTTAATAATGGAATAAAGGATATATTTTCTAAAGAAAAAAAATATGTAAAGGCTATAGATGATATTAGCCTCATTATTAAAAAGGGAGAAATACTAGGCTTGGCAGGTGAAAGTGGCTCTGGTAAAACAACCACTGGCGAGATATTGGTGCGACTACAAGAACCAAGCGATGGCAATATAATATTTGATGGTCATGTTTTCAAAGCAAATTCTAAAATTGAAGAGAAAAAATTCAGAAAAGAGGTTCAGATGATATTTCAGGATCCATATGAAACTTTGAACCCAAGGTTTAACATATTCGATACAATAGCAGAGCCTTTAAAAATACATGGGGTTAAGAATAGACAGGATATATATGATCGGGTTATAAAAGCCCTGGAAATTGCTGAATTGAAGCCTGCAGAGCATTATATAACTAGATACCCACATGAATTAAGTGGAGGACAGAGACAGCGTGTGGCAATAGCACGAGGAATTGTTTTGGAGCCGAAATTTTTAGTTGCCGATGAGCCAGTTTCGATGCTGGATGTTTCCATTAGAGCAGATATACTAAATCTGCTTAAAAATTTACGAAAAAAAATGGGTCTAACTATGCTTTATGTATCCCATGATTTATCTACCATTAAATATTTATGTGATCGTATTGCCATTATGTATTTAGGTAAAATAGTAGAAATTGGTAATGTAAAGGATGTAATAGACAATCCACAGCATCCATATACTAAGGTCCTTTTATCATCGGTACCAGTGGCTGACCCAGATTATAAGCGACAAAGTATTATTATAGAGGATGAAGTTCCTGATCAGATTCATCTTCCGGAAGGCTGTAGATTTGGACCACGATGCCCATATTCAACAGAAGACTGTAAAAACTTTGATCACACTTTATTTGAAAGAAGAACTGATCAGTGGAGCGCATGTATATATAATGAAGAAGAATTAAGAAAATAACTATAACCGTCCCTAAGGGGACGGTTTAGAAGTTTCTCGCTCTAAACTCATAGTTCTTACTATCTAGTTTTATAATTATAATTTATAATGCAATATCATTAGAATATTACCATATACTTCTCTAACTAATATATAGTGATCAAACATCTTTTCAATAGTGCTAATAATTTTTCCTCTATTACTAATTTCAATTTCTCCTTTTACTTCATATACATCAACTTTAACCTTATCCCAATTTAGACGTTGCAAACTACTGGATTGAGTATCATTTATTAATGCCAACGGTATAGTTGCAAAAATATTACCTCCATATACCTCATGAGCCTCCCAGAATTTATTATGAACTTCAAAGACATTAGATGTTTTTAAGTCTGATGTTCTTATCATAGAAAACCTTTCTAGGTAATCGCCATCATATACATTTTTCACCATTACTGACTTGAATAAAAAAGTTTCTTCTGTTATTTTTTCGATTTTTATGTCCAATCCATTACTTTGAAGCTGCTTTGTATTAGTTGTTTCAATTAATTGCTTTTTATAGGCTTCTGCTTGTTCGATTAATTCTTCTATTAAGCGCATTTTTCCATTGGAATCAATGTTTTTTTCTAAGTTATATACTATAGTTTTTATCCTGTTAAATTCGTTGATCAAATTAGTCACCATCCTAGTTACTATTAGCATTATTGTTTACATTATATTATAAATTATAGAATAAGAAAATAAGTTATGTGTCACAAATCGACTAAATTCTTAAGGAATATTAACTCCCGGGAGTTTGACAGTTGAACATTTCAAAACCATTTTAAAAGCTTGAAAAGGCTTATTTTTTTTGTGTTTTTTTCATTTTTGTATAGCGCACTTTAACGCACTGTGTTATAATGTATATAATAGGAGGTGTTGTTTAATGAGACTCAAGGTAACCAAATCTAAAAATTCAGCTTCGCTTTATGTAATAAAATCTGTTTATAACAGCAAAACTCAATCCAACTCTTCAGTTATTGTTGAGAAACTTGGAACCGAAGCTGAACTCAGAGAAAAATTAAATGGACAAGATCCTTATGCGTGGGCTAAAAACTACATTGCAGAGCTCAATGAAAAGGAAAAAGAAGAAACTAGCAAAGTCATGGTTCGATACTCTCCCACTAAGCTCATTGCCAAAGAAAAACAACGCTCTTTTAATGGTGGCTACTTGTTTCTTCAAAAAATTTATTACG
>NZ_FMUS01000037.1 GCF_900101495.1 Alkaliphilus peptidifermentans DSM 18978
CATGGCTATTTTGAAGTCTATTGATGGTACACCTCCCTACCCTATAAAGATTCAGGCATTAAGTGGTGGTATTGCAAGTGGATTTTTTGCCCTTCTGCTTGGGGCTAGTTGGTTAGATTTTATTGCCGCTTTACTCACAAGTATTTTGGTAACCTACTCTATTCATAGATTAAGGCGTATTAATTTTAATTTATTTGTAACTAATATTGCTGGTGGATGTATAGCTGCTTTAGCGGCAGTAATTTTTAGCACTTTACATCCAAGCATAAGTCTAGATAAGGTTATTATAGGTGCAATAATGGTGATGGTACCAGGAGTAGCCATGACCAATGCTATTAGAGATTCTATTGCAGGCGACTTAGTTTCCGGTTTGGCAAGAGGTGCTGAGGCTTTATTAATAGCCATTTCCATTGCCTTTGGAGTGGGCTTTGTTCTACAGAGCTTAATTTTTTTGAAGGGCGGTAACCTACTATGATATTTTATATAAGAAACTTTTTCTTTGCATACATTGCAACAATTGGTTTTGCAATTTTATTTAATACTCCAAAATCAGTTCTTCTTAAGACTGGCTTTGGAGGAGCTATTGGCTGGGGTTTGTACAGTTATTTAAATCATATAACAGGTAATATTGTATTGGCCACCTTTATAGCCTCATTTTTTATAGCTCTCATAGGTGAGATATTTGCAATTACCGACAGGAAGCCCATAACGGTTTTTATCATCCCCGGTATTGTTCCCCTAGTACCTGGCTTTGGTATATATTTTACAATGCTATCGATTTTAGAGCAAAACTATGAAAGAGCGGCCCAGTATGGAAGTGAAGCTCTTTTAATATCAATAGCAATAGCTGGTGCCTTAACTATTGTATTATCATTGAATTCTTATAGGAAGCAATTACAGCAGAAGTCATACAAAACCCCATTCAAATGAATGGGGTGAGGTTTTTGAAAAAGTCAACAATATCCAGTCTGATCAAAATTCTTCAGATTCGAGGCGCAAGAAAACCCAGTGCAAGCAGCGTATACGTAATACGTAAGGGTGCTGGGTTTTTGAAGCAACGAAGAAGATGGAGGATTTTCAACAGTCTGTCCCCATTCAAATGAATGGGGTTTTATTTATACCTCTTGTCTTTCGTCAAAGGCAGCTGTGATTACTGGCTGATATTTTTTGCTTGCTTTTATTTTGCCTTCTTTACTTTTTATAACTAAAAAGCTAAGAGCCATCAACACAAATCCAATTGCTGCAACTGCTATATCCTTATATTGCAAAGTATCTGGCACCAAAATATTTCCTATAAAAATACCTAAAACCAAACTTATTAGAGGAATAACATATACTATTAGAGCTGCAGTCAAAACATCTTGGTGCTCCATGTCAACCGACACCCATTGACCTTTTTGAGCCTTGGCTACATTGATAGCTTCAATCTCTAATTTTGATTCTTCCCGTCCCATTTTGCAGGCTGTACAGCTTCCACAGCTGGAGTGTCTTTCCATGACAACCTTAGCCAAATCACCATTAACCTCAGTTACAATACCACACTGTTTCATATTTTCCCCTCCTATGAACTTATGAATTCAATAATAATCAATAATTGATAGTACATTTTTCACTTTGCTCAGAATGACACAACATTTTTCCATTTTCAATTTTCAATTTCATGCTTTTCATTCAACATTACTCATTTCACATTACTAATTACTCATTTCTCTTATACTATATACCCAATAAATCACGAACTACAACAGAAGCTATAACTAATCCTACTGCTGAGGGTACAAAGGCTACACTGCCAGGTATTTGA
Organism: Alkaliphilus peptidifermentans DSM 18978; assembly: GCF_900101495.1. Lineage (GTDB taxonomy): Bacteria > Bacillota > Clostridia > Peptostreptococcales > Natronincolaceae > Alkaliphilus_C > Alkaliphilus_C peptidifermentans. The sequence continues at coordinate 1,805 of NZ_FMUS01000037.1, forward strand.
TGTCTTACTGTACAGGTTCTATCCTTATTAGGACATATACAGTCGGTTTTGCAATCGCTATCTATTTCTAGGGGTGTCATGGGTTCTTCCTTCGAGAAAACAACCTTCAAGTCCTTTACCCCTCTCTTCTTCAATTCCTTCCTCATTACCTTGGCCAGAGGGCATATACTGGTTTTAAATATGTCTGTTACTTCAAAGCGGGTAGGGTCTAATTTATTGCCTGCTCCCATACTACTTATTATAGGTATATTTTTATCTTTACAACGCTCTATTAAATCTAGTTTAGCACTGACCATATCAATTGCATCAATAACATAGTCATAGTCTGTTGATAAAAGTCTATCGGCACTTTCACTATTGTAAAGCTCTTTATAGGTAATTACCTCAGCCTTCGGATTTATATCAAGTATTCGTTCCTTCATTAATTCAACCTTTGCCTTACCAATTGTTTTACGTGTAGCATGAATTTGTCTATTTATATTGGTTAGGCATATATCATCATCGTCCACTAAAACAAAGCTCCCCACTGCCGAACGGGCTAAGGCCTCTGCAGCAAAGGTTCCAACTCCACCAATACCATATATGGCAATTTTACTATTTTTTAATTTTTTAAGTCCCTCTGTACCCAATAAAAGCTCGCTTCTCGAAAATGCATGTAAAGCCATAATTCTCCTCCTTAATTGTTAGGCTAGAATTAATACTACTTAAATTTATAATATATGTCAATTAGTTTTCCCTCATTAAATTCCATAATTCTAAAGGTTGATAATATCTTTAACATAATAAAAAGCTTCCTTAAAAGTAAAGGAAGCCAAGGTTTAAATCTAGTGTCCCGCCATGCCGTGTATCGATTGTTTTGAAACCTGCCTCTAGCAGGTGGGTAACCTGTCATTGACTTTTGAAGTCCTCTCCAACGGAGGCTTTCCATCCATCAACAAACTCGGATTCCCGACGTCGAAATGTTGGCTCAAAACGAGATCGAATATACGCACACAGCAGGATTTCTTACTAGTATAATATCATAACTACTATACTTTTTCAATTTTAATTATTGCCAATTTGTTTTATTTCTCAATTTTAACCTCTATGCTTAAATCCTTTAACTGTTTACTATCTGCCTCTGATGGCGCATTTGTTAATGGACATGTAGCATTTTGAGTTTTAGGGAATGCAATAACCTGACGGATATTGTCTTCCTTAGCCAAAATCATGATTAATCTATCTAATCCAAAAGCAATTCCTCCGTGGGGTGGTGTTCCATATTTAAATGCATCTAATAGGAAGCCGAATTTTTCCCAAGCCTCTTCTTCACTAAAGCCTAAGGCTTTAAACATTTTTTGTTGTAGCTCCGATGAAGATATTCTTATACTACCTCCACCAATTTCATATCCATTAATGACAATATCATAGGCCTTTGCTCTAGCATTTGCAGGGTCGCTATCCAATAATGGAATATCCTCCTCCATTGGTGAGGTAAATGGATGATGCTTTGCCACAAATCGATTTTCCTCTTCATCATACTCAAACAATGGAAACTCTGTAACCCATAAAGCCTTATATTCATCTTTATTAAGGATTCCTAGTCTTTTAGCAGCCTCCACCCTTAAATGGCCTAATGAATCAAATACAACATTATTATTATCTGCAACAAATAAAAGTAAATCTCCTTTAGTAGCATCTGCAATTCTAAGTATACTATCCATTTCTTCTTCACTTAAGAATTTAGCAATTGGTGATGTTACTCCATCTTCTGTGATTTTTATCCATGCCAAACCTTTAGCGCCATAGGTTTTAGCAAATTCTTCAAGGGATGTTATATCCTTGCGACTAAAATTATCTCCATAACCCTTTAAATTTATTCCTCTAACAGAGCCTCCACCAGCAACTGCTGATGTAAATACCTTGAACTGAGAATCCTTTACAGCTTCTGAAACATCAAAGAGCTCAAAACTAAATCTGAGGTCCGGCTTATCTGATCCATATCTCTCCATGGCTTCTTTATAGGTAATTTGTTGTAATGGAATCTGTAGCTCTATATCCATAACTTCCTTAAAAACCTTTTTAAGAAGTCTTTCATTAATCACTATTACATCGTCTACATCAACAAAGGACATTTCACAGTCGATTTGAGTAAACTCTGGCTGTCTGTCGGCCCTTAAATCTTCATCTCTAAAGCATTTTACTATTTGAAAATATCTATCCATTCCAGATACCATTAATAGCTGCTTAAAAAGCTGTGGTGACTGGGGTAGTGCATAAAATTTGCCAGGGTTCACTCTACTGGGTACAAGATAGTCTCTAGCACCCTCTGGTGTAGTTTTTGTTAAAACAGGGGTCTCCATCTCTATAAAGCCTTCATCTGATAAGAAGTTTCTTACTACATTGGCGGTCTTATGACGTAGAAAAAGATTTTTTTGCATTGAAGGCTTTCTTAAATCAAGGTATCTATATTTTAATCTAAGGTTTTCCGAAACATCATCGTCATCCTTTATATATATTGGCGGTGTTTCTGATGTATTTAGTATATCAAGGGTCTCTGCAAAAATTTCTATTTCTCCTGTTGGAATATTTGGATTTACAGATTGTCTTTTATAAACCTTACCTTCAATTGCTATTACATATTCAGAGCCTAAGTCCTCTGCCCTTTTAAAGGCTTCCTCTGATATATCCTTATCAAAAACAATTTGAACAATTCCTGTTCTATCCCTCATATCTACAAAAATTAATCCACCTAAATCACGTCTTTTTTGTACCCAACCCATAAGGGTAACTGCTTCATCTATCTGAGCTTCATTTAGCGTACCACACATATGACTTCTCTTAAGTTTTGTTGTCATGTTATTAACCTCCCTATCATGCCTATTTTATGTGATTAATTACTCTTCCTTTAAGGATACTATCTCACTAACTTCCCCTTCATTGCAAATTCCATAGGCATCAAATAATTGCTTTTTTAGATTATTTATTTGCTTAGAGAACTTTTTATTTTTAGGGAATATACTAACAATATTTCCCTTTTCCCTTAGTTTGTTTGCTTGTTCTAATACTGCATTTACATCTTCATTGGAATCAAACAGCAATGCTATCCTTGTGGTTGTATTAGGTATAGCAAAATTTCTTTCCTTTAGGATGGTAAAAATTCTTTCAAACCCGATTGAAAAACCAACTGCTGGTACATCTTCTTTTTGGAATCTTCCTATCATTTTGTCGTATCTACCACCACCAGCAATTGAGCTTCCTAGGTCATTGCTTACCACCTCAAATATTTGCCCTGTATAGTATCCCATACCTCTTATTAGAGTTACATCAAATTCAATATTATATAATCCCTTAGATTGCTTTTCTACCACTTCTATTACCTTTTTTAGTGATTGAAGTACCTCTTCCTCAACGTTGTATTTTTCTAAGACCTCGCCATCTAAAGTTTTAAGGTCGTCTAAAGCTATTAAAAGGTCAACTACTTTAGCTTCATCATATCCCTTTGCCAGTAATTCCTTTTGTACACCTTCTTTACCCACCTTATCCATCTTATCCAGGGTAATACATATTGATTCAATTGCTTCCTCTTCAAAGCCTACGCTAATAATTAAGCTTTTCAAAAGCCTTCTATCGTTTATTTTAACAGTAAAATTATCAAAGGATAATGCCTGTAATGCCTTGGCAGTTGTAGTTATTAATTCTATTTCGGCTATATCAGACTTTTCGCCGATAATATCGATATCACATTGGATAAACTGTCTAAATCTACCCTTTTGTGGTTTTTCAGCCCTCCATACCCAGCCAGTTTGTATGGCCTTAAAGGGATTTGGCAGTTCTTCACGATTGTTTGTATAGAATCTGCTTAAGGGTAAGGTTAAATCATATCTTAGCCCTAAATCACAAAGATCATCATCCGTCAGATTTTCTTTTTCTAGATCAAGCTTTTCTCCTCGCTTAAGTATTTTAAAAAGTAAATTTAGGTTTTCTCCACCATCACTTTTTGTCAATAATTCTAGGTTTTCAATTGATGGAGTTTCAATTTGTTGAAAGCCACCCTGCTTATAGATTTCTATTACCGTGTTTTTCATCCACTCTCTAAGTGTCATATCATTAGGTAATATATCAAATGTTCCTTTAACTGTTAATGTACTTACCTTCATATTCACAAGCCTCCATTTCTTTTTTTCATTTATAAAAATACAAAAACTCCCGTGCCCTAGTAAGGGACGAGAGTTAATTTTCCCGCGGTACCACCCTGATTGGATATTATCCCACTTAAACCATTAACGCAGGCTCACGTAACCTCCTACTAAATTCAGAGTTCTACTCAAAGGTGTCTTCATGCTGTCTTTTCGTGTCGAGCTTCCACCATCCTCGATTCGCTTTGACGTAAAACAACGCTACTCTTCCTTTTCAACGTATTTGACCTTAATATAATTGGTAATATTATAAAGCTTTTCTAAATTTATGTCAACGCTTAAATTATAATAATATAAAAATTTTTATATATGTGTTTTTTTCCTTTCAATCATCTCATCTACTCTATCTAAGTATAGCTGAAGATCCTTTACATTAGGTACTCGCTCTAATCTATTTTCATCGTTGAATACAACCTTTGTAACTGCTCCTGCTCCCAATGCTATTATAGTCTGCTTCTCCTCCATTATTTGAATGTTGTAGATACACTGATATCCTTCTTTACAATAGCCAATATTCTCTAGATGCCCAAGCATTTGCTTTTGTCTATACATATAATATGGATTTAGTCCCATTTCTTCAGCATATTGTGCTGTTACTTCAAGCATTTTCGCCACTTCCTCTTCATGAAGATGATAGGCTGTTGTATCCTCCCTAAGCTTAGAACCCCGTTTTACCGCCAGTGTATGGACTGTTAAGCTGCTTGGCGACAATTCTTTAATTTCCTTCATAGTCTTTTCTACCATATTGGTATCTTCCCCCGGCAGTCCAATAATTAAGTCCATATTAATATTTTCAAAGCCTTCCTCCTGAGCCATAAAGAAGGCCTCCTTCAGCTGCTGAACAGAGTGATTTCTACCAATTGTCTTTAAAGTACAGTCATTCATAGTTTGGGGATTAATGCTTATTCTAGTAATACCATTATCCTTCATTGTCTTTAACTTTTCCCGGGTAATAGTGTCTGGTCTTCCAGCTTCAAAGGTATATTCCTTTAGCTCTGACAGATTGAAGGATTCCTTAATTTGAGTAAATATTTTATTCATTTGATCTATGGTTAAAGTAGAAGGTGTTCCCCCTCCAATATATATTGTTTCCAGCTTCTTACCCTTCTCACTTAGTACTTTCCCTATTTCCTTTATTTCTCTATATAGTACGTCAACATAGGGCTGCTGCAAATGTAGGCATTTAGTTAATGGATTTGATGGAAAGGAGCAGTAAACGCACCTAGTAGGACAAAAGGGGATACTTATATATAAACTCACTAAATCCTCCCGAATTGGATATATAATTGAATGCTCTCGTTTAGCTACTGTTAATAGCAAATCAGCCTTTTCCTTCTTTATGAAGTATTTTTCCTTTAGAGTCCTGATTATTTCCTCATCCACATATTTATCTTCCATTAATTCATGGACTATTTTTGTTGGTCGAATTCCAGTAAGAATTCCCCAGGGTAAATCTATATCTATAAACTTTTTTAATACCATAAAAACAGTCCGCTTCATTAAAGTTTTACTGGTTTTTTTCAACTGTAAATTATTATTTGCTTCATAAATAACTTCTTCTGTTATAGTTTCTTCTTTGTTTTCATTCCCAAGAGTTGCTGTAGCTTTAACTCTATCATTTGATACATCTATAAGTGAAATTAATATGTACTTATCAGGACTATTACTAAATGTAGCTACCTCAGTGCTAATTTCAATTTCTTCAGATGGGAAAAAGAGCTTTAAAAGCTCATTTAACTCATAGCTATAATCATGTCCTATACATACAGCTTTTATCATTTATATGCTCCTATCAGAAATCTTCGTTTATTTCATCACTTATAGCCCTTACAGCATTTTTACTTATACCCAGCTCTGTAGCAATTTCAGAGTCGGTCAAGCCTGCTTCCTTCATCTCAATAAGATCATGGAATGATACATCTGTGAAAGCTATATTATTTCTTTCTTGTATAAATTCACCAATTTTTTTCCTCATAAAAAAAACCTCCCAGAAGATATTTTTTATTATTCTTCCCTCATCCTCCAGGAGTATACTTTATCTAATGTATGGATTTGTTAATTTCTCGATACCAATTCTTGTAGCAGGCCCGTGTCCAGGAAAGACTGTAATTTCATCATTCAAGCCCATTAGCTTGGTTTGAATGGAATGTATTAGTTGATCATGATTTCCACCATCTAAGTCAGATCTTCCTATTGAATTGGCAAATAAAGTGTCACCTGTAAATAGGTATTGGTCAACTAAAATCGAAACTCCGCCAGGGGTATGGCCTGGTGTATGGATAATCTTCAGCTTTAGCTCACCTAACTCAATAATATCATCATCCTTAAGGAATTTATCTGTAGATAGCTCCACAGGGTTAGTTCCCATATGGGATGAATAATTTTTACTCTTATCCTTTAATATATATAAATCTGCTTCATGTATATATAGTGGAGCATTTGTCTTATCTTGAATTTCCTTAACTCCTCCTATATGATCTCCATGACCATGGGTTAGCAGAATGTATTCAAGCTCTAAATCATTATCTTCAATGATTTTCAAAATTTTATCACCGTCGCCTCCAGGATCAATTACTGCTGCTTTGTTGGTTTTTTCATCACCTATTATATAGCAATTAACTCCATAAACACCTGCAGCAATCTTTTCAATTATCATAAATATCCTCCTTAGAAGTCTTTTTTGCTGTCAACAAGTATAGTTACAGGCCCATCATTTATAGAATGTACCATCATATGGGCTTGAAAAACACCTGTTTCTACTTTAATCTCCATTTGTCTGCAAAGCTTTATAAATTCCATATATAAAGCATCAGCAGTGTCTGGCTTTGCTGCCTCTGTAAAATTTGGCCTTCTTCCCTTTCTACAATCTCCCAATAAAGTAAATTGAGATACCACCAGCATTTCACCCTTTACATCAAGAAGAGATAAATTCATTTTTTCATTATCATCTTCAAATATTCTCAAATTTATAAGCTTCTCAGCCATATATTTAACATCTTCTATGGTATCGCCTTCTGCAACACCTAAGTATACTAGTAACCCATGTCCAATTTCACCTGAGGTTGTATTATCAACGACTACTTTACCTTCTTTAATTCTTTGTACTACTGCTCTCATTTTTACCTCCTTAATTTAGGTCATCAATCTCTGTAAGAGTAACGTTATGTTATAACACGATAAACATCTATTACTCCATCTACGGCTCTAACTTTATTCATTAGCTTGTCCAATTGCTCTATATCATCAATTTCAACTATTAAATTTAAAACTGCCAGTCTATCTTTATTGGTTCTTGCATTTAATGAATTTACAACTATCTTGTTATCAGCAAGAATCCTTGTGAATTCTGATAATAGGCCCTTTCTATCATTGGCCCTAACTTGAATTTCTGCCTGAAAGGTTATTGGCTTTGATGTATCCCATTCTACATCTATTAAGCGGTCGGCAGATTCAATATTATCTATAAGGTTTGGACAATCCTCTCTATGAACTGATACTCCTCTTCCACGGGTAATATAGCCAACTATCTTATCTCCTGGAACGGGGTTACAGCACCTTGAGAATCTAACCATTATATTGTCAATTCCTTTTACGGTAATACCTTGACTTTGTTTATGGGATTTATTTCTATCCACCTGTGGCTGCTGATGTTGAGTCTCTTTTTCGAAAACTTCTGGTGTGATTTCTTTTTTTACTTCCTTCTTAGTGGCTTCTCTAATTTTAGGTATAATTTGATTTAAGGTGATTCCACCATAGCCAATGGCGGCATATAAGTCATCTTCGTTATTTAATCCAAATCTCTTGGCTATTTGCGTTAATAGCTTTACATGAAGAGCCTCCTGTTGATTAAAGCCTTGCCTTCTTACTTCTCTTTCAAGGATTTCTTGGCCCTTTTCTACATTTTCTTCTCTTCTTTCCTTCTTAAACCACTGCTTTATTTTGTTTTTGGCCTGTGAGCTTTTAACTATCTTTAGCCAATCACGACTTGGTCCATTACTATTGGAGGAGGTTAGTATTTCTATAATATTACCGTTCTTTAGCTTATAATCAATTGGTACAATTCTTCCATCTACCTTTGCACCTACGCACTTATTACCTACGCCAGAATGTATTTTATATGCAAAGTCTATGGGGGTTGAGCCTGCTGGTAGATTTATTACCTCACCTTTAGGAGTAAACACAAAAACCTCATTTGTGAAAAGGTCTATCTTTAGTGATTCCATAAACTCCTTTGGGTCATTTGCTTCCTTTTCAAGCTCCAGCATTTGCCCCAGCCATGTAAGGTTATTACTTATACCATCATCGTCATCTTTACTTTTACCTTCTTTATACTTCCAGTGGGCAGCAATACCATATTCAGCAATCTGGTGCATTTCGTAGGTTCGAATTTGAATTTCTACAGGCTCCCCTTTGGGGCCAATTATTGTAGTATGAAGTGATTGGTACATATTGGGCTTAGGCATGGCAATATAATCCTTAAATCTACCGGGTATAGGCTTCCATAGGGTGTGAACTATACCTAAAACGCCATAGCAATCCTTAATTGTTTCAACTATAACTCGAACGGCTAAAAAGTCAAATATTTCATCAAAGGATTTATCTTGATATACCATTTTCTTATATATGCTATAGAAATGCTTAGGTCTACCTGAGATATCTCCTTCTATACTAAACTCATATAGTTTTTTATCTAACGCCTTCATAACCTCGTTTATATATGCTTCTCGATCCTGTCTTTTTATAGCCACCTTTTCAACCAAATCGTAGTAACCCTCTGGATCAATATATCTTAAACAAAGATCTTCAAGCTCCCATTTCACTCTAGAAATACCCAAACGATGGGCAATCGGACAGTATATTTCCAATGTCTCCATTGCCTTCTCTTTTTTCTTTTCATCTGTTTGATATTTTAATGTCCTCATATTATGTAGTCTATCTGCAAGCTTTATCAAAATAACTCTGATATCCTTTGCCATAGCGATAAACATTTTTCGAAGATTTTCAGCCTGTCTCTCTTCCTTTGTTTCAAAGGATAATCTTGTCAGCTTTGTTACTCCCTCTACCAGTTGAGCTATCTCATCGTCAAATTCCCGTTCTATATCCTTAAAGGTATAATCTGTATCTTCAATGACATCATGGAGTAAAGCTGCTGCTATTGTACTGCTGTCAAGCTTAAGCTCAATTAATATTTTGGCAACCTCAACAGGGTGAACAAAATACTTTTCACCCGATCGTCTATATTGCCCCTGATGTGCATTTTCTGAAAAGTTATAAGCCCTAATGATTAATTCAACGTCACATTGAGGGTTATATTCTTCTATCATCGCTATTAAATTCTCAAGCATAATAATCACCCTCTCAGTAACAAATAATATAAACATAATGAGTAATGTAAATCAATGAGTAATTAGTAATGAGTAATTAGTAATTAGCAATTGTGGTTGAAATTTACATGTAGGAGACTCATAATTAAGAATTTAACTCTTTTCATTCTTAACTCTTTATCATCTTTTTCTTTGGTTCTTTCATTTCACATTTCACATTACTAATTACTCATTGGTTTTAGCTGTTATTCAGCATCATAGCTTACAAGTGTTTTAACATTATAATCCTTTAAAGTTTCTCTGCCTTTAAGGAAGGATAGTTCTATTAAGAAATTTAACGAAACAACAGTTCCGCCTAGTCCTTCTATAAGCTTAGCTGCAGCCAGAACAGTACCACCAGTAGCCAATAGGTCATCAAGTATAGCCACCTTCATACCAGGCTTTATTGCATCTTTATGTATTTCTAATGCATCTGTTCCGTATTCCAATTCATATTCATATTTAACAGTTTCTGCTGGCAGCTTACCGGGTTTTCTAATAGGGACAAAGGCTTTACCTAGCTTATAAGCAACTGGTGTACCTACAATAAAGCCTCTAGCCTCTGGACCAACTATTACATCTATATCCATATCCTCCAATTGATCTGCCATTTGATCTATTACATATCTCAATGCATCCTTATCACTCAATATGGTGGTAATATCCTTAAAGCTAATACCTTCCTTAGGAAAATCTTGTACTTCTCTAATCATTCCTTTTAAATCCATTATTATTTCCTCCTCTTATATAGTTCTTTCAATCTACTTTGATAATCATTTTGACTATTAAGCCAATTCTGCAGATTTTTATAGGTTTCTAATTCCTCAAGGTTAACTTTTCCCTTTGGCTTCTCTAGCTCTATTTCAACTTCCCTGGAATTAAGTGAGTAATTAACTAGCCTTGCCTCCTTAAAAATCTCCAGGACACCCTTAAGTAATATTTCATTTGCTATGAACTTATTTTGCTTATTAATAGTCTCTACTATTTCATCAATGGTTAGAATTGATTTATCCTTGATTGTCTTAAAATAATTATAAAATGTAATAAGCTTATCACGATTAGGAATCATATCCTTTAATATCTCAACATTATGCGTCTCATCATCGGCTTCATAGAAAACCAAGAGGTTTTTAGTATCAACTAAAGCAACCAGCTTATTAAGCTGAGTTGGAGAAAAAAACTGATCATATAGAATAATCTTATTATAACTGCTAAACTCAATTTTATCAATATTTGGATTAATGATTATATGTACATCACCTTCTTTAGGTGGTTCAGGACTATATTGAAAGAATACATTAAACTCTCTTATGCAATTTTTTTGCCTTATATCCATAAGTCCTAATAGTCGAAAGGCCTTATTGAGGGTGTTAACAAGTATTACTGTTGGTGCTATCTCATATATTTGTTCTATAATGATTTTGTCCTTTTTATCTTCAGTAATGATTCGTGTTTCCTTAAGCTTTATATCAAGATCTTCCAACATAGCTTTTTCAAACTTAAAATTCTTAAAGTAGTCTTTATATATAGTTGTATTCTGTCTTTTACCCTTCTGCATAACCTTCATATCTTTAATGTTCATCTGTAGATTTTTATATCCATTGAATATATTATATTCTGGTACAAAAATTACTTCAACCAAGTCTTCTGACTGAATATATTCCTTTAAATATCCCAAGCCAAAGGCAATACCATTGATTTTTTTGCCTTCATTGATAAGTTCAACCCTTAAATGTTTACCTTCAGCACCTACAGTCTGTATTGAAGAAACCTTCAAACTCCTACATATGAATTTAGGTCCAGGGTTACCCATCCCGTGGGGCTCTAATAGCTCTAACTCCGAAATAATTTTATCATCAATTTCATTGTAGGCTAAGTGATCATCAAAGGATATCTCCCGAATAAAATCATCATGGGAAAGGGCTTCATTAGCTTTATTATTAATGCTTTCTTTAAATTCCGCTAATTTCTCTTGTTTCATAGATAGTCCGGCTGCCTGTTCGTGCCCACCAAACTTTATGAACATATCCTTACAACTGCTTAAGGCCTCAAAAATATTAAACCCAGGTATGCTTCTGGCAGAGCCCTTTGCTTCTCCATCTTCTAAAGACATTATAATGGTAGGTTTATAGTATTTCTCAACAATTCTTGAGGCTACTATACCAATTACACCGTGGTGCCAACCCTCATTATATAATACTAAAAACTTTCTATTTTGTAGTTCCGGATCTTCTTCCAGCTGCTTTATGGCCTGTTTAAAAATCTCCATTTCTATATGTTGTCTTTCTCTGTTTTCATCATCAAGAAATTTCGCCAGCTCAATAGCTTCTGAATAGTCGTCACAGGTTAAGAGTCTCACTCCAATCTTAGCATTACCTATTCTTCCAGCAGCATTTATCCTTGGAGCTAGCATAAAACCGATATGCCCTCCATTTATTTTTTTATCCTTCAGGCCGCACACCTCTAAAAGGGCTCGAATTCCTTCATTAGATGAACTTTCCATGGCCTTCATTCCATTTTTAACTATGATACGATTCTCATCTGTTAGTGTCACTATATCGGCAACAGTGGCCAATGCAGCTATATCAATATAATTATGTACCTCTTTAATAAACTCTACCTTAGGCATTAAAGCCTGTATTATCTTAAGGGCTATACCACATCCGCATAGCATCTTAAATGGGTATCCACAATCCGTCTGCTTTGGGTTAATAATTCCATAGGCAGCAGGTAGCTCTTCTTGGCATTCATGGTGATCTGAAATAATCACATCAATTCCCAATTCATTGGCATATGCTACTTCATTCACTGATGTTATTCCGCAGTCAACAGTAATAATTAGCTGACCACCGTTTTCTGATATTTCCTTTATAGCATCACAGTTAACTCCATAGCCTTCCTCCATTCTATGGGGGATATAGGATTCAACACTATAGCCTATACTTTTAAAATATCTAACTAATAATGCAGTACTGGAAACTCCATCTACATCATAATCACCATATATCCATATCGATTCATTGCCTTCCACTGCATTCTTGATTCTTTTAACCACCTTCTCCATATTCTTTAAAAGAAATGGATCGTGTAGGTATTCTAATGATGAATTTAAAAATATTTTAGCGTCTTCTACATCCAAAATACCTCTATTAAACAAAAGCTTAGCTGTAGTTGTCGATATATTTAATTCTTTCACCAGTGAATTTATTTTATCCTCGTCTGCTTTTTTAAATGTCCATATTTTTTTCTCTAGCATTCCTTCACCACCTAAAAATAGATCACATATAAATTATAAAGGCAGCAAAGGCTGCCATTAGAATTATAAATAATAATACTTATATTTTACATTATTTTTAATAACATGAAAAGGGTAATAACACTAATACTAATGTTATTACCCCATAATAAATTAATTTATTTTGTTTCTGGGTTTGGGTTGTATGACGTTTTTTTAGCTTGCATTTCCTTCAACATAACCCATACAGGGCTTGCAATAAAGATAGATGAATATGTTCCACTTACAACCCCAGCAATAAGTGGTAAAGCAAATTGTCTAATCTGTTCTACACCAAGTACATAAAGGGCAACTATTGTAATTAATGTAGTAACAGAGGTATTGATGGAACGTACTATAGTTTGCTTTATACTGTCATTTGCAACCTGTTCATAATTGTTTTTCTTCATAAACTTTAAGTTTTCTCTTATTCTATCAAATACAACAATTGTATCATTTATTGAGTAACCTAATATTGTTAAAACAGCCGCCACAAAGGGTGCATTTATTGGAATTCTAAAAATAGAATATACGGCTATAACAATTAATATATCATGGATTAATGCAGTTATGGCTGCAAAACCAAAACGCAATTCAAATCTAAAGGTAATATAAGCCAGCATTCCTAATGCAGATATCAATACAGAAATTAATGCTCTATTTTGAATTTCTCTACCCACAGCTGGTCCAAATTGCTGTGCTCTAAGGAAGTCTTCTTTTAAATCTAAATCATATTTTTCTTGGAACTTACCGAATATTTCCAAACGCTCTTGATTATCAAAATCTATTGTACTTCTAATTTGAACTATTGTTCTATCTCTACCCAATAAGTTAATATTAGCGTTAGGATCAAACTCATTTACAATTTCTCTTATTTCTGACACTGGAAGCTCTTGATGAACTTCAATTTCCATTAAAGCACCACCAGTAAAGTCAATACCTAAATTAATGCCAGAGAAAAGACCTATTATTAAGCCTATAGCTATAACTGCACCTGATAGTGCAAACCAAATTTTTCGTCTTTCAATAATATTCATGCTCGTCCCCCCTATGCTCCAAATAATTTGTTGTTCTTAGTTAAGTTCATTCCTACCAGCAGCTTCAAGATGAACTTTGTAATAACAATAGCTGTAAACATACTTGCTATTATACCAACAATCAAGGTAACAGCAAAACCTCTAATAGGACCTGTTCCGAATTGGTATAATACCATACCAGCAATAAGGGTAGTTATATTTGCATCTATAATGGTTCTAAAGGCTCTTTTGAATCCAGAGTCAATTGATGCTCTAATGGTCTTACCAGCCCTTAATTCTTCCTTTAATCTTTCAAATATAATTACATTGGCATCAACCGCCATACCAACTGATAGAATCAGCGCTGCAATTCCAGGCAAGGTCAATGTTGCGTTCAATGCAACCAAAGTTCCTAATACAATTAAAATATAAATAACTAATGCTAAATTAGCTACAATTCCTGGCAGCCTATAGTAAACCAGCATAAATAACAATACTAATATTATACCAATTTGAGCAGCCTGAACACTTCTATTCAATGCATTTACACCTAATGTAGCTGTTATTGTAGAGCTTTCTATCTCTTCTAAATCAACCGGCAAAGCTCCTCCTCTAATAAGGGTAGCTAGGTTTGAGGCATATTCCATACTAAACCTACCAGTTATATTGGCTCTACCACCTGTTATTCTTTCAGTAACTACTGGATCAGAAATTACCTCATCATCTAATACAATAAATATGGTTCTTTCTTGTGCTCTTGGGGCATAATCTCTGTCCAGTCTCCCAGTTGCTTCCGAGAAACTATTTGCTCCTTCACTATCCAGCTCTAAGCCCACAGATGGTGACCCATCAACAAAATTTACCTCTGCTTTTCTTACATTTGCACCCGTTAATACTTCTTCTCCGTCAAATGTAATAAATCTTAACTGTGCAGTTTGACCAATTAAGTCTATAGCCTCTTGCGCATTTTCTACTCCCGGTAGTTCTACTCTAATACGCTTGTCCCCTTCACGGACAATTATAGGCTCTGTTAAGCCTAGGGCATTAACTCTTCGATTAAATATTCCTATTGTTTGGTCAATTGTTCTATCTAATTCTACGCCAGTAAGGTTTGTTTTTGCTTCATAAACTACATAAACTCCACCCTGTAGGTCTAGTCCCTGCTTCATTGATTGGCTTATAGGTCTTATAGACCTGTCTCCTACTTCTAAACCAAATAGTGCTGTAAAGGCTGCTAAACTTACTAGAGCAATCAAAAGTATAAAAATTATTGCATTTTTTACTCTCATTCAGTATTCCCCCTAACCTAATTTCATAACTTTAATTATATACGCTAAAAAACACAGAGTCAACCAAAGGAAAAAGTTATCCCTCCTTGTGATTATTTCCATAAACCACATAGTGATCAGCTGATTCTTTTAATGAAGCTTTTTCCTCATCTGTTAACTCTCTAATTACCTTTGCTGGTGAGCCTACTGCCAATACTCCCGATGGAATTTTCTTATTGGGTGGAACCAAAGCACCAGCACCAATAATAGTTTCGTCGCCAACCTCTGCTCCATCAAGAATAATTGCACCCATACCAATTAGAGTATTATTACCAACTGTACATGCATGTACAATTGCACTGTGGCCTACAGTTACATTATCTCCAATAATAGTAGGATACTTATTGCTTATATGTACCACAGTATTATCTTGAATATTGGTATTTTTACCAATGATAATGTAATTATCATCTCCTCTAACTACCGCCTTATACCAAATACTACTGTTTTCACCAATTTTGACATCCCCTATAATATCAGCAGTTTCTGCTATAAAGCAGCTTTCATGAATAATAGGTTTTTTTTCCTTTAATCCCTTTATCATTTTATTCCTCCTCTGACAATTTGGCTTGAACTGTTAGGGCACATTCGATCCTTTTCTTTTCCATCTCACAGCCAATATCATATGGAACCATAATATCTTTATTAAAATTATATGCATTGGCATGACACCCACCGCTACAATAAAACTTTGCCCAGCAGCTGTTGCATTTTTCTTTGTTGTAAACATGAGCTTCAGAAAAGCTCTCATATATATCTTTATCTATGGTATTATCAAAAACACTTCCTATTCTAAAATCAGTGTTTCCAACAAACTGGTGGCATGGATAGATATCTCCCTCTGGTGTAACAGCAATATATTCTGAGCCAGCTCCACACCCCGAAATCCTTTTTATTACACAAGGCCCTTGGTTTAAATCAATCATAAAGTGGAAGAAGTTAAAGCCATTTCCTTTGTTCCTACGTTTTAAATATTCCTCTGCTAAGCTTTCATAATGATTGAAAACAGTTGGCAGATCTTCTTCTTTTATTGCATAATCATGATGGGGCTCAGCAACAACTGGTTCAACAGAAATATGCTTAAACCCTAGGTCAGCCATATGTAATACATCCTTGGAGAAATCTAGATTAAAGCCAGTAAATGTACCTCTAACATAGTAATTTTCATGATTTCTAAGCTCCGCCATTTTTAAAAGCTTTGGAATAATCATTTCATAAGTGCCCTTGCCATTGATTGTATATCGCATAAAGTCATTGACACTTTCACGTCCATCTAAGCTTAAAACCACATTGTGCATGTGCTCATTAATAAATTCCATCTTTTCGTCATCTAAAAGAACACCATTGGTGGTTGTAGTAAATCTAATATTCTTGCCATATTCCTTTTCCTTATCCCTACCATAGGTTACTATTTCCTTAACAACTTCAAAATTCATTAAAGGCTCACCGCCAAAAAAATCCACCTCTAAATTTTTACGATTTCCTGAGTTGTTTAGTAAAAAATCAATAGATTTCTTTCCTATCTCAATATCCATCAATGCTCTTTGGCCCTTAAAGTCCCCCTGAGATGCAAAGCAATATTTACATCGTATATTGCAATCATGTGACACATGTAGACATAAGGCTTTAACAACTGGTTTTCTATTTTTAAAGCTTTCATGCTCTAAATATGTATCCTTGTGAAATAACAAACCTTCATTCTTTAATATTTCTATTTCTTTAATGGCTTCATCAATATCCTCATTTGAGAAATCACTAGACAAACATTTTATGATTTCATTGCTACTCATATTAGGATAATAATCAAGAATATTATAGACTAGCTCATCAACAACATGTACTGAGCCACTATTTACATCTATAACAATATATTTTCCTCCCTGATTAAACTTATGTATCATTTATTTTACTCCCTCCATCAATAGGCATGTACAATTTTTATCACTATATTCTTGAATAAAAGCATTTCATGCGTTAATTATTTATGGATAAAATGCTTTTGTTTTCCAAAGGAACCACTGTGTTCCTTAGGACGCTTCGTTGTATTCCCCTCATTGCTCATAAGGGGGAAGGCCCCCTTAACAACCCCGTATTAAATAGGAAAGTAGGACTTTTCTATTTAATACGAAAAAACAGCAGTGAATTCACTGCTGCATTTTTATGTATGCATATAGAATTACTTGTTTTCACACTCCTGATTTGCTACAGTACAGGATGTTTTACAGGCAGATTGACAAGAGGTTTGACACTCTCCACAGCCGCCCTTTATTGCACTTTTTACAAGAGTTGCTCCATTTAATGTTTTAATATGCTTCATCTTTTGACTCCTCTCTACTAATTATTCATTAAAATTATAACACAAACCTATTTCTAAAAAAAGTCATTATTTTATATTAATTCCAATCATACCACCAACAACTCCAGTAAAGACACTTATTACAATTTTGTAAATAACATATCTATCAAAAACAAAGCCAGAAACGAAGAACTTACTAAATAAAAGCAAAATCAATATATATACTAAGCCTACCAAGGCCCCATGAAGCCATCCTCTTACTCCAACCTTAATTGCAGAGTATATGGATGCATATGCAACACCTAAAATTAATATAATTGATGTTATTATTGGTATTAGACCTTCACCTATAAATGTATAAGTAATGAGTATAGCACTAATTAAAAATAACAGTAGAGATAGCACATAACCTCTTATTAAGCCTTTACCGTATATCCATATATTAAAGGGGCCCGGTGAAATAGGAACAGTTTTTTTATTTATCCTCATTTTTTACACCTCCATTGCTCTTTTAATCAATAATTATGCAATTTATTATTAAATATACCAAAAATACAATGAGTAATTAGGAATGTGCAATTAGAGAAAGAAATTGCATGATCAAGTGGTAAAGAGAAAATGTAAAAAAGATGCAATTAATTGATATAAATAAACACACAAAAAAAGATACGAAATATTTCGTACCTTCTTAGCTTTTTTGAATTAATTAATCTTCGATGTCTGATTTTGTAACTGTATTACCTATTGCCCATCTAGCAACAACTAATTTCGCCTTGTCTGCTCCAACCTCTATGGTAATAACGTCCTCTTTTGCCTTAATAACCTTACCATAGATGCCTCCAATTGTAATGATTTCGTCCCCAACCTTAATGCTGTTTCTCATTTCTTTAACTTTCTTTTCCTTTTTTTGCTGGGGCCTAATAATTAAAAAATAGAATATCGCAAGAAACCCCAAAGGGATGATTAATCCGCCTAATTGTTGTGGCATTTAGTAGCCCTCCTCACTTCTTCAGTATTTTTCCCACTGTATTTATTCAACAGAGGAATAGGATTTCCTCTATTTCTTTTTAAATTTATTTCTTAAATTATTCTTATTCATATCCGTATTTTTTGAAGAATTCATTCCTATAGTCTAATAGTCTGTCCTCTCTTATAGCCTGCCTAACCTCTTCCATTAGTTTAAGTAGGAAGTGCAAATTATGATAGGTTAATAGTCTTAAACCAAGGACTTCATTTGCTTTAAAAAGATGTCGCAGATATGCTCTACTATAGTTTTTACAGGTGTAGCAGCTACATTCAGGATCTAATGCATCAAATGCTTCAGTATGGGCTGAATTCTTAATAACTATTTTTCCAACACTTGTCATTGCAGTTCCATTTCTTCCTATTCTTGATGGTAACACACAATCGAACATGTCAATACCTCTAATGGCTCCCTCAATTAAGCAATCAGGGCTTCCAACACCCATTAAATAGCGAGGCTTGTTTTTAGGCATAAAAGGAGTAGTATATTCCAAAACCTCGTACATTAATGGCTTTGGCTCCCCAACACTCAAACCACCAACAGCATATCCTGGAAAATCCAACTCGATAAGCTCCTCTAAGCTTTGTTTCCTTAAATCCTCATACATACCACCCTGTATGATTCCAAAAAGAGCTTGCTTATCTGTATTCTTATGGGCATCCTTACAACGTTTAGCCCATCTAGTAGTTCTCTCTAAAGAGTTCTTTACATATTGCTTTTCCGCTGGATATGGTGCACATTCATCAAATACCATCATAATATCAGACCCTAAGGAGTTTTGAATCTCAACTGCCTTCTCAGGACTTATAAAATGCTTTGATCCATCAAGGTGGGATCTGAATTCTACACCTTCTTCAGATATTTTTCTTAAATCACCAAGACTGAATACCTGAAAGCCTCCACTGTCTGTAAGTATTGGGCCATCCCAGTTCATAAATTTATGAAGTCCTCCTGCATTTTCAATAAGCTTATGACCGGGCCTTAAATATAAATGATATGTATTGCTTAATATTATTTGTGATTTTATCTCCTTTAATTCTTCTGGTGTCATGGTTTTAACCGTCGCCTGTGTTCCTACAGGCATAAAAATTGGTGTTTCAATTACTCCACGGGGAGTATGAAGCTTTCCTAGCCTTGCTCCTGTTTGTTTACATTCTTTTATTAGCTCGTATTTAATTGCCATTTTTATTTATCACCCTTCTAACTTCTTTATAACAAATTTTTATAATGTTGAATGTTGAATGTTAAATGTTGAATTGTGGTTGAAGTTTGTTAATCAAATTTTCTTTTATTTGGCTAACTATAAACTTTTCTATTACTTGTAATTATTTATGGGTCGACAGGAATGTCATTTCCATCAAAAGATTCTTCGCTATGCTCAGAATGACATCAAAATATCAATTATCCATTAGTTAGTTTTAAATTTTTCTGTTTTTCAATTCAACATTCAACATTTTTCATAACTATTTTATTAACATCGCATCTCCAAAGCTAAAGAAGCGATAGCTCTCTTTAACTGCAGTTTCATATGCTGACATAACCAATTCCTTACCTGCAAGGGCAGAAACAAGCATTATCAATGTAGATTCCGGCAGATGAAAGTTTGTGATAAGGTTATCTACCATTTTGAATTTGTAGCCTGGGTATATAAAGATATCTGTCCAGCCACTACTTGCCTTCAGCTGACCATCCTCTGATGCTGCCGATTCAAGCGTTCTACAGCAGGTGGTTCCAACAGCTACGATTTTCCTACCATTATTTTTTGCAGTATTTATCAATAGGGCTGTATTTTCTTCAATAGAATAATATTCAGCATGCATTTTATGCTCTAAAATGTTTTCAACCTTCACTGGTCTAAATGTTCCTAGCCCTACATGAAGTGTAATAAACACAATATTGACACCTTTATTTTCAATTTTCTTAAGCAGTTCAGTTGTCAAGTGTAATCCAGCAGTAGGGGCAGCAGCAGAGCCTTGATTCTTTGAGTATACAGTTTGATACCGCTCTGCATCCTCTAAGGTTTCTGTGATATATGGTGGCAATGGCATGTTTCCTAGTTTGTCCAGGATTTCTTCAAAAATGCCTTCATAGAAGAATTCAACAATTCTAGAGCCTTCATCGCCAATATCAACAACCTTAGCAGTTAAAAGGCCATCACCAAATTGAAAAGATGAGCCTACCTTAGCTCTTTTTCCAGGCTTAACCAATACCTCCCATTTATCCAATTCTATCCGTTTGAGAAGTAAAAATTCAATCTTACCACCAGTTTCTATCTTTTCACCAATAAGTCTAGCCGGTATTACTCTAGTGTCATTTAATACTAAGCAATCGCCATCATCTAAGTAGTCTAGAATATCATAGAAATGTCTATGGCTTATCTCACCCTTACTCTTATCTAAAACCATTAACCTTGATTCATCTCTTTGCTCTAAAGGAGTTTGTGCAATAAGATGTTCTGGTAAATGATAATTGAATTCTGAAGTTTTCATAAGTTTTATTCCACCTTTATATCTGTGTAATAGAAAGTTAATATTTCTTCATAGGTATAGTTCATCTCTGCCATTCGCTTTGCTCCATATTGGCTCATGCCTAGTCCATGTCCATAACCGCGTCCCTCAAATACAAAGGTATCTGCAGTACCTTTTATACTTTTATAGCTTTTCCCATTATATACATTGATATTTGTTGTACTCTCAACTTTTTTTGTACCAGATTCCGAAATTACATGTTTTCCTTGAATGTTTACAGCCTCTGGTTGGGAAGTAGCGTTTCTAACCATTGCTGTTGTTTCTCCCCCCTGCTGCAGGCTAAAATAGGAGCTTTTCAACCCCAAAACTGCTCTACTTCTTTGCTTTTCCAATACCTCTTCACCCTTTGTTCCTGTTACAACAAATTTTAATACTCTACCATTTGAAGAAGCTTCTGTTATTTTAATATCAATTATTTCGCCAACATCAATCTTTTCTTTATTTAATGCATTGGTCACTTCTTCTTTACTCATAACAATAGTCCAATTAGAGTTTGGAGCATCTAGTGAATAATCATCCTTTTTTCCTTTGATATAGTCTAGGGCTGCAGACCAAATATTTTCACTATTCTCAGTTTGCCCTCCACTATTTGAATGATAGAAGGGTGTAACTGCCTTACCGTTATGGGTAATTATCTTATTCTTTGTTTCATCAACTGCTCGATTAGTATTGGGGTGTTCGATATCATAGCCCTCATATACCTGTGAACTAATTGTGCTACATAGGTTGAATCCCATATTTAAATATTTTGTCATGGAGGTAATAGCAAAGCCTCTTGCTGCAACTGCTTGAGCTTTAAGTGCTTCTGGTGCCCAAGTTGGTGTCATTTCTTTAGGAACTACACCATAAAGATATTCTTCAAGAAGTAATTTATTAATTATTGCCATATCATTATTATCCATTCTTTTAGCGGTTATGGCTCCTCTAAAATTTCTTCCCTCAAGATTAATTAAGGGTACTTCTCCCTTATCATTAAAGGCCTTTATATACACTCCACTTTGTGAATCGAACACAAAAATTGGAGTCCCATCCTTGTCAAGTACTTGTACACGCTTACTTGATGGTACTATAGCCTTAGTATTTAATCCTGTTTCACTCTTAATCTCTTCTGCCCTTTTTTCAGCCTTTGCTTCATCGATATATAAGCCACCAAAAACCTTCCATTCACCTTCAAATGCTAAATATAGAGTATCTTTCACCTGAAGAGTATCCATAAATGCTTCTGCAGAGTCTTTAGAATCAAAGGAGCCGCCCACTTGCACATGATAGGGCCCTTGAAGATTTAGATTTCCTGCTTGGCCAACATTACCAGTATATTCAACAAAGCTTCCTCCTGAATTAATATAATAGGCATCTTTTCGTAAAATAAGCTCATTAAAGCCTTGAAGTACAACTAGCTGTTGAAAGCTGTCATTGTTATAGGTTCCAGCTATGAAGCCCCCTGTAGATTTTAAATAGGTCACTGATTTTGCCGAAGACCCAAAGTGTAATCCTATTTCAATATATTGGGGGATGACTGGTTTTTCATTGGCATTGGCACCTATTAGTGAAGTGCTCCACATACATATAATTAATATCATAATTAGCATTTTCTTTGTCTTTTTCATGATAATCACTCCGTCCCATAGATCATTCTAATTACAATTCGACAAACAGCCTGAAATTCCTTCGCTTTTTTTATCTTGTAATAAAGTGTAAAATTACAAAAAAATAGACTTCATAATGAAGCCCAGATAAAAGAAGTTCTTGTTACTAGATAAAGAGTTATGAGCTATTTAACGTCTTCTAAATA
Source organism: Alkaliphilus peptidifermentans DSM 18978 (assembly GCF_900101495.1). GTDB lineage: Bacteria > Bacillota > Clostridia > Peptostreptococcales > Natronincolaceae > Alkaliphilus_C > Alkaliphilus_C peptidifermentans. Next base: position 24,604 of record NZ_FMUS01000037.1, read on the forward strand.
TAATATTTAATAGTAACGATAACACTAAGCTAATAATTATACCTGATACCAACGGGAAGTAAAATGTGACATTTCCTTTTTTCAGCAGAATATCTCCCGGTAGCTTTCCTAAACCGAATCTTTCCCCTAAAATTAACAAGCCACCTATAACCGCAAGAATAATCCCTACTAGAACCAATACCTTACCCAAATTATTCATTGCCGTACCTCCTACTCACTATAGGGTATATTGAAGTGCTTATACGCTTTTTCCATTACAATTCTGCCTCGTGGAGTTCTATTTATAAAACCAAGCTGTAGTAGATAGGGTTCGTAAACATCCTCAATTGTATTCTTCTCTTCTCCTGTCGATGCAGCTAAGGTGTCAAGTCCTACTGGGCCCCCGCAGAAATTACTTATAATTGTTGTAATCATTTTTTTATCTACATGGTCAAGCCCCAGATAATCTATTTCCATTAACTGTAATGCATCAATGGCCACCTTCTTGGTTATTCTTCCGTCTGCCTTAACTTCAGCAAAATCTCGTACTCGCTTTAAAAGTCTATTAGCAATTCTTGGAGTTCCCCTTGATCGAGAAGCAATTTCTATTGCGCCTTCCTCCTCTATGAAAACATTGAGTAATGAAGCAGAACGTTTCGTAATATAGGTTAATTGTTCAGTAGTATATAGCTCCAGCTTATTTATCACTCCAAAACGATCTCTTAATGGTGATGTTAGAAGACCTGCCCTTGTGGTGGCACCAATTAAAGTGAATTTGGGAAGCTCCAATCGAATTGATCGGGCACTGGGTCCTTTACCAATAATTATATCTAAAGCATAGTCTTCCATAGCTGGGTATAGGATTTCTTCAACAGTTCGATTTAATCTATGTATCTCATCAATAAAGAGCACATCATTTTCTGATAGATTTGTTAGAATTGCGGCTAAATCTCCTGGTCTTTCAATAGCAGGCCCAGAAGTAATGCGAATGTTACCCTTCATCTCATTTGCTATAATGTGGGCAAGGGTTGTTTTTCCCAAGCCTGGGGGCCCGTATAACAGCACATGATCTAGAGCCTCATTACGCTGTTTTGCTGCTGTAATATATATATTTAATCTTTCCTTTACATTTTCCTGTCCAATATAGTCAGCCATCCATTTGGGTCTTAATCCACCCTCTATTTCAACATCCTCATCTCTTGGTTGTCCAGTAATTATTCTATCTTTGTCTTCACTAAACATATTAACACCCCGCTTCTTATCTTCCTAACCAAAGTAATGCTTTTCTTATCATAGCCTCAGTTGTTAATCCCTCTTGATATACAGCTTTGTAGGCTCCTTCTGCTTCATTTCGATTATAGCCTAAGGATAATAGTGCTTCTAAGACTTCATTACTTTCTATCCTGACACCTACGTTTGAAGCAATATTAGCAAACTCAATATCTGGAACCTCAACTTTATCCTTTAGCTCAAGAACAAGTCTTTCTGCAGTCTTTTTACCAACACCCGGGGCTTTTGCAATAGAAGCAATATCATTGGTTTTAATATATCCACCAAGTCTATCTGGCGTATATGTAGACAATATCCCGGATGCTACCTTTGGTCCAATTTTCGATACAGAAATTAATTGCCTGAAAATATTTAATTCCTTTCTAGTTGTGAATCCATAGAGGCTCATTTCATCCTCTTTAACCACCAAATGTGTATATATAGTTGTGTCTTCACCTACGCATATTTCGGTGGTGCTATTCATGCTGCTATTAATACGATAGCCAATACCATTTACCTCTATAATAATTTTATCAACAAAAATCTCTGTAATTTTACCCTTTATATATTCAAACAAGTTAATCCCTCCGAAATTTTACTTGATTTTAAATAGATTTTTAAAATTCCCTGAATGAGCATGACAAATGGCAACAGCTAGAGCATCAGCTGCATCATCGGGTTTTGGGATGGCTTCTAAACAAAGTAGGGTTTTTATCATTTGCTGCACCTGGTTTTTATCTGCTCTACCATAACCGACAACCCCCTGCTTAACCTGCAGTGGTGTATATTCATAGACCTCTTTAAGTTTATTGGCAGCAGATAATATTGCAACTCCCCTGGCCTGTCCTACAACAAAGGCAGTTTTAGCATTGTTATTAAAGAATAATTCTTCGATAGCAACAACCTCTGGATTATATGTATCAATCAACTTATTTAATTCTTCATATATTACTCTTAGCCTTTGATCTGTAGCCATTTTACTTTCAGTTTTAATTACACCATAATAAACTGGCTTAAACTGGTTCCCTTCATAATTCACAATGCCTATTCCCATAATAGCTATGCCTGGGTCTATCCCTAATATAATCATATCTACGCCCCCTGATGAACTTGCTGTTTTGATTGTAGAAAAATCTCTGCATTTCTATATTTTAGTTTAACACAAGTTCGTACTAAAAGTGAAGTGACATATACTTTGTAGCATGCAATAATTAATTGGTGGGAGTTTAGAGTTAAGAATTAAGAGTTAAGAGTTGATAATTTTGAGAATTGAGAATTAAAGATTGAAGATTGAAGATTGAAGATTGAAGATTGATAAGAAAAAGAACTAAGAGATAAGAGTTAAGAGAAGTAGAAAAAACAAAAAAGGAATTTGACTTATCAAACTCCCTCACAAATTACTAATTACACATTATTAATTACTCATTGTATTTATACTGCTCATCCGTCTTCTGTTAGCTACTATAATCCTCCAATAAACTATTTACTTCATCTCTAGTATTAAGTAATATTCCCCGTTTTAATTTTTCTTGGTCGATTGCAGGTAAAACTGATATAGGTAACGAGGTCTTCTCAATTAAAATTCTTTCTCCTGCTTCGTTAAATCTAAATATAGCTATGAATCCATCCTGTTCTGACACAAAAAAATGGTTAGGGCATATCTGTTCTTTACGCCTAAAAAGTATAACTTCATCTTTGGAAAAGCGTACAATCTGCCAGTCAGTAAAATTCGCTTCTGCAAAGGACCGAAAACCTCCCTCTTTAAGACCAATAATTTCTTCCAATGGCTCTATTACATCATCTCGTATACTTTGACAGGATGTAAAAAGGGTTCTGAAAACTACTTTTGTATCTGTACCAATGCTATCTTCATAGCTGGTTACTGGTGTGTCAGAAGGTTCTGATTCTGTATTTTCTTTATATTCATCCAAGTGAAGGTAATCATTGTAAGGTAATTTTTCGTTTTCATCAATGGCGATTTCAGGTGTATCACTATTAAATAACGGATGTAAATAATAGCCTGCTAAAAAACCAACTATTCCAAAGCAAATCCAAGCAATAATAAATGTTAAAAAGTATGGGGTTCTTCTTCTACTTCTCATTTGCATAACCTCCTTATCCTTCTAGGAGGTTATTATAACCAGAATAGGTATTTTTTATACTGAAAGCCATTAAATTACCCTATTCTTCAATTATTTTCTTAATATATTCAATAAAATCTATTTTTTTAACTTCTGCATATTCATAAATTATAGAGCCCTTAAGCTGATATTCCTTAAGGTTTTCTAAAGTTCTTCTGGTTGGTATTGTCATAAGATTCTTTTCAATTATTTTGAAGTCCTCCTCATGATAGTAGCATACGATAAATTGATTAAAGTGGTTTAAGAAATAAATAGCCAATATATCTGCTCCAATGAAGAAGTTTTTCCTTTTTACATGCTCATTATTACTTCTAAACTCAACAAACATCTTTCCCTGTGGAAATTCATATTTTATTGCCATTTTATTTAGATGTTCTAACGAGCTTAAAAACTTCTCGGTGTGCTGTAAGGTTTTATATACCTTTATGTACTCCGGACTCTTTATTTCATAAGCAACTTCCTCTGGCGATACAGATATTACTTTTATAACCTCAGCATTAACAATTGTCAGCTTATCTTCATTAATAGTTATTTGAGAATGTATAATATGATAATTATCATTTCTATCTACAATTGATTTAGTAATATATGTAGAATTAACTCCGTCATTTTTTAGTATTCTTATTTCGTTTTTTAGTAAAACAGCTGCCCGTTCAATAGGCTTGTAATTTATTTTATTGGTTGAATTAGATAAAAAGTATTTAACCCCTTCTTCATCATTTCCCACCGAACGCATTATAAAGTAATGTATTAGTTCTTGATAGGTAGAGATATTTTCATATATCTTATTATTCAAGGTTAATAGCTTATCCTCTATAAATTCTAGGTTTTTATCTAGTATGAATTTGTAAGCCTCTATTCTAGGTAGCTCTTTATTAAATAATTTATTCTGTGCAGCATAATGTTTTACTAAAAAAACCGCCTCTTCTTCAGTCAAGCTTACTATTTCCCCACCTAAGTGCCCCATAAATCTATGGGTAGTTTCTTCTGCTTCGTTATCTATACTGCCAGTTATCATATCATCATAATCATATATACCATGCTCTTCTGCATCTAGTAAAAACCATTGCAGAAAGTTTTGATTATCTTTCTTTATCCAATGAAGCTTTAATGCTACTACACCCATTAATCGTGTTCGTGTGACAAGTGCAGATTTAAAGCATTTCTCTGTTCCAGTATTTTTTCCACCTTTAATTACAGTGAATTGACTTTTTCTAATCATAATTTTATTCTCCTCTATTCTATTCAATGTTAAAGGTGATTAATTGAATTTTTAAAATACAATAGCTAGTTGATATAACTAGTATTTACATACTTTATAATATTAATAATTAATAATGCATTTATTTAAGCTTAACCAAAATAAAGATAAGTATGATTTTGTTAAAAAGATACATACTAATATTGATTTAAATTTAAGATAAAGGAGTTGACATTATGGATCGATTAGCCCTTATTCTTGTGATTATAGGTGCTCTAAATTGGGGTTTAATAGGCTTATTCCAATTTGACCTTGTGGCATCATTATTTGGTGGCCAAGCATCTTTACTAAGTAGAATTGTATACTCATTAGTAGGTATAGCGGGTGCATATTGTATTAGTCTATTATTCAGGGAAAGAACTGCCAGCAGAGAATAGTCATATAAATTTATACACAGGTTTTAATAATAAAATAGAAATTACCATTGAGGTAATTTCTATTTTTATATATCGTCTTCTTCAACCTGAATTTCTTCCCTATATATTCTTATAATCTCTGTTGCATTTTCAATATCCTTCTCTACAACAAAAATGTCTATCCCTTGAGTTGATAAAATGTTGCCCGTAATGTGCTTCATATATTCTGCATTATCCTTTAACCTAGATTTGGTTTCAACGCCTTCATTTTTAAGAATATCTTGTATTATAGCTGCTTCGATAGGGTCATCAATATTTACTAATTTAGCCCATTTTTCATCCATAATATCTCTCCTTTTCTATTTGAAGATTTGTAGGTCTATGAAAGTTAACATTTTTAGTTCAATACCCTTTATCCTATGTATAAAACAGATCTTTAACCGTACTTCTTTTAAGTATAGTATAATAACTTAAGAATAGTAAGTAAAGTTTTCTTATTGCTTTGAAAAAATACAGATTATAATATAATATTAGAAAAGGAGGTGTTAGTTATGAGTACTTTGGATTTTATTTTTAAAAGACATAGTGTAAGAAAGTTTAAGGATTTAACCGTTCCTGAAGAGGACTTAAGGGAGCTAATTAAGGCTGCTACCTTAGCACCATCGGGGAAGAATACACAAAATTGGCACTTTGTCATCGTCAGAAATAAAGAAAAGATCAATGAAGTTGCTGAAATAATCGAGAGTAAAACCCATGAATTGGCAGCCTTATCTGATAATGATGATCTTAAAAAAAGCTTATTAAAGTTTCTTCATTATCATACCTTCTTTAAAAATGCTCCAATCTTGATACTTGTTTTTGCAGGACCTTATCCCATAGCATCCTATGAGTTGCTTTTATCTGCAAATAGAAATGAAGAAGCTAATAAAGTATTATCAGCTGCACCTGGAATACAGAACATAGGGGCAGCAATGGAAAACCTGTTATTAGCAGCCGCCAGTCTTGGTTATGGTACATGTTGGATGACTGGTCCTAATTATGCTGCAAAGGAAATTGAAGAATACATAGGCTTCAGTAAGGAGGGTTACTCTTTAGTAGCCATGACACCATTGGGAGTTCCTGAAGAATCGGAGCTTACTAGTCCAGCTAGAAAGGATCTTGATGAAGTACTAACAATAATTGATTAAGGGGTAGCTTATTGCTACCCTTTACTATTATTACAATTTTTACAGTATCCGTATATTTCAAGCTTGTGGTCAATTGGCAGGAAATCATTATGCTGTGCTAAAGCTTTCAAATCTGCTAAAGGACAATACTTGGTAGTCTCTGCATTACCACACTCTAAGCATATTAAGTGATGATGATGCACCCCTTGATTTAACTCATAATAGTTTATTCCATTATCTAAATTTAACCTTTTAATTATATTTGCATCAGTTAACACTTCAAGGTTTCTGTAAACGGTAGAAAAATTAATATTATTTTCTTTACTTGAAACCCTATTATATACCTCTGCAGCAGTTAGTAAATGTTCATCGCTACCTATAAACACATTCAATATAGCCATTCTATGTTTTGTAATTTTATAGCCCTTACTTTTTAATTGATGCTCTAAAATCTCCATCATCCAATCTCCTAATTAAGTATAAATTCTTACTTTATAATACCCTCTATGCTGCTCACTGTCAATTACTATGATTGAAAATTTTACATACAAAGACAGGGATAGAGGAGGAATCTTTAATTATTTTTACTTGATCTTAGCTCGAACTAATCCTGCCACTTCATCTTCCTCTTTCCCTGTCATTTATATTATTTGTTATTAATAATTGAGTATTCATACCAAACTTTGGTAATTTTTCCAGAGCAATTGCCGGCAAACCCTATAAATAGCATACAAAAAACGGCTATAACATAAATGTTGTAGCCGTTAAAATATCATTATTGGCGGGAGTACGTGGGAATCGAACCCACCCAAGAGGCTCTTAACCCCTCGCGCTGGTTTTGAAGACCAGAGGGCACACCAGCACCCATCTACTCCCTTATGTTACTGATTCTTGACACTAGAGTATTATAGCATACATATTTTTTGTAATCAAGTTTATTTATTTTCCATATGTCGCAATTTGAGGTTTTTTCCAATATGGATGTTCTCCTTGTTGAATTTAGACAGGTGGCAAACAAAACGTCCGGGACCAGTTTTTCACTGGTCCCAAAACATCCCTCTGGCCTAAAACAAGTGTAGAGCTATCATTAGCTATACACTTTCATATCCTACTTAATCTAAGACTTCAGAAAATTAAGTACCTGTTGATTAAAATCCTTAGCCTCATCAAAGGCGCCATGGCCCAACCCCTTATATATAATCAGCTTACTATGAACTATTTTTTCTGCCATCTCTTCGCTTGTATTTTTTCCAACAACTAAATCACTATCCCCTCCTAAAATAAGCGTTGGGCTCTTAATTTTATTAAGTTCCTCATAGGCATTGTGTTCTAGACATGCCCTTGCTTGTATTATGAACCTATTAAAGGATTTGGGCTTGCCTATCTTAGTTAAAATAGGATAAAATGGTCTATATTTTTTAGCTTTATTCTCTGAATAAGTTTTTTCAGTTGAGTCTATAAACAGTCCTTTGTAATCATTATTTTCAGCCATAGCTATCCAACTACTTATCACATCTTGTATAGTTTTATTTTGCCTCGAAACAGAAACGCCAATAATAAGCTTATCAACGATATCTGGATAATCGATTGCAAGATATTGGCAAATCATCCCACCTTGGGATATACCCAATACGTGTGCTTTTTCAATACCTAGCTTATCCATTGCTATTTTATGATCCATTGCCATATTCCTTGTTGAACATCCTCCTACCAATTGATTTTTTCGGCTAAAAATATATGTTTTATAATCATTAGCAAACATTTTATACATCATGGCAAGAACTATTGCTTTCCCCTTAACTGTGTTCAATCCATCCGCTAGACCTGGAATAATAATTAAGCTTTTTTCCCCTTTCCCAAAGGAAACATAGTCAATATCAGTATTCCCAATTTTTACATTACCACCCTTAGCCCTATAAAACATAATAGCACCCCCATTATTTATATATGCCTTTCTTAATAATCTCCATATACTCCTTAAGCTCTTTTATATACATTTTTTTCATATCATCTATATCAGCAAATGCATCAATTTTTTTATTGAAATCATTATTATAGCCTTCAATAATCCACTTTAAAACATTAATTAACTTGTCATTCGCCGGCTTTAATCTTACTGTGTCAGCATCCTTCAGCAAATTATAATACATTAAATTCCCTGCTTCTCTATATCTATCCATGGTCTTTTGAAACATAACTGAATTGTCTTCAATAAAGGCCCTCTTCATTAGCTTATATTTATCTGGATTATTCATATGCCAATTAAACTCAATTTCTGCATAACCAATAATTATGTCAAATATATCTCCCTTTAAGCTTGAAATATCGTCCTTAACATCCTCCACCAGGTCGGCTATAAGAGAGTCTAAAACATAAAAGTAAAAATCCTCTTTATTCTTAAAATACTTAAATAAACTTCCTTTACCTATACCCGCAGCTTTAACAATTCTATTTGTAGAAGCCTCATTGTAACTTTGCTCTGCAAATTCCCTTAACCCAGCATCAATAATGCGATTTCTTTTATCTATATCTAATTCATAAAACAATTGCTCTGGCATAAATCCACCTCCATGACCAACTGGTCATTAATCAGCAAAATGTTAGCGACCATATGGTCACTAACTAAATTATATATTAGTATTTTCCTTTAGTCAACTAAAAAACCATTTAATATATAACATCATCTAAAATTTTATAAATTGAATAATTCCACTGATGATGCCTAAATTATAAAAAATTCAGTAGCACACAATTATATATTCTGAATATAGTGTAAGTGAAATAACACAAGCTATTCAACTGGAAAATATGGTTATTTTTTAGGGGGGAGTTACATGAGTATGATATGTGCTTGTAGTGAATTTATGCTTAAAGGGCACGAAAAGGTTAGAGTTTCTGGTAGAACCATGGATTGGTTTGAAGAAATGAACTCAAGTTTCGTAATTGTTTCTAGAGGTACTAAAGTTTTTAGTTACTATGATGGTGAGGAAAAAGAGAAACTACCATTTAAGCAAGGCATGCATTGGAAAACAAGATATGGTTTTGTAGGAATAAATAGTTGGAATTTGCCTATCTATCTTGACGGAATAAATGAAATGGGGTTGTCGGCAGGTCTATTATCTTTATATGGCTGTGAGTATCCAAAGCCCAACAATTGTCCAGAAAAAAATATATCTATAGGCTATCTATTGCAATATGTTTTAGGAAATTGTAAAGATGTTAACGAAGTAAAAGAATTCTTAGAAAGTGGTGTAACTGTCTGTGATTTAAGTGTGCTACACGTTTCAGGTGACCGTAACCTTCATTTAGTTGTACATGATGCTGAAGGTAAAAGCTTAGTACTTGAGGCAGAGGCTGGTGAGATTAAGCTTTACCATGATAGGGAAGCTTCTGTTTTAACCAATTCTCCATTTTTACACTGGCATTTAATGAATATGCGTAATTATTGTCACCTAACCTATAAGGATGCATCCTCTGACGGGCCTTGGTCTCCATTTGGTCATGGTAGTGGTATGCTAGGACTTCCAGGAGATTCTACCCCTCCTTCTCGCTTTGTTCGATTAACTATGTTTAGAGAATTTTCTCCTATTAGCAAAGATGTCCATGAAGAGATCCAGCAAGCTTTTCATATAATCAATAGAGTAGCTTTAGTCAATGGTGAAGATAACATTGAATATACCTTATGGGAAGTAGTTAGAGACCATATTAATAGAATATACTATTTTCGAACCAATCAAAATCAATCTATAAGAGCAATCGACTTGAATAAAATTGACTTTAGTAGTTTTAAAAAATATAAACCTTTGCCTTTAACAACAGGCAACTCATATGAAGACGTAACCCTTTTTTTTAAAGAGATTAACTAACAAATGAACTCTAACCAACCTACAATGAACAATGAGTTTAACTTAATGCGACAAATGTTCTCCTTGTCGCACTTCTACATAGAAGTCTATGGCACCACACCATTACCACCAGCATTAAAACAACTATAGTTATAGAAGTCAAAAACAACAAAAACCACTTGAAACTCAATTAATCTCAAGTGGTCATTATACAACATATCTAAAACTATTTTATTATGTTGAGCAATCTAAGTTACAACTCTATTCTTCTAGTAAGGAATCCTATACTATTTTCCACTCTCCTAAATCATTCACGACCTAAAAATACCTTTATTATATTCTGTAAATTGTAACATCCCATTATTTTTTCATAGCCCATCACAATAGTTGTTAGCCTGGCTCTTTAAAATACTAAAGGAGTCATCTGTATATTTAGCATCCCTTAGCTTTCTTGACCTCACATGGTGAAAAAAACGAAACAATAGAACCGTCCGAGATCAGTGAAAAACTGGTCCTTTTTTTCGTTAAATCGCAAGAAATTTTGACAAATGTAAAAAATAGTCTGTCATTTCTAAAGTTCCCTTAAAACTAGATATAAAAGAGGAGACTATTGCTGCTATCCTCTTGATATTTACCGCTATTGCAGCTAGCTTTGATTGTTTCGACACACTTAT
>NZ_FMUS01000033.1 GCF_900101495.1 Alkaliphilus peptidifermentans DSM 18978
AGACTTTAATTTCGATTTAGAAATTAGATTAGGAGCAGGAGCCTTCGTATGTGGAGAAGAGACAGCACTAATCAATTCAATAGAAGGCAAGAGAGGAATGCCAAGACCAAGGCCTCCATTCCCAGCCCACAAAGGAATATGGGATAAGCCAACATTATTAAACAATGTAGAAACCTATGCCAACATACCACAAATCATACTAAATGGAGCCGATTGGTTTGCAGGAATAGGAACAGAAAAATCCAGAGGAACAAAGGTGTTTGCCCTAGGTGGAAAGATAAATAATACAGGACTATTGGAAATACCAATGGGAACAACCCTAAGAGAAGTAATCTACGAAGTAGGGGGCGGAATACCAAACGGTAAAGCCTTCAAAGCAGTACAAACAGGAGGACCATCAGGAGGATGTATTCCAGCTGCGCATCTAGATACACCAATAGACTATGACAATCTTATAGAACTTGGGTCGATGATGGGTTCAGGCGGAATGATTGTAATGGATGAGGATAACTGTATGGTAGACATTGCAAGATTCTTCTTAGACTTTACAGTAGATGAATCCTGTGGAAAGTGTACACCTTGTAGAGAAGGTACAAAAAGAATGCTGGAAATATTAGAAAAGATTGCAGATGGAAAAGGTCAGCCAGCTGACTTAGATAAGCTTGAAAGTCTAGCCAAGACTATTAAATCAGCTTCATTATGTGGTCTCGGACAAACAGCACCAAACCCAGTATTGTCAACACTTCATTACTTTAGACATGAATATGAAGCCCACGTAAATGACAAAAAATGTCCTGCAGGAGTGTGTCAAGCATTACTACAATATTTAGTTATACCAGAGCTATGTAAAAAATGTGGTATATGCGCCAACAAGTGTCCTGTAAACTGTATAGATGGTGTTAAGGGTAAGGAAGTATATGTTATCAGACAAGAAGATTGTATTAAGTGTGGAGCTTGTATGGAAGCATGTCCCTTCAAAGCCATCAAAAAGGGCTAAGGGTGAATAGTATTCATTAGAATTTTCAAAAGGAGGATGAAGTATGATCACCGTAAAAATAAATGGCTTTGAAGTACAAGTTGAAAACGGTTCAACAATACTTGAAGCTGCAAATAAAATTGGTATAAAAATTCCAACCTTTTGTCATGATCCAAGACTACGACCTCATGGGTCCTGTAGGATTTGTACAGTAGAGGTTAAAGGTGGTAGAAATCTACCAACGGCTTGTACAACACCAGTATATGAAGGTATGGAAGTAGAAACAGAAAGTGATTCGGTTGTAGAAGCAAGAAAAGAGATACTTGATTTACTGTTGGCAAACCATCCACTTGACTGTTTAACCTGTGAAAAGGCAGGAAGATGTACACTGCAAGATTTATGCTTTAAATACGACATCAAAGAAACCTCTTATGATGGAGCTAAAAAAGAATTTGAAATTGACAACTCAAATCCATTCTACTATAGCGATCAGAACAAGTGTATCCTATGTGGAAAGTGTGTTTATGTGTGTGGGCAACTACAGAGCACAGAGGCTATAGGCTTTGCTGAAAGGGGTTTCCCAACCCATATTGCAACACCATTTAATCAAGGACTAGAAGAGTCAACCTGTGTTTCCTGTGGAAACTGTGTTTCAGTTTGCCCAGTTGGAGCATTAATGCCTAAGAGCAAAGAAAAATTCAGATACTGGGAAACAAAGTCTGTTAGAACTACTTGCTCATACTGTGGAGTAGGCTGTCAAATGGATTTATTGGTTAAGGACAACAAGATTGTTGAAGTTGAGCCTGCTATGGGTCCATCTAACGAAGGATTACTATGTGTAAAGGGTAAGTTTGCCTATAATTTTGTAGGACATCCAGATAGATTAAAAACACCATTAATCCGTAAAAATGGTAAGCTGGAAGAAGCTACATGGGATGAAGCCTATGAGCTAATCGCTAGTAAAATTAAGGATGCTAAGGAAAACCATGGACCAAATTCCATTGCTGGACTTTCATCTGCCAGATGTGCAACAGAAGAAAACTATTTAATGCAAAAATTGATGAGGGCAGTAGTAGGTACCAATAGTGTAGACCACTGCGCACGCCTCTGACATTCCTCTACGGTTGCAGGTCTTGCAATCACATTAGGTAGTGGAGCTATGACTAACGGTATAACTGAAGTTAGAAAGGCAGATGCTATATTTTTAACTGGTTCCAATACAACTGAAAATCATCCAGTTATTGGTGCACAAATTAAACAGGCAATCAAGAATGGAACAAAATTAATTGTTGCTGACCCAAGAGAAATCGAATTGGCAAAGTATGCAGAAGTATTCTTAAAAATTAAGCCAGGAACCAGCATTGCCCTTTCTAATGCTATGATGAATGTAATCATTGGAGAAGGCCTTCATGATGAAGACTTCATAAAGGAAAGAACAGAGAACTTTGATGAAGTGGCTAATTTAGTTAAGGATTACACACCTGAAAAGGTTGCCGAAATATGCGGTGTTGATGCAGAAGATATACGAAAAGCTGCTAGAATTTATGCTGAAGCCGAAAGAGGAAGCATAGTATACTGTATGGGAATAACACAGCATCATAATGGAACAGAGAACGTAATGAGTTTATCTAACCTTGCATTAGCCACAGGTAACCTTGGAAAAGAAGGTACTGGAGTTAATCCATTAAGAGGACAAAATAACGTTCAAGGTGCTTGTGATATGGGAGCATTACCAAATGTATTCCCAGGATACCAACCAGTAAATAAGCCTGAGATAGTTGAAAAATTTGAAAAGGCTTGGGGTGTAACATTATCTAAAGAGGTAGGTTTAACAATTCCAGAAATCGTTCATGGTGCTGAACATGGAGATATCAAGGTGTTATATATTATGGGAGAAAACCCAATGGTATCTGATCCTGATACAGCCCACGTAGAAAAGGGATTGAAAAATACCTTCCTTGTTGTGCAGGATATTTTCCTAACAGAAACAGCTGAGCTGGCAGATGTAGTATTACCAGCAGCATCATTTGCTGAAAAGGATGGTACCTTTATAAATTCTGAAAGAAGAGTTCAGAGAATTAGAAAGGCTGTAGATGCTCCAGGTGTTGCTAAATCAGATTGGGAAATACTAATGGAGTTAATGAATAAGCTGGGCTATGATAAAAAGTACAATAGCGCAGAAGATATATTTGAAGAAATTAGAACAGTTACACCACAATATGCAGGTATAACCTATGGTAGAATTGAAGAGGTTGGAATCCAGTGGCCATGTCCAACTGAAGATCATCCAGGTACTCAATTCCTACACCAAGGAAAATGTGCCCGTGGAGCTGGGCTGTTCATGCCAGTAAGCTTCTCCCCATCAGGTGAGCTTAGCGACGAAGATTACCCACTTGTTATGACCACCGGTAGAGTATTATATCAATACCATACTAGAACAATGACAGGTAAGACAGAGGGTATTAATGAGAAGGCACCTGAGAGCTTCATAGAAATTCATCCAAGCCTTGCTGAAGAGTTAGGTATAGAAGATGGCGAAATGGTTAAGGTTTCTTCTAGACGTGGTGAAATCCAAACAAAAGCTAAATTAACAGATATAGTATCAGAAAAGGTTGTATTTATGCCATTCCACTGGGCAGAGGGTGCAGCTAACGTATTAACAAATGGTTCAGTATTAGATAAATATTCAAAGATACCTGAACTAAAGGTATGTGCAGTAAAAGTAAATAAAATTTCTTAAAGGATGTACAATTAGTATAACAACATAAAAATAGCCATTCATTTTAATGAATGGCTATTTTAAGTTATAAAATTTAACCCCATTGTCCGTTTATAAATTCCTCCATTCGCCGATCATACTCAGCTTTAAAAAGCTCCTCATGACCTTCTTCCCAGGTTGCTAAAACATAAAACAGCTTCTTAGCATTGGCCTCCGTAGCTCTATCGGACATACTTCTATAGAATTCTGCAAAATCCTTCTCTATCAAATAAGCCATTCTAAGTATAGTTAATTCAGGCGTTAAGGATTCCATCATTGTTTCGCCAAGCTGTTCTCTTTCGAAGCGGGTATTAAAAAGGTTATTCTCTTTATCTATATCTACTGTAACATCTTTAATCTCATTTTTTGACTCATAATAGGATAACTGCTCCTTTAAAAATTCATAATGCTCCATTTCAACAGCAGCAAGCTTTTCAAACAAATCTCTTGCAGTAGGCGAAGAGAATTTCACTGCATTTTCTTTATAAAATGTAAAGCCTTGTTTTTCCATCTCCATTGCATATTTCAGTATTCCTTTGTAATTTTCCATGCTACACCTCCAAGTTTGTTAATTCTATCACACTAATGATATCATAGATAAATAGGTAATAAAATGATAAACTGGAAAAATAGATATTAGATTTTAGTTAATGATATAATAAGAATAAGTAGAGATATTCATAGGAGGGACAATAATGACAAATGTAAAAAAGGTTGGCATACAGAAGGTTAGTGAAGGTTCTTGTGAAGAGGTAGAGGATCTACTAGTCGTTGAATATCCCTTTACTATTTTTGTTAATGATAGTGAATTTATAACTCTTTTATGCACTCCAGAGGGATTAGATTATTTGGCACTAGGATTTTTAGCTTCTGAAGGAGTTATTAAATCAATAGATCAAATTGATACCATCCGTATTGAGGAAGAAAAAGGGCAAGCATATATTAATACAAATGTCCCTTTAGGATTAAAAGAAAAGCTTTATGGAAAAAGGACAATAACCACAGGCTGTGGGAAAGGAACTGTCTTTTATAATGTACTCGACTCTCTTGGTACTCAACGGATAAATAGTACCACCAACATTACATCTGAAAGCATTTTTAACCTAGTTAACCAATTTAACAAAATGTCTAAACTATTCAAAGACACAGGGGGAGTTCACAGCTGTTGTCTATGTAATGATAAAGAAATCATATTGTTCCACGAAGATGTTGGAAGGCATAACGCGCTGGATAAAATCATAGGTGAGGCTATGATAAAGGACATAAGGCTAGATGATAAAATCTTAATTAGTAGTGGTAGAATTTCATCAGAAATGATAATTAAAACCAGTAAGAGAGGTATACCTATCATTATTTCTCGTTCTGCCCCCACCAATTTGTCCTATAATATAGCCAAGGATTTGGGTGTTACTTTAGTGGGATTTGTTAGAGGAAAGAGAATGAACATATATAATGATGAAAACAGAGTTTTAATTTCTACTAATTGATGTTATAATTGTTTTATAAATATTAATATTTATTTCCGAGCTATTTTCTTCTAAGGGTAATATAACCTATGAAGAATAGCCAACGGGTGCAGGAAGAAATTCTTGTGCCTCCCGATTTGGAAAGGAAATAAGGTAGTATTATAAATACTAGCCAGTCCTTTTTGGGGGACTGGCTTAATTTATTTCTAGTAATTTCAACTATGATAGAGACGGGGTGACCTTATGAAGGATAACTTTTCACGAAAAATAAACTATATGAGGATTTCTATAACTGACCTATGTAATTTAAGATGTCAATATTGTATGCCAGAAGTGGGAATTAGTAATAAGAAATTTCATAAAGATATGCTTTCCTTTGAAGAAATAATTACAGTAGTTAGAGAAGCTGCTACATTAGGTATAAATAAGATTCGTATTACCGGAGGAGAACCCCTAGTAAAAAAAGAGATTATTAAGCTTATTGAATCAATAGCTAAAATTGATGGAATAGATGATATAGCCATGACTACAAATGGACTTTTACTAAAGAAAATGGCACAGGATCTTAAAAATGCTGGATTGAAAAGAGTAAATATAAGTATTGATTCCTTGAAACCCAACAGATTTAAAGAAATTACTAGAGGGGGAAATTTAAGCGATGTACTAGATGGAATACAAGAAGCTATTAGACTAAATATGACACCCTTAAAGTTGAATACTGTTGTTATTGGTGGGTTTAATGAAGATGAAATTGAAGATTTTGCTCGTTTAACAATTGCCGACAACATTGATGTTAGATTTATAGAGCTGATGCCGGTAGGTGAAGCTAGTAAATGGGCAGAAGAAAGATTTTTATCAAATGAAGAGGTTAGAAATCGAATTGGCAACTTAACTGCAGTATCACATGAAACAAATGGACCTGCAAAATATTACTCTTTACCTGGAGCAAGGGGAAGAGTTGGCTTCATTAACCCTGTAAGTAGCCACTTCTGTGGAAGCTGTAATAGAATCCGTTTAACCAGTGATGGTAGGCTAAAACCTTGCCTTCATAGTAATGACGAGATTGATATAATTAGTGTAATTCGAAATAATCCAGAAAAGGTGAAAGAAACTTTACAATTTGCTATACATGCTAAGCCTGAAAAGCATTATCTATATACAAACATGCATGAAATTGGAGAAAGAAATATGTCCGAAATAGGGGGATAATAAAGTGGCAAATATTGTTGCAATATTCAGCAAAGGCCCAGATAAGAGTATAACTGAAGTGTCGGATATATATATTAGCTCTATGAATTATAAAGGTAAAAATAAAGAACGTCAAATTAGTATTATTACTAAGGATGGTTATGATCTACTGAAGTCTGCAAATATAAAAGGATTTTGTCACTTTAAGTTTTATGCTGATTTAATGGTTGATGTCAATTTCCCGGGGAATATCTTAAAATTTGACAAAGTAAGTATAGGAAATTCTATTATTGAAATCACTTCAATTGGCAAAGAATGTCATAAGGATTGCCCCCTTATGACTAAAATATTAGAATGCACATTAAGGCAGCATATAGCCTTTGCTTCAATTATAAAAGATGGTTTAATTAAAAAAGGAGATGATTTAAAGAGATGGCTATAAAAGAGATCAACTCTTTATCTTTTGCTTTTCACATTGAGTAATCAAATAATTTCACTATATTATTACCATCTAAATCCATACGATAGAAACTTAAATCAGCATAAAAATAAATTTGGTTATTAATAATGTGAATATTTTCTACTACTCCTTCATACAACAGAACTTCTTCCTTTGTTGACACATTAATTTTATATAATATCCAATCGGAATACCGACTTGTTTTAGTTCTTGTAGAAATATATAGCCAATCATCTTTAATATTCATGTATTCATTAAAATGATTATTATCTTCCTTTATTAATGACTCATTAGTACCATCATGTCTAATCCCTTTTATTCTTCTCATTCCATTAAAATAATAAATCCATTCATCATCCATAACCATGAATAAAGCTTCATCTGTTGATAAATTCTGTTTGTCACTACCATCGGTTTTAATTCTATATAAAAGTCTTGCCCCTGAAAGGTAATAAATCCACTCATCATAAATATAAAGATAATATATCATATAGTCATCAACCAGTTTCTCTTCTTCCGTTCCATCATTTCTTACTTTATATATACCTCCATTTTTCTCATGGGGATGAAAGTAATATAAATACTCATCTCCCTTTATTACTTGAAATGTTTTTTTATTACTTAATTGCGTCACTTCCCTTCCATCTATTTTCATTTTATAAAGTCCAAGTTCTTGGTCAGTACCTATTGTGGTGTAAATCCAGTCATCTTTGATTAACACTCTTCCAAATAAACCATCTGCTATTTTTATTGTTTTTTTAGGGTCTTTATTAAATTTATATATTCCTAATTCTGATATATTATTAAAATAAATATCTCCATTATAACCAAAGAAAATATTTCTGTTTGCTGAATTAGACACACTATTCCAATCTTTATTATTATTTTTTATCAAACTGCACCCCGGCATAAGTATTATAAATACAATAATAATTAAAATTAACTTTTTCAAAGTAGCAGCCCCTTTCATATTATAAAAGACTATATAAGTCTACAGGCTAAAACTGAAATACCTATCTCTATTTTACCATTTTTGTAAAATATGGGTACAATGTTTACTGCCATCTTTTCACCATTAATAATTACGTGCACTTTTCCAGAATAAAAATGTAAGGTGCTGAGACAGTTTTGCTGTCGTCTAAGGAAACTTAGGGTTTACTAGTGAAAGTGGCCATATGCTTTTGTTCTTAAGTATTATTCTTTTTATCCTTTGTAATGGGTGAATAATGAGGAATGTGTTGGAATAAACTTAGGTAGGAGGGGTTATATGGATAGAGTGAAGCGATATAAAATCCATTTTTTTTTGTTTGTTATTTTTATGGCTTTTGTTTTTATAGGTCCATACTATTTTCTAAGCTATAAACCGCAGGAAATGACCTACAATAGGTCGGAGAAATCTCAACAGTGGACTGGAGTTATAACATTTTGGGATTTTCCACGACTTGATAAGAAAACTGGTGGGCAATATAACTGGATAAATGAGAAAATTAGGAGCTTTGAAAGGGCAAATCCTGGAGTATATATAGATTTTCAGCCTTTAGATTGGGAGAAGGGAGCAATAAAGCTAGATGCAGCCCTAAAACTGGGGAATTTGCCAGATATTATACCAGTAGGTAGCAATTATACAATTATTTCCCAAGATGTACTGGAGCCCTTAGATAAATATTTTAGTTTAGATGAATTAAAAGACTTTAAAGAAGAAGCCCTTAGGGCAGTAACCTATAATGGTGAAATTCTTGCTATGCCATGGATGATGACCACCTATAGTCTAATATTAAATCTAGACTTATTTAGCAAAAGAGGAGTTGAGCCCCCACTTGATGGATACTGGACATATGAAGAGTTTATTGATAAGCTTCAACAGCTTACATTTGATAGTAGAGGAAGAGGAAAAATTGATCACTATGGATTTAATAGCTCTGTACAAGCTGGGTATTATAATATTTGGGGGATTATTTTAAGCGATGGAGGACGAGTTATTGATGATAAGCTAGATTTTGTATTCAATGATGAAGCAGCTTATTCTGGAGTTGAAAAAGTAATTGATATGAAGCAAAAATATGGAGTTACCCATCCTACTTTTGGAGAAAATACATCAAACGAGGCTTGGACAACTTTTTATAGAGATAAGAATGTAGCTGTTATACCAGCAGGAACATGGTCATTAAATGTACTGGAAAGGTTAAGAAATGAAGGCAAGGGCTTCAATTATGCAGTAGCACATTACCCTACAGGCACCCTAGGAAATCCAGTCTCCATGAGTAATACTGTAGGCTCCTATGGCATATCAAAGCAGGAGGACCCAGAAAAATTAGAAGTTTGTGTAGCATTTCTTAAGTACCTAATAAAGGATGAATACCAAAACCAGCTTAATCGATTAGGTGTCTTTCCTGTTAAAAAATCATTAGGTAATTTATATGTAGATGATCCCAACATGTCTCTTATATATGAATCCTTAGAAAATACAATCATAATACCGCCACATCCCTATTGGAATGATATTGATGAGATACTTCAAAAAGAAATACAGCAGGGAGTCCTTGGTAAGAAGGACATAAAAAGAGTTATGGAGGATGGAGAAGAAAAGGTTAATTCTTTAGTTAACCTAAAGGGTAGATATTGATGGTATTTGAGAATTGACCATATTAATAAAAAAGGATATACTTTAAGAGCAAATGGAAAAGAAGTTAAATTGAAAATGGAGAATGGAAAATTTAAAATTAGTGAAGAATTAAGAGCGAAAAACCTTAAAGAAGCGAAGAATTAAGAGTATAAAAGGATAAATAGAAATTTGCAGGCAAATTTCCACAATAATTACTCATTACTCATTTTACATATTATATATTACTTATTTACATCAAGGAGTGAATTTAATGGATAAATTAGTACTTCATCAGGAGCTCTTGAAGTTTATGAGCTCTGAAAGGGTTCTATTGGATGAACCTATGAAAAAGCATACTTCCTTTAAAATAGGCGGGCCAGCTGATCTTTTGTTAATACCAAATACAATAGAAGAGATTCAAAAAATAATAGATTTATGTAGAGAAAAAAATGCTCCATTTTTTGTTATGGGAAATGGATCAAATTTATTGGTTCGAGATAAGGGCCTTCGGTTGGTGGTTATTAAAATTGCAGAAAACTTTAATAGAGTTTGTATTGAAGGCTCTAAGATTACCGCTCAAGCAGGTGTTCTATTATCATCCCTTTCAAAAGCAGCTTTAAAGGAGAGCTTAAGTGGGTTGGAGTTTGCAAGTGGTATTCCAGGAACATTAGGTGGTGCAATTACTATGAATGCTGGAGCCTACGGAGGCGAAATGAAAGATGTAGTCACCGCCTGTAAAGTAATCGACAGAGAAGGTCAGATTAGGGAATTATCAATTGAAGCCATAGAAATGGGTTATAGAACAAGCATTATTCAAAAACTACAATATATAGTACTAGAGGTTGAAATGAAATTGGAAAAAGAAGACTATATGGTTATTAAGGATAAGGTTGATGAATTAAATCTTCAAAGGACAACAAAGCAGCCCCTACATCTTCCAAGTGCAGGAAGTGTGTTTAAAAGACCTGAAGGCTTCTTTGCAGGTAAGCTTATACAGGATAGCAATTTAAAAGGCTACAAAGTTGGTGGAGCACAGGTGTCAGAGCTCCATAGCGGCTTTATTGTAAATGTTGATAATGCAACAGCAGAAGATGTTATTAGTTTAATTAAGCATATACAACAGGAAGTGAAAAGAAGATTTGACGTAGAATTACATACAGAAGTAAAGATAATTGGTGAAGAATAGTGTAATCAAATGAAGAGGTGTATATAAGATGAGGGTAGTTATAATTACTGGATTGTCAGGTGCTGGCAAAAGTCAGGCTGTAAAATATATGGAGGATTTTGGGTATTATTGTATTGATAACTTGCCTCCTGTATTAATACCTAAATTTATGGAGCTATGTCATCAAACCCATGGGAAGATAGAAAAAGTTGCTCTAGTTATTGATATACGAGGAGGCCTATTTTTCGATGATTTATATGAAGGTCTTGATAATCTCGAGGAGTTAGGATATCAATATGAAATACTTTTCCTTGATGCCAGTGATGATATATTAGTAAAGCGTTTTAAAGAAACAAGAAGAAGTCATCCAATGTCTGTGGATGGATCAATAGGAGAAGGCATTTCAAAAGAAAGAGAAAAACTCAAGAAGTTCAAAAAAATGGCCAGTCATATCATTGATACAACAAAGCTTATTCCTGCCCAGCTTAAAGAAGAATTGAAAAATATTTACCTTGAGGGTAAGGAGTCAAGCAATCTTATGATTTCTATTGTTTCCTTTGGCTTTAAGCATGGGATTCCCCTTGATGCCGACTTAGTATTTGATGTTAGGTTCTTGCCAAACCCATACTATATTGATGAACTTCGAGATTATACAGGAAACGATGAATCTGTTAGAGATTATGTGATGAATTCACCAGTAAGTGTAGCCTTTGGGGAAAAATTACTAGATCTCATATCTTTTTTAATACCACAATATATTAAAGAAGGGAAAAATCAATTGGTAATAGCCATTGGGTGTACAGGTGGGAGACATCGTTCTGTTACCATTAGTCATCTTTTGTTTAATCAACTTAAAGAGAATGATAATCGTGTTATTTTGAACCATAGAGATGCTTTCTTAATAAAAGAAAGGAAAAAGGAATAATATGAGATGGATTGAATGGATGAAACCAGGTCTCCAAATTAAAAGATGGGCGTTAATTGTTTTTGTAGGTATCATCTTACTGGCTTTATCCTTTGCAAGCTTTGTTAGTAGTATGAATCTATCTTTAAATCCAATTATAGTTATGCTATCGGGCTTCATTGGGCTTATTCTTATTCTGTTTGCGGTAAATAAAGTTATATCATCAATAATAAATCTTTACTATATACAGCCACCAATGCAAAGTAAAACTCAATCACCAAAACTAAATCAGGTTTTCTATGATAAAAAAATACGATCTAGAGGGCCAAAGGTAGTAGTAATCGGCGGTGGAACTGGTCTATCTGTTTTACTAAGGGGCTTAAAGCAATTCACATCAAATATTACAGCTATAGTTACTGTTGCAGATGATGGAGGAGGATCTGGAAAGCTTAGAGAAGACTTAGGTATGCTTCCGCCTGGTGATATAAGAAATTGTATTTTGGCACTGGCAGAGATGGAACCCACAATGGAAAAGCTATTACAGTACAGATTTGAAGAGGGGACATTAAAAGGACAGAGCTTTGGGAATCTATTAATTGCCGCAATGAATGGTATAAGCGGTAATTTTGAAGATGCAATAAAAAGCATCAGTGAGGTATTAGCAGTAACTGGTAGTGTTCTACCTGTAACCTTAGAAAGCATTGTTTTATATGCAAAGCTGGAGAATGGACGAATAATTAAAGGTGAATCCAATATACCTTCAAAAAGCTTAGAGGAAAATAGCCCCATTGAAAAGGTATTTATTAAGCCAAAAGAATCAGAGGCAGTACAGGATGCAATTGAATCAATTCTCCAGGCTGATATTGTTGTGCTTGGACCAGGGAGCTTATACACCAGTATTATTCCAAATCTATTGATACAGAATATAAAGGATAGTCTTCTGAAAACAGATGCCCTTAAGGTTTATATACCTAATGTAATGACTCAGCCAGGAGAAACAGATGACTATTCTGTTACTAGGCATGTTGAAGCAATACTAGCCCATTGTCAGCAAATAGAAATAGACTGTGTAATTGCAAATATTGGCAGTATACCCGATAATATAAGTGAAAAATATAAACGAGAGGGTGCCAGTTTAATAAAACTTACAGATATAGACTGCAGAATACTAAAAGAAATGGGTATTGAGGTTATAGCAGATAATTTAATAGAGATAAAAAAAGATTATGTTCGACATGATGCAGTTAAGCTATCTAAAACAGTTGTAGACTTAGTATTAAAAGAAAAACTCTCTCAAGGAAAAGAAGGATTTATACAATATTTCATTATGAAAAGCGTGCTTAAGGGAAAATAATATGATTAGCGAATGCACTTTTTATTCTGCCGATTTGTTGGTGGATAAAGGGTGCTTTTTTTGACCCATTATGATTATTGAGGAGTATATAGCAATTATTTTCTAATCGTTATTATCTCCATCAATATAACTCATTTTACCAAACCATTATAACGATTAGTAATATTTTAAGTAATATACAAACTAATAATTGTTAACAGTCTAATTATCTTATACAATGGTAAAAAAGGAGGATTCTTATGGATGAATTAGATTTCAAAATTCTTAGACTTCTCGAGAAAAACGGCAGAATGTCCCATGAAGAAATCAGCAAAAGACTAAACATGTCAAGACCTGCAATACATCAACGAATATCCAAACTAGAACAGAGAGAAATAATTAAAGGATATAGTACTGTAATAGATTGGACTAAAGTGGGGCAGGGAATTAGAGGCATTGTATTCATTAATATAAGGACTACAGATTTTAATAAAATTATGGAGCAGGTGGCCAGTTTAAGAATAGAAGGACTTACTATAGAAAAGTGTTATAGAATTACCGGTCAATGGTGTATAATGCTTGAAATAAGAACAAGCAAAACAAGTCATATAACTAACCTGCATGATGACTTGCTTAAAATTGAAGGTATGTTGGAAACTTTTACAGTACTTATATTATCAGAAGTAAATAAGATTAAGTCTTTATAAGCAGGCTTAATGGTCAGCCAACAACTGAAACTTGGATGTATTAATTTGTAATCTATTTATAAAATAGACTAACACTACCAAAAAATAAGGGGGTTAAATCATGAAAAAAACTCTTGATTTTATTAATCAAGCAAACAAATGGGGCGCACATAACTATCATCCTATACCAGTGGTTATAGAAAGCGGAGAGGGCTGTTGGGTGTATGATGTAGAGGGTAAAAAATATCTAGATATGTTATCTGCGTATTCAGCAGTAAACCAAGGGCATAGACATCCCAAAATAGTAAATGCACTTATTGAACAAGTGAATCAAATACCTTTGACATCTAGAGCATTTCATAATAATAAAATGGGTAGTTTTTTAATGAAATTATGTCAATTAAGCGGATATGAAAAAGCTCTTCCTATGAATACTGGAGCAGAAGCTGTGGAGACAGCCCTGAAGGCGGCAAGAAAATGGGGTTATGTGAAGAAAAAAGTTGAAGCTGGCAAAGCAGAGATAATAGCCTGCAGTAATAATTTTCATGGCAGAACAATTAGTATTGTAAGCTTTTCATCGGAAGACCAGCATCAAAATGATTTTGGACCTGTTACTCCAGGATTTAAGGTTATTCCCTATGGTGATGCAGACGCGTTGGAGCACGCTATTAATGAAAATACAGTTGCTTTCATCATGGAGCCAATACAAGGAGAAGCTGGCATCATAATCCCGCCAGAAGGCTATCTGAAAAAGGTTCGTGAGATTACAAAGAAAAATAATGTACTTTTGATAATGGATGAAATTCAAACTGGATTTGGGAGAACCGGAAAACTTTTTGCACACCAACATGAGGATATTAGACCTGACATTATTACCCTTGGTAAGGCCCTTGGCGGAGGATTATATCCTATATCTGCAATTCTGGCTGACGATGAAGTTATGGAGGTATTTACACCGGGAGACCATGGATCTACCTTCGGAGGCAACCCACTTGCTGCAGCCATCGGAATGGCAGCCATTGATGTTATAGTAGAAGAAGGCCTTGCTGAAAGAGCGGATGAATTAGGAACATATTTTATAGATGGGTTAAAAAAAATAGACAGTCCATACATTAAAGAAATACGCGGCAAAGGATTAATGGTTGGCTTAGAAATAAAAGAGGAGTATGGAAGTGCTCGTCCATTATGTGAGAAGCTTATGAACTTAGGACTACTATGTAAGGAAACCCATGAGCTAACTATTCGATTCTGTCCATCATTGAAGATAAGCAAGGAAGAAATAGACTGGGCGATAGAAAACATAAAAACTGTTTTCGCTGAAGATATTACTCAATAATAGGGGAAATTTAATAAGAATTAGAGGAAAGTATGTTACCCTAGACGATTCTCGTCTAGGGATTTATTATGTAGAGGAGTTGTGAAATATGCTGCATTTTGATTTCTTATATTATTAAGTAAAATTTATTACTTAAAATAATCGATTTGTAGAATAATATATACATTCACTATATTTATTTTTTATGAAAGCATGTATAAAAAAAGGATTTTTAATTAAGTTTGTAGAAGCAAAGTATACGAAAAAATTTTAATGAGTCAAATTTTTTAATATCTACGTTATAAATAGGAGGAAAATGTATGAATACAAGGAAAGCGGAACCCTATAAAATTAAAATGGTTGAACCTATTAGACTTATACCTAGGGAAGAAAGAGAAAGAAAGATTAAGGAAGCTGGTTATAATCAATTTGCATTAAAAGCAGAGGATATTTATATCGATTTACTAACTGATAGCGGTACTGGTGCAATGAGTGACTGGCAATGGTCAGGGATCATGATGGGTGATGAGTCCTATGCAGGCAGCAGAAATTTTTACAATTTGGAAAAAAGTGTTCAAGATATAATTGGGTATAAGTATTTTGTTCCAACCCATCAAGGTAGAGGTGCAGAAAATGTACTGTTTCCACTATTGATTAAGCAAAAAGGACATTTTGTACTAGGAAATATGCATTTTGATACAACAAAGGCCCATATTGAGTTAAAGGGTGGTAGAGCTATAAACCTTGTAATAGAAGATGCATATGATACAGAAAAGGAACATCCCTTTAAAGGAAATTTTGATTTGCGAATGCTAGAGAGCTTTATAAAGGAAAACGGTGCTGAAAACTGCTCGTTTGTTTTAGTCACCGTAACTTGCAATAGCGCTGGAGGCCAACCAGTTTCTATGGAAAATATAAAAGGTGTAAAAAACATTGCAGATAAATATGGCTTAAGAGTTTTCTTTGATGCAGCAAGATTTGCTGAAAATGCTTACTTTATCAAGCAAAGGGAAGCAGGATATGAAAACAAAACCATAGCTGAAATCATTGTTGAAATGTTTAGCTATGGTGATGGTCTAACCATGAGTGCAAAAAAAGATGGAATTGTAAATATGGGTGGTATGGTGGCAATCAAAGATGATGAAGAATTATATACAAATGTCCGTTCTATGGTTGTGCCAATTGAAGGGTTCCCAACATATGGAGGATTATCTGGTAGAGATATGGAGGCTTTAGCGCGAGGTTTAAGGGAAGTTGTTGAAGAAGATTATTTAGAACATAGAATAGGACAAATAGAGTACCTGGGTCAAAGACTTATCGATGCTGGAATACCAATTCAAAGACCAGTTGGAGGTCATGCAGTATTTGTTGATGGTAAGAAGTTTTGCCCCCATATTCCATATTATCAATTCCCTGCTCAATCTGTTTGCGTTGAGCTTTACAAGGAGGCTGGTGTAAGGGCAGTAGAAATAGGTTCCTTCCTTCTAGGCAGAGATCCTGAAACAGGAGAGCACCTAGAGTCTCCAATGGAATTACTGAGATTAACTATTCCTAGACGAGTATATACAGACAGACATATGGATGTAGTTGCAGATGCATTAATTGAGATTTGGAAGCGAAGAGAAACATTAAAGGGCTTTGATTTCACCTATGAGCCAGAGGTTCTTAGACATTTTACTGCAAAGCTTAAACCAGTTGAATAATTTAAAGTTGTTATGTAAAGCCATGGACTACCATTCCATGGCTTTAGTATATTTTGGGGTATTTATTATTGTTCTTTCTTTTCATTACTCATTACTCATTACTCATTACTCATTGCTAATTACTCATTATTATTTGCAATTGATTTAGTTACACATTATTCATTTAGATTGAAATAAAAAGATTAATATGATAATTTATTAATATAGCAGATTAAATTTCATGATAACTGTTAAACTATAGTGTTTAATATTTCGGGTTAAAAAGACGTTATATGGGAAGAAGAAATATATATTTATAAATAATAATTAACTAAAGAAATGATTTATAAATGAACAGTTGAAGAGTAAGACGAAGGAGTTGAAGTTGTGCGACAAGAAATCAGTTCAGGTGGTGTTGTCATTTTTGGCAATGCAATTCTGATGCTTAAAAAATATAATGGAGATTGGGTCTTACCAAAGGGTAAGGTGGAAAAAGAAGAAGACTATGAACAAACTGCCATTAGAGAGGTGTATGAAGAGGCAGGAGTAAAGGTTGAAGTGTTAAAGTACTTAGGCAAGATACATTATACCTATAAAAATAATTGGGAAGATAACGATCAAATAAGCAAAACAGTACATTGGTTTTTAATGCAGTCGAAAAGCATTTATTGTAATCCTTTAAAGGAAGAGGGTTTTATTGAAGCGAAATTTGTTCATATAAACCGTGCTGTAGACTTAGCCAAATATGTTGACGAAAAGAAAATAATAAGGAAAGCTATTGACGAATTTAAAAACAATATAGAATAAGCTATTAAAAAAAATTGTACTTCAGTGATATATGGGGAAAATAAAGTAGTAAATAAAGATTCTAAAAGGTTGTGATGGAGCATGTCTTTTTCTCTAAAGGCAAAAGGAGAGCTTGCAAGAATATATGAAATGGATCGTTGCTGTCAGCTAGCAGAATTGGCAGCATTAATAAGGATGAGTGGAACACTACAACTGGCAGGCAGTCAAAAATTAAACCTTAATATCATTACAGAAAATCCTGCTATAGCCCGTAAGCTATTTAAAATGATTAAGGATACCTTCTCAATTCATACAGAGGTTATGGTAAGGAGAAATCCAAGGTTAAAAAAGAATAATCATTATTTAATTATTATTTCTCATCAAATGGGAAGTGATATAATCTTAAAAGATGTTGGGATTTTAAGGAAAGACAAAGAATCATTTGATATTACCTATGAAATACCTGATTCTATTGTAGAAAAACAATGCTGCAAAAGAGCGTATCTTAGAGGCGCTTTTTTAGGTGGGGGTTCTGTCAGCGACCCTGAAAAGACATATCATTTAGAATTTGTTACCAATAGTCGTGAACATAGTGTAGTTTTAAAAACACTTATGGAGGAATTTTCATTAAATGCAAAAATTATTTTAAGAAAAAACAGCTATGTGGTGTATCTAAAAGAAGGTGATCAGGTTGTGGATCTATTGAATATTGTAGGAGCCCATACTGCTCTGCTTAATTTAGAAAATGTAAGAATTATGAAGCAAATGAGGAATGATATAAATAGAATTGTAAACTGTGAAACTGCTAATTTAAGCAAAACAGTAAATGCATCAATGCGCCAAATAGAAAATATCAAATATATCAAAGAAACGGTAGGAATCAATAAGCTACCTAATAATTTAAGAGAAATAGCAGAACTAAGGGTAAAGCATTTAGATGCTACACTTAAGGAGCTGGGGCAAATGCTTAATCCTCCTATAGGCAAATCTGGAGTTAACCATAGACTTAGAAAAATTCAAGAGTTCGCAGAAAAGATTATAGATAGAAGTAAAAAACACCATTAATTGGTGTTTTTTTTTCTCCCATAGATTTATATAGTAATATATGACTATTTATTATAAATATAGAAAATTTACTATAAATAAACAGGAGTTTAGTATAAATTGTGGAAATATGTAATAAAGTGTTAAATGCTATTTCATCTATAATTTATTTATGCTTATTCGACAGCAAGGGGGTTAATTGATGATAAGAATGCATCTTTCTTCAGTAGACATTGGCATGTGCATAGCTAAACCAGTATACAATAACGATGGAAAGCTATTAATTGATAAAGGGAATATATTAAAGAAGACATATATATCAAAGCTTGAAAACTATGGCATTGAGTATATTTATATTGAATGGGATAAAAAGACAAATTATGCAGAAATCATATCAAAGGAAACAGCTAGAGAAGCATTAAGAGACATAGAGAAGATTATGAAGGACTTTAACTATTTTGAAAATGAAAAATTCAGTAAAATAAAAGACATAGTAAATCATATAGTAACACGACTTCTAAGTAAAAAAAATATACTTTTGTATATGACAGATATAAGAGGGATAGACGACTATACATTTCATCATAGCTTGTATGTGTGTGTGTATTCCCTGGTTATAGGTGTAGCCTTTGAGTATTCTAGAAAGCAACTGGAGGATCTTGGCATTGGAGCATTGCTTCATGATATTGGTAAGGTTGTGATACCTTCTAGCATACTAAAAAAGCCGTGGATATTAACAGGAAGTGAGTACGAAGAGATAAAAAAGCATTCAATTGAAGGCTACAATATTGTTAAAGAGATTGAAGGAATATCAGAGGAATCTTGTATTATTGTTAGAGATCATCATGAACGATTCGATGGAACGGGCTATCCCCATGGATTAAAGGGAAAGGAAATACATGAGTATGCACGTATTGTTGCTATATGTGATGTATTTGACGCATTGACATCTAATAGAATATACAGAGAAAGAATAACCTCCCACTATGCGCTGGAATATTTAATTGCATTGGGTAATCATCAGTTTGACTATGATATAATTAAGATTTTTCTTAAACATATCACTATATATCCAATTGGTACTAATGTTCAACTAGAATCCGGTGAGAGGGGAGTTGTTATTGAACGAAATGATGATTTACCAACTCGTCCTATAGTAAGAGTGAATAACAGCTTTATACATCAAATAAATAAACCTAATAAAATAATAGACTTAAAAAAACACCTCAATAATGGTATCAAGAAGGTTTTATAAAAACTTCAAGACTTTATCAATAGATCCAGAGATGGCGATTGCTATCTTTTTTTGCGTTATGGGATAAAAAAGTAAAAATTCATAAAATTAGACGAAATACAGACGGTAGGTTGATATAAATTGATTAACCTTTCGTCCCTTTATATAAGGGACGAAAGGTTTTTTTATTGCCTCTTTAGATTTAAATTTTTTTCGATTTGTTATAACCTGATTACCTTCACTCTATTGATCAATCGTAAAATATGCACTTATTGGGTACAGATTTTTGCTATGTTCTTGTGGTGATACTTCAAGAACAATTCGATACTTACCCGCAGAAACAGCTACCCATGTACTCATTGGTAGACTAACTTCTATCGAGTTGGAGGGCGATAGGTAATTCAGAATGCTGGTGAAGCCAACTTTTCCAGAATACGGTATTTCGTACCACTCATCATTATGATTTTTTTCAAGTATTATACCTTCTCCATAGTAAATAGTATATCTTGTATTGTTTTGTAGTGTCCATTTTATCGTATTAGCATCGTTATAGTATTCTACGTGTATAAAAGATACTCCCTCAAGGGTGTTCATTTGTTCTGGCAGAAATCTAGTTGGTTGCAAGCCATTTGTAGAATCATTGATATTATCCGTAACAGTTGCCTCCTTAATGTTTTTTATAATAACGATTCCCAATACAATCATTATCGCAAAAACAAGTGTTAAACTAATGACTTTTTTCATTGTTGCCTCCATTCCACCGCTCAGGCGATATAAGTACGTCACGAATACATAAGCTTCACAACATGATATTTCATCTTTCTTATACAGTAAAAGCTAATAAAATTAGTAACCAATTTCAACAGCAAAGTTGGTTGGCACATGACTCATTGGACTATAATATGTATAGCCACCACTCTCTCCTGTTGTGGTGCCTATAGCAGAATAATCATTCCCATTCGCTATAACAAAAGGTCCTCCACTATCACCAGGTTGTGATGCTGAACCAATTTGCAGTGTGCATCTCACAAGACCTCTTATGGTATAATTCGAGTCAGATGGAGTATCCTTCCAAGCCTTTGACACATTAACCGCATTTACTCTTAAAGTCGACCATACTTGAGTTTTATGTCCAAATCTATATACAATTGTGTTTACTGGCACAGAATTTACACGTCCCTTGATCTTACCTACAACAGTCCCTGAATGGTTCTGTTTGATCAGTCCAGATATTGTCTCACCACTATTTAAATTTACAATTCCCCAATCACCATTACCATTATGTGCCCACTGTTTGGCGGATACATTTCCGATTGCAGTATTACTATATCTAGCTGTATCACCTGTATTGAAAGCCGATGTGTGCCCACAAGTCAAATAGGCTCGCGTTCCATTATACCATCCAGTAAAGCCAAGAGTTGTACCTCCTCCTGAACCATGATAATAATATCCTTGACCTCCCAAATGATGATAACTTGGCTCATTTATTTCACCGGTTTCAAACACTAATGGTACTTCTTTACTATAATCAGATTTGATATCTTTGTAAATATCAATAGTATTAACCGCTATTTCATATGCGTCTTGCTCTAAAATTATGTTTACAGAGTTATTTAATGTGTCTACATAATATCCTGCTACCGAAATTAGCTTGTTTACTGAGTTTACTGAATCTATTAGCATGCCATTCAAATCATTTAGTGAATGAGCTACCTGCTCAAATACAACTACATCCTCAATACTCTCAGCTTTGAACTGGGTATCCTTCTCTTTAATTTTATTCAAGTCAACGCCAACAGAATAATCATGAAGAACCTGTGCATTGATAATATTTTGATCATCTGTGCTGGAAATTTGGATTACCAACTTTCCGTCATCGTTTACGTATGCACCTGCATAATTTTCAGGATAACGCGCAGGTTGTCCGTCTTTTTCTCCATATAGGTCAATAAAGGAACTTATAAGCTTATCATAAAAAATGACAGCATCATATTGTGCGATGGATTTCTCATAAAACTCTAACTCTTCTGTAGTCATTTTGTGTATATCTAAAACTATTGATGTATTATCTACTACATCTAAATCATTCTCATGTGCTACAACAAAAAATGAAAAAGCAAAACTCAAGCATAGTACCAGTAATAATAACCCTTTTTTCATAAAAACCACTCCTTTTCAATATTTATATTTAGGTGGCTGAGAGTTCCACAAATCCCACAAAACCAATTCTATATTCTTATGCCCTCCATTTTTTACGTGTAAAATTAGTTTTTTAGAGCAAAACAATCGCCCAACTCATAATGTATAAAATGTTTTTATTATACACCTTATGTTAAATATTATAAAACTAATAAAAAAGCTCAGCTTCGACGAGTAAAGGTTTGTCAGTATCTTCAATAACTATAACTTTATTCTTCAGTAACCTTCGAAACAATTTTTCCTCTTCAAAAGGTGTTGTTAAATAAGATTATGGACACCTATAAGAAAGTCATTATTTTAGCCTTTCTATTAATAAACATCAATTTGTCTTCCATCTTCTTTATATAACTTTTATTATTGTTTTTAAAACTCACTCTTTAATCTTTTCAATTACCTCCTTTCGTATTAAGTAATCATTAATATTTTATAATTATCCCTCCTTTTTTATATTATCTTTAATTTCCTATTTTATTTTCGAATACAATATAATTCCATTTATTACAGTTATATGTATTATATGTATTATTTTCCTAAATTGCAATACTGAATTGGAAATTAGCAATACGTAATATTGTGAATACATTGAGATTAATCAAAAGAGCAAAAGATTTTAATTCCTCTCTCGCATCTCGTATCTAGCATCTAGTTGGTATGCGTAAGGGTGCAGGGTTTTTGTAGCAACGAAGAAAATGAAGGATTTTCAACAGTCCGATGGCACTTGCCATCTGTTTTGTGTTGTAAAATAAATAAAAAAGTAAAAATTCATAAAATTAGACGAAATACAGACGGTAGGTTGATATAATTAAAATCGGATAAGATAATAGCATAAAAAAGTAATGAAGTATGAAGAATAAATTAAGAGTTAAGAGTTAAGAATTAAGAATTAAGAGTTAAGAGTTAAGAGTTAAGAGTTAAGAATTAAGAACTAAGAACTAAGAATTAAGAATTAAGAATTAAAAGAAAAAGAGAAATTGAAAATGGAAAATGGAAAATGGAAGAGTTAAGAATTAAGAATTAAGAGTGAAGATAATTAATAAAAAAGTGTTGGATTTATACCTATTGTCAGTCCATAAAAAAGAATAAAAAAAAATAAAAATAAACGAAAGGAATGATGAAAATGGCAAAATTTTTAAGCGACATCGAAATTGCACAACAGGCTAAGTTAAAGCCAATTACTGAAATTGCTAATGAATGGAATGTGGAGGAGGACGAGCTTGAACTATATGGAAAATACAAAGCAAAGATCAACTTAAGTATTTTTGATAGACTAAAGGATCGTCCTGATGGAAAGCTTATTTTAGTTACAGCAATTAATCCTACCCCTGCAGGTGAAGGAAAATCAACTACAACAGTAGGCCTAGGACAAGCCCTGAATAAAATCGGTAAAAAAGCATTTATAGCTTTAAGAGAGCCTTCCTTAGGGCCTGTATTTGGAGTAAAGGGTGGAGCTGCAGGTGGAGGTCATGCTCAAGTAGTTCCTATGGAAGATATTAACCTTCATTTTACAGGTGATATGCATGCAATAACAACAGCTAATAATCTGTTGTCAGCAGCCATTGACAATCATATCCATCAAGGAAATAGCCTTGATATAGATTCTAGACAAATTGTTTGGAAAAGAGTTCTTGATATGAATGACAGAGCCCTAAGAGAAGTGGTTGTAGCAATGGGAGGAAAGCCTAATGGATTTGTTAGACAGGATAATTTTATGATTACTGTTGCTTCAGAGGTTATGGCAGTATTATGCTTATCCAATGATTTAATGGATCTAAAGGAGAGGCTAGGAAGAATGCTTGTGGCCTACAGTAGAACAGGCAAAGCAATTACAGCATCTGACTTAAATGTTCATGGAGCAATGGCATTACTATTAAAAGATGCTATTAAGCCCAACATTGTACAAACTTTAGAAAATACACCTGCTTTAATCCACGGTGGTCCATTTGCTAATATTGCCCACGGTTGCAATAGTATTATAGCAACAAAGCTAGGGTTGAAGCTTGGAGATTATTTGGTTACAGAGGCGGGCTTCGGTGCAGACCTAGGAGCAGAGAAGTTTTTAGATATAAAATGTAGATATGGTAATTTAAAGCCGGCTGCTGTTGTAATTGTTGCTACTATTAGGGCATTAAAAATGCATGGTGGTGTTAGCAAGGCAGAGCTGGGAGAAGAAAATCTAGATGCACTAAAAAATGGATTTGTTAACCTTTCTAAGCAGGTTGAAAACATTGGTAAATTTGGCTTGCCAGTAATGGTGGCAGTAAACAAGTTTTTCAATGATACAGATGCAGAAATAGATTTATTGATAAACCTTTGTAAGGAAGCTGGAGTAAATGTAGCATTAAATGATGTATGGGCTAAAGGCGGCGAAGGTGGTAGTGATATGGCCAAGGTACTTGTGGACATGGTAGAAAATCAAGCCTCTAACTATAAGCCTTTATATAATATTGAAGACTCTATCCCAGATAAAGTTAATACAATTGTTACGGAGATATATGGTGGAGATGGAGTTATCTTTACTGGAAAAGCAAAGAAAGAGATTAAAAAGCTTGAAGAGCTGGGTTTAGATAAGCTTCCAATTTGCATGGCTAAAACTCAGTATTCCTTGTCGGATGATCCATCACTGCTGGGGGCTCCAAAGGGCTTTAAAATTACTGTTAAGGAAGTTAAGGTTTCAGCAGGAGCAGGGTTTATAGTGTGTTTAACAGGCGATATTATGACAATGCCTGGCTTACCGAAAGTGCCTGCTGCTGATAGAATGGACATTGATGAAAAAGGTGTAATAACAGGTTTATTTTAATTTGAGTGTAAAGGGGAGAAACATTATGGTAAGTAATAAAATGATTAATGAGGCTATGAAAATTAAGCTTGATAATGAGCTACCCAATAAGCCTGAATTCATTGCTGGTATTAGAAGGGCCCCCGACCGTGGATTTAAATTGACACCAGCTCAAACGGAAATAGCTTTGAAAAATGCTTTGAGATACGTTCCGGCGGAGCATCATGAAGTACTAGCTCAGGAATTTATGGAGGAGTTAATGACTATGGGACGGATTTATGGTTATCGATACCGTCCAGAGGGTAATATTAAAGCAAAGTCAATCGACCAATATAAAGGAAATTGTATAGAAGGTAAAGCATTTCAAGTTATGATAGATAATAACCTAGACTTTGATGTGGCCTTATATCCCTATGAATTAGTTACCTATGGAGAAACCGGTAGAGTGTGTCAAAACTGGATGCAATATCGATTAATAAAGAAATACTTAGAAGTGTTAACTAATAAGCAGACATTAGTCATCTCATCCGGACATCCAGTGGGACTATTCGAGTCATCCAGCCAAAGTCCAAGAGTTATTATTACCAATGCCTTAATGGTTGGTATGTTTGATAATATAAAGGATTGGGATATTGCAGAGCAAATGGGAGTTGCAAACTATGGTCAAATGACTGCAGGAGGGTGGATGTATATAGGTCCACAGGGAATAGTTCATGGTACCTTTAATACCTTACTTAATGCAGGGAGGTTGAAGCTTGGCTTAGGTCAGGAGGAGGATTTAAAGGGCAAATTATTTGTTTCCTCAGGCTTAGGAGGTATGAGTGGTGCTCAACCAAAGGCAGTAGAAATAGCAAATGGTATTGGTATCATTGCAGAGGTTGATCCTTCTCGTATTGAAACAAGACATAAGCAGGGATGGGTTAGTGTAACTTCAAATGATTTAAGTGAGATATTTAAAATTGTTGAAGAATACAGAAAAAAGAAGTCACCAATCTCTATAGCATATGAAGGTAATATAGTAGATTTACTAGAATATGCAGTAAATAACAATATCAAAATTGAATTATTATCAGACCAAACCTCTTGTCATGCGGTATACGATGGGGGCTATTGTCCACAGGGTGTATCTTTTGATGAAAGAACAAATATGTTAAAAACCAATCGAGAGAGATTTAAAGAATTGGTTGATGAATCCCTTAGAAAACATTTTGATCTAATTAAGAAGCTGGTTGAGAATGGTACCTATTTCTTTGACTATGGTAATGCCTTCATGAAGGCTGTGTATGATGCTGGAGTAAAGGAAATATCAAAGAATGGCATTGATGAAAAGGATGGATTTATCTTTCCTTCCTATGTAGAGGACATTATGGGGCCAGAATTGTTTGACTATGGATATGGTCCATTTAGATGGGTTTGTCTTAGCGGCAACCATGAAGACCTTATTAGAACAGATAAAGCGGCAATGGATTGCATTGATCCAGAAAGAAGAGGTCAGGATAGAGATAACTATGTTTGGATTAGAGATGCAGAAAAAAATAAATTGGTTGTAGGTACTCAGGCTAGAATTCTTTATCAGGATGCAGAGGGAAGAACAAAAATTGCTTTAAGATTTAATGAAATGGTAAGAAATGGTGAAGTTGGACCAATTATGTTGGGAAGAGACCACCATGATGTAAGTGGTACAGATTCACCCTTCCGCGAAACTGCCAATATAAAGGATGGAAGTAATGTTATGGCAGATATGGCTACCCAGTGCTTTGCTGGTAATGCTGCCAGAGGAATGAGTTTAATTGCCCTACATAATGGCGGGGGTGTCGGAATAGGAAAATCAATTAATGGTGGATTCGGCATGGTTTTAGATGGTAGTGAAAGAGTAGATACTATTTTAAAAACTGCAATGCCATGGGATGTAATGGGTGGAGTTGCAAGAAGAGCTTGGGCAAGGAATGAGAACTCAATCAGCACCAGCATAGAATTTAATCAAAATTCTAATAACGATAGCCACATTACATTACCATATATTCCAAATGATTCATTGATAAAAGATGTGATAGAAGAAGCATTAAAAAATAAATAAATTTCTTACAACAAAAACAACACCTCAGACAAAAAATAAAGGGAGGCTAATTGCGATGAAAAAAATAATTCAATGTGTTCCAAACTTTAGCGAGGGTAGAGATCTTGATAAAATAGAAAAAATAGTAAATCCCTTCAGAGGAAAAAATGGAGTTAAGCTGTTGGATTACAGCAGAGATGAAGACCATAATCGTGTTGTAGTTACAGTAGTAGGCGAGCCAGAAGCACTTAAAGTAGCTATAGTAGAGGCAATGGGTGTTGCAATTGAAGTAATTGATATGAGGAGTCATGAGGGTCAGCATCCACGTATGGGTGCAATAGATGTGGTTCCATTTATACCAGTAAAGAATGTTAGCATGACAGAGGCTGTTGAACTGGCTAAAGAAGTGGCTATGGAAGCTGCAGATAAGTATGATTTACCTATTTTCTTATATGAAAAGGCAGCATCTACTCCAGAAAGAGAGAACCTTGCAAAGGTTAGAAAAGGCGAATATGAAGGTATGAAGGATAAACTACAGCAACCAGAATGGAAGCCAGATTTCGGTCCTGATATGCCCCATGAAACAGCTGGAGTTACAGCTATTGGTGCCAGAATGCCACTGGTAGCCTTTAATGTGAATTTAGCCACTGATGATCTTGAGATAGCCAATAAGATATCTAAGAATGTGCGATATTTAAGTGGAGGGCTTAGATATTGTAAGGCCATAGGAATAGAGCTTAAGGAACGTGGAATTGTTCAAGTTTCTATGAATATGACTGATTACACAAAAACTGCTCTATATAGGGTTTTTGAACTGATTAGAATTGAGGCAAAACGGTATGGTGTTAATATTGTTGGAAGTGAAATCATTGGTTTACTGCCAATGGAGGCATTAATAGACACAGCTGTGTATTATCTAGGGGTAGAGGACTTTTCAATGGAACAAGTCTTAGAAACTAGGATAATGGAGTGATAAAGATGCAAAAAGGCAACATTTTAATTAAAGGAGCCAGCGAAGTGGTCACCTGCAGTGGCTCTCATGCTAAATTTGGAAAAGAAATGGCAGACTTAAATGTCATACATGATGGATCAGTAGTTATAAGAGATGGAGTTATAGAGGCTGTTGGTAAAACAGAAGACATAATAAAGAAATATAATGAAAAGGATTTCCAAGTTATTGATGCAACCGGAAAGGCAGTTTTACCAGGCTTTGTAGATTCACACACCCACTTAGTTTTTGGTGGTTATCGAGCTGAAGAATTTTCATGGCGTCTTAGAGGGGACAATTACATGGAAATTATGGAGCGTGGTGGAGGTATACTTAGCTCTGTAAAGGCAACTAAAGCAGCAACTAAAGCAGAGTTATATTATGCTGCAATGAGACGTTTAGACTCTATGCTCTCCTTTGGAGTAACAACCGTTGAAGGGAAGAGTGGCTATGGACTTGACCTTGATACT
Organism: Alkaliphilus peptidifermentans DSM 18978; assembly: GCF_900101495.1. Lineage (GTDB taxonomy): Bacteria > Bacillota > Clostridia > Peptostreptococcales > Natronincolaceae > Alkaliphilus_C > Alkaliphilus_C peptidifermentans. The sequence goes on from NZ_FMUS01000033.1 coordinate 28,089, forward strand.
GAGATAAAGCAGCTAGAAGTTATGACGGAGGTAGATGACAACCATCCAATAGACGTGGTTAAAACCTTCCTAGGAGCTCATGCAGTTCCACCAGAATATAAGGGTAAAGAAGATGAATTTATTGATTTTATGATTGAAGATGTACTACCGATAGTGGCAGAAGGTCAACTGGCAACTTTTTGTGATATATTTTGTGAAAAAAAAGTATTCTCTGTAGATCAGTCTAGACGCCTATTAAGAAAAGCTCAAGAGCTTGGAATGAAGGTTAAGCTACATGCAGATGAAATAATACAACTTGGAGGCGCAGAGCTGGCAGCAGAACTAGGTGCAGTTTCTGCGGATCATTTACTACAGGCATCAGACGAAGGATTAAAACAAATGAGGGATAAAGGAGTAGTTGCAACCCTTCTACCGGGAACAGCCTTTAGCTTAAAGGAAAATTATGCCCGGGCTAGATATATGATTGATAACGGTAATGCAGTTGCCCTTGCTACAGATTTAAACCCAGGAAGTTGCTTTACAGAGTCAATACCTTTAATTTTTGCTTTAGCAACACTATATATGAAAATGACAACAGAGGAAGCAATAACTGCCTTTACCATCAATGGTGCAGCTGCACTAGATATGGCAGATACTATTGGAAGCTTGGATGTAGGTAAAAAAGGAGATGTAATTATACTAGAGTTTCCTTCCTATCATTTCATTCCATATCATATCGGTGTCAGCACGGTGGAGAAGGTTGTGAAAAATGGTATACTTGTTTTTGATAAAGAAAAGGAGTGTTATATAAATGTTAGCAAATAAGAGCCTTAAAGAGTTTCTAGAGGAGACGGCGTCAAATAAACCAGTTCCTGGAGGAGGAAGTATAGCTGCTATGTGTGGTGCTACGGCTGCGGCCCTTACTGGGATGGTTGCTAATCTTACTATAGGAAAGAAAAAGTATGCAGAGGTTGAAGAGTTGATGAAGGAAATAGAAGAGAAGACTTCTGACCTTAGAAATAAGTTTATAGATGATATCGACCGAGATGCAGACTCTTTTAATGAAGTAATGGATGCCTTTAAGCTACCAAAGGAAACAGATGAAGAAATAGTATCAAGAAAGAAAGCCATTCAAGAGGCTACTAAAAAAGCAGCACTGGTACCTTTAGAGGTTGCAGAGGAAGCTTTGAAAATAATGTCAATAATAGAAACTGTTGTAGAAAGTGGAAATCAAAATGCTGTTACTGATGGCGCTGTAGCTGCTATGATGGCAAGAACAGCAGTGCTGTCTGCCCTATATAATGTAAAAATAAATGTTCTATCAATAAAGGATGAAGTCTTTGTTATGGATGTTAATCAAAAGGTTAACGAGCTGGAAAAGAAGGCTGTTGAATTAGAAAAGCAAATATTAGATAAAGTAGTTTTATAGATTTAAATAAAAAGTAGCGAAGGTGACACTTCGCTATTTTTTTTATATAATTAGAATGTTATATAAAAAATGGGGTTTTTGTGTACCAGTACATATTGAGATGAAGGATTCCAAAAAGGTTTACAGAATATATAATATAGCTAAGATTGTAAAGGGGGGTTGGATAAATGAGTTTAATTCAAGTAAAACTCTTTAATACTCCAACTGTTACAAAGGATCAAGTGAAAATTTTATTTCCTTTTAGAAAGGCAGAGGCCCTCTTCTATTATTTGCTATGTAAAAAAGAAGCAACTCGAGATGAAATGGTAAATCTATTATGGGGAGAAACTCCAGAAGAGACTGCCAAGAAAAATCTAAGAAATGCTATGTATCAAATTAGAAAAATTTTCGATATGGATATAATAATTTCACCTCGAAAATCTATTATAATGTTAAATCCTGATATACAAATTAATATAGATATAGAAGCTTTTTTGAAGCAAAATAAAGAAGCAATAGACCTTTATACCGGTGAGTTTTTGCAGGGATTCTCCTTAAAGGATGGAGAAAGCTTTGAAGAGTGGATGATAAACACCAGAGAAGCCTATAAAGATATGTACATTTCACTGTTATATAATTTGTTAGATAACAAATCAAACCTAAGCCTTGAAAAAATTGAATATTATACTAAACTCCTTATTAATGCTGATCCCTTCGATGAAAGGGCATATCAAATACTACTTAATCAATATTTAGTTGAGGGAGTCTATAATAAGGGAATTGATATTTATAATAGGCTGGCGAAAACTTTAGATAAAGAAATGGGAATAGTACCAGATATCGAGAGTCAGAAATTGTTTGAAGACCTGCTTAAGGCTAGAAAGTTAAAAGAATCAAAAATTAATCATACTTCCAATGATTTTTTTTATGGTCGAGAATTAGAGCTTAATAGGCTAATTGAAAATCATAATAGCTTTATTATGGGAAGCTTTAACAAGTCTATAATGCTAATTGGAGAAGCAGGAATAGGTAAGACAGTTCTAAAGGATAAATTCTTTGATAACATAGATAAAAACGAGGTTTTTATTTTTAGCGCAAATTGTTATCAAGCTGAAGAAAGTTATTTCTTAAAGCCTTGGAATTCTGTTTTTATGGAGTTTGCCAATATTATTAAGGAAGAAGCCATTGATATCCCAAATGTGTGGAAAAACATAATAGCTTATTTGTTTCCCATATTTGATGTAGATGTCTTGTATAATAAGATGACCACCATTGAAGAGTTAGATAATATGCAGTTTAAGCTGGTTGAGGATGCAGTACAGGGTTTATTTGGTAAATTAGCCAATAAGAAAAAAATAATTCTTATATTTGAAGATATGCAGTGGATGGATAATATGAGTCTACTATTATTGAAGCACCTTTTACTAAATAATAAAAATAAACGGTTAATAGTCCTTGGGACATGTAGAAATGAATATGCTGCACGAATTGATGATTTTATTACTTTAATGAGTAGGTACAATCTGATGGAAACCCTTATGTTACAACGTTTTTCAGAGAATCAGGTGGAGGAGTTTATTAATTCAGTAATGCCTAATCAACTATCACAAGAACTCAAACATAAAATATATGAGGAAACCGAAGGAAATACTTTTTTTCTAGTGGAATACTTAAACGCATTAAAGGAAAACCGTAACTTAGATGAAATGTCAGTTAAAATGCAAGATGTTATAAAGAGTAGATTTATAAATTTATCGGTTAATGGAAAAAAACTAATTGACATTATTTCGGTGTTTTTTGATAATGTGTCACTTGAAATATTAGCGAAGGCATTAGGAAAAGATGAATTAGAAGTTATTGAAACAATTGAGGAGCTTCAGGACAGGTATCTTATTAAGGAAACAGTAGTTCATGATGAGATTATTTATCAATTCACCCATCAAAAGCTGAGAGATTATATTTATATAAATCAATCGCCAGCTAAAAAGAGGCTTTTACATAATATTATAGGAGAAATTCTTGAAGACGGTTTAATAAACGGAAAAAGGGATATAACTGTATACTCTAAACTTATTTATCATTTTACTAATAGTAGTAATTTAATAAAGGCATTGAAATATAAAATTTTAAACACTGATATTTATTTGGATTTCAGTCATGAGTTATTTCCCATTATAAACGAAAGCTATTATATTAAAGAGTCTAGTCTATACCTGTCTAGTCAACAGGCAATAGAGGTAATCAATGAAATAGAGACATCTATAAAAGAAGCTAAATACCTAAGACCATCAGAAGAATTTGTTAAGCTAGAAATTGCATTTTTTCATATGAAGGGTAGATATTTGATCAGAGAGGGAGACTATGAATCAGGATTGAGATTTATTTTGAGGATGATAGAAACAGCTAATGAAAATCTCCATCATGAATTCCTTTTAAAGGGATATAGACAGATGGTCTATTATGGAATACAAACCCATAACAATGAATTGATGGAACGATACCTTAAAATGGCATTGGATTTAGCAGAGGAAAATGATAACAGACTGGAGAAGGCAATTCTCCTTAGGCTCAAGGGCTTAAACAAAATAATGACAATTGACTATGAGGCAGCAGAGGAAGTTTTACAGAAGGCCATTCACCTTTTTAATGATATAAGCAAGTATGATGATAAGTATGCTCTAAATATTGCGGGTGTTTATAATTATTTAGGTGAAATAAGAAGATATAATATGAATTTTTCTAGTGCCTTAAAATACTACGATAAAGCTATGACTATGTGTAAGAAAATGAAGCTTTCTAGAGGGTTAACAATTTTCAATACCAATGCAGGGCAGGCGGCCTTTGACATGGGTGACTACGAAAGAGCCAAGAACTATTTTAAAAATGGTCTTATCCTATACAATCAATTCGATGTACCGTGGGGAAGGGCTATAGCAGAGGGTTATATGGCTTTGTTATATATTAGGGAAGGTAATTACAAAACTGCATTAGAGAATCTCATCCGTGCAGAATCTTATAGTCAGCAGCTTAAGAGTCCATACGAAATTGGGCTAGTCTACAGAGTTAAGGCAGAAATTAAAACTAACATGAGTAATAACATAAAACTCCAAAGGGTGTTTAAAAACCATCTTGCAAAGTCCCTTCAGGAATATTGTGATAAAGGGATATACTATCTAGAACAGGTAAACGAATGCTATGAAATCGAAATTTTAAAGATATTGAAAAAATAAGAATAATAGTCATATTAACTTTGAATTAGGAATATAGATAAACTGATTCACTAGTAAAACATAAAAATATTACTATTAATTGAAATCCCTTATAATAAAAATTAAATTAATTAAATAATTAATGGGAGGGGAAAAAATGGTATTTACAGAACCTCGAAGTACAAGTACAGATAAAAATGATGATGTAACCTACAAAGTTATAAAAACTGCACCTGATAAAATCAAAGTTGAGCTTTATTGGGGAGAAAAGCCTAGCCGGGGTTATAAAATTAAAATAAAAGAAGTTAAGCTAGAAGAAAATAATGTTAACGTAGTATATAGTCAAGTTTACCCTGATCCAGATTCCATATATAGCCAAGTGATATCATATCCCTCTGACATCTGGGAAGGAAAAGTAGAAAAACTACAAGATAATTATCAAGTAAAACTAAGTAAGCAATAGAGTAGAGCTAACCTATATTATTATGGGTTGGCTCTTAAATTTTAGAATAATGTTGATGTATATATATAGTTGTATTATATATAACTGGGAGTAACATTAATAATTAAATATCACACATGATTATCTAAATGCTTAGCAAAAGCTGTTTAATTATATTATAATAAAGAAAAAGGAATAAATATAGAATTAGGCAGGTGAAGGATATGCTAGAAAAAAGAAGAAGTGAAAGGCTTCCATTGAATCTGGAGCTTAATATAACCTCTTTGTTTAAACAGGATAATATTGTAATAGATGACATTAATGAAGGTATAGAGGTTGTAAACATATCTAAAACAGGTATTGGTTTTAAGTGTAAAAAAGCTCTTCCTATAGACTACTATTTTGATGCTAAAATTGAGCTTACAGAAAAAAAGTATTTTTACTGTGTACTTAAAATAGTAAGAATTGAAGCCGTTGATAAAGTTTTTTTTGTAGGCTGTGAATTTATTGGACTAGCAGATATTCTAAGTAAATCGGTTGATGAATACAGTGAAGAAATAAAAAAATAGTGCCTAAATAATATAATCAGTTAAAAAAAGCCACACAGTTCTTTTGAAAAATTCTGTGTGGTTTTATTAAATTTAATTATTAGATAAGGATGAGGATTATGGATATTTTAATGGGATTTGAGTTGGTTAATCCCCTTAGTGAAATGATTTCCTTTGTTGGAGGCGGAGGGAAAACAACTACAATGTTCTCTCTTGCCACTAAACTTAAGGAAATAGATAAAAAGATACTGGTAACTACAACCACAGCTATTTATTACCCAAGCAATAATGAATTATTTGATGAAATATTTTTAACTGATCAAAATGATTTAAAACAATTATATTCTATTAAGGAAGGGCAAATTTATCTTTTAGGAAGCTCAGTATCCAAGGAGGGAAAGCTGTTGGGGGTTAACCCTATACTGCTGGAGGAAATATATAATATGAAAATCTTTGACGTTATTCTTGTAGAGGCGGATGGCTCTAAAGGAAGGCCTATCAAAGCACCAGCCAAACACGAACCTGTTGTACCCCCAAGTACCACTAAATATATAGGAGTTATCGGATTAGATGCTTTATTTATGGAAATTAACAGTGATATTGTACATCGCATCGAAGAGTTCACCAGAATTGTCGAAGCTAATATAGGTGATATTATTATGCCAAGTACTGCTGCTAGATTAATAACACACCCAGAAGGGTTATTTAAGAACATTCCCAGTAGTAACTGTCAAGGATATGTGCTCCTTAATAAGGGTGAAGGAGAAGGATTTGAAGCTGGAAGGGAAATAATAAGACTCCTTGAGGATAATGCCCCTTTATTCAAAAGAATTATTATAGGTAGCATGAAGTATGAGAAGGACATTAAATTTTGGAGGGATTTTAATTGATTAGTGGTATTATAATGGCTTCTGGTTTTTCAAGAAGATTTAATCAAAACAAATTACTTATTAATATTAAGGGTATACCTCTAATTGAAAGGGTAATTCAGGCAGCTAATAATTCTGATTTAGATGAGGTCATTATAATTTATAGGAGTCCTGAAATTAAAAAAATAGCAGATAAATATCAAATAAAATCTGTCTTTAATACCATGGCCCATGCTGGACAAAGCGCTGCTGTGAAGCTTGGAGTAAATACAACCAAGGCCAATTCACTGGGGTATCTTTTTATGGTTGGAGATCAACCCTTTATTACTTCAGACCTGATAAATAGAGTTATAAATGAATACAAATATAGCCAAGCTTCTATTATTATACCAACCTATGGAGGAAAACAAGGGAATCCAGTGTTGTTTTCTTCAAAGCTGAAGGCGCAGCTGATGAAAGTCGAAGGAGATAAGGGTGGTAGAAGTCTTTTTAAGGATTTACAACATGAGGTTAAATTTTTAGAAGTAGAGGATGAAAAGATAGGAATAGACATTGATACGGAAAAAGACTATGAGGAAGTGAAGAGTGAGGAAGTGAAGAGTGAAGAGTTAAGAATGAAGAGTGAGGAAGTGAAGAGTGAAGAGTGTAGAATGTAGAATTAAAGAACGGCTCCACAGGGTCGTCGGCCCTTACATTTTTTAAAGCAATGTTTATAAATAAAGAAATTTGCATGCAAATTTTTACAACAATTCAACATTCAACATTCAACATTTATCATTTTTTGTATTTGGTTTTTGTCTGAATATCCCAAATTGAAATGATGTCATTAAATTGATATAGTTATATATATACCCCAAAGAATGAGGTGAAATTATGAATCGATTTGTACACCTTCATGTACATACTGAATATAGCTTACTGGATGGATTTACTACCATTGATAAAATGATGGATCGTGTAAAAGAAATGGGAATGGATGCTGTTGCTATTACAGATCATGGTTCTATGTTTGGGGTAGTAGATTTTTATAAAAAGGCAATCAAAAAAGGTATCAAGCCTATTATAGGATGCGAGGTTTATACAGCAGCAAGAAGCCTTACCGATAGAGATCCCAGTATGGATAAAAATCAAGGACATCTAGTGCTGCTGGCAGAAAATAATGAAGGATATCAGAACTTAATAAAATTAGTTTCTATTGGATATACCAAGGGCTTTTATTATAAGCCGAGAATTGATTATAAGACATTAAGGGACCATAGTAGTGGTATTATTGCCCTAAGTGCCTGTTTAGCTGGAGATATTCAACAATATTTATTAAGGGGTTTATATGACAAAGCGAAGGAATTAGCTTTGTCTTTACAGAGTATTTTTGGAGAATCTAATTTTTATCTTGAGCTTCAGGATCATGGTATTAAAGAGCAAAAGCAGGTAAATACACAGCTTGTGAAATTAAGTAGAGAAACCAACATTCCGTTAGTAGCCAGCAACGATAGTCATTATGTGTATCAAGAGGATGCAGAAGCCCACGACATTCTTCTTTGTATACAAACTGGTAAAACACAGCAGGATGAGGAGCGACTAAAGTTTCCTAATGATCAGTTTTACTTAAAAACACCAGATGAAATGGCTCAATTATTTCCCTATGCACCTGAAGCATTGGAGAACAGCGTGAAAATTGCAGACAGATGTAAGGTGGATTTCGATTTCAATACTATACATTTACCAGAGTATGGAATACCTCAAGATTTTACTGTTGATCAATACCTAAGGAATCTTTGTAGTGAAGGATTAATCAATAGATATGGAAAAGTAACCGTGGAGTTACAGGAGCGTTTAGACTATGAGCTTAAGGTTATTGAGAGTATGGGATATACAGAGTACTTCCTAATTGTATGGGATTTTATAAAATATGCCAGAGATAATGATATTCCTGTGGGACCAGGTAGAGGAAGTGCTGCTGGAAGTATAGTGGCATATGCTTTAGGAATAACAGATATTGATCCCGTTAAATACAATTTGATTTTTGAAAGATTTTTAAACCCAGAGCGGGTATCTATGCCGGATATAGATATTGATTTTTGTTACGAGAGAAGAGAAGAAGTAATAGACTATGTAAAGAAAAAATATGGGGAAGAAAAGGTAGCTCAAATTATTACATTTGGTACAATGGCTGCAAGGGCAGCAATACGAGATGTTGGTAGAGTTATTAATATGCCCTATAATGAGGTTGATCAAATTGCAAAGCAAATACCCTTTGCAATAGGTATGACAATAGATAAAGCCTTAGAGGTTAACCCTATTCTTAAGCAAATGGTTAATGATGACGAAGGAGCCAGCTACTTAATTAATATGGCAAAAAAATTAGAGGGGCTTCCAAGACATGCATCAACCCATGCTGCTGGTGTGGTTATTTCCAAGGATGTATTAGATAAATATGTACCATTATATATGCATGATAATAGTGTTACTACACAATTCACAATGGGTACCCTTGAAGAATTAGGGCTATTGAAAATGGACTTTCTAGGCTTAAGGACACTAACTGTAATAAGTGATGCAATAGACCTAATTGAAAAAAATCAAAACATCAGAGTAGACTTCTCCAACTGTAATTATGAGGATGCTAAAGTGTATGAATTAATAAGTAGAGGAGATACACTAGGCTTGTTTCAACTGGAGAGTACAGGTATGATTCAGTTTATGAAGGAGCTTAAGCCAAACTGCTTTGAGGACATTGTTGCAGGAATTTCCTTATATCGACCAGGACCAATGGACTCAATACCTAAATATATTCGAAATAAAAATGACATGAGAAGAATAACCTACAAGCATAAAAAGCTTGAGCCTATCCTTAATGTCACCTACGGCTGTATGGTTTATCAAGAGCAGGTTATGCAGGTGGTTAGGGACTTAGCTGGCTATAGCTATGGTAGAAGTGACCTGGTTCGAAGAGCAATGGGTAAAAAGAAGATGGATGTTATGGAGGAGGAGAGAAAACACTTCATATATGGTAAGACTGACGAAACAGGAAATGTCGAACTACCTGGTTGTATACGTAATGGAGTACCAGAAAAAATTGCCAACGAAATATATGATGAAATGATTGAATTCGCCAACTACGCCTTCAATAAATCCCATGCAGCTGCCTATGCAGTGCTTGCTTATCAAACAGGCTACTTAAAAAGCTATTATCCTGTAGAGTTTATGGCTGCTTTAATCACAAGTGTAATGGGTAATTCAACAAAGGTGGCACAATACATACAGGATTGTAAAAAAATGGGCATTGAAATTCTAAAGCCAGACATTAATCAAAGCTTTAGCAAATTTACTGTTGAAAATGGAAAAATACGATTTGGGTTAACCGCTGTAAAGAATGTAGGAATAAATATGATAAGCTCTATTGTAAATGCTAGAGTTGAAAAGGGATACTTTAGTAGCTTTACAGACTTTTGTCAAAAAGTAGAATCAAAGGACTTAAATAAAAGAGCAGTGGAAAGCTTAATTAAATGTGGAGCCTTTGATTGTATTGGTGCCTACCGTTCGCAGCTATTGGCAATATTTGAAAAGGTATTAGAGGGAGTAAATCAAGATAGAAAAAGAAACATTCAAGGTCAAATAGGACTTTTTGAAGCCTCAGAAAACATGTCGGTTACTATAGATGATTTATTACCTGATATGAAAGAGTTTATCGATAAAATAAAACTGAGTATGGAAAAGGAAGTAATCGGATTATATGTAAGTGGACACCCTCTAGCAGAGCTGGAGAGGGAGCTTAAAACATATACTACAGTGTCCAGTAACGATTTAGTGGAAATGGTGGAGCATCCGGAGGAGTGCAAGTATAAAGATGGAGATATTGTAAAAGTTGGAGGCATCGTTATAGAAAAGAGTACTAAAACAACAAGAAATAATCAGATGATGGCCTTTGTTACCCTTGAGGACCTTTTTGGTACCATTGAATGCATTGTATTTCCAAAGGTATATACAAGATCTATAAAATATCTTGAGGAGGATGAGGCCCTTATAATGGAGGGGACCTTAAACTTTAAAGAGGAGGAGACTCCCAAAATACTAGTAAATATTATTAGGCCTTTAATAAAGCAACAAGCAAATAAATTAAGAATAATTATAAATAACGAAGAAAAATTGAAACTACTGGAGGAAGTAAAACCAGTTCTACAAAAATATCAAGGAAATGTACCAATATATATAGTCCTTAAAAATAAGAATAAAACTCTTCGTGCCCAAAGAAACTTATGGGTTAAATTAGATGATGAGTTGTTGGAAAAACTAAGAGAAGTCTTTGGTGGAGATTGCATCATAGTTGATTGATGCATTTCTCCCGCCAACAGCATTTTGAAGTTATTATTACTTATATTCTTATTTATATAGATAAAAAATTAAGGTATATGTTATAATATGAATTATACTTTTAATAATATAATTATTTACCAGTAATCTAGGCAATGATATACTAGAATAAATAAACTAAACTTCAGGTTATCCGTAAATGAGCTACAGTATAAAGGAGGCAATTAGAAATGTGGACAGTTGTATATATGGCAAACACAAAACAGGACGCGGAAAATCTACAAAATATATTAGTTGAAGAGGGCTTTTTAGTAAAAGTTAAACCCATAAGTAAAAGCAATGAAGAGGGAATTTGTGAAGTACTTGTGCCAAGATCAGAGGTTGAAGAGGCACACAATATTCTAATGCAAAGAGGCTACTAAGGGCTTTTTGCTTTAAATTCTAAGTGGGACATCAACACCACTAATGGGACAAAAAATGTCCATACAGGACAATAGGAGGTTATTGGATGAAAACTATAGGAGTTTTAACAAGTGGGGGAGATTCACCGGGAATGAATGCTGCCATACGTGCTGTTGTAAGAAGTGGTATTTATAATGGCTGCAAAATAGTAGGGGTTAAACAGGGCTATCATGGATTAATAAAGGGCTATATGGAGGAAATGAACCTTTCATCTGTTGCTGACATTATTCATCGTGGTGGAACTATGCTTCAAACTGCTAGAAGTGAAGAGTTTTTAACAGAAGAAGGAAGACAAAAAGCCATGTATGCTATAAATATATTCGGTATAGATGGACTAGTTGTAATTGGTGGCGATGGCTCCTTTAAAGGTGCACAGAAGCTGAATGAACTAGGAATTCCAACTATTGGTTTGCCAGGTACAATCGATAATGATCTAAGATATACAGAATATACGATAGGCTTTGATACAGCTGTAAATACAGTGTTGGATGCAATTGGTAGGATAAGGGATACTTCCGCCTCCCATGGTAGAGCCAATATTATTGAAGTTATGGGACGACATTGTGGTGATATAGCTCTATATGCTGGACTTGCAGGAGGTGCTGAAAGCATTATTGTTCCAGAAGTGGAGTTTAAAATAGATCAAGTTTGCAGTAAGCTGATAAAAGGAAGAAATCGTGGAAAACTACATAGTATAATTTTATTGGCTGAAGGTGTAGGCGGTGCCATGGAAATAAGTAAGGAAATAGAAGAAAAGACAGGTATTGAAACACGCGTTACTATTCTAGGCCATATACAGCGTGGAGGAAGTCCAACTGCCTTTGATAGAATTCTAGCAAGTAAGATGGGGGCACGGGCAGTTGAATTATTGTTGGAAGGTAAGAAAAATCGAGCATTGGGGATAAACGGATTAGAGATAATTGATGTAGACTTTGTAGATGTGTTTAAGCAAACAGATGGGTTTCATCAAAAAACCTATGATTTAGCTAATATACTTTCAATTTAAAGGGGAGGATTAGAAATGAGAAAAACTAAGATTGTATGTACAATTGGTCCCGCCAGCGAAAATAAAGATGTTTTTAAGGAACTAGTAAAGAGTGGTTTAAATGTTGCACGATTAAACTTTTCACATGGAGACCATGAAGAGCACCTTGTAAGGATTAAAAACATTAAGGCAGTAAGAGAAGAACTAAAGGTACCAGTTGCTATACTATTAGATACTAAGGGGCCAGAAATTCGAACAGGAAAGTTTTCAGAGCCAGAGGTGACATTGCAGGAAGGTCAAAAATTCATTATAACAACAAGAGATATTATGGGTAATCAAGATATATGTAATGTTAGCTATACCGGACTTCCAAAGGATGTAACAGAAGGCAATTCAATTTTAATTGATGATGGACTTGTTGAGCTAGAAGTTACAAAAGTGATAAATGACACCGATATAGAATGTCTAGTAAAGAATTCAGGTATTGTAAAGAATCATAAGGGTGTAAATGTACCTGGGGTTAAAATTAATTTGCCGGCTATTACAGAAAAGGATAAGAAGGATATAGAATTTGGTATAGAAAATGATATTGATTTTATAGCTGCTTCCTTTGTAAGAAAAGCCAGTGATGTGTTAGCTATTAGAAAAATTCTTGAAGATAATAGAGCAGAGCACATACATATTATCTCTAAAATTGAAAACCAAGAAGGCATGGATAACCTAGAGGAAATCATTGAAGTGTCTGATGGTATTATGGTTGCACGTGGAGATTTAGGTGTTGAAATACCTACAGAAGAGGTTCCTTTAGCACAGAAGAGAATGATTCAGCTTTGTAATAAGGCGGGTAAGCCTGTTATTACTGCTACCCAGATGCTGGATTCAATGATAAGAAACCCTAGACCTACTAGAGCAGAGGTTACTGATGTTGCCAATGCAATCTTTGATGGAACAGATGCAATTATGCTTTCAGGTGAAACTGCAGCAGGTAAGTACCCTATTGAAGCAGTAAAGATGATGGCAAATATCGCAACCCGTACAGAAGCAGCTATTAATTATCGCGAACTGCTAAGACGCAAATCTATAGAGAAAGAAATTACTGTTACCGATGCAATTAGTCACGCAACCTGCAATACTGCAAGTGATCTAGAGGCCTCAGCCATTATAACCGCCACATCCTCAGGATATACTGCAAAAATGGTTTCGAAATTCAAGCCGAAGGCACCAATAATTGCTGCCACAACAACAGAAAGAGTTAGAAGAAGACTAACTCTTACATGGGGTGTTGAAACAGTTCTTATTGAAGTAATGCAATCAACAGATGATGTTATTGAGGGTGCTGTTGCTGGAGCTTTAGATAAGGGACTAATAAAAAGAGGCGACCTGGTAGTTATAACTGCTGGAGTTCCCGTTGGCTTTACTGGAACGACAAATTTAATCAAGGTCCATATAGTAGGAGACGTATTAGTATCAGGAATGGGAGTAGGCAAGAGAGCTGCTACAGGAAGAGTAGTTATTGTCAATGATAATAATTATGCTACTGTTCAGTTTAACGAGGGAGATATTCTTGTATCAAGGGCCACAGATAAAGAGATTGTTCCTCTAATGGAATTAGCAGGTGCAGTTATAACAGAAGAAGGAGGTCTAACAAGCCACGCTGCCATTGTTGGACTAAATCTTTCAAAGCCTACTGTGGTAGGTGCCGAAGGTGCCACATATAAGCTTAAGGATGGAGATATTGTTACAGTTGATTCTGCTACAGGATTAATTTATAGTGGAAAAACAAGAGTTCTTTAATATAATAAAATATTATTTTTAAAAATTTAATCACAATTGAAGAGGGGGAAGCATAAAATAGCATCATAAATAGTCTTCCCCCTTATTTCCTCTTAAAGAGCTTACAATTTAGTAAGTTCTTTTTATTTTGTTTTAATAATAACAGGGAAAAACATATTATAAGTCGAATTATTTTATAGGTACTACGTATATAATAAACCATAGGAGGAAAATAGTATGAAAAGTCGTAGTGAAATAACTGTAAGGTATGCAGAAACAGATCAAATGGGTGTAGTATATCACGGTAATTACTTTACTTGGTTTGAAATTGGACGAACAACTTTGCTTAAAGAAATTGGGTATTCATACAAGGAACTGGAAAAAAGCAATATAATGTTGCCTGTAATAGATGTTTCCTGTAAATATATAGATGCAGCAAAATATGATGATGTAATTACTATAGAAAGCACTGTAGAAGAGATTAAGGGAGTGCGGATTACATTTTCCTATAACCTTTATAGAAAGGATGATAATAAGCTTTTAGCCAAAGGTACAACAACCCATGCCTTTGTAACTACAGACTTTAAGCCTATAAACTTCAAAAAATATTACTCGGAATGCTACGAAAAATTAGTGGAATATTGTCAGTGAGGTGATGTAAATGCTGTTTAAGTTAATTTTATTGTTTACTGTCATACCCATTGTTGAATTGGCACTGTTATTAAGACTAAATACATATATTGGACTAGGATATACTCTGCTTATAGTTATTTTTACTGGTATTGCAGGTGCTTATTTAGCTAAAAAGGAAGGCAAAGGTATATTAAATAATATTCGACTGGAGATGAGCCAAGGGAGGATGCCGGGAGACGAGCTTGTTAATGGGTTATGTGTCTTAATTGGTGGTGCATTACTACTTACACCAGGCTTATTAACAGATATAACTGGTTTTATTCTTGTAATACCCGTCTCTAGAGAAGCTTTAAAGAAGGTAATAAAAGCAAAGCTTAGAAGAATGTTAGAGGAAGGTACCTTTCTTTTTTACTATAGAAAATAAATCAACAAAGGAGGAATAGCTGTGGAGCTTAGAAAGCTAGGAAGAACCAATTATAGGGTTGGAGTAATTGGCTTTGGGGGGATACCCCTTCAGCGGTTGAAGGATGAAGAGGCAATAGGAATTGTACAACTGGCTGCTGAAGAAGATATTAATTTTATTGATACAGCTAGAGGTTATGGAAGAAGTGAAGAATTAATAGGTAAGAGTATACAAGGTATAAGAGATAAGTTTATAATTGCAACAAAATCAACTTCAAGAGACTATGAATCCATGAAAAAAGATATAGAAATAAGCTTAAATAATTTAAAATGTGAATGGATAGATTTATATCAACTGCATCTTGTTAAAACCCAAGAGCAATATCAACAAATTATGTCTAAAGATGGAGCCTATGGAGCATTGAAGGAAGCACAGGAAAAAGGAATTATAAAAGAAATTGGTATAACCAGCCACAGCAAAGAAATGTTAGAGTTTGCTATTGAAACAGATAACTTTTCTACTATACAGTTTCCCTATAATGTGGTAGAACAACAGGGAAAACAGCTATTTAAAAGGGCATACGAAAAAAATATAGGGGTTATTGTTATGAAACCCTTGGCAGGCGGAGCACTACATAAGGGGGATTTGGCACTGCGCTTTATTTTAGAGAATCCCCATGTCAGTGTAGTAATACCAGGAGTTGATAAAAAGGAGCAGATAATAGAAAACAGTAGTGTAGGTAAAAGCTTCAAGCCCCTAAACCAGGAAGAAAGAAAAATATTAAAAGAAATAAAGGAAGAACTAGGGCTAACCTTTTGTAGGCGATGCGGATACTGTCAGCCCTGTCCACAAGGGATTGATATCTCCACCCAATTCCTTATAGAAGGTTATTACTCAAGATATGAGCTACAGGATTGGGCATTAGAAAGATATAGTGGACTACCTAAGATTGCATCTGACTGTATTAAATGTGGGGCGTGCGAGCCTAGATGTCCCTATGATTTACCCATCAGAAAGATGATGGAGAATGTTGCGAAAAAATTGGAAGGAAAAAATTAAAATAATTTGTATAAAAAATAAAAACAAGGTATATACTCTCTAATAGTTTAATGAAGGCAATGGGTTAACTGATTCTATTTTGGGAGCACCGAAGGTGCTCCTGCTTTTTTTTGTAAAAGTAAGAATACCTTTTTTGTTATCTATATTAATATATCTAGCTTAGCTTGTAAGGCTTCAGTTATGGGTAATAGAGGTAATCGTACCTCATTAGCTTCGATAAGACCTAGCTTATATAAACAGTATTTAATTGGAGTAGGATTAGGCTCTTCAAAGAGATGTGGAATTACTTTAATAAGCTTTTTCCAATTCTCAAAGGCTGCTTGATAATTATTTTCCTTAACCTGATTATATATTTCTATAAATAGCTCCGTTTCTAAGTGACAAGAGGCTAAAATACCACCATGACCGCCATGTAAAAGGGTAGTATAATAGAATGCATCCTCACCCGTTAGAATGGAGAAATCCTTTGGAGGGTTAAGAAGCAACTCAAGGGTCTGTTTAATGTCTCCACTGGCATCTTTAAGGGCAACAATATTTTTAATTTCTGCCAGCTTATGAATTGTAGAGTTTTCAATATTTCTACCAGTACGATAGGGAATATTATATACTATTATATCTAAATCTGTTGATGCCGCAATGGAAGAAAAATGCTGAAGAATTCCCCTTTGATCGGGCCTGTTATAATAAGGTGAAACTGATAGTATGCCCTTAACATTATACTTTTCCAGTAGCTTTAGCTTTTGTATAACCTTTTTTGTATCGTTTCCACCTACTCCTACAAAAATAGGTACTCTATTGTTGCAGAATTCAACTGTCTTCTCAACAATTTCTTCAAATTCAATATCAGAAACTGTAGGACTTTCGCCTGTGGTTCCTAATGGAATCAAACCACTTATTCCCTTTGGTATATAATGATTAATCATACCCTCTAGGCTTTTAAAATCAACCTTGTCGTCCTTAAAAGGTGTTACAATAGGTAGCCATATACCACTAATACTCATTTATAATCCTCCAATCCAAATTTTTTTGCTTTATATCATTATATTAAAAATTTTGGCAAAGTAACTGCTATATAATGCTAAAAATATTGCAAAAAGTGCTCATTGTATAATAATATAGACTTAAGAAAAAGGGTGGTGAATGTGGAATGAAAATGGAAAATGAGAGTAGTAAAAGAGGATATTTAGAGAAGGATTTTGCCTTTTTTTATATTAAAGATAATATTAATTTAGAACTTGAATTTCACTACCATGATTTTGCAAAGATTATAGTATTTATTTCAGGTAAAGTTACTTACTTAATTGAAGGAAGATCTTATCGATTAAAGCCTTGGGATTTACTATTGGTTAGTAAAAACCAGTTACATAAGCCCATTATCGATAATAGTGAAAGCTATGAAAGGATAGTGATTTGGATAAATCCAAGTTTTTTAAGACAACACAACACTATAAATTGCAATCTTGAAACCTGCTTTAATCTTGCCAGTGAGGAAAACCTGAATCTATTAAGATTAAATACATCACAGCTACCTTACATTAAAAATATTTTAAAGGAGCTTGAAGAGTCAGGTAACAGTCATGAGTTTGGAAGTAAATTATTAAGCAATGCGTTGTTTTTACAGCTTATTATTTATATTAATCGTAAGTATTTAGGTATAGACAAAGCAAGTATTCAAGAGGACTTAACCTATGATGAGATTATTAGTGATATTATAAGTTATATTAATAGGAATATTACTGGTGATTTATCAATAGAAAATATAGCTTCACAATTTTTCTTGAACAAACACTATCTAATGCATAAATTTAAAAGGCAAACCGGGTATACACTACATAATTACATTCATCAAAAACGGTTGATCAAGGCAAAAACCTTAATAAGTGAAGGCAATTCGACAGGAGAAGCCTGCTTGAAAAGTGGATTCAAGGATTACTCAAATTTTATAAGAGCTTTTAAGAAAATGTATGGAGCAGCACCTAAAGCATACATGAAGCACATAATGAGCTTTGAAAACTCTGTCAAAAAAGAGCAAAATGAGCCAGATTTATTCTGACTCATTGATTAAAAAATGAAAGATTATTGTTGATTGTAGAGCTCCAGTTGAACTATATATAACATGATTTAGGATTGAGTTTCTGGGTTAATAAATAGTCTATTTGTATTCGATGGGAGAGCAACTCCATTTAAGGTAGTTATAACCCTTTCGTTTACTTTAAACTCAACAGAATCAATTGCTTCTAAAGAGGTAAAACTATAAAGTAAAGAGTCTACCATAAAGGACTGTAGCTGAATATTATCCTTATATATATCTATAAAAACGTCATTTAACATTAACGAAAGCTTACCATCTTCTATAATGTAATCCTCCAGAATAAGTTCATCTGGTACAGGTGGCTGTAGATAATAGCTATATAAGTCACTATAACCAGAATACTTCAGCTGATTGAAAATAGAGGTTACAGAAGCATCAGTACCCTTTAAAGCTATAGGTGTTAATAATAAGCGATCTGTCTCAGTAACAAAGCCTACATATAGACTTGGACCTAAGGATGGTTTATGGGGTTCACTCATTACACGTCCATGAAACCCATCTGCTTGAATCCTATTATTAAAGTAAAACTGTACTTGGTTAACCTCATTAATTGAGGTTAAAGAGTTAACGAAGCTTTCATAGGCTATAGCAGCATTACTTGGATTAGATTCATATTCATTTAGGTCACCAGTAATATAAACATTTGCTGTACCACCATTTAAGCCTAAACCGACGCCCTTAGGAATAGGAGATAAAGTAGATAAACCGAGAGCTGGGTCTGCACCCATTTCTAAATGATCAATAGTTGATCTCAGCGGTGTTGAGGTGTAAGGTATAATTCTTGTTATAGGAATCAAATGAAAATAATCATTATCAGTAAAATATAGCTTCAATGCTGACTGGTTGTTTTGTATTGAAGCAACAGCAGGAATGTATTTAAATTCACTAGAAAAGGAAATAGGAGTACTATAGTATATTGCTTCAGGCTCAAAATTTTTAATATTTGGAGTAATTTTCAAATGATATTCTCCATTGGGAATATTGATTTCCACTTGGTTTATATCAAGTGATATATTTAGCGGAGCATCTTTTGAAATTGTTGTTTCTGATGGTGGTAGTTCCTCAGTAAGCTCCTTTAAGGGAATGCTTTTAAGCCTCTGTGAAGCTGAGTAAATCTCAACCATCACTGGTTCAGTAGCATCAAATGATAGCGGTACCGAATTACCGTCTGTGGAAATAGAAAACATAACCTTTACATGAGATGGAGAAACAACTGTAACCTCTGAAGCAAATGAAAGCTCCTCCTCAGAAGAAAAATTGAAGCTAAAGGATTCAATATTTAGAGAATCGGCATACAGGGGTAATCCTGTAGCAGTTACACATAAAATAAGTAACAATATAATATTTCTTACAGATCGCATTTTTTTTACTCCCTTCCTAGCTTGTCCTACCCTATATGTTTATTATAGAATAATGAGTAGTTAAGGTAAACTAAAATCGCGCAACAAAATTCGATAAATATATAATATCTATAAAATAATGCATTTGTTTAGAATAAAATGATATATGATTCCTCGAGAGGAGACTGGTTAATGTTAGAAAAAAATAAAATGTATCAGATAGAGATTTTAGACTTAGGGCATAATGGTGAGGGAATAGGTAAAATAGATGGCTTTACCATATTTGTTGAGGGCGGGCTTCCGGGAGATGTGGTTAAAGTAAAAACTACAATTGTTAAAAAAAGCTACGCTATAGGAAAGCTGATAAAAATAATAAAACCCTCTGGAAATAGAATCGATGCAGTCTGTCCCATTGCCCATGAATGTGGTGGTTGTCAGATTATGAATATGGACTATAAAGCTCAGCTCGATATAAAGAAAAAAAGAGTTGAAGAAACCATCAAAAGAATAGGTAAGATTGAAGTACCTGTTCACGATACATTAGGTATGGATAAACCTTTCGAATATAGAAATAAAGCTCAATTTCCAGTAGGAATGTTAGATGGAAAAGCTATTATGGGCTTTTACCAGAAGGGAAGCCACCAAATTGTAGATACAGCCTATTGTCATATTCAACATCCGATAAACGAAACTGTAGTTAAATTGATGAAGGAATATATACATAAATATAATATTACCGTATATGACGAAAAAACCAGAAAAGGTTTAATAAGACACGTGGTAACAAAGGTAGGATATCAAACTGGCGAGGTAATGGTTATTATTATTACCAACGGTAGAAATTTGCCCCAGCAACAGGAGCTAGTTAAACTGCTGATGGATAACATTAAAGGACTAAAAAGTGTAGTTCAAAATATAAATGATAAAAATACCAATATAATATTTGGACAAGAAACAATTACCCTACATGGAGAAAACACTATTGAAGATTACATAGGACCATTAAAGTTTAAAATATCAGCCCAATCCTTCTTTCAAGTCAACCCACAACAAACAAAGGTTTTGTATGAAAAGGCATTGGAGTATGCTGACCTAAAGGGAGAAGAAACAGTTTTCGACATATATTGTGGAATTGGAACCATTTCACTATTCCTAGCTGAAAAAGCAAAGAAGGTATACGGCGTTGAAGTGGTGGAGGCAGCAATAGAGGATGCAAAAACAAATGCTACATTAAATAATATAACCAATGCAGAGTTTTATGTGGGAGAGGCAGAAAAAATTGTACCAAAGCTGTATGAGAAAGGTATCAAGGCAGATGTAGTGGTGGTGGACCCACCGAGAAAGGGCTGTGAAGAAACAGTGCTAGACACCATAGCCAATATGGAGCCAGAAAGAATAGTCTATGTATCCTGCAACCCAGCAACCTTAGCCAGGGACTTAGCATATTTAAGTGAAAAAGGATATAAGGCAGTAGAAGTGCAACCAGTGGATATGTTTCCCCATACGGCTCATGTCGAGTGTGTGGCACTGATAGAGCGGGTTTAGAAGGTTTTTTATGTTCCCTCAGACTGATTAGTTTGGGGGAATTTTGCTTTAGGGGGTCTAACTTTTACGCAGAAATAGGGATATTTGCGTTAAGGTTAGTGTTTTGCGTATTTGTTTCTGTTGAGAGATGAAAGGGGCCCACCATCTCTACCTGAAATTCTTTAAGCTATGTCTAAGGTTAAAGAAAGTAAAACAAAATTTAATATAGTAAGATTTATATGTTCCCTGCAGGATGCATATGGAGTGTTGTGTAGCGATGGAGCACAATTATTAATAATAAAATTTTATTTAAATAATAAGTAAGAATAGGCACTGAAAAGGTGTTTTGTGATATAATGACAAGCAAATATCTAATTTAATAGACTATGTAGTTAAAAGGGGGAATTTGACTTGAGAAAATATTATATAGATAACCTTAGAAGTTTAGGTATCCTTTTATTGATACCTTATCATACCTTTATGATCTATAATGGATTTGAATTGTTTTATATTCATGGTGGTAAAACTGTGAGATTAGCGAATGATTTTATTTTTCTTACAGCTATTTGGTTTATGCCTTTGCTATTTCTCATTTCAGGCATGAGTACATATTACTCTATACAAAAACGTAATAGTAAAATGTATATAATGGAACGATTTTATAAGATATTCATTCCACTGATTTTTGGCATATTATTTATTGTTCCTATTCAAACATTCTATGCTGAAAAGTACCATAATAATTATCAAGGTAGTTACATTCATCAATATCGTTTATTTTTTACTAAAGAAACTGATTTAACTGGTTATCTAGGTGGATTTACACCAGCACATTTATGGTTTCTATTGTATCTATTTATTATTTCTATACTTGCATTACCTGTTATAAAAAAATTAATGAAAGTTGATTTCAGAGAAATTAATTGGTTTAATCGCAAGGATCGAATAATACTGTTATTTATTGTACCTTTTCTTTTTAGTGCAATATTAGATATCAGTGGTAAGAGCCTAGGACAATTTTTCACCATTTTTATGCTTGGATTTATTCTTGCTAAGGATGAAGAAATGCTTGTAACGATTGAGAAAAATAGACTAATGTATTTCATTATTACCATAACTACTTCATTATGTTTATATCTTTTCTATTATAGATTTGGAGGACTCTATGGCTTTAGTTTAAAAGCTATTAGCTATTCAGCTTTTCGGCATTTAATTATGTGGGTGAGTTTGCTAACTATTTTAGGATATGGTATTAAGTTTTTAAATAATGCTAATCGCTTTTCAAATTATTTCACCAAATCTGCATTTTCATTTTACATCTTTCACCAATCATGGCTTATTCTAATTGCATATTATGTATTCAAGTGGACCAATATAATATTGTTACGAATGGTATTAATCATATTAGTTACATTTATTTTAAGTCTTTTAACTTATGAATTATTTCGTAGAATTGCTGTTACACGTTATATGTTCGGGATAAAGAGATAATACAATTGCATGAAGCCTTACTTCATTGTGGAGACAGTTGTGTTGATTGAGAAGAAATAGCCTGGTATCAAAGGCCTTGAAGGTTTTTAAGTAAAAATTAAAATGTGTTTTATCTACAGGATAAGGAGCGCTAAGTGCTGAAGTACTAAGCGCTCTTTTAATGTTCCCCAGACTAATTGTTTGAGAGAATTTTGCTTTAAAGGGTCTAATAAATACTCAAATATATAAACCAGAGAAAAATAAAAGAAGTTATGGTCAAATAGATGGGTATAGAAATAGTATTCTGAGTAGTCATTTATATGCAAGTGTACAGTTAGACAAGATTCAAAGAAACAATTCACATAAAATCCTTCTCGATAGAGTTGAAGACTTTAGATTAAATAATGTTTATAAGTTATAAAGAATGAACAAAGTATTTAGTATTGCAGCTTCAACATGGGCTGTAATCGATTCAGTAAGGCCATTTACAGATACGCTTCAAAATGCCTGGGGACGGTTTATTCTAAATGGTTTCCATCTTCAAATTATGAAATTGCAATTTTATCAAACCTACTTTAAACCTCTCTATGAAAGTACCCCCTGAATCTAAAGGGGGATCGTAGGGGGTCTAAATCAATATTAATGCATATTAGTATCATCTTAGTGCCAAAACCCATGTCGAGACGGTTGAACTTCTTTCCCACAAAAAGCAGACACACATATCAACGTAAATGTGGAGTTTGGCTAAGGTGAAGGGAAAATTCCTGTGGGCAAGATTCTTGAAAAAGCATAGGATCAAAGACCAAGCGAAAGAGGTTACCTATAAAATGATACAAGAGTATATAGAAAGTAAATATGGATTGAAAGTGCATACAGCTTATATCGCAGAAGTAAAAAGAGGTTTGGGGTTGCTAATGTTTGATGCTCCAAATGCAGTAGAGGAATTGAAAAATCCAAGGAAACACCCAACACCAGAGAAGGTAGAAGCAATTAAGGATGCGTTGAATCATTTTGGTATAATATAATTGATTGGATCAAATCACATAAATAATGGGTTTTAATAAAATATCATATTATTAGAGGCTAAGTCTGAGTCAATAAAATGGCACGTAAACTTAGCCTCTTTTTTGTATAATACTGGGAATATTTTGATGAAACGTGTATAATAAAAGAAAAGTGTGCAAGAAGTATGAATATGAACTCTGAAATTATAATGTAGGAGTGTGCATTATGGCAATAATGGGAAGTTAATTTTTATGTACATAGAGATTATTGTATAGGAAGATACTTTTTGGAACTGATAGTGAGATTTTTTCTTAAGAGCTAATTGAGATTGAAGAATTTGAAAAAGAAATTTTGAAGTTTTTGATGATTATAATAATTAAATTTGGATGGGCTACAATTAACTAGACAATAAAAATAAGGTCATGTAAACTTTAACTAATATAAATTAAAGGAGATATGTTTATATGACTAAAAGAGATAGAAGAACCTATACTGATGAATTTAAAGCCCAAATGGTAAAACTCTATGAAAGCGGCAAACCTAAGCATGAAATTATGAAAGAATACGATTTAACGCCAACTGCCTTTAATACCTGGATTAAAAGAAGTCAATCATCAGGCTCCTTCAAGGAAAAGGATAATCTTTCTCCTGAAGAACTTGAACTGATAAAGCTCAGAAAAGAGAATCAAAAGCTAAAGATGGAAAACGATATTTTAAAGCA
>NZ_FMUS01000012.1 GCF_900101495.1 Alkaliphilus peptidifermentans DSM 18978
AAGACTTAGCCGATAAGGCTAGAAGATTTATGAAAACTGAAAAAGGTAAGCGTTACTATAAACGCAGAAAAGAAACCGTGGAAAGAATCTTTGCTGACGCAAAGGAATTGCACGGCCTTAGGTATGCCCACTATCGTGGACTCCATTTAGTTCAGATGCAGTGTTTAATGACTGCTACTGCACAAAATATCAAAAAAATAGCCACTAAGCTATCAAAAGTCCAGGAATAATCTTGGGTTTTTGATAGTTTAGTAGCAGAAACAATTAAAAATTTCATTTAAATCAATTTACAAAGAATTTAACCACCAGATTAGATAAAATCTGGTGGTTTGTAATCAACCTCAATAACGAGAGGTAAAACCTCTCGTTATTTTTTAGTTTCTTTAAAGTATAATTAATTCTTAATCATTCATTTCAAGTATTACATTTTCCTCAAGCTTTCCTTCTGCTACTAATTTATCCTTTAAAAATATATGGAAACCCATAAACATAGCACCCATAATAAAATAGCCTAATGCGTACTCATAATTATATAAAAAGCTCAACTTTGGAGCATGCATAAACCCTGTTGCTGCTAAAACCACTGCAGCTAAAGCTGCATAAGCTGCTTTGTTGTACTCATTGTCTAGAATAAACACTAAAATAGCCGCCCATAGTAGCCCCGAAAACATTGCGCCCTGTCCTAATGGAACAATTGCTGGGGAAACCCCTGCCACCACTTCACCAGCTCTTGCATTAAATCGAGTCATGATATAATTTGCAAAGGCTGGGAACATTGCGATTACAACTGCTGGGTAATGCTTTGGTTTAACAGATGAGAATGCTTGTGAAACCATAGATATTCCCACAAATACTAGTATAGGTGCGATAACTGGTAGTGGAATTATCTTAGACATAGCTGCAATTATACCAAAGGTAGAAGCAACTAAAAATACAATTCCATTTAGAACCGAATAACCTCTTCCAGCATTCATCCATTTAGATCCAATGGATGCTATATACACAGTTGTAGGGAAAACTCCACCAAATATACATCCTACCATTGTACCTATTCCGTCAAATAATTGTGCTTCTTGAACATTATAGTTATCTCCTGCAGAAGCCATAGCTTCAACATTATTCATAGTTTCAATAAAGTTATATATAGATATTGGTAATAATACTGCAAATAAGCTTAACATAGGCCCCATTAAATATGAAATCCCTTGTAAAAACCCAAATGTAGGTATCGGAAGATAAAAACCAAAGGTGTTCATTCCTTCACTTATTTGAGAAGGATCAACCTTACCAATGGTATATGCCAAAACTGTACCTACAACTATCGCAAATAAAGATGCAGGAATTCTGAATGGCATAGCTTTTTTTGCAACTAAACCTATTAAAATAATCGATAATACTATCATACCTATTATAGGCATTTCATATGTCTTGAAGAATAGCTCCCCACCAATTAATGCGAAGGCAACTCCTGCTAAAGGTCCAAGCATAGCTGCTCTAGGCAGGTTATCTCGTACCCATTTACCTATTACACTTCCCAATGCCTCTATTGCCCCTCCAATAAAACATGCTGCCATACCTATTTTCCATGCCATCTCTGCATCACCTGTTAATGCCAAGGCTGGGCTTAATACTCCAAAGAGATAAATGAACATTACAGGTGTACTTATACCATAGGATAAAGCTGTTACATCAGTTCTGTTCTCCTTCAATGCTAATCTTTTTGCCATATGAGCATAGTACAAATTACCGAATAATACTGATATTGCTGCCCCCGGAATAACTCTACCATATACTATACTACCAGGAAACCCCATACTCATCATAGAAACTGCAATTAAAACAAAATTAGCTAGGTTATTCTGGAATAATGCAAAGAAACCATCAATATCCTCCCGTTTAAACCATGGATAGATTACTTTTGACATTAAATATTCCCCCCACCATTTTTTTGATCCCACTCCTACTCAGCTATAAAATAGAGTAGAATGAAATCGTTTTCATATAATACTACATCTTTCTTGATAATTCCTTTGTAATTATTATACCATTATATTTGCTACTATTCTGAATAATTGATATATTAAAATCTACCAATTCGTTTTTACACCTGTATTTAACTGAGTATCTAATAGAATATTTTATGTGGTATTTTAACAAAAATTCTAATAGTTAAAAGATTATTTTTTGTTTTTAATCTAATTTGTACTGATACCAATAATCATACCTGCCCTGCATTGACATTGATAGCTTTGATACAACGCCAATAGATTTATTTTCTATTAACCCTATTGTGTTGTTTTTTGAATTCTCAGCCCTCCAGATACTATCACTACTAATTAGATTATATTCTTCCTTGTTTTCTAATGCATCGTATAGTGGTATTATTTCATATACTGACCTACCTTCTTTTCGATATTTATGCACCCATGTAGGAACAAATGTAATTTCACTAAATTCTATATTATCATTTATTAAGTCCTTTCTTAAAGTAACATTTACTATCATACCATCTTCAGTATATCTATTGTTTAGATACTCATATCTTTGATTCGAAATAAAATTACCTAAAGAATAAGCTACTAAAGTTTGATTCATATTATCGGTAGAGCTTATAATCTCAATTGGTTGCAGTACATGAGGATGACTACCAAAAATAATATTAACCCCGTAATCTGCCAGTTCTTGTGCTATTCTTTTCTGATATGAGCTTGGTTTTTGATGATACTCATTTCCCCAGTGTAGACAAAAGATAAGTACCTCTGCCCCCTTATCTTTCATTTTATCAACCCTATCCTTCATCACAAGTAAATCATCCTCTAGAAATTCATAACTAAAAGAATCAATAAGAGCCTCAGTATCCGTAGGAATTCTTATACTATTTATAGCTTTATAATTTCCTAATCTAGGTGTTTCATAGGTAAATGAGGTTAGTCCTACATTAATACCCTTAACCTCCATAATTATAAAGCTTTCTTCTTCTTCATTAAGCCTAGTACCAAATGGCATAAGATTTTCCTGTCTTAATACCTCTATTGTCCTTAATATTCCTGCCCTCCCGGTATCAAAGGAGTGATTATTAGCTGTTGCTAAAGCATGAAAGCCCGCTTCCTTTAAAGCCGTTGCAAGGGCATCAGGACTGTTAAATAAAGGGTATCCAGAATATCCCCTATCACTCCCTCCAAAGGTTGTCTCTAAATTACCCAGCATAAGGTCAGTAGATTGTAGGTAAGGTTTAATATATTTAAAGTTATTGTCAAAGTTATATTCATCCCCAAAGTATTGGGCTGTAAGCTGTGGACTGTGGACCATAATGTCACCAACAGCGGATATACTTATATCAACAAATTGTGGCTTTACCACCGGTATTTCAATGCCATTTTTTTCTGGGTTTTCCTCCAGCATTGTCTCAATTGGCAAAGCAGTATTTTCATGTTTAAGTTGACATGATATAAATGTTAATGATAAACATAAAACCATTATAAATAATATAAGCCTTCTCATTTTAATAGCCTCCCATTGGTAATATTAGCCTTTATTATTATACCACGGTGAGTTTAATATAACAAAACCCAACGACAGCTTTAAAATGTTGTTGGGTTTTAAAAAGAGATACTCGACTATATAATATGTGGTTCTGTATGGATAAGGGTTCCTTTTGTTTTTTCCAATATCAGCCTTAATTCTTGCAATGGAATTAATAAATTTGTGTCCTTTTCATCTTCTATCCTCTCATCAATAGAAAGAATATCTTCACTAATATACCTAATTCCTCGATCTTGAATTTTTCTCATTTCCTCTTTTAGTAGCAATTGAAGCTTTAAATTCTTTTTGCTATTATAGTCTATAATCCATTTTAGAGAATGATATGTGGCAAAGCCCATAATAATAGAAATGACAAGACCTGCTAAATAGCTCTCCTTCTTATGACTCTTCATTTTACTAAGACCCAGTAGCCCAGATAAAATCCCAAATGGTCCCAATCCTTTAAAGGTTCCGGAAAAGTAAATAGCTGTAATTGGTATCCCTATGGCCATTGCCTTTGCTGCTGTATGCTTCACAAACAACTTTGTATCTTTTAAGTCTGTAAAAACCTGGTCAGTTCGATATTCATTTTTGAAAAACTCTAATTGCTCCTCGGTTATTTCATAGATTTTTTGGATTTCAGATATGTATTCCCTTTCTTCTTTGCTTTCTGAATAATCTGCACCCATAATAATCATTAAGTCCTTCATTAAGGAAAATCGCAGTATGTTTTTTTCTTGTTGATTTAGATCATTAATAGCAGCTTGACATATTAGTTCTAAGGATTCTTTATTTGGAGTTATAATGTACTCTATTATTTGCTCCCTTTTACTTGAAGGCAGTTTTATATTGGCCATTAATCTGTAAAGCTCAGCCAGCTTAAGCTGATTTAACTCTCCTTCTACTGTTACCATTAATGAAAGCAGCTTACAATATATTAGTTTTGTTCTTGAAGGCAGCTTTTCTAGTGGTCTAACTTTTTCTCTTTCCATAATTAGTTCACCTCATTCTATAGGTTTTATTTATATATTTATTATAATACTCCTTTGCATATCTAAAGCATTATCTATCTTCCATTAATTAAGCTTTTATTAGATATTACTCCCTTATTGCTTCTATTCTCTTACACTTCAACAGGCGCTCCATTAATCAAAAAGCCTCCGTGGTGAGAACAGGTTTTAAAAGCCCATTGAGTACCTATTTCCATTGCCTGTTTAATTGAACCTCCCTTTAGTATTACTGACATGTAACCTGCAATAAAGCTATCGCCAGCACCAAGAGTATCAATAACTCTGCCTTTTTCAGCAGAATGAAAATATAGTTTATTACCATCGTACACTCTACTTCCCACCTTCCCCTGTAGAAAAACAGCATGTCTTGCTCCAAAACTACAGGCCTCAAGTAACATATCTTCCTCTTCTTTTTCAAACCTTGTTCCTGAGTAAAAAGCATAATCTATGTATTTTAGAGCTTCAGTGATTATTCTTTTGTTCCTTAAAATCGAAAAATCAAAGGATATGCTTGAATATCCGTGAATATCTTTTAATTGATTTATTATTCCCCCCATAATTGAAGTATGTATGTGGGAATGGCCTTTTATGAACTCAATCTGATGGTTGTCTATATAAAATCCCTCTAAAACACCCATTTCCAAACCATTAAATGCTCTTTCTCCATCCTTCACCTCAACAGTGGATAAGGGAGTGTTTCCTTCAATAACATTAGAATAGTTTATATCTACACTATTTTCTTTTAAAGTACTCATAAGTTTAATACCTGCTTTATCAGAGGCAATTGGTCCTACATAGCTTAAGTGGAAAGCAGTGTCTTGCTGTAGGTTCATAATAAAGTTGATTGCATTTCCTCCTAAATATTTCTTTTGTAGGTTACTATAAAAGTCAAGCATATTATCACCTACGGCCACAACCTTCATTTCATTCAGCCCCTTTATAAAGAGCATCTCTATTGTGCAGAAGAGTTTCTATTAGAAATGATATCCCATCCTCTTCATTTGATTTAGTCTTCCAATCAGCAACTTTTAGAACCTCTTCTTCTGCATTTTCCATAGCAACACCTACCCCCGCAAAGCTAAGCATTGATAAGTCATTGAAATTGTCGCCGACTGCAATGACTTCATCAGAGTTGATATTCAATTCATCACAAAGTCTTCTTAAGGCGCTACCTTTAGATGCAGTTTGATGTAGTACCTCTATATTATCTCTTCCCGAGCTTGTTAGTTCTATTCCCTTAATGCACTTTATTTTTTCTTTAATAACCATTAACTTTTCTTCATCTAGTGAATAAATAAACAAGCTTGCAAAGGTTCCTCCCTCTGAAATGTATTTCATTATGTCCACTTTTTTATGGGCGCCGCTAAGAAAAACAGCTGATAATATATTTAACCAGAGCTTAAGCTTAGACTGCTGCTTTAGCATAATAAAATTTTTAATTACCTTTATTCTTTCCCGATAGCTTTTAATATAGCTACAAGTTCCATCAGATCCATGGTAATAAATATTTTCTTTTTCTAGTATTGGTATTAAATGCAACAAAGAATCATTATTAATATTTATAACTTCAATTAGTTTCTCTTCTTTATTACGTATAACAGCACCATTATTGCTTACCACCCAACAGGGCAGACCTATTTGACTTAGATAAGGTTTTATTGTAGCAAATGGCCTGCCTGTACATATAACTATCTCTATACCACTGTTATATGCCTTTCTAAGGGCCTTTATGTTTTGAATAGACAGTGTCTTATTATTCTTTAAGAGTGTGCCATCCATATCCGTTGCCAGCATTTTTATATTCATTTTCTTCCTCCCGACTTTTTATATATATTATTATAACTTTTTTTAATTAAATATGAAAGAATGAAACCATGTAATACATTGATTACATTTATATAATTGACTAATCTTTGTTATATCTGAATATTATAGATGGATTATGATTATACTATCAATTGAAATTAGTATACTTACTTAGGCATATTCTTTTTAATAGGAGGGCGAAAGCATTGTTATCTGAAAATTTGATAAGGAAGCTTAATGAGCAAGTTAAACATGAATTCTATTCTTCAAATTACTATCTTGCTATGGCTTCATACTGTAAGGAACTTGATTTAGATGGTTTTGCCAATTTTTTTATTGTTCAAGCAGAAGAAGAGAGATTTCATGCTATGAAATTATTTAATTTCATTAACGAAATTGGTGGTAGAGCTATAATATCAGGTTTAGATGAACCACAGAATAGCTTTTCTTCTTTAGAGGAAGTTTTTCATAGTTCATTAAAGCATGAAGAGTTTGTAACAGAATTGATAAATCAATTAATGGATTTGGCTATAACAGAAAAGAATTATGCTACAGTTAGCTTCTTAAATTGGTTTGTAGATGAGCAGGTGGAAGAAATGGCTATGATGAATTCATTATTAAAAAGGGTTAGACGTATCATAGGAAATGATTCTGCTATATACATGATGGATGATGAATTAGCAAAGAGAATATTTACTCCACCAGTCCAATAAATGTTTTAGCAAAAGGGTCTTTGGGTAAATAGCAGATTACAATAATGAATCGTTAATAAACTTTCCATTTACTAATAGGGGATGCTTTCCAATTTTGACTTCTTCACCCAGATTATAATGTCTCACAAAACTAAATTCCACTTTATAGGTGGGTGTAGTTGCGCAAATTTACAAGTGACTAAACCCACCCTTCTTAACTCATAGGCTAGGAAATTCTCTTGCTGGATATTTGGGTCTGTATTTCGTTGTTTCGTAAGCGTCAATACGATTCTTTCCAAAGTTATTTGAAAAATAAAACCTATTTTTTGAAGAAACTCTGCAAATTCGCAAATTTTATGAGTACAAATAAGTTCATTCAAAAAAAGTTGGAAAGTACCATCAAATGGCCCACCCCTTTACAAAAGATAGCAATTATGATTTCAGTAGTAGCTTTACGCTTTGATTTTATACCGTGTTCGTTAATTATGCTATAGACTGTATTGCGGCTGGTCGACCTTTTTCTATGTTATTAATTGAATCATAAGATTTCGGTTTATTAACTTACATATTTATCCAAAATTCTTTTTCTGGTTTTTTTAAAAATCTGCATTTACATCTATTTTTAAATTCTCTTTTAACAAATTGAACATCATCTAATATAATAAAAGCATCAGCGCTACAAATTTTTTATAAAACTTTTATATTTGGAAAAAGATTAGGTTGATGTATTGCTACACTACTCAGAAAATTGTTGGAATTATGGATATTTATTTTTTTAATATACTTAAAATCATTATTATACAAAATAATTGCCTTCTTTCTATGAAATTTTTTCTTCAATTAAAATTTTTCTGTGTTTAGTTCTAATTTGAATAGAAGTTAATTGTTAAAAACAAAATTATCGATGATAGTGCAAAACATAGATTAACTATATACAAGTATTTAACAACATGCTCTGGGGGTAATCCTTTATTTACTAGCCGATGATGTATTTGATTGCTATCAGCTATGTAGACTGATCTATTCTCTCTAATTCTCTTAAAGACAACATATATATTATCGAAGAAAGGTACCCCTAATGCTATAATAGGAACAACTAATGATAATAATGCAACTTGTTTATATGCACTCTCCAATGAGATTACTGATATTAAGAATCCTAAGAAAGTAGCTCCTGAATCTCCAGCGAAAACACTAGCTGGAAACTTATTATATTTAAGAAATCCCATTATTACTCCTAACAGAATTACAGCGATGATAGCAGCATCACTTTCTTTTTTTACTATTGCTAC
Organism: Alkaliphilus peptidifermentans DSM 18978; assembly: GCF_900101495.1. GTDB lineage: Bacteria > Bacillota > Clostridia > Peptostreptococcales > Natronincolaceae > Alkaliphilus_C > Alkaliphilus_C peptidifermentans. The sequence continues at coordinate 8,323 of NZ_FMUS01000012.1, forward strand.
AATAAAGAAAACGGTTGTAGTAATTGCTGATAGTCCTCCTGAAAGTCCATCTAATCCGTCTGAAAAATTGATAATAGTAGTAACTCCTAAAATCCATAAAATTGTTACTACTAATTTAATTGTACTCGGCAAAAAAACATACTCCAAAGTTAATGGATGTTTAAATCCAGTGAAAGCAATTCCAGATAAGTATATTATCAAAGCAGCCACAACTTGCAAGATTAGTTTAGGTAGTGCTGTCATATCTTTTCCTTTACTTTTATACCAGTCATCTAACAACCCAACAAACAAAATTATGGAAGTACTTATGAAAATACCAAAATATTTTATGTATCCAATTTCCTCAACAATATAGTACATAGTATGAAAACCAATAAACATTCCAATTCCACCAACTAAAGGAGTTGGTATTTTGTGTGTTTTTCTTTTAGTTGGCATATCAGTAAAATTGATTTTCAAAGCATACGTTTTCAAAATAAAGATTGAAGAACTCGTTATTATAAATGCTCCTATGAATAAGGATGCTCCTATAAATAGGTTTTCCGCCAACATTATATTCATAACCTACCCCCTCTAGCTTTAACATTAGCTCCGTTATATAAGAAACAAATTATTTTTTCTGTAAGTTTTACTAGCACACCAATTGACATGCTAATTCCTCTTAATCTTTGAGTACAATTCTATATGTTTATTTATAAAAATATCAGCGGAGAATCTATTCTTAAATTCTTCATACCCTGACTCTGATATTTGTTTAGATAGCAATGGATTATCAAGTAGGCTTTTAATTGCGGAAGCTAGTAAATCTGGTCTTTCATTTTCACATAATATACCTGTCCTGTTATCATCAATTATTTCAGGAATACCCCCAGTTTTTGTTGCAATAACAGGTGTTTTCAATTTCATTGCTTCAAGAATTACATAAGGACATCCTTCTGAGATTGAAGGTACAACAATTATAGAACATTGTGAAATGAAATTTTAGGGGAAATATGTAAACCCATTGAATGAACATAAATTGTCTAATCTTAACTTTTTTGCTCTAAGCTCCAATTCTTTTTTTAAAGGCCCCTCCCCACAAAAAACCACTTTAAACTTCTTGTTATAGCCATTATCAACCATTATACTTATAGCTTCCAATAAAATGTCGGGACCTTTTACATTACTTAGCCTTCCGATAAATCCAATAACTGGTGTATTATATTTATAATTTTTTCTAAATGTAACAGCTTAAGGCTTTAATTTATCTATATTTTTATTATTTGTTTTGCTTCATTAACTTCTAGAACTCTTTTATAGTATTCTGTTTGAGAAGTATATCTAATTTCACTATGAATTCCTGCTTTGTTATAGGCCTTAATATTCTTTTTTAATGGCTTCTTTAAAGCTTTCCTAATTAAAGTTATCTTCATATAGTATAAAAACTCTTAATCCATGACAATATCAGCTTATAAAAATTATTAGTTTATAAATCTATCTTAGTTTCCTTATTTTTTAAATTATATCTAAAGTTCCGAACTGGTATGCATGTTGTTATGTTGTTATGTTGTTGTGTTATTATGTTGTTATGTTGTTGTGTTATTATGTTGTTATGTTTTTAGCTATATAATAACATAACAACTAAATTCAATCTGTCGTTTTTTGTAGAACGAAACTAACTTTTATTTTATCTTTATTAATTGAACTTGCTGTTGGAGTTTAAATTATTAGTGTAGTAATTTTTTCCCATAATATCATCACGCTAAAAAAATATTTAATACTTCATCTATTTTAAACAAAAATCAACTTGCATATTATTAGGATTCCTCTATCGTTTTCTAAAATATTATATTAGAAAAGTGTGCAAATCTGTGTATTTTGAGATAAGAGTTTTGGGTTAATTTAAGTATATAATTTACTATAACTGCTCAATTGGAATCAATTGACTGGATAAAGGTGGGCAAACCGGTGAATAGGCTACAATCAAGGATTGCCAAGCCAACAGTGAAGGGTGACAAAACCAAGGCTACTTACTAACACATTCATTTCATGCAAAAGCCTATGCGGTAAAAAAAGCAACCTCTTCATAATTCATTAAAGCATGAAGAGTTTGTAACAGAATTGATAAATCAATTAATGGATTTGGCTATCACAGAAAAGAATTATGCTACAGTTAGCTTCTTAAATTGGTTTGTAGATGAGCAGGTGGAAGAAATGGCTATGATGAATTCATTATTAAAAAGGGTTAGACGTATCATAGGAAATGATTCTGCTATATACATGATGGATGATGAATTAGCAAAGAGAATATTTACTCCACCAGCCAAATAGCTTTAATATAAAATCAAGACAGAAATTATTAGTTTCTGTCTTGATTTTATATTAAGATTCTATTAACCTTCAGCCCTTGGTTTTGTTGGATCGCAAATAGGCTTTTTCACCTGACTGTTCAAAATTCTTCAGATTCAAGGCGCAAGAAAACCCAGCGACTGCAGCGTATACATAATACGTAAAGGTGCTGGGTTTTTGCAGCAACGAAGAAGATGGAGGATTTTCAACAGTCTGAGCATCAGTTCAGCTGAGCTCTACAGTACTATTTACTCTCTAATTTTTGCTACCTCTACACTGATTTTTCTACCTTTAATTCGATTTTTCTTCATGGCTTTAATAACATTTCTTTCCAGTTCCCTTGGAACTTCCACGAAGGAAAACTTATCATACATATTAATGGCACCTACGTCGCTTCCATCTATTCCAGCCTCATTAGCAATGGCACCTAGTAAATTACCCGCATTAATGCCATGTCGTTTTCCTATATTAAAGTACAGTCTTACCATACCTTTTTCTGCTCCGGTATTTATATGAGTTTCTTTAGCTTCATTTAATTCAGCTTCTTCTTGCTTTATGATCATTTTTAATAGGGCAGCCCCTATTTCAATTGAATTATAGGTTTCAGCCAGTTTTTCGATGAAATTGATATTCTCACTTAGTCCACCTTTTTCAATAATAGCCGAAATACCATCAGCAATATGTTGCTTTTGCTTCTCTACTATATCATTTACAGAAGGTACTTTTCTTCGTACAAGCTTTGATTTAATATATCTTTCTAACATTTTTAAGGTGCTTATTTGTCTTGGGGTAACTAATGTGTAGGCTAACCCTAATTTCCCTGCTCTACCTGTTCTACCTATCCTATGGACATAGTATTCGAAGTTTTCTGGTAAATCATAATTAACAACAAGGGCTACATCGTCAACATCAATTCCTCTAGCTGCTACATCAGTAGCTATTAACATATCAATTGTTCCGTCTCTGAACTTCTTCATAACACGATCCCTTTGACTTTGCTTCAGATCTCCATGTATTCCCTCAACAGAATAGCCCCGACTTTGTAATTTTTCAACTAGCTCGTCAACACCCTTTTTAGTATTACAAAAAATCATACCGAGGGCTACACGTTCTATATCCAGAATTCGAGTTAAAGACTCTAATTTTTCGTGACTTTTTACCTCAAAATAATATTGTGCTATTTGAGGTACTGTTAATTCCTTATGAACAACCTTGACTTTTTTGGGTGAATTCATATATTTATGTGCAATTACTTCTATCTCTTTAGGTATGGTGGCAGAAAACATTAATGTTTGTTTTTCATTAGGCATCTCAAGCAATATTGCTTCTATATCCTCTTGAAATCCCATATCAAGCATTTGATCTGCCTCATCCATTACAAGACCAGTAATATTACTTAGCTTTAAAGTTTTTCTACGTATATGATCAAGAATTCTACCAGGCGTACCAACTACAATTTGTACCCCCTGCTTTAATGCTTTAATTTGCCTTTCGATAGGTTGTCCACCGTAAATGGCTAAGGACTTAAGGCCTCTTTTATACTTTGCAAATTTTTGTAATTCATCCGCTACTTGAATTGCAAGCTCTCTTGTTGGTGTTAAAACCAATATCTGAACCGCTTTATCTTCATTAATTACCTTCTCGATCATAGGAATTCCAAAGGCCGCTGTTTTACCTGTGCCAGTTTGTGCTTGCCCTATTAAATCGTGTCCAGCAAAAATTAGTGGAATAGCCTGCTCCTGTATAGAAGTTGGGGTTTCAAATCCCAGTTCTTCAATTACTCTCAAAATCTCTTTACTTACCTTCAAATTTTCAAATTGATTCATGTTTTGTACATCTCTCCCTATTCTTATTTCATACTGCACTATTATATCTTTTTTTACCAATTAAGTAAACAATTAAAAAAAATGCTTCTTTTCTTATTACACTTATTACACTTTAATATATTTGAAATTTTTCAAGAACAAAAAAAGAGTCTATTGACTCTATTATTCCACTAATTTCAAAAATTATTAAGTAAATTGATTAAATCGTCTTTATCTTGATGGCGTACAAGCATCATAGCTTCTGGTTGTACTTCGTAAATCCAATAGCTTTCGACCTTTTCATCATTAATTAGTAAATTCCAGCTTTTAATAAATGTAACACTGTATGTTTCTTCATCTATTCTTTCTATTATTGTTTTTAATTCTGCCATAACATTATTGTAATATGTACTTTCATTTTTTATATTAACATGTTTAGTTATACCATTTTTTTTAGGAAAATCTTTAAACATAGGCTTTTCATTTAAAAGCTTTGTTATTGCATGTTCTTCGTGAAATTGATTTTGTACATGGGTATAATTTACATTAGTTATATATATAAATGCACCTACTAGTAATAATAAGGAAATAAAAACACATAGCTTCTTCATATCAATCACCTCATTATTATAGACGGCATTTATTTAAAAAAGTTGCATAATTAAGTATTAATTATGTATCATATATAAAACAAAAGCCACCCTTCCGCAAAGGTGACTTTATGTATAATCGCCATTAACATCTATATTAACTTACGATTATATCTTAGTTACATTAGCAGCTTGGAAACCTCTTGGCCCTTCAACTACTTCGAATTGAACTTTTTGTCCTTCTTCTAGTGATTTGTATCCTTCTGATTGGATAGCTGAATAATGTACAAAAACATCATCTTCTCCTTCAACAGAAATAAATCCGAATCCTTTTTCTCCATTAAACCATTTCACTGTTCCAGTCTTCATTTAATTTCCTCCTAAAAAAAAATATTTGCCTAAGCAAATTAAAATTAACATTTTTAAAAGATTTTGTCAATATTAATTCGAAAATTCAATGTATTAAGTCTATTTGGCTTTTTGCTTATTTTTATTATGATTATTTCCATGAGTATTTATTTATGCATAAATAGATCTAGAAGAAAAGCATTTTTGATTTATAATAATGAAAAAATTAGAGCAAGGAAATTATCCTGCTCTAATCACTCCCTCACCTTCTATCTTCAACTAAGTCAATAGTTCCAAGTACGATATGAGCTAGTCCAAATCCAATAATACCAGCTGCAACCATCGGCATTAGGTTATTATTATTTTCATCGTTTCTCATACTAATTCCCTTTAATGCCATCCCTGTTGCTGTAACACCTGTACCCAGTATTGTAGGAATCATTCCTTCACGCATTGAAACTCCTCCTTTTTTTTGAATACTAGAGTGCGAAAGATTACTATTATTCTTTCTTCTTTATTGTTATTTATTCTAAAGTTTTTTTGCTTTATATTACCTATTTTATAATCAAAGCTCAAGAATAGGCTACTACATAAGTGTTACTAAATGTAGTAGCCTGTTCGTGAGCTTATTTTACATCTCTAAATAAAATTTCTTCAGGGCAATTTAGTTCCTTGCAAATTTTTTCAATATTCTCATCCTTTGGTATTCTACCTTCATATAACCATGCCTGTACGGTTCTAGGTGATACACCAATTCTTTCGGCCATGTCACTTACTTTTATATCATCAGCAAACATTAGTCCTAACATATACCGATTTTTGACTTCCCATTTCTTTAATCTTCTAAATCGCTTCTTTCGTATTCCTTTACCTAATACTCTTCTGGCTCTTTCACTGGCGGTTTCCATATTTTCCCCTTTCTTCACTGGTAATTCTTTTAACAAGGTATTTATCACTTATAGATTGTTTATATTAAAAGTATGTCCTAAATTTTACCTTTTATACAAAGTTGGAAAATCTTTTGCTATTTTTTTTCTTTTGTCATTTATAAGTATAGTTCTTTTATTAAAGAATTTTGACTATACTTCGATACCAGCTTTTTCAGCACATTCTTTACATAAAATTTTTTTAGGACCTCCAGTAGCCGCTAATGTCTTATTGCAATACATACACTCTACACAGCAGCAGGTGATTAAACCCAGTCTTTCATATACTGGCTTTCCTTTATGATCATATCCAATTATGTTTTTTTCTATTGACGATTCCATATAACCAACACCTCCAGTTTTATATCTTAATATATAATATGTAAGTGATATCAAGAGTTCTAATATATATTATAAAATCTATTCATTTTCAAACTTATCTTATGCTTTATAAGTACTTACCTTTTTGAAAGGATGTTAATGTTTCTTATCAAAATAAAAAAACAGCTATAATGGTTATCCATTATACAGCTGTTTTTATATACAAAAATATTTAATTTTTAATATGCTATTTTATTGAAGTGACCAATTGAAAAAGTTTTTCTCTATCATTACCTTCTGCTAAGTATTTTACTTGAGCTCTATCCCATAGTATTTTAGTATATCCATTATTAGATTCTATTATAATGAATCTTGTGTTGTCATACTTTACTTCATCAACTACAGCATATTGGGTATTTACATTAATTGCTTGAGAATACTCTCCTACGATAGGTTCATATAGCACTCTAATAGGTTCGCGATTCAAAGATGTATAGATTATTTCAAGACTTATGGTTTGTCCATTGAGCTCAGTATGATAAACCTTTTCCAAGTTATATTCTTCAGGTACATAGTCTGCCACCTTCAAAACAAAACTAACCTGTTCCATTGCCTCTTCTAGAGTTAATTCATACAATAATGGTTCTATCTCCATTCCCATTATGTGGCTGGTGATCTCTTGATTTGATATTTGAAGACTAAGATTATCTCCCATTGACTTTGACACAATACTTAATATCCTTTGATAGTATGATGCATAGCCCTCTTCTAAACCAGTAAAGGTAATACCTATAATAAACAATATCCCAATAATAATTGCTACAGATCTATTTCTCATTATAAATATTTTTCTTTTTTCAGCCTTTATATGTTGACGTATACCTTTCCAAATATAATCCATATCTGGTTCTTGTATTGATTCTATTTCTTTTATTAAGCTTTTCTGAATTATATCGTCGAAAGAGTCAGTTATATTACTCATTTTAACCCTCCTTTTAAATAATTGATTTCTCTTTTTCTGAAGCCAATATTTTCTTTTTTAAAATCAGTTTTGCCCTCGATAACCTAGATTTAACGGTTCCAAGACTAACCTCAAGACATTGACTAATTTCTTCATAGGAGAGCTCTAAATAATAGTATAAAAAGATAACCTCTCTATAATGATACTTTAACTGGTTAATTTGTTCCAAAAGTTCTAAATTTAATTCTTTTCTAATAACGATGTCTTCCTGAAGCTCCTCTGTAAAATCTCCAAAGGTGATAATATTTTCGTATTCATCTGTTAGTACTTCATTCTTTCTTGCCTTATACTTATCTCTAGCAATATTTAATGCAATGGTACTTATCCAGCTACCAAACTTGTCATGCTCCTTTAATGTATCGATTTTCCTATATGCATTAATAAATGCCTCTTGAACAGTGTCTTTAGCATCCTGTTCATTTTTTAATATGTAGTAGGCAATTTTATAGACTTTTTTATTGTATGTTTCAAATAGTATTTTAAAAAAATTTTCATCTCTTTTGTTTATATTTGTAGATAGATTTAAAATAACTATTCCCTCCCTGCATAACTACTGGTTATCAATTGCTTTACTTAGCTTACAATTCTATAAAAAGCATTTAAATCCTTTATATTTTTTATTAACTTATAGTAGCAATTAAGTTGCTTTTTAATCCTCATTTTTAACTATTCTTTCTGCATATTTGTATTGACTATATAGGCAACTGTTGTCATGGCTATGATCATAAGTAGTAAAATTATGTAGAATCGTTTAAACATCCTTCTCATATATAATCACCTGCTATGTTATTATTTTCAAATTAAAAAACATTTTGTCAAAAATAATTTTCGACAAAATGTTTTATATTCCTTTAATATTGAAAATATATAAAACTAAATACTAGAAATAGCTTGTTCTATGGCATATTAGGTGTCATAAACTGACTTTTCACCTGTTGAATTTCATTTTGCTGTGCTGGATGAGCCGACTTATAGTATCCTTTTTGCTCTGCCATTTTATATAGATCATATTGACTTTGCTCATCTCTGTTTCTAATTTGAATTAATTCCTGTCTTAATTGCATATTACTTGCTTGTGAAATTACATTAGCATATCCAGTTAAGCTACTGTTGATCATAGATAATACGTCATTTACCATATCCTTTTCCTGCATCATATTACCTCCTTTATCCTAAAAAAGATATTAGTCTTTGTTTTGTATTTTTTGCTTCTTGTGCCCCTTGTTGAAAGTATTGCTTAACTTGTGGATCGGTACACTGCTGTGCATAGGCTTCCAATTTGTTGGCAGCTGTTTCATGGGATCCAATTAAGTGCCGAAGGTTTTGTAATTCAAGTTCGTTTAATTGTGTCATAATATAACTCCTTTCATAGTTTAGTACAATAACTATTATGTTTTATATAGTTTAAATTTATTCAGATTTTAAATCTTTTTTTATACTTATTGGAGTTTCCAGAAGGGTGAAATACAAAAAACTAAAAACATAAAAAATTAACACTGCCTTTATATCAATCACAAAAGGAAGAGCTGACATAACCATAATTATCTTTGATAGTAAAAGTACTGCCAGATATGATAAACTACAAAACAAATATCCTTTATCTATTTGTAGATGAGTATGCTTAAAAAAGTAAAAGCTTATGTATAATAATAAACCTCCAAGGGAAAATCCACAGATGAATATTAATGAAATAAGGAGCTCAGAAAAATATGGTATACATTGAAATAGTGTCTTAGAAGTAACAGCCTCAAATAAGTTATTCTTAAATATATCTTTATAATACATAACATAATTATTATTTACTACTGGTACATAAAAATCCAATTTTATCATTTTAAATATTATATATACAGAGGAAGCCCAAAATATAAATTCCATTACTAAATAGATAAGCGTCTTTTTACTGGATTTCATAGCTTCTAAAAAATATTCTGACAACCAGCCTTTTGTTATAATTTTTAATATTTCCTTTATTACTTTAATTTCTCTTTCTATAAGATAATATAGGATAAAAACACCCAACATAAATACAATTATAAGATTTAATTGAGAAATTCTTTTTTCAAAGCTTCTATAATCTACTATTCTATAATTTGCCGGTGATTTGCCCATATCCTCCAATGCCTTAATGACAGTGTTTGTACCTTCACCGGTATTTTCTTCATTGGAGATTGATACATGTAAGTAGGGAATTTTAATATTTTCATCAAATGAAAATGCAGTATGTAAAGGAATATATATATCGGGCTCTTTGCTTTTTAATAAATTAGATAAAAGCGTATTTTTTCTTTTATTTACTCCAACAATTGTAAAGCTGTTATCCATCAAATCTATATTCATGCCAATGATATCTGTGCTCTTAAATAACCTTAATGCTGTCTCTTCTTCTATTACTAAAACCATATCCTTGTTTTTCTCCTGCTTTTCTGTTAAAAAGCTTCCTTTTATAATATTAATATCAGCAAAACTCTGATAGAAAGGACTTACAGCCAAAGCCTTGACAGATATGCTATTTGAGTGATTTTTAATATTTACATCATAGGGAAGGGCAAATAAAACAAGATTTTCCTTCAGCTTATTCTTTAACTCCAAAGCTTCTCCTTCAGTTAAACCATATGTACTACTTTTTATTGAATTGTACTTTATCTCAACGGAAATTCTGTTAAAGCCAAATGTACTCAATAACGTTTCAGTATTTTTACTTATTCCATGTAGAAAACAAATACTAAGGAGCAAAGTAAAAACCCCACAAACAAATAGGTATTTAAATGTTTTTATACTATTCATTTTCCTCACTTCCTTTGCTGAGGCCGTACTCTGCTGCCGTCATGTATTGCTTCTTTAGAATCATATACTATGTTGGTTCTATTATCCAGGCCTTCTAGTATTACAGTATTTCGATTATCACTATCCCCTACACTTATATATTGTTTTTCAGCATAGTACTCCTTACCTAATGCACCTTCTCGTTCTTTTAATAAAAAAACAAAATATCCACCATTATCTCTTCCAAGGGCGGTATTAGGTATAAGGGTGTTGAAGTTTTTTGATTTTTTAATGATACGATAATCTAGCTTTTCACCGCCTAAGAAATCTGTTTCATCTAAATCAGCTGTAAGCTCTTTATAATTATCCTTTATGTTGATTTTTTTAACAGGTATATCAATAAGCTTATTTTCTGATCTCAGATTAACTAATATGTAATCTCCAACTGAGATAAAATTATTACTGTCTATATTAAGGGAAGCAGAAAAAATAAAGCCCTTTTCTAAATGAACTATTAAACATATGGGCTTATTTTCAAGTGCTAATTCACCATTTTGGGAATTTATTTCCTTAACAATACCATCACATGGAGATATAATTATTTCTTCCTCCTTAAGCTCAGCTACTTTAAACTGCTGCATTTGTATATCATAGCGTAGGAATTCAATTTCCTTTATCCTTCCTTCTTGAGATACTTGCTGGCTATTTTTTTCTATTTCAAGCTGGGTCTTTTTTTGCTGGTAGTCTTTTTGGGCTATTTCAAAATTATACTGGGCTTCTTTAACATTTTCACCTGTTTCGGCCCCTGCCTCTAATAATTTAAGCTTTTTATCTAAATCATCCTGAAGTTTATTCACTCTTTCTAAAGCCTTTTCTGCTTCCAGCTCCAGAATTTCCACCTGAGTACTTTTTGTTTCCGAAAGTAGTTTTTCTAAATTTGCTTCTAATTTCTTTAAGTATATTTCCTCTTCAAACAGCTTATTATCTGAAGCCTGACTGTAAAGAACTGCAATAATTTCTCCCTTTTCTACCTTATCCCCTGCTTCAACCTTAATTTCCTTTACTCTTTTCGTTGATTCAGGATATATGCTGAGAACTTCATTTGGAACAATAGTGCCGGTACCTGCTGTTTCATATGTTAATATGCCAGAATGAGGTCTTGATACGGTTACCATGGGAAGAAGCATGTTTTGAATAGTTTTTGAAAAAAAAGTAATAATTAGCATGGTACTAAAGAAAACAATAATAGCCTTTCCAAATACTTTTTTTCTTTGCATATCATTTATTTCTTCATAATTCTTCATAATAAACCTCCACATATAAACTTTATTGCTTTATCCCTGAATTCAGCTGTATTCCCTCAACAAGATAACATTCCCAATAGAAGAATATGAATAAGGCCGGCAGCATATATATGGTTGACGCTGCGAAGGCATAGTGGAAATCATTTTTTCCAATTATAGATAGATAGGTGGATAAAGGTCTTTTTAAAGCATCATCTATAAACAATAAAGGTTGTTCCACCATATTCCAATAGTCTATAAATTGAAGTATTATAAGGGAAGCAATTGCTGGCTTTAACATGGGGAGTACTATGTAAAAGAATATTTCAAAATACCCTGCACCATCAATCTGGGCAGCCTCAATGCATTCTTTGGGAATATAGTTCATGAACTGCTTCATTAGAAACACTCCAAAGGGCGCAAAAATGGCAGGCAAAATCAATGCCCTGTATGTATTCATAATACCTAATCTGTCCACCATCAGATAATTAGGGACAAGTGTGACCTGAAAGGGCATCATCATTGCAATAATATAGATATAAAAGATTTTATTGCTTCCTTTAAAGTATATTTTACTAAAGGCATAGGCAGCTGTTAATGCAATAATCACCTGACCAGCAATAATAGCTGCGATAATACCTACAGAATTCCAAAACATTTTTAAGAAAAGAAATTGACGCAAAAGTACATTTTTATATTGCTCAAGAGTAAACATATCTGGAATAAGCTTCATGGTCATAAACTGGTTATTATCTTGTATACTCTGTGAAGAAGCAAAAACAGGATAGTGATGTGTAATTTCTTCTACCCCCATAAATGAGTTTATTATAATAGCAAGTATTGGAGATATAAAAAGTAATGATATAGAAGCCAAAAGTATGTAAGTAATAACCTTTTTCTTATATTTAATAGTCAGTACTTTTTTAAGTATAAGGGGCATAAGACACCTCCTTTTAGCTTGTTATATATTGAAGCTGCTGTACTGATTTTCCCACCTCAGCAAAGCATATATTAAAAACCCTAAGATTCCAGCTACTACATAAGCTGCTGCACTCAATTTTTGATAATCCAGTGAAACAAATACATTATTCATATAATGCTGCATTGTATATATACTTTCGTGGGGATATGGGCCTGCCAGAAGATATACTTCTCTAAAGATTTTAAAGGAATTTATTATGGATATAACGATAACAAAAAAAGATACGGGAGCAAGATATGGCAGTGTAATGTAAATAAGTTTACTTATAGACCCAGCCCCCTCCATTTCTGCTGCTTCATAATATTCCTTAGGTATTTTTAAAAGACCTCCTAAAAAAATCACCATACAATAGCCGATATTCTTCCATGCGTAAAGGAGAACCATGACTATTCTTGCTTTATCAGAATTTAACCAATCTACAACATTAAAACCCAGTGAAATAAGCAAAGCATTTAATGTCCCCTGACTATGGAAGAGAATGTCCCATATAAGCACTACTGATGCTGTTGGAATAACCATTGGAGCTATAAATACAGCTCTGAAGATATTTCTGCCATGTATTTTTTGATTTAACAATATTGCAAGAAGCAATCCTAGAAACATGGTGAGGGGCACAGCCAATAGGATAAAACATGCCGTATTGGCTAATGCCATAAGAAATAATTCATTGGATAATATGTTTATGTAATTTTCCAGTCCTACAAAGCTTCCTCCTATAGAACGATCCATCAAGGAATACCTTCCACATTCAAAAAAGGGAATGATATAAAACAATAGAAATCCTAATAAGCTTGGAAACAAAAATACAAATAATGTCCATTTTCTGGTTAAATTCATCTTCATTGGTTGCCTGCCCCTTTTTTTATTCTTTAAAATACATTTCCACCTTTCTCTGTATAGCTTCAGCCGTTTCTTCAGGAGATTGCAGACCATTAAAGAATCTTCTAACTTCTTCATCTATAATGAGATCAACCTGCATATCATTCATATTGGTATGATTTAATTTAGTCGAAATTCCATTCAATTTCTCCATATTATCAATCAACTGATTTTTAATTTCCTCTGGTGATGTAACCTGATAGCTATAAAGAATTCCATATTTATTAATCATATCCTCTACATCTGCAAATCTATCTTGAATTTTGATTTCCCTTGCTTTTTTATTTACCGGTATATCAAATTTCTTTTGATAGCATTGAATCTCTTCTGAAATAAGAAATTTAATAAACTCCCATGCTTCTTCTTTATGTTCCGTTTGGCTATTAATCCCATACATTTCGCCTGAAGCAAAATTATGAGTAGTACTGTTTAAGGTTGGATATCTAAAAAAACTAACTTCGTCTGCATTCATTCGCCCATTATTGATAAATATGGAAAAATCATTTATAGAAGATGGAAGAAAAACGACTCCTCCCATATTAATATCACCTTCCGAAGTATCGGGATTCACAAATGACTCTTGTGACATGTTTTTGCACATTTTTAGTAAATCAATAAATTCTTCTGATGCAAAATAAGCCTTTCCAGTTTCATAGTCAACAAAGCTTTTATCTAAAGAACCATATATATATTTAAACAAGTTTTCAGGTACGATGGTGGGCATTCCATAGATGTCATTTGTACCATCTCCATCTAAATCCTTTGTTACTTTATTGGCTATGTCTAAAAAGTCCTGCCATGACCAGCCTTTATCATTGACTTCTACTGATTGCTCCTTTAAAAATCCTGTGTTTGTTAATAAAGCCGGATAAGAGAAGCCTAATGGCATAACATACAGTTTATCTTTATATTCTAAAGCATCAAATATGTTTGTATAATAATGACTTTTATCAAAGGAGTCATCCTCTTCCATAAGCGCCTTTAGGTCTAGTAGTAAATTTTTGTCTGCATACCTCCTGTAGGGAATACTGTCTATTAATAGAATATCCGGACCCTTTCCAGTTAACATCTGTGCATTTATTTTTTGTACAAAATCATTTGCTTTTCGAGCACTTTCTTCAGAGGCCTTTAATGATTCTTCATAGGTCATATCCGATGTTAGCCATGAAAAAGCATTATGATTATCTATATTTATTACAATATCAGGGTGTTCATTTTCAAATTTATTTATGGCATATTCCAATGTGGAGGATAAATATCTTACTGAAATTGTTAGCTCCTTTATACCGTCTTCGATATGAATTTTTTTTGAACTTACTCTATATAAAGAGCTTATACTATCCTTCCTATTGTTAATATATAAGTAGATATGGCCATCATTATTAACAGTAAAATCTCGAAGGAAGAATTCATATATATTCTTCTGACTTAGTAGAGAATCCATATTAATTATCTTGTATAAACCCTGACTCTCCAGATCAAATTTTGAAATATTGCTACTGTTTAATTCTGCTAAATATATAGATTTATCCTGTTTTGAATAAACCGCATTATGTATATAGGAAAGGTTTTTATCATCTTGGTATTCCCAAAAAATTTCATCCTTTAAAGGATTTTGTTTTGTAATATAAACCTTATCTTTGTAAACTATGGTATATAAATTATCTTCCTCATCAAGTTCCATAAAAGCGTAACCATCTAATTTAAGGGTTTTCATATGCTTACCTTCCGTATCAATTACTTGAATGGTTGCCTGTTGTGCTTGTGGTATTAATAAATATATGTTTCCCTTTGAATCTGCCTTCATATCCCACTGAAATATTCCATTCTCTTCTGATATGTTTATATCCTTAAGCTCCAAATCAAATTCTCTTATTTTTCTGCCCTCTATATTATGAACATAGATTTTTGCTTCTGTATTTGAAACAAATGAGTATATGTAATCATTAGCATCAATGGCGAAAAGCTGTACAGGAAAGTCCTGGGGCAAGCCTTCAATATTAATATCCTTTTTATTTCCTTCATCATCAATAGTCATAAATTGGCGTTTTTCCATATCATATGTAAGTAGCTGTTCATTTGATAAAGGCTTTATCTTACTAATTCCTCCAAGTTTAATATCTTTACCAATTTCCTCAGCTTCATATTTAATTTTTATAACCTCCTGCGGTGTTTGCTTTGCGTTGGTCAATAGAAAAACAGCTAAACTTGAAAATATGACAATCCCAAGTATAGACCATAGAAGATAGTTCTTTTTAAAGTTCACGATGTTTTTCACCCTTTCAAATATAAATTTTTTACGATTTATCATTCCTACAGCACCGCACATGCCGTTATCTCCTGAAAATATATGAAGCATTTTTAGCATTGCATTTCCGTATTTTATGTACTCGTTAGGCTCAATATATGATAATACCTGTTCATCACAGGCCTTTTCAGCGTCCTGATGGATAATATTGAAGACCAACCATATCAGTGGATTAAACCAATGAAGTATTTGAAGGATAATTAAAATCCATCGGACTATTATATCCTTTCGTTTGTAATGGGCCAGCTCATGCATAAAAACAAATTTTAATTCATCTTCTGTCAATATCTGAACATAATCTGGTGAAAGTATTATTTTAGGGTGCATAATTCCCATTAATGAAGGTGTTTTAATCCTTGAGTCCATTACTAATGGTATTTTTTTCTTGACTTTCATTTTTGATTTACAGCCTTCATAAACTTCTATTATACTTCTGTCTTTGCATTGGGGCAGTTTTTTTATTTTTATACTATAGGATACCTGCAGCCAAAGAATATATACTGCCCCAAGACATACACCCAATAGCCATATTTTTGCTGCAATATCACGTGCTTTAAATCTGCTTATATTAGAATCATAAGTATACTGAGAAAAAGTATATCTGCTTTGATTTGGCTGTAAATTGAAGGTGTATTCATTTTTATTTACAAAATCTTGTTTTTCATCGTCTATCAAGGAAGAATCTGTGCTTATGTCTTTTTGCTCTGAGGGCTTCTCTTCAAATTGACTATTATTAGAATTGATATAGTTGAAACTCATATTGTTTATTACAGGGGATTGTATTTCTTCTGTTTTATGATTATTACTGGAAAAGAAATTATAAATACTAATAGAGCTTTCAGGATAATAGGGTATTATTAATCTAATTATCAAAATCAGCCACATTAAATAATGCCATTTAGCATTGATTTTATTTTTAAATATTTTTTTTGCAATAAGAATTACTATAGCAGCAACTGATCCATAAAATGACATTTTTAAAATTGTATAAAATACATTTAATAGGGTCACTTTTTGTCACCTCTATCCTGGCATTCATCCAGAATCTTTTTAAGCTGATTTATTTCCTCTTTTGATAGGTTTTCATTTTTTAGAAAGTTAGACATTAATAATTGAAGCGATCCGTTATATACCTTTTCCAAAAATGACTTTGTCTCTTCTTTTTTACAAAATTCTTCTTCAATTAATGGGTAATAAACATATGGATTTTCCTCTGTAATCCCCAGTACTTTTTTTTGCACAAGTCTACGAATTAACGTATGAATCGTCTTTCTATTCCAATCTGTTTTTACTATCAGTTCATCAATAATTTCTGCCGCAGTAACAGGGTGTTCTTTCCATACAACCTCCATTACCTTCCATTCTGCATCTGATATTTTAGATATGTTTTCATTCATTAGTCCCTTCTCCTTCATAAATTATATATTATGGTATTACAAATGTACTCTACTGCCATATTACATTTGTAGTCCCTTGATGTCAAGTGTTTTTTCCAGGTAGGTAGAAGTATTTACTTTAATAGCATAACTGATAGCGATAGAGCTTGTTAGTATGCACATTTTTCTTTACCTTTCCATAGTATATACCATATAGTTAATATCCAAGTTTTTTATGAAGAAAGGAGGCCACCTATGAAGGAGGAAAGATTCGTTGATATTAAAGAAATTTCAATGATTTATCATACTCTTTCAGGAGAGACTAAAGCCATAGATAAACTATCTTTTGATGTGAAGAAGGGTGAAATTGTAGCGATAGTAGGACCCAGTGGTTGTGGGAAATCTACTATTTTATCAATTATTGCAGGATTAATTATGCCTACTTCTGGTACAGTATTTATAGATGGTAAAAGGGTTGAGGGAACTAATAAAAAAGTTGGTTACATGTTCCAAAGTGACCACTTGTTCCAGTGGAGAAATATTTTAGCTAATGTATTAATTGGATTGGAAATTCAAGATAAATTAAATGAAGAAAGTATTGCTAAGGTATCAAAGCTTCTTGATACTTACGGATTAGGAGATTTTAAAATGCATTATCCATATCAACTCTCTGGTGGGATGCGTCAAAGGGTTGCTCTTATTAGAACACTTGCTACAGAGCCCGACTTATTATTATTGGATGAGCCTTTTTCTGCATTGGATTATCAAAGTAGATTAGTTGTTAGTGATGATATTACAAATATAATTAAGCAGGAGAAAAAGACAGCAATTATGGTTACCCATGACATAGCAGAAGCTATATCAATGGCAGATAGAGTAATTGTTCTTTCAAATCGTCCCGCCATCATTAAAAGTATCTATGATATTCAACTTACATGTGCTGATGGAATAGCTACTCCCCTGAAATGTCGTGAAGCTCCAGAATTTAGATATTATTTCAATAAGATCTGGAAGGAGCTGGATGTATATGTTAAGTAAAAAAATTGATAATAATTCCAATTTCTCTGAGAATCATATCAATTATTTAAACTCTGTATATCGTCAACGTTTGAGGATAAGACTCTCTCAAGTTGGATTGTTGGTTGGGTTTTTACTACTATGGGAAATAGCTGCCAGTTTTAGATGGATAGATCCTTTTTTCATAAGTAAGCCCTCATCAATTTTTCGATTGATTGTTAATCTGGCAAAGGATGGATCAATTTTTAAGCACACTGCTATTTCTGTTTTCGAGGCTATTATGGGTTTCGTCATAGGTACTATTTTAGGCACTATTATTGCAATTTTGCTTTGGTGGTCAGATTTTTTCGCCAAGGTATTTGATCCATACTTAGTAGTATTAAATGCTCTTCCTAAAATTGCTTTAGGTCCAATTATAATAATCTGGGCAGGAACTGGTATGAGGGGTATTATTGTTACAGCCTTGGCAATTTCATTAGTGGTTACCATTTTATCAACCTATAGTGGTTTTAAAGAGGTAGATCAGGAAAAGGTTAAAATGTTGCAAACATTTGGAGCAACAAAATTTCAAATATTACAGAAGGTTATACTACCTGCTAGCGTTCCTAACATGATTAACACAATGAAAATCAACATTGGAATGACTTGGGTAGGGGTAATTGTAGGAGAATTCCTTGTGTCAAAGGCTGGATTAGGCTATTTGATTGTTTATGGAGGGCAAGTCTTTAGATTGGATATTGTAATGGCTGGTGTGATAATACTTGCTACTGCTACTGCTATTATGTATCAAATCATTGTTAGAATCGAAGACCGTTTTCTGAAATGGAAGCAATAAAAAAAAACACTTTAGGTGTTTTTTTTATTGAGTTAGTTATTTAATTATTAACAATGTTACCTATTTAAATACTCTACATAACCGCTCTCAACAAATATTTCATGCTCATCCATATGGGTCCACTCTTCAATTGATAAATGAGGATGTCTTTGAATAAAGCTATTTACAATATTATACCCTATAATGTATCTACAATTTGGTAGCATTTCATCTAATGAGGATAGTTTATCACATATAGTAGTTGTGTTTTGACACAAATAATCTTCTATTATTTCCCACATTTCCTTCTCTTGCTCTATACAAATACTTCCCGATATCTTATATCCAATCGATAATTTGGCAAAGGCTTCTGCTTTTCCCTCAAATACTAAGAATCCCAAGAGATCATTTGGGGGATGCCTATTCTCCATTGCAACTATGTGATTATACTCATGGGCTATTATTGCTTGAATTGCTGATTCTGTCCATTTGGTAGATGGATAAATATATATGTCCCCATTATGAATATATCCACTTGCCTTAGTTATATATCTATTATGAGGCATTACAAAAATATTTATATCCGGTCCTGGTAGTATTTCTGCTGATTTAATCAAAGTCGATTGTAGTATATCCTCCACATTATAGTTTTCTAATTCATGCAACTGCTTTTCTAGTTCTGCAATGTTATAAATTACATTATGATGATATTTTATAGTTGGGACACCAAAGTCAAAAACTCTATTTATAAAAATTTCACTATAGAGTTTTTGTAATGATTTAGGATTAGGGTTCGATAGTTTTTTAGCTTCTTCTACATAACAATATAGACCTTCATAGGCAGAAATAATTTTGAAATTTTGCTCTGAATGGGAAAATTCAGTAATAGATATATCTGTAGGGGCTGTATTTCTACATCCCATAATAATGAGGAGTAATGCTATTAAAACAACGATTTTGAACGTTTTCACATTAAACCCTCCCATTAACCATATTCAACTATGCTTTTATTGCTATGCTCCTAATGAATATATATCTGAAAACTCCACCTTTACCTTATCAATACTTCTATCAAAATTATACTCTTCTATAATAATGCTTTTATCTGTTCTGCATTTTATCGGCAGCTCAACTATAAATTCAGTTCCTTTATCTAATACACTATCAACCCTTATGGTTCCTTCATGTAATTCAATCAAAGACTTAACAATAGACAATCCAATACCACTTCCTTCATGATTTCTAGTCAAGGATTTGTCAATTTGAGTAAAACGATCAAAAATTACATCTAGCTTATCCTTAGGAATCCCGATTCCAGTGTCCTTCACTACAATTTGAAGATTTTTACCATTATCATTAACAAAAACGCATATTTCATCTCCAGGTTCTGTAAATTTAACAGCGTTGGATAATAGATTTAATATAATTCTTTCAATTGCATTAGGATCAATGGTCATAATTCTTTGTTCTACCTCCGATTGAAATCTTATATTGATGGACTTATTTTTTACATGCTCTGCTACCGAAAGTGTTATATTGCGTATAATTGCTATAATATCAATGTTATGCAGCTCCAGTTGAAAATAATCAGCATCAATTTTTGTTATATCAATAAGATTATCAACTAATCTAGTTATTCTATTACAGTTTTGTTTTAATATTTTAAGCTTTTTATTTAATTTATTATTAGGTGTACTCATGTTATCATCTAACTCTAATAATTGTATTGTGCTATAAATTAAATTTATCGGAGTTTTCATTTCATGGGATAAATTTGCAAAAAATTCAGTTTTTATTTTATCATGTTCAATTGCATTTTCTATTTGCTTCTCCAAATTTTTAGTCCTTTTCCGTTCACTAATATCCCTGACAACGCTCAAAATTAGTCCTTCATCTAGTTCAAATACAGACATAGCTGCTATCTCAATATCAACAAATTGTTTATCTGTTCTAATTAATCTCTGTTCACCTCGAGAAGTGATTGAATTGCTAACTGAAACCTCCTCTATATTAGCTTTAAAGCTTTGATGAAAACCATCATCAATAAAATCATATATATTCTTATCAATAATTTCGTCGGGGTTTTTTAATCCTAATAGGTCAGCTCCTTTGGGATTTGTATAGAAAAATTTATTAGCATCATGAATAAAAACTGCATCAGGTAATAATGCTATTAATTTTTGGTATTTATTTTTACTATTTTTTAAATTATTTTCCGATTGTTTTCTTATAAACACCTCTTTTTCCAACTCATCGTTTGTCTGACTTAATTTATCGATTAATTCCTTATTGGTTTCTATGAAGGATTTGTTAAAGCTAGTATTAATAACTGCATTATAGATTAAATATATTGAAGCAAGCTGTAATAAGTGAGCTAGTATATCATAACCATTTGATGCATTATTGGACAATAAATAAAATACTTCTGAAAAAATAGCAGCGTACAAGGCCATTCCAATATATGTATAAAAATATTCTTTGTGGAGCTTTTTTGACTTGAATAATAACATAATACTGATTACTAGTAATGCTATAATTATCAAAGATGTTCCACCAATAAAATAAGTATTTTCAATGACTATATTGATTATCCTTGGGTCAAATATTAGGGTAGCAAACAGAAAAAAAGCAATACTATAGATAACTGTAATGAAATGATATCTTCGTTTATTATTTAATATTGCCAGCATTGACAAAAGACCGATAGCATATAAAGCTCTTTTTATTATAAGTAAATAACTAGAGTGGATTTGAATTTCACTTGTAAAAATATTTAGTCCTTCATGGGTAATTATATTTAATATCTGAAATCCTATTATAGAAGCAGTGGTAATTCCTAAAAAAGCAACGTGATCTTCTGTTGATTTACTATACGAATTAATAACTGTTAAGAAAATCATCAAACAAATTACTATGGAAAGAAGCTCGATAACAAAATAATACATATTGTAGTTTTTCATGCTTAGTATCATGGCAAAGGGTACAATAAGAAAAAAGGTTATCATTTTTCTATATATACTTTCATCTTTATTTTGAAGAAGATTCCATTGCATTAAATTCTATCCCCCTATTATTTAACACCGGGTACTAAGGTACTGTTTTCATATCATTGCTTAAAATCCAGCACCCTTACGTATTAAATACGTTGTGTAGGCTGGATTTCCACGTGTGTTGAATCTATTTTATCTATCGTTAGCAATCTCAATTATTCATATATACTCCTGTTATTTTATTCTCTCTAGTACTGTATTCCATACGTCCAAATATATGTTTTTATCCTCAGGTTCAGAGTAATCAGGAATATTTCCAAGTCTCCAAAAGGATAATCCTTGAATACCGAAAAGCTTTGCAATTTTAATTTTTGCAGTTATGCTTCTTGAGTCTTCATACCAAACAATATTAGTAGTTTCATCTACATCATTAAAAAATTCTACATATGGGCTTTCAAGTGTATAGGAATACTTGATATTAACATCATCTAAGAGCCTTTTCTGTATCATTTCATAGGTGGGTCTATATGCATACTCATTAATAACCTTTCCATCCTTCAATTTCCATTGTACCGAATCAAATGATAATTGTATATATATTTTATTTATGTCCTCTACACCTGTTTCTTTATCTGTAATTTCCTTCAAAGCATAGTATATATCAAGGATAGGTGTTAGGGGTGTTGTCGTATATCCCCTATCCATTTCTTCATAGGTTAGCTTTGTAGCGTTATAATCATGTGCCATTAGAATTATTTTATCGGCTATTTTTCCTATGGTCCGATAATCATAACCGTCAAAGTATGGTTCTCCAGGCTTTCTTTTAGGATGCAAAGCAACGTATAGCTTTTGGTTATACTGGTTAAGCTCTTTTCTTAATTCCTGTAAAAACAAATTGAAGCTTTGACTTAATTCTTCTCGCCTCATCTCTTCAAAATCAATCACAATGCCATCGAAGTATATGCTATTTCCTAGATATTCAATAGGCTGAATAACTTCTAAAATCATTTCTATAGCCTGACTACGGGTTTCTGCATCCTTTAGCATATATTCAATAAATCCTATTTTAGCATCCTCTACAATAATAGTACTATTATCTGCAAAAATCATCAGCTGTGTAGAAGTTTCCTTTTCCTTTGAATAATTTACTAATTCTTCATAACCTTCAGGAAATGCAAAGACATTATTATTCTTTCTTGTTGTATTTAAAATAATATTATTAGCTACATCATCATATTCAAATCTACTCCAACCAAAGCTGACTGAGTTTAGATCTTCAATCATATACCTTTGTGAATAGGACTGTATGGCGTAAAATCCGTGCAGTTCAGTTATTGGTTGATTTAGCTTTCTATACATACGCATCATCATGGCGGCAGCATGCTCCCGTAACGCTGTTGCCTTTGGATCAAATAAATTGTTACCGACACCACCAACTATCCCTAATTCCTTAGCAATAGCTATATAACCATGATTATCATCTACATCTAAAAATGGTCTTTCGTAAGCATTTAGTTGTTTTGCTAGGCTATCATACCCTAGTGCTCGAACAATCATAATAGCCATTTCTTCTCTAGTTATTGGATCTTCTGGTCTGAAGTTAGCATCGTCATTATGTATAATGCTATGCTGTAGGGCTGTTTCAATTGGCCCAAAGTACCATGCATTAATATTCATGTTATCATCAAAGCTACCCTCCTCAGGCACATGGGTTTCTAAGCCCATTAACTTAATAAGGAAGGTTACAAATTCATTTCTTTTTATTGGTTTCCCTATACCAAATTCATTATTTCCAATGCCTTCAGTTATATCTAATCGCCTAAGCTCATGTACATCCTCATATGCCCAATGATTGTTAGAAACATCATTGAAACGAAGTGCTTCCTCTTCAGCAAAAACCGTTATTACTGTGGAGAAAATTAAAATTATCAATAAAAAGCATAAAAATCTATTATTATTTCTCAACTATGATGCCTCCTTAATGGCAAGATTTTCGTATAACAAAGTATTCTATATAAAATTATTTAATCCTTTTTTAAAATCTAATATTTGTTTTAAATAATATTTAATATTTTGTTATTTAATAAGATAGAATATCTCCTTTCCTGGGAAATATATTTACTCCAACAACGCAAATCAAATGTTTGAAAACAAGGTTTAACTACATTAAAATTGTTTAACCCCTTAGATTTTTATAAACCGAATATCTAAGGGGTAGATAAATAAACAATCTATTCTTTTAGTAAATTCTCTTGACTTGATACTTATATTTCTTTGAAAAGCTAATTGTTTCAATAAATTTGACCGCTGTATCTAGTGAAGTGAAGCAAGGTATTTGATAATCGATAGAGCTCCTTCTAAGCTGAAACCCAAATCTTTCAACGGTTTTACCTTTAGTAGGAGTATTAATCATCATAACTATTTCCTTTGATCTCATAGACTCTAAAGCTTCATCTATAGAGTTGATTGTTCTTTTAACTGTAATTCCCTGCTCCTCCATAAATATGCCGGTTTCTTTTGTTGCAATTATTTCGAATCCTAGTTGAATTATTTTTTCAGCAATGCCTATAGATTCCTGTTTATCTCGAGATGCAATGGAAAAGAACACCTCTCCTTTTTTAGGAATATTCAACCCGACTCCTTCAAATGCCTTTAGCATAGCTTCTTCATAGGTATCTCCAACTCCCATAACTTCTCCAGTAGACTTCATTTCAGGACTAAGAGAAATATCTACATCTGTCAGTTTCTCCAAACAAAACACTGGAGCTTTTACTATTACATATGCTGGAGGTTGGGCTACTCCTGTTGAGTATCCTAATTCCTTCAAAGTTCTTCCAGTCATAATGGCGGTTGCCAGCGAAATCATTGGCACCTTCGTAACCTTAGAAACTATTGGTACTGTACGAGATGCTCTAGGATTTGCTTCTAGCACCATTACAGCATTATCTTTGACCACATACTGTATATTTATTAAACCTTTAACCTTTAAAGCCTTTGATATTTTTAAAGTATAGTCTATAATATCCTTCATAACCTTCTCATTAACATTTTGTACTGGATATACACTCATACTGTCGCCCGAATGTACCCCCGCCCGTTCAATATGTTCCATTACCGCAGGTATAAATACATCTTCACCATCACTAATACCATCAATCTCCACTTCCTTGCCCTGAACATATTGATCTATGAGGATAGGATATTCATTGTTCTCTTCCCATAATTCCTTTGCATAGTGTATTAGTTCATCTTTACTCCAAACAATTTCCATTGATTGACCTCCAATTACATAGGAGGGCCTAACCACCAACGGGAATCCTAAAGTATCTGCAGCTTCATTCACTTCCAACATATTAACTGCACCCACTCCTTTAGTTTGTGGTATATCCAATTCCGAAAGCAAATTTGAGAATCTTTTTCTGTCCTCTGCAATATCAATTGAATCTGGAGAAGTTCCTAATATTTTTATGCCTGCTCTATGGAGGGCTCCTGTTAGATTAATTGCTGTCTGTCCTCCGTACTGAACAATTACACCCTCTACATCCTCCATTTCAGCTATATTTAATACATCTTCTGAAGTTAAAGGTTCAAAATAAAGCTTATCGGAAGTATCGAAGTCTGTACTTACAGTTTCTGGATTATTATTAATTATAAGTGTTTCTATCCCTAATTTTTTTAAAGCCCATGCCCCATGAACACAGCAATAATCAAACTCAATACCTTGACCAATCCGGATGGGTCCTGAGCCTAATATTATCACCTTCCTCTTAGGAGATAGGTCCACTTCGTTATCTGTTTCATAACTGGAATAGAAATATGGAGTTGTTGACTCAAACTCACCGGCACATGTATCAACTAGCTTATACACTGGATTGATATTCATACTCTGTCGCAAAGATCTAATTTCCTCGTTACTTTTTCCAATCAGCTTTCCAATGTGACCATCAGAAAATCCTAATTTTTTATATTCTTTTAAGGTTTCTTGATTTAATTTACGAGACAAAATCTCCTGCTCTTTTAGTACAATGTTATAGATTTTCGACAAAAACCAGAGGTCGATTGAGGTTATTTTATGAAGTTCTTTAGGAGTATTCCCTCTACGTAGGGCTTCAAATATGGCAAAAATCCTCTGATCATTGGGGAAGCTAAGCTTCTCCATAACTTCTTCATCATTTAACCTAGTTAGTGGATTTGATAATATGTCCCTTTGCTTGCCCTCCAAACTTCTAATTGCTTTTAGTAAAGCTGCCTCAAAATTTCTTTCAATTGCCATAACCTCTCCAGTTGCCTTCATTTGGGTACCCAGCTTTCTATCACCAGTATTAAACTTGTCAAAGGGCCACTGGGGTATTTTCACCACTACATAGTCCAAAGCGGGTTCAAAGCAAGCTGTAGTTTTTCCAGTTACAGGATTTTTAATTTCGTCAAGAGCTAGCCCTATTGCAATTTTTGCTGCAATTTTTGCTATAGCATATCCTGTTGCCTTTGAGGCTAAAGCACTGGAACGACTAACTCTAGGATTCACTTCAATCACCACATAATCTAAGCTGTTTGGACTTAAAGCAAATTGTATATTACAACCACCCTCAACCTTTAGTTCTCTAATAATATCAATAGATGCACTACGTAGCATCTGATATTCTGTATCTCTAAGGGTTTGAGAAGGAGCTACAACGATGCTATCACCGGTATGAACCCCTACAGGGTCGAAATTTTCCATGTTGCAAATAATAATGCAATTATCATTTTTATCCCTCATGACTTCATATTCTATTTCCTTCCAGTTGGCAACACTTTGTTCTATCAAAACCTGACCAATTCGACTAAGTCGTAGGCCTCTAGCTGTTATATCCATAAATTCATCTTCATTATTAGCAATTCCTCCCCCTGTACCCCCGAGGGTGTATGCTGGTCTTATTATCAATGGGAACCCTACAGATTTTGCAAAGGATTGAGCCTCCTCTAAAGTTTCTACAATAGTACTGGCAGGAATTGGCTGATGGATTTCCTCCATAGTTTGCTTAAATAATAGCCTATCTTCTGCCTTTTTAATTGTATCAACCGATGTGCCTAAAAGCTTAACATTATACTTATCTAATATTCCCTTTTCATATAGCTCCACTGCAAGATTAAGCCCCGTCTGGCCACCAAGGGTAGGTAGTATTCCATCGGGTTTTTCAATCTGAATAATCTTTTCTAATGCCTTAGCATTCAGTGGTTCGATATACACTCTATCTGCGATGTTTTCATCTGTCATTATGGTGGCAGGATTACTATTTACAAGGACAACTTCTATTCCTTCCTCTTTAATGGATTTACATGCCTGAGTTCCTGAATAATCGAACTCTGCTGCCTGACCAATTACTATAGGTCCCGAACCAATGACAAGTACTTTACTTATTTTACTATCCTTTGGCATTGTCATTCCTCCTAAACTGCCTGTTTATCTCCCTTTACATTGTTTAAAAATTGATCAAATAGATATTTTGAATCCATAGGTCCTGGAGATGCCTCTGGATGGTACTGCACACTAAACACTGGTAGATATTTATGCTTTATTCCTTCAACTGTACCATCGTTAAGGTTACGATGGGTAACATTATATAGATTTTTATTTAAGGTATCTTCATCTATTGCATAGCCGTGATTTTGAGATGTAATATAAACTCTATTATTAATTAAATCCTTTACAGGATGGTTGGCTCCCCTATGTCCAAAAGGCAGCTTAAAGGTTTTAGCTCCTGCTGACATTCCCAATAGCTGATGTCCCATACATATACCAAATATGGGTAACTCATTTACTAGTTTTTGAATATTTTGGGCAACGGATATCAATCCTTCTGGATTGCCTGGACCGTTGGATAAGAAAAGCCCATCAGCCCTTATCTTTAAAATATCTTCAACACTTGTATTATACGGAAGCACTGTAATTTGACATCCATAGGATTGTAAAACACGAATAATGTTTAGCTTTACTCCAAAATCCATTAGGGCAATTTTGGGTCCATTCCCTGGTATAATATATGGATTTTTAGTAGATACCTCTGGAGTATAGCTTTTTTCAACTACATTACTTTCTAATAGGTTATTCAATAAATCCTTTTTATTCTCAAGGGATGTTGTAATAATACCTCTCTTAGTACCATGATCCCTTAGATGCTTAACCAGCATTCGTGTATCAACGCCTTCTATCCCCATAATATTATTTTGTTTCATATAATAATCCAATCCCATTTCACTCTTCCAGTTGCTGGGAGTAGTACAAGCTTCTCTGACTACTAATCCTTTGATTACGGGTTTCTGAGACTCTACATCATCATAGTTGAGTCCGTAGTTACCAATCATAGGATATGTCATTACCAATATTTGACCCTGATATGAATAGTCGGTAAATATCTCTTGATATCCAGTCATGGAGGTATTAAAAACAACCTCTCCTATTTGTTGATTCACACCTCCAAAAGCTTCCCCTTCGAATATACATCCATCTTCCAATAATAGATATGCCTTCATTAGTAGCCCTCCGTTTCCATAAAAATTCCATGAAGCACTTCACACAGCTGATCGATTTCTTTTTCTTCAATTATTAAGGGAGGCACAAATCTCAAAACATTTCCCGCTGTACAATTAATTATTATCCGCTGATTAAAAGCTTTTTGAACAAAGCTTCCACCTTCGATTTCTAATTCCAGCCCAAGCATCAGTCCCTTTCCCTTTACCTTCTTAATAAACTTAAATTTATCTACAAGCTCTAGTAATTTCTTCTCAAAGTACTCACCTGTAATTGCTGCTTTTTCCCACATTTTCTCCTTTATAATTACATTCATATTGGCAACTCCGGCAGCACAGGCTAATGGATTACCACCGAAGGTGGTGCCGTGATCCCCAGGCTGCCATGCCAAAGCTGCTTCATCTGTGGCTACAATAGCTCCAATAGATACTCCTCCAGCTAAAGCTTTAGCCAGTGTCATTATATCTGGCTCGACATTAAAATGCTCATATGCAAACAATTTTCCAGTCCTAGCAATTCCACATTGGATTTCATCAAATATCAATAATATATCATTCTCTACGCAAATATCCTTAACAGCCTTTACAAATTCAATAGAGGCAGGTGTAACGCCTCCTTCTCCTTGAATAGGCTCCATAATTATCCCACATGTATTTTGGCTAACGACCTTCTTTATCTCCTCAATATCATTAAAATCAACAAATTTTATACCACTTGGAAGAGGTCCATACCCTTCCTTATATTTCTCATTATCAGTGGCTGTAAGAGTTGTTAGAGTTCTGCCATGAAATGATCCCTTCATGGCAATTATTTCATTTTTGTGGGCTCCATATTTTTTAAATGCATATTTTCTTGCTAGTTTAATGGCTCCTTCATTGGCTTCTGCCCCAGAATTGCAGAAGAAAGCCTTATTCCCAAAGGAGTTTTCGACTAAAATTTTACCTAATTCAACCTGACTCTCAATCCAAAAATAATTAGATACATGTAAAAGCTTTTCAGCTTGGTCTTTTATAGCCTTCACTACAGCTGCTGGTGAATGACCTAGGTTATTACATGCAATTCCTCCTAAAAAATCTAGGTATTCATTGCCCTCTGAATCAATCAATAAACAGCCCTTTCCCTCTATGAATGTTACAGGTAATCTTTTATAAGTATTCATTAAATAGCTTTCACCATTTGTAATAAGTTCATTTATATTCATTCTTCAACCTCCCTACGTCGTAATCATGGTTCCTATACCATCGTCAGTAAATATTTCAAGTAAAATCGAGTGATATTTTCTGCCATCAATGATATGACATCTCTCTACACCCTTTGTTACAGCCCCCATGCAGCATTGTACCTTGGGTATCATTCCATCCTTTATAATTCCTTCATTAATGTATTTACTAACTTCTGTTGTTTTTATCTCAGAAATAAGAGTTTCTGGCTTCTTTGCATCCATTAATACTCCATCTACATCGGTAATTAGTACAAGCTTCTTTGCCCCTAAAGCAACTGCCAGCTGACCTGCTACTTCATCTGCATTAATATTGTAGCTTTCAGCATCAGTGCCTACACCTACAGGTGAAATAACTGGTACGTATCCTTCTTTAATAACGGTGTGAATTAAATCTGTATTGATGTGGGTGATTTCTCCCACCAAGCCCAGTTTTTCAGATTTTTGTGCTGCTTGAATTGTTTTTCCATCCTTGCCACTTATTCCAAGTGCCTTAACATCATTGTGATTTAACAATGATACAATTTCGCTGGATATCTTACCACATAAGACCATTTCAGTAAGCTCCATAGTTTCTTTATCAGTTACCCGTAGTCCATCAATGAACTCTGGCTTTTTCCCAAGGGATTTCATAATTTCGGTTATCTCTGGTCCTCCTCCATGTACTACAACTGGATTCATACCAACATATTTCATAAGTGCTATATCCTTTATAACTGCTTTTTTTAATGTATTATTAATCATTGCATGCCCGCCATATTTTATAACCACTATCTGATTATGAAACCTTTTAATGTATGCAAGACTCTCTACTAAAACATGAGCTTTTTGCTGTGGTGTTATTTCCATACCTTTATCCTCCAATATTATGTTCTGTAGGCTCCGTTTATTTTTACATACTCATATGATAAGTCACAGCCCCAACCCTTAGCACTTTCTTTTCCTTGATTAAAATCTACAATTACTTTTATATCTTGATGCTTCAAAAGGACTGACATGTCTTCTTCAGAATAATTAGTTCCTTGACCTGCCTCAACAATCTTTATTGTTCCACCATCGCTCTTAAGGGTAATTGCTATCTTATCCATTGTGAGATCTACTCCTGCATAGCCAATACTGCACAATATTCGACCCCAGTTCCCATCCTCTCCAAAGAAGGCAGTTTTTACAAGATTAGAGGTTAATATACTTTTTATAGTCTGTCTCGCATCTTCAATAGAGTTACAGTTTATTGCTTCAACCTCTATGAATTTTGTGGCACCTTCCCCATCTCTCACTATTGACTTAGCTAAATACTCATTAACATAGTAGAAGGCTTCTAAAAATTTATTTACTTCAGGATGCTGCCAATTCATTACTGCATTTTCTGCTAAACCATTTGCTATTACCGCCACCATATCATTAGTACTTGTGTCTCCATCCACTGTTATCATGTTATAGGTTTGCTGATTTATGATTTTTAAAGCATCATTTAAAAATTCACCATCTATATTTATGTCTGTTGTTATGAAGGCCAGCATTGTTGCCATATTAGGGTGTATCATTCCCGAACCCTTTGCAATTCCACCTATAACAACTTTTTTTTCATTAATGTTCACCGATACCGCAATATTTTTTATGGCTATATCCGTTGTCATTATTGCTTCCGTAGCCGCCCTTCCACCTTCATAGGAAAGTTTCTGAGATGCAGTTTTTATCCCCTTTAATACTATATCTATAGGAAGGGGCACCCCAATGACTCCTGTAGAAGCAACCAGTAAATTTTCCTTAGGGATATTTAGACTTTCCGATGCCATTTTCAGCATTTTATGAGAGTCTTCTAAACCCTTAATACCTGTACAGGCATTGGCATTTCCGCTATTTACTACTATTCCCTGCAGTTTTCCTGATTCAATATTGGTCTTTGAGACTATAATTGGAGCAGCACAAGCCTTATTTGTGGTAAAAACAGCAGCCCCTACACCCATTACCTCACTAGTAATTATTGCAATATCTTTTCTAGATTTTTTTAGCCCTGCATGTATACCACTGGCTAAAAATCCTTTTGGTGAAGTTACGTCTCCATCGTAAATTTCGAAAATTTTCATATGATTCCCTCCTCTATATTTATGGCCACTGGGACATCTGATTAAGTCCCATACCCTCATCAAATCCTAGAATTATGTTCATGTTTTGTACTGCTTGCCCTGCTGCACCCTTTATAAGGTTATCTATAGCAGAAATTATTATTATTCTACCTGTACGATCATCAATTTTCACGGCAATGTCACAGTAGTTTGTTCCGGTTACTGCCTTAGTTTGTGGCAAATCACCTTCCGTCAATAATCGAATAAATCTCTCATTCTTATAGTTAATATTAAATATTTCCTCAATATCTTTAGATTTAAGATCTTTTGAATTTTCAAGATATATTGTACTTAAAATGCCTCTAGTCATAGGTATAAGGTGGGGCGTAAATTGTATAATAACTTCTTTTTCCACCATTAATGACAATTGTTCCTCTATCTCCGGTATATGCCTGTGACTTGCTATACTATATGCTTTTACATTTTCATTACATTGGGAAAATAGTATAGAATCCGATGGATTTCTCCCAGCTCCAGAAACTCCCGATTTCGAATCAATTATTATATTCTGTAGACTTGTGGCATCTTCTTTAAGTAAGGGATATAGCGGCAATAAAATACTGGTGGGGTAACACCCTGGATTTGCTATAATTTGCCCCATTTTAATATCTTCTCGATGGACTTCACATAATCCATATACTGATTTCTTTAGTTCTTCTTCTGCTTCATGTTTAACTCCATACCATTGTTCATATACACCTTTATTTGATATTCGAAAATCTGCCGATAGGTCTATGACCCTTTTACCTTCTGAAGAGGCTATTTTTACCGCCTTTTGACTTAAGCCGTGGGGTAATGCACAAAATAGGATGTCGATTTCATCTATCCAGCTTAAGTTATTAAGGTCAGCTGTATTACAATGCATATCAATCTCATTATAAAGGTTAGGATAAACTGAACTGTATTTTTTTCCATTGTAGCTTCTAGAATCCAAAAATTTTATTTGAACCGCGGAATGACCTGTCAATAGTCGTGTTAGCTCGGCTCCTGCATATCCTGTCGCTCCTAATATACCAACTTTAACCATATATTTCTCCCCCTTTATATAATGTATATTTATTTTATTTAATGTATATTTATACGTTTTTAAATATAATACACTACTTTGATAAAAAATACAATAGTTTTTATATTTATTCATAAATGATCAAAAAAAAAAGACCCTTCAAAGTCCCTTTACAAAATCAAAAGGATATTACTCCATTAATAGGAATAATATCCTTTTGATTATTTAAACAATCCTTTTTTCTTTTCCTTAACAAATATCCCTCTTAAAATGCTTAACAGCTGTAAGACATCTCCAATGGGTTCAACAATATCCTCAGAAACCATTTGAGCAGTTGCTGCAGCATATCCTACTGTTTCCTCGATATTCTTTATAGCTCCATGAACATGCTTCATTTCTTCATTTGCCATATAGGTAATCTCTTCTAAGTTATGTAAAACTTTAGGTAAACTCCTTAATGAATCATCTATATTCTTTTCATTCCTTGAAAGCTGATCCTTAACCTGTTTAAGTACATCATTTAACTTTAATATTACCATCAAAATTAACCCAAATAAGATGATTGCTAGAGGAGTTAGAATTATAGCCACTAATATACCCATATCAATATACATTTTTTAAAACCTCCATTAAATTTTCATTTGTTTACTCCTTTAGATTACTTCTTATCTGCCTCTTCTTCTTCTTCCAGAACATCTTCAGCAACTGCAACATCAGCCTTTGCATTTACCTTTTCCTTCACCAGGATCATTTTTTCATTGAATACCTCCTTCTTATCTTCAACAAAATCCCCCAGCTTTTCTTTACCCTCTATTATATTGTTTTCTAAAATCTCTTTAGCCTTCTCTAGTTCTTCTTTAGCCTTTTTCCTAGTGTTTTCACCTTTATCAGGAGCATAAAACACACCTACAAGGCCCCCAATAAAGGTTCCAAGGGCTAGCCCTTTTGCTATGCCTTTTTTTCTTTCTTTTGCCTTCTCTCTCTTGGCTCTATCAGGATCTAACATCTTTTTAACGGCCTCAACTTTTTCTTCCATTCTTTTTAGATTCATCCCATTCACTCCTTTATTTTCTTAATAATCATATAGATACCCATTAAAAGTGATCTAAAACTATACACTAATATTACAATATTCGATTATTGATTATAATTTCCTTTTTCTTCTTTTTATTTTTGTTATATTTTTTTACTATGCTATGATTAATATTTAAATTTAAGTGGTACTATGTTATATTATGACAATATAAAACCCAGCTTTGTCATGATATAAAGTCATGAGCTGGGTTTAAAAATTAGTATTTATGCTGTTGAATTCTTAGTTGTAAAATCCATTAACTTCTATTAATAAATTCCTTCTATATATAATGTATGCAGTCTTCAATTGTGAAATTTTCTCTGCCATTTCTACTTGTAAATTGGATGCTATATCATAATTCCCTTCTTCTATAGCCTCTCTTATTCTAGTAAATAGTGATTTGCTAGTCAAACTATCCTTCATTAACGTGTTTCTTAAAGCATTGATTCTTTCCCAATTGACTACATCTAAATCTGTAACATTATCAATATCTTTTAGCTTTTTACAATGTCTTACAATAGCCATATTATTTGGAATAATTCTACCAACCAATTCTGTAATCCATTGATCTATTGTAGCTGCTCTATAGGAGTGTATGATGGCTTCATTAAAAACCGATCCATCAAAAAGCACTTCAATTTTTTCAGAATTATTTTTAAAGCCCATTAAATTTTCCCATACAGTTGCAGGTGGCTTTCCAAAAGATATATTTCTTTCTTCCTCTGTATAATCTTCAAATACATCTTTTTCGCTGCGATAGCATCGTTCTTTTTCTAAATATAGCTTTTCTTCACCAGCTGCTTTAGAGAATTCAATATCTAGCTCTTTATTTGTTAGCTTGCTGGTGACTGCAAATTTAATACCATCCAGCATTCCCAAATATGATGCGCTTACATATAGATAGGTATTTGAGTATGGGTTGGGTGCCCTTAGTTCATATCTTGTAGATAATGAATTATTTAAGTCTCTTACTAGTCCAACTAAAACTGTTCTATTCCTAGATGGAAAATCAGGTGAATGACCAACTGATCCCACTATACAAATAGGTGCCTCGAAGCCTGGTTTTAATCTATTCAATGCATCGTTAGTTGCGGTTACGAATGGATTTATAACCTCATAATTCTTCAATAGACCCATTAATGCCCCCCAACCAATAGTGCTAACATATTCTTCAGTCATTGATTTAGGAGAAAATAAATTCTTTATTTTTCCATTCTTAAGCTTTATACTTGCCCCCATATGAGTATGTTTACCACTTCCAGCCACTCCTTCAATCGGCTTCGCTCTAAAGGTTACCTCAAGGCCATATCTTTCAAATGTTTCTTCAATGAATTCTCTAATAAACAATTCATTATCAGCACACTGTAAGGCTGTACTATACTTCCAGTCTATCTCCAGCTGCTCCATTACATGATTTAATTTTCCAGTACCAGCAATTTTAGCTGTAACTCCACCAACTTCCTTGTGTCCCATTTCAGGCTCAAATCCATAGGCTTCAAGAAGTAGCATTGCTTCCTCCAAGGCTGTTCTAACCGAACCCTTAGTTCGTTTCCAATATTGCTCCTTCAGCATTTGAGAAGTTGATAGTTTTTCTTCATCAGCCAAGTCTTCTGGGGTTTTAACCCAAAATTCAAGCTCGGTAGCAGTAGTTAATGATATTTCGTCTATTTCATCTATAGATTTTATATCAAATTCATTCAATACATGAGGATATTTATTGAATAATTCCGTTAATTGATCACTAAAGTAATCCACTGTTCGCTTAAGTACTGCACGTGAGTCAACTAAATTATTATTATGCTCTAAAAATGAAGGAATCCTTAGTGTTCCAATAGGAAGACCTGTTTCGTCATCTAAGTATTCATAGTTATAATCTATAAACCAGTTAACATTTATATCTGGAATAATATCTACCCTTGCGTTATTAAGAGTTGCTATCTCATGCAGAACAACACTGGAGCCATCTGTTTGAACTCCTACTTTAAGAAAGCCGTCAATATCTTCTAGAAATAAAGATATGGGTATTTTTTCATCTGTACTATTACCACCGAGATCTACACCAACAAGTGAAACAAATTTTATTGATGGATGGGCCAGTAATAATTTAGTTAATATTTCTTTGTCGTGGGTCCATGGTGGTAAGAAATAAAGTATTGATTGTGACATTAATTCTTCTAAATTTTTTTTCATATAAATACCTCCTTTTCATTTAAAGTGAACATTATTTACTTGGCATTAATTTTTGTTCGCATTATAGCGAAATATATTCTACTTATTTAAATTTTAATATTGATTATACAGTATTTTTTTGTATATGTAAACAGTTAAATGTAAAAATATTAAATTTCATTAAAATTTATTCACGTTTTTGTTGCCTTTAGTAATTCATTAGTATTTTAACCTCATTTGTTCTGAATAACCATTAATAATATAAAAAAAATACCAAATATAAATTTGGCATAAATTTAATATGAATATTTTATTATATTCTAATCCTTTTCTTTTAGTTCCTTTTCTATTAGCTTGATCATTACATTTAAGGCCCTTTCTTCGTCTGGTCCTTCTACTCTTAAAATAAGTTCATCTCCCTTTAGAGCTCCCATGCTGAGGACATTCATAATACTTTTACAGTTAAATACATTTCCATCCTTTACAAAATAAATGTCAGATTTAAAGCCTGTGGCTTCCTTCACCACCAAGCTCGCTGGTCTTGCATGAAGACCAATCTCATTTTGAATAACTACCTTTTTCTCTAACATTCATATTTCCCTCCTATTTATAAATATATAATTCTTATTAATATCATTACTTAGTAGCTTTATTAATATCCTTTTACTAAATATATAATATACTGAGTCCTCTGTCTACTTGAATGTTCTATTCTTTTTATTTTCCATAGCCTTTATAAATAAATCAACTAAATCAGAATCGAACTGCGTTCCACTATTTCTTCTTAATTCCTCTAAGGCATCTGATGTTTTCATCGCTCCACGATATGATCTTATTGTTGTCATAGCATCAAAGGCATCTGCAATTGTTACTATTCTTGTAAGCTGAGGAATATCTTTTCCTATTAATCCATCTGGATATCCGGTTCCATCAAAGCGTTCATGATGATTTCGAATAATAGATAAAGACTCCCGTAAAAATTTAAGCCCCATTAATAATTTCTCACCTATTTGAGGATGTTCTTGAATTAGTTTAAATTCTTCATTAGTTAAATTCTCTTTTTTTAGTAATATTTCATCTGGTATACCCATCTTTCCTATATCATGCAGTATACTACCATATCTTAATATATTCATTTTTTCATGAGATAAACCAATTTTCTTACCTATCATAAGACTATAGTTCATTACTCTTTCACTATGCCCCTTTATATAGCTATCCTTTAACTCCATTCCCTTAACAAGGGAAACAATAACCTCGAAATATGTTTCTTCTATTTGATTAAGCAATTGACTATTATGAAGTGCAATAGATATCATTTTTGATAATTGCTTTAAAAATGGTATATAGCCTAAGTTAATATTTACAGCTCTATAGCTGATAACACCTATGATATCATTTTCTTCATTACATATTGGGAGTTGAAGCAGCATTTTATACTTTTCATCCTCTGGAAATCTTGCGATATATCTTTCATCGTCATAAACATCAGGAATGAATAATTCAGTCTTATTTTCAATCATCCATTTAAATGTACCTTCATTTGATTTAAAGTTCATCATTGCTACTTCATCATCTGTATAGTTTAAATATGATTTAACCTTAAATGCTCGTTCCTCTTTATAGTGTAAAAACAACGCAGATCTATCAGCCTGCACCATCTCTTGTGTATGTACCAATATCATTTCCATTAGATTTTGGAAGTCTGTGACAGTGTAAAGGTTTTCCCCCAATTGATTAATAAGCTTTTGCTTCTGTAGGTTATTAACTATCTCTTCATGTGCCCACATTAATTTTTGATTGGTGTTAATAATCTCTTCAGTGCTAGCTGCCAACTCCTCATTTAGGGATTGTAGTTCCTCATCTCTAATGCAAATAGCTTCAACAGT
This sequence comes from Alkaliphilus peptidifermentans DSM 18978, assembly GCF_900101495.1. Taxonomy (GTDB): domain Bacteria; phylum Bacillota; class Clostridia; order Peptostreptococcales; family Natronincolaceae; genus Alkaliphilus_C; species Alkaliphilus_C peptidifermentans. The sequence continues at coordinate 46,072 of NZ_FMUS01000012.1, forward strand.
TTTATTGAATTGAACTCCAATTTCGCCAACTTCGTCATTATTTTCCACTTCAACCTGTAGTATGTAATTGCCATCCTCAACTTTTTTCATATCTTGTATAAGCTTTTGTACTTGTTTTAAAAACCTTCCTATACCCATTGCCATAGATATAACTAACATCAACAAAACTACTGCAAAAGCAATTGCAGCCTTTGTAAACAATTCTATAATCGGTTTATATAGGTGTATTGAATCTATTGATATTACAATACCCCACCCCACCTCTTCAAGGCTGGCGAAAAAAGCTATTTTGTTATTACCTTCGCTATCAGAATAATGAAGGTAGCCGCCATCCTTATTTATAAGCTCCCTCTTTGTAAGTAGTTGACAAAGCTCTTCAGCTTCTATTTTTTCTGACCTAATATATACTTCTCCAGCTGTGCTACAAAGAAAAGCATCTCCATTTCCATCAATTTTAAGATTATAAACTAACTGTTGAATTTCTTCCACCAAAATTGCCCCAATTAGAATTCCTATCGATTCTTCTGCCTCAACAATAGGAACAGCTATTACCACCTGATACATATTATCTGATCTTGAAAATAAAGGTGGTGAGACTACTACATTACCAGTAGCAAGTGCTTCATCTATATATTTTCGATCCGATAGGTCTCCCAGCTCATCTGTTCCTGTTATAAAGTAAGTTTTGTCTGGATATACTAATCCAATTTTTTGAAAAACACTATCTATTAAACGTTTCTCTACTTTTGGTTTAACCCTTTGCCAATCCATACTTTGTATATAATCCTGCTTACTCATTTCTATAAGCTGATGCTTCCCACTAAGTAAAAGAGTTTCTATTTCCTTCGACTGAATATGTATACTAGCAATTGCCTTTTTATGTTCAATCTCAATTACATATGCTTGTATTCTACTGAAGCTCATTACCCATAGAAGTACAAATCCGATAATCAAAATTATTAAGTTATATATTGGTAATTTATACTTTAGCTTCATAGAAATCTCCTTATGATGATATTTAATTTACATTTAGAAAATCTCGATATATAAAAACCCTTCTACAATAAATTCTTTCTTTTCCTACAAATTCCTGCATAAAATACCATTAATAATATATTTCGGAAATTGGAATATAGTAATAAAGACCCCATTACAATGGGGCCTCTAAATAAATTTTATCCATTTCATTTCTAAAATAGATATATCATCCTTTATATAAGCTTGACTTCTAGTTAATTTTTTCAAATTTAGTGTGAAGTGATGATTTTCAAAATTAATTTCGTTCTTAAAATAATCAATTATGCCTTCATATTCTAATGACTTTCCTTCTTCATCCTTAATTTCCATTAACCCATCGGTATAAACAATTATTGTATCTCCCGTATCAAGACATACTGTTTTCTCTTCATAACCTTCTCCGAATTCAAACCCAATAGGAGTGCCGTATCCGTCTAATTCAGACATAGCGCCGTCATTTTTTATTAAAATAGGCGAAGGATGAGCTGCTCTAACATATTTTAAGACTCCTGTCTTTACGTTTAATACCATATAAAATATTGTAAAATAATGCTTGTACTTATCAAATGGAAATCTTTTATTAAGATAGTTAATCACCTCTAATGGCGAAATTATCTCGTAAAAAGGGAACTCATTTATCTTTCTCTTCAAAGGCGATCCTCTTTCTACATCAAGAATTAAAAACTCAGAAAGTGCAACTGCAAGCATCGAGGAAGCAACTCCATGTCCCATGACATCTATCATGTACAAGCCCATATGATCATCATCTAGCATAAAAGCATCGAAAATGTCTCCTCCGACCTTTCCAGAGGGCTGAAAATGCCAAATAAAAGAGCAGTTGGGGATATTCCCAAGGGTTTTAGGAATTAATGATTCTTGTATCTTAGCTGCTAAGGATAAATTTCTCTCTAATTCCACCTTTTGATTCTGTATTACAGAAATGCTTTCCTCAAGCGCTTTCTGGGTGGATTTTATCTTTCTTTGAAGCTTAACTATTTTAAGCTGATTTTTAATTTTAAGAATTAACTCTGATTCATGATAGGGTTGTTCTATATAATCATTAACCTCAAGATTTATAAAATCAATCTTATATCTTTCAGCAGTGCCGTTAAATTGTACAATAAAAGGAATTTCTCTTAAAATATTATGTTCCTTTATACCCTTAAAGGTCTCTATTCCATTGTCTTGGCCTTCGAAACTGTTGAGGATAATCAGATCTGGCATCACTTCTAGAATCGCCCTATTGGTTTCTTCTTTAACTGCCATTTGAATTACTTCATATCCATATCTTCTTAATAGGTCCTTCATAAAGCAAGGAATGCTTTCTTGCGGCTGGAGTATAAGTATCTTTGTTGTAATCACTTGGAAATCCTCCTTTCGATTCTATATGAGGCTACCCATTATATCAACCAAACTACATCAAATTATTCAATTAGGTTATTATATTATAGCATAAAAGAGTTTTAATAAATTGTTATGTCGAATAATTGTTATAAAAAAGGAAAGGAGCACTACGTATGCTCCTTCAATCTTCAACAACCTCTTTAATAAAAAGCGTTAATTCCTTTAACAGATCTCTTTTTATATTTTTCTCATTTATTTTTACGATGGGTCTTAAGGGAAAACCTTTATAAAAGTCTACAACAGTCCCTTTTTCTCCATTATTAAGACTAACTTTTGTTCCTATCGGATAAACTGCAATATTTAGAATAAATTTTCTTGCCAATTCACGATCAATGTGACTATCCACAATACTCATTAGATACTCAACACCTCTATGGGGCAGTACTCCCTTTCTATATACTCTATCAGAGGTGATTGCATCATAAATATCACATATGGCAATTATACGTGAAAACAGATGTATACCATTACCCCTTAACCCCTTTGGATATCCATAACCATCTAATCTTTCATGATGCTCCCATGCAATTTTAGCCATTTCCTCACTATAGCCTAACTCATCTTTAATAATTTCATAGCCATATGTTGTATGCTTTTTCATAAGTGCCATTTCGATATCATTCAGCTTAGATGGCTTAGATAGGATTTTGTCGTCTATCTTAATTTTTCCAATATCATGCAATAATGCTGAATGTGCAATAATCCTAAGATACGTTTTATCAAATTTTAGAGCCTCACCCATAATTATTGCAAAAATTGCAACATCAATCGAATGAACATATGTATAAAAATCCTTCCTTCGAATCCCTTGAATACCTAAATATACTTGCTTATGTTCTGATATACAATTTACAAGCTCATTTGCAATCTCATTTAACACTTTTTTATCGAAGGTATGATTTTTCTTAAGATTTTCCATTTGCTGACTAAATTCGTTAAAGGAATGTTGGTATACTTCTTGAATCACTTCTATTTCCTTTAGGATTTCTTTGCTGATGTCAGGAACCTTTTCAATGTCTGGCTTGAAAATAGCAGCATCAGTATAAAAACAGTCAATATTATTCATAAGAAGCTTTCTTCTTAATAAAGCTGTCATTTCAGTACCATGCTTAATTAATACAGCACCATGTCCATTATAGAAGTCCTTTGGAATTGGTTCTCCATCTTTTATTTGAGATAAATATATTTTCTTCAAAAGCAGTTTCACTCCTTGAGTAATTAAAGGATAGCCAATATAAAATCAGCCTGTCTACTCTTTTAGTGTTCTTATCTTCGACAATAATATAACATTATACCATATTTTTCTATTTACATAAAGAATAATATGGTATATTTATCTATTTAAAGCTCCCTTCATGAGATATACTTCCTTCTCATCCCACGCTAATTGTTGAACGCCTGTAACCTTTCTTAATTCATCATGCACCTTCGTTAATTCTATATCTTCAGGCATTCTTATATGGAAAAGAATAGTTATTTTTTCTTCCCCTTTGTTACTGATGTTCTGAAGGTGAATATTTCTAATATTAATATTATAATGACCAAGTATTGATGATATATCTCCCAATAATCCTGGTCTATCTATTCCAGTGATTTTAATTGCTGAATATTTTTTTGATCTAGTCAATCTCATTTCAAATAGAGGAAGTATGATTAAGGAAAAAAGCACAAGAAGAGTAGCTATTAATGCTGCAGAATAAAATCCTATCCCTATTGTTAATCCTATACCTCCACTCATCCATAGACTTGCTGCTGTAGTTAAACCCCTTATATTGGAGCCTTCCCTTAGAATTGTACCAGCACCTAAAAAGCCTATACCGCTTACCACCTGTGATGCTAGTCGAGCAGGATCTCCACCATACCCGCCTTCACCAAACCCAATGAATCCATATACAGATATAATCATAATAAGACAAGAACCAAGGGTTACTAAAATATGGGTGCGAAAACCAGCAGGTCTATTATTCATTTCTCTTTCAAAGCCTATTATTCCACCTATTACTGTTGCCAATAGTAGTCTAATTGAAAGTTCAGCTATACTAATCATACAGATATCCCCCCCTTATGTATTTTATATTCTCTAATACACTTATCGGCTAAATTTAATAAAATAATAATACATAACTGTTAGCGAGGGTTTCTCATTACTTATTTATAGGATACAATAGAATGTATAAGGTTATAGAAAGTAAAAACCCAAATTAGATGATACACAAAGGAGGTAATAAATATGGACATTAAATTCTTAGGGGCTTCTAAGGTTGTTACGGGTTCAAATTTTTTAATTACTACAGAAAAGTATAAAATACTCATTGATTGTGGACTATTTCAAGGAAAGGAAGAGCTTGAAAGGTTAAACTATGAGGAATTTCAATTTATACCTTCAGAAATAGATTTTCTTATGCTTAGCCATGCCCATATTGACCATTCCGGTAGAATACCCAAGCTTGTTAAAGAAGGCTTTAAAGGTAAAATTATCTGTACCAAGGCAACTAAGGATCTAGCCGATATTATGCTAGTAGACAGTGGACATATACAGGAATCAGATGCAGAATGGCTTAATAAAAAGCGTAATCGAGCAGGTAAACCTCCCATACAACCCCTTTACACTTCTGAAGATGCTAGGCTAAGCCTTAATTACTTCGATCCAGTGTTATATAATCAGAAAGTCCAGCTCAATGAGGGAATTTCAGTACGTTTTAAAGACGCTGGTCATATTTTAGGTTCATCTATTTTAGAGCTTTGGATTACAGATAAGGCTGATACTGTTAAGATTGTGTATTCTGGTGATCTTGGAATTAAAGGGAAGCCTATTATTCGTGATCCTGAAACAATCGAAGAAGCAGATTATCTGATACTAGAATCTACATATGGGAATAGGCTCCACGAAGACTTAAATGGAAGAACCTCAAAACTTACAAACATTATTAATTCTACAGTTTCAAGAGGTGGAACTGTAATAATCCCTTCATTTGCTGTCGGTCGGACACAGGAGCTAATATATGAGCTAAAAAAATACTATGAAAATACAGATAATCTAGATGCATTTTTAAAAGTACCAATATATATAGATAGCCCTATGGCCATCTCTGCTACAGAAATATTTAAACGAAACTCCAATTGCTTTGATGATGAAGCAAAAAAAATTATTTTTGATGGTGTTGACCCATTAAATTTTGAAAATCTTCACTTTGTTAGAAGTCATCAGGAATCTATGCGATTAAATGAGGTTGATTTCCCTAAGGTTATTATTACAACAAATGGAATGTGTACAGCTGGACGAATTCGCCATCACTTAAAGCATAACCTATGGAAAAGTAAAAATAGTGTTGTCTTTGTTGGCTATCAAGCAGAGGGAACCCTGGGTCGAATCTTAAAGGATGGGGTCAAAAATGTTAAGCTTCTTGGAGAAGAAATTGCTGTTTTAGCTGAAATTCATAGTGTTGAAGGTTTTTCTGGTCATGCCGATCAAAGCAATTTAATTGATTGGGTGAAGGAATTTAAAAAGAGACCTAAGAAAATTTTTATAGTTCATGGTGAAGTAGATGCCAGCCAAGCATTATCAGAGAGAATTAGTAGCCAATTGGGAATTGACACTATTATTCCTGATGTAGGCCATACCTTCAAAATTGAAGATGATGTTTTAAAGGCCTATTCAGGAGAGCTGGTTGAACCACTTCAAAGGAAGGAAAATATTAAACAAGAGCTACAGGAGGTTTTTAATCAATTTGAAAATATAGTTTCAAAAACCAACCTATTTATAGATGATAAATTACTTGAAAAGAATTATGATGAGCTTAAAAATAAACTTCTGGAGCTTCAGAGGGAACTAATTGATATAACACTCTTGTTGGGTAAGTAGTTCACAAACTGTTGATTAATGTAATCAACAGTTTTTATTTATGGTTATTTCATTAGTTATGCAGGATTTTATGTTCCAACCTCGAATTCTAATTACATCAGATGTCATATTTTGACGTAATTTGGGGGTGGTGCTTATATGCAAAAGAAGATCAATCTGCTATCAAAAAAAATTACATGTAGACTATTAGCTTTTTTTATTGCTACTTCACTAATCCCTTTGATTGTATCTGTAACATACTTGTCAAACAGTATGGAAAAACAGCTTCTTCAATATCAAAACAAAGAAATAGAACAGTTAAGAGCACAAATTACTTATAACTTCTATAAATATCAGCAATATATGTCACTTATTGCTTATGATTATTCCTATTGGGATGATACTTACTATGCTATAATAAATGAAAATTGGGAATGGATTGATGAAAATATTATTGAGTGGTTACCAGAGGGAATGAATTTTACATATGCTGGAATTATCAATAATGAGTATGAGCTTCTAAGAGAAAATATTGATGGCTTCTATCATAAATATATGGATTTGATATTACCAACTCATAAGTTAAAAATGGCAGATTTTTATAAAGGGGAAGATTCTTTATATTTGACTACAGTTGTTGATGTGCTCAGCAACAGTGAGAATCTTCCACCTAATGGTAAGCTTATAGTTGCCGCTAGAGTTGATGAAGATTTTTTAATCAATAATATAAAATTAGTGGATGTTGATATTAACCTTCTATATAATAATAATTTAGTTATAAATGGCCAGCTGGAAGAGATTTTGAGAGTTAATAATCATACTAGTTACAAACAGATTGATGATAATTTACATATTTTTATTCCAGTTATTAATCAATGGGATGAAGTTTTAGCCTACGGAATAGCTACAATATCATACAGTTTTTATCAAAGAGCCTTAAATACATTAACTCACTCTCTTATTATAGTTTACTCTATTTGCTTCCTGCTATTGGCAATGGCTATTTTACTTATAAAACATAAGCTTTTCGACCCAATTAGCAAGGTTCAAGAGGTAATAAATAATATCCGTTTACTAAAAAAACCAGTAGTTATACCATTTGAACCAAAGGATGAGATTGGTCAATTGGCACATTCCTTTAACGATTTAGCAAAGGAAATAGATCAGCATAACCAACATCTAAAAAAGCTTAGTATTACTGATGAGATAACAACCCTTTATAATTATAGACATTTCATTACAAGAATTGATGAAAAAATATGTATTGGTAATCCATTTATACTTGCTTTTATCGAGATAGATTTTATTAAAACCTATAGTAACACCTTTACACGCACTAAAACTGACGAGCTATTACGTAAAATAGGTTGTCTATTTAAAAAGGTAATGCCAGCTGAAAATGAAGCATTTGTAGTTGGTCCTTCTACCTTTTCAATAATTTCCAATATTAATTCAGTAGATAATATAGTAGATAACATTAAGCAATTTCAACATGAGCTTACATTACTACAATTTTGGGGTAAGAATCGTTTACCTACAGATTTAATTCATGCTTCTGCAGGAATTTCAAAGTTTCCTCAGGAGGGAAATACTAAAGATTCATTGATTAAGCTGACGGATGATAAACTATACCGGGCATCCCATTTTATACATCAGCGAATTGGATCCTTTTATTCTGTATTCCATAATAGTAACCATGTAAACGATATTACAGATTTGAATCATCTTTACTCTGTTACTAGAACAATGATGTCAATTCTACAGGCCATGGACCCATACACACTATGTCATTCAGAAGGTGTGGCAAGATATGCATTAATTATAGGGGAAGGGATGAACTTATCTAACAAAGACCTGGAAACATTAAAATATAGTGCTTTGTTGCATGATATCGGAAAGATAGAATTAGGAAGCGAATTGCTTAATAAAAAAGATCCTTTAACGGAGGATGACTTTAAGAAAATTAAAATGCATACAATTTATGGTGTTAATATCCTATGTTCAATTGAAGGCTTTGGAGCCTTGCTTCCTATAATTCATTCTCATCACGAGTGGTATAATGGAAATGGATATCCTGATGGTCTGGAAGGGAAAAAAATACCTCTGTTGGCAAGAATCATTTCTGTTGCTGATGCTTATGATACTATGATAACCAATCGTCCCTATAGGACTAATACCAAAACCTCATCTGAGGCCATTGCTGAGTTGCGCCGCTGTTCTGGCACACAGTTTGATCCTATGGTGGTTGAAATCTTCATTAATTTAATCTCACAACAGAATCAAAAATAGTATCCTCTATATAGTTAGATAATAAGATAAAAAAAACCCAGAATGGGTTTTTTTATCTTATTATCTATTAATCTAATAGTAGCGCACTTATCTATTTAAGCACATCTTAATATCTTCTTTTCTCTTTTTTCTATTTTCCAACAAAACCTTATAAGCATCCTCAGCCTTACCATTATTCCATTGTTTCTGTCTGCTATACATTTTTTCCTTTAAAGGCTTCTTTTCCTTTATCAACTGAAACCCCTCCATTCTCTACTAATCCTTAAAATTCATTATATATTATTATTATTTTTATGCTGGTTCATGTATATTAATTCATTTACTTTCATTTTATATTCAACTTTTGAATGTGTCAAGTGCTAAAAGAATTTTTTATAGAAGCCATTTAATGCTTTATAATAATGAAAAAACAACAAAAAAGATGTGCTATTTAGACACATCTTTCTGCTTATATTATTATTTAATTATAGAAATACATTAATCGGGTTTTTATGGTTCTCTAATGTCAAAGAATTGGTCTCTAGAGAGTTGCAGCATATTATAGGTGTTTACCCCTACTATCCCATCGGCAATAAGATTAAAGTCTCGTTGAAAGCTTCTTACAGCCTCTTTAATTTCTTCATCATATATACCATCAATTTCACCCTCGTAATAACCTAATTCAGTCAATATTGTTTTGACTGTGAAGACATCCTGCCCTGGTGCTACACCAACATCCAATATTCTTCCTGTTATATTCTCACCAGTAATCTTAACGGGTGTACCCAAAGGAACAATATCATAAAGCTCATTTACATCTTCATTAAACATTCTTATACAGCCTCTACTTGCGGCTGTTCCTATGGATTCTGGAGTATCAGTTCCATGAATACCATAACCCCCCCATGGCACATTTATTCTCATCCAACGGGTACCAAAAGGACCTCCTGGGTTCATGGTTTTTTGAATTATCTGCCACTCTCCTACTGGAGTCGGTGTCTCAGGTCTTCCTACTGCTACTGGATAAGTCTCTAAGGTTTCATTAAATCTTTTTAAAAGTAAAATTTTTCTTTCCAAATCAATGTCTAATGTATAGCCTTCTTCAGGGATGGGGTACCTTTTATTAGGATCAAGTCCAATTGCATTCCATGTATCTGGCCCCACAATGCCATCTGGGTTTAAACCATAGTCTGCCTGAAAGCTTCTAACTGATTCGTAAACACCTTCATCGTAAACTCCATCTATACTATTTTCATAAAAGCCCAATTGCAGTAATCGTTCCTGTACATGCATTACATCGGGACCTTCCATATATGGGTCAAGCAATCTTAAGTATCTGCTGGCTATTTTCATATCACACTCCTCCTCAGTAACATCATACGAACAAACCAGAAAAGTGTGACTGCTATCAATATAAAACTACCTTTTTAAAACAGTTATTTTTATTAGGCTATATAGTAAGCTTCTTATTTATAGGAGATTGAGTCTATATTTTTTATTAATATAGATATAGTTCCATCTTGATTATTTATGAGCTCAACATGATTACTTTCATCTTCTAAAGATAAATTTATTTCTATTCCATGATTAGTCTTAATTTTCCTCTTTCTAAAAACCTTTTCAGCAATATCTTCTCTAATTTCCACTTCGTTTTCTTCGAATCCACTATTTAGCATGTGTTCTATATACTCTTCCTTAAGCTCACTATTATTTTTAAATACCCTATCAGTTATCTCTCGAATATCTATAGCTCCTTTTTCCTCAACACAGCCTAAAATTGCTTTTCCAAAGCTATCGGCTACCTCCATATCTTGATTGCAGTATTTTTTTGTGAATTTTTCTGTTATTTTTTTTAAATTTTTTGCTATTGTTACATCCGATTGTCTACCCTCACACTGTAGAAACTCCTCTGAAAAGTAGCATTTCTTTTCACCATTGATTTCATATTCCTTTTCAAGTAACTTAATGCTGTAATTATGTAATGATATAATGGCGCATTCATCTACTTTTTGATGAAGCCCAGGCAGCGTAGTCTGATGTTTAACAATGGTGTTTGTTCTAACCTCATCTGTTTCCTCTGTATAGTGGATAAAGGATGATCTATAATTAAACTTTAAAATACCTAAAAACCATTCATCCTGACATTGAAATGTACAAAACATAACATCAGCAGATGGAATAGAAGGATTTTTTATCATAATACTATATAAATACTTTGCCATTTCACCGCTGATCTCAATAAATTCTTGCTGGTCTTGGGATATTACCTCGGTAAATTTTTTAATTATATTATCAGATTCAATGAATGAGGCCTGTTTTAAATGATGATCTTTTAAGGCTTTAGATAGATGAGTTTCCATAAATTCTTGGATATCTTCATTGATTAAATGCTCCTTTAAAGACAATATAGGCATTCCAAGCTGAGTATCTAAAATATGTACAATAATTCTATTAATTGTTACATTTATTGATTTTTCCTCCATAATTTTAACTCCTTTTTAGCATAATATATTTTACATATTAGTTTTTTATAGCCTTGGTAATTATATCAGCTAAAATAAGAAATAACAACCGATAGAAAATTATAGATTTCTGCATTAATGGTTTATCCAACTCTTTCCAAAACCAACACAGGATGATAGAATAACTATGAGACAAAATTAATAATAAATGAATTACTATAAAAACTAGATGAATATAGATTAATAGAAGATGTCATTATTTGCAGCATCAACAGACTTACAAAAGGGGGATGACTATGTTAAATTTTCGCATTGCAAAACCAGAAGATAAAGAATATTTTGTTGAGGATTATCTGAAGCGTTATGGTGGTGATATTGAACTGGCCAACAAGCACGCAAAGGTATGTATAGAGGTGCATCGTTCTATAATTTTACATAACGACGACGATATTATTGGAAGTGTTACTTGGGCAATACGAGAAGGAATTAAATTAGGCTTAGTGGTAATTTTTCAAATGTCAATTGGTAAAGCAGAAAACCGTGGTAAGGGTTATGGTGGCATGCTTGTAAAGCATTGCATTAGAGATATAGAAACTTTCTTTGGTTTTAAAGGCTACAATCTACGTAGAATTTTCATAGGTATTAATGAGGGTAATTTAGCGGCCAGAAATATTTATAAAAAAAGTGGATTTAAAATTATAGCTGAGTTGAAGGATCATATAATAAAAAATGAAAAGGAACTGATATATGCCAAGGATTATTTTTAATATTAAAGCCCCCAAATTGGGGGCTTTAATGCTTGAACCTATATTACACTATTTACTTTCTATTATATCAAAGGCTCTTGGAACTAATTGTTGTAACCCTTTACCCCAGTTGGTTGCACCAGTAATTACATCAAGCTCATATGATTGATTTTCCATAGAATATTCTATCATGTCAGCAAGAATATCTAATTGAGCTCTACCTGCTAAAGTTGTTTCTGCAAAATTAGTATACCATCTTCCTTCTGGTCCTGAATAAGTAGGATTATGTTGCTTTGCTAAAGGATTACCTCTTTGGAATTCAATATAGTCAATTTCTTTAACTTCATTGTTTTCAGCTACTGCTAAAAGCTGTACATAGTAAGCACTATTTGCAGTAGTATCACCAATGAATACATAAATTACAGAATCATCATTTACTTCAACATCTGCTCTCATAGCGTGATATAGCGCTCCTGAAGCATATCTCTTCAAATCATGTCCCCAGCTGGTAGCTCCCGTTGCTACATCCACTAGGTTAGGATCTTGAGTATCAATTAATTGTCTTTCTCTTTCAGCGATAATAGCTACTGGGTCTACATTACGAGCATTAGACCATCTTTCAACATAACTAACACCTGCATCATTTTTACCACCATGCTCTTTTTTACTTTCTCCATTTTCCATATATGAATCATAATTTACATATACAATCTTTCCATCTTCAACCTTCATGTCAACTATAGAGGTCCAATCACCTGAAGCTAGACCAACTATTCTATAGGTACCATCTCTATAGCCATTAACCACTTCTCCACCAAGTTCTACCATTCTAGCTTCAGCTACATTTGAATACATTGCTTTAGCCATAGCTTTCTTTGATAATTCAACAAATTTATGATGGGTTGATGTAGCTGAGGTTACTAGATCTACTAAGCCTGGGTCTTGCTTTTCAACTAATTCTGCTGAGAATCCAGGTATTGCTTCCAATAGTATTTCCCAGTTATAACCATATTCTGGATTTGATTTTCCTAAGCCACTTTCCATGTCATACTCATCATATACAACGGCATCAATTTTACCATTTTTAACAGTTAGCTCTAGCTTAGGAAGTCTATTTCTGTTTGTACTATATAGTCCTACAGTAGTATAAACTCCATCCTTCATTTCAGCATTTCCATCAAAATAATAAACACTGTTGGTTTTAACATCTTCGTAATAGTATTGTCCAAGAACTTCTGCCAATTGATCTGCAGCTACTAAGGCCTTATTTTCAACGATTTCGAAGTTCACGTCATGCTTTACATTGTTTCTGAAAAAATTAAAGCTTTCCTCTGCTAATTCAGCAGTAGCATTAGGAGTGAAGCCTTCGCTATCTACAACATATATACTACGAGTTGCAGCTACATAATGAATATGTAGACCCATTTTTTCTACTACATCTCTAACAGGAAGCAAGGTTTTCCCATTCTTCCATAGTGTTGGTGTATCTAGTGTTTGATTTTCTCCATTAATAATTACAATTGCAGGGCGATCTCCAGGTACTGCAACTGGAGTATTGGCAAAAGCACCAATAACAAATAGTGGAATTGCCAATGCCGTAATTAATAAACCAGCTAATACTTTTTTCTTCATTTTTTCTCCTCCTTAATTTATGTTTTATAACCAACAACATTATTTTGGGTAATGTCGTTAATATAACAACAATTAGATAAGTTTTACTTGATAAGTATAATTATACATTAAAAGCAATTCTCCTTCTGGAAATTATTAGATTTACAACAAATAATTTCTTAATAATATTTATTATATAATATTTTTGTATTATAGCAAGTCCTTATTATCTAAGTTTCTTTACTTTTTATATCCAAATTGATATAATTAATTGAATTTAGGTATGTTTTAAATGTATAAGATATGAAAATATTATTAATACTTGATTTAGATTTAGCTATTATGGGTAATAAATAATACTATTACTATTATTATAATGAGGTGTTTTTGAAACCAATGTTAAGGAGTGTGTATGTCATGTTAAAGCCTGTATCGAAGGCTATTGCGCTAATAATTGTAGTTGCTATTTTTTTAACCGGATGCGGTACAAAGGAGCTTCAATCCTTTCAAAAAGATGAATTTGTTCTTGGTACTAGAGGTCAAATTAGGGTTTTTAGTACTTCGCAAAGAAGAGGAAATGCCACCATAGGTAAAGCCTTTACCCGCATAAGAGAAATAGAAAATACAATGAGTACTTCAATAGAAGGCAGTGATGTTTATAGAATAAATAAAAATGCAGGAAAATCCCCGGTACAGGTTGACCCAGAAACTTTAAAGCTAATAAAAATGGGTATTGAATATGAAGAAATTACAGGTGGAGTATTCAACATTGTTCTTGGCTCTCTGATAGATTTGTGGGGAATAGGAAAGGATTGGCAGAAGGTACCACCACAACAGGAAATAGAAGAAGCAAAAAGACATATTAATATTAATGATTTAGAAATAATAGATAGCTCGGTATTCATTAGAGATTCTAAAATGTTGATGGATTTAGGTGGCATAGCTAAAGGATATGCAGTGGATGAAGCTGTAAGAGTTTTAAAGAATGACGGAGTTGAAAGTGGCTTTATTAATTTGGGTGGAGATATATATGCACTTGGAAATAAACCCGACGGAACTCCATGGAACGTCGGTATTCAAAATCCAATTATAGGAAAAACCAATGCCATTGCCCGAATAGCTTTAGCGGATCAATCTATAGTAAGCTCTGGCGACTATGAACGTTATTTTATTGAGGATGACCAGCACTATCATCACATCATTGACCCAGAAACAGGCTATCCCAGTACAAATGAATTAGTTAGCGTGACAATAGTATCAGAAACCGCCACCGATGGTGATGTACTATCTACTGCTGCATTTGTTATGGGTCTTGAAGATGGATTATCCTTCATAGAATCTTTAGAAAATATTGAAGCAGTATTTATTACCAGAGACCGAATAGTCTATACTACATCGGGTATTAAAGACAAACTGGAAATACTTGATGATTTATTTACTATAGCTAATTAAGAATACTAAAGGAGCTGATTTTCAGCTCCTTTCAGACTGATGAAAAACCCTCATCTTCTTCGTTGCTTCTAAAACCCAGCACCCTTACGTATTACGTATACGCTGCAGTCGCTAGGTTTTCTTGCGCCTCGAATCTGTGGCTTTTTCATCAGTCTGCATTTTGATGACTTTGTCTACAAGCTAAAAGGAGCTGATTTTCAGCTCCTTTTTCGCTTGTTTATAATTAATCAAGAATTTCTACGTCAGAGTTTAGTTTATATATTACATCTTTTCTCTCAATTATTATAGTAGTTCTTTTACATAAATCTTTATCTTCTTTTATTTTTAATAGTAACTCCTTTGCAGGATTAATTGCCACTGGATTACCCACCAGCTCTAGCATAGCAAGATCTCCATTTGTATCACCATATGAATAGCTATCTGCTAAGCTTAAATTATACTGTTGAACAAACTCAATTATTGCACTGTGCTTATTACTAGAATCCCACATCTGGGCAATTTCCCCTGTAAACATACCGTTTTCATCAATTAAATATTGAGTTCCCTTGAAATCTGTTACTCCATATTTTTCTGCCATTTTTTCCACTAAATAGTCAGGGCTACCAGAGATAAAAAAGATATTATGACCCTGTTCCTTATGCCAAATAATTTGGTCTCTAGTATACCGATATACTCTATCTCCCTTCATCTCAATTACTTGATTTGAAATAAAATCCATCTCCTGTCGATTTAAACCCTTCATTGAAGCTAAATAGATGGCTGCCACTTCAATCAAATAATCCTCATAATCTCCACGTCGTTGATCCCAGCTATGGAATGCTTTTTTTGCTTCTTTATGCCATATTGCAGGGTCAATGATTTCATATCTAATCAATTTTTGAAAATGCTCCAACATTAAAGAATTTCTATACAGGGTTCCATCTATGTCTATAAAAACTCCCACATTACTCATATTAATCACTCCCATGGTCTTTCATATTTATATAATTATACACTAAATTTAAAACTATAAACATATATTATTATACATAATAGTCTTCAAAGTTATGAAAGAATAATATCCTTCACATTTAAAAATAGGCTCATTTAACGTAAACTAAAAACTGATAAGAAAAATTCTTATCAGTTTCAATCATTATGCTTTTGCTGCAATTATTTTTGATTCATCATCAACCACCTCTTGTTCAAGTGTTGTTTTTTCTATTGCCATGGAATTAATCAAATCAACCAGGGGCTGATAATTTTCATAGAAGACAACAATCAGATCTCCTTCTTTTCCATTCTCAATTGCCTTTCTTAAGGCATTAACCTCATTACATTCTATTTCCATCCTATCCTCGGTAAGTCCACCTAAAGAACAACCTTTTTTGAGAATTTTAGCTACTTCTTCTGGCTTTCTGCCCCTCAAATCCATATCCTCTTTAATATGGACATAATCGAAGTATTTACCGGAAATCTCCCCTATTTTTAATATGTTTATATCGGTTCTGTCTCCTGGAACACCAATTATTCCTATAAGATTCCCTTGTTTCATTCTCTTCAAGCCCTCTAGAACCTTACTATATCCATCTATGTTATGTCCATAATCAATAATAACCTTAAAGTTTCTAACATCGAAAACATTAAATCTACCTGGATTATACTTTATATCAGTATTAAATTCTGATAAAGCTTCAGCTATTGTTGCTATACTCACTCCAAGGGAATATGCTCCTGCTACGGCTGCCATGCTGTTTTCAATATTATGCTTTAGAACACCTCCGAAAGTAGCAGGTATTCTACTTATCTCTATTACCTTATGACTTTCCTCTCCATCAAATACCCATATATTTTCATCTGATATATATACCGCTTTTCTTCCTAAACTTATATGTTTTTCAATCAGTTTATTATTTTGTGACTGCGAAAAAAGAACTATATTACATTTAACATTATTTAATATTACTTCAGTGTAGGGGTCATCGGCATTTAAAACAGCATAACCATTTTTATTTACAGCTTCAACAACTAAGGACTTTACATTGGCCATTTCTTCCAGTGTATTTATTCCATCTAAGCCTAAGTGGTCATCACCAATATTGGTTATTATACCAACATCTGCCACATTATAGCCTAACCCTTTGTTTACAATTCCCCCTCTAGCTGTTTCTAATACTGCCACTTCTACTCTTTTATCCATTAACACTATTCTAGCACTTTGGGGTCCTGTTGTGTCTCCTTTCACGACTAATTCATCATCGATATATACTCCACCTGTATTTGTCATTCCAACAATTAAACCACTTTTTTTGATAATATTGGAAAGCATCCTAGTGGTTGTGGTTTTTCCATTAGTACCGGTTATTGATATTATTGGAACTGAATGCTTAGCACCTTTTGGAAATAGCATATCAACGATTGTGCTTGCAACATTTCTGTTCTTTCCTATGGAAGGATAATGATGCATGCGGATTCCTGGACATGCATTAATTTCAATAATAGTACCACCACTACTTACTATGGGCCTTGATATGTCCGCAGTTGTAACATCTACTCCAGCTATATCTAGCCCAATTGCTCTTACTGCATTAATTATAAGTCTCTTGTTTTCTTCATGGATGTCATCTGTGACATCAACAGCTATTCCTCCGGTACTTAGGTTTGCATTTTCTCTTAAAAATACAACCTCCCCTTCAGTAGGTACATCATTCAAATGCCTGTTTTTCTTCTCTAGAACCATCATCATAACATCATCTTTAACTATTTTTGTTAAGGGCTTTTCATGTCCATACCCTCTCTTTAAGCTCTTGTTTTCTAAGTCAATTAACTCTTCTATTGTATTTACTCCATTCCCAATAACATGAGTTGATATCCGTTGAGCCACCGCTACCACCTTATTGTCTACCACAACAACTCTATAATGTTTACCATGAATAAATTTCTCTACCAATATTCTATTGCTATGCATCTTAGCTATCTTAAAGGCCCGTTCCACTTCTTCAGGTGTTCGTAGCTCTATAGAGACCCCTTTACCTTGATTGCCATTAAAGGGCTTTACTACAACAGGATAGCCTATCTCATCAGCTACAGTAATTGCCTCTTCCCACGTTTCCACTGCTCTGCCAATTGGTACTGGAATATTAAGAAAGCTTAGTATTTCCTTTGTTAACTCCTTATCACTGGCAGTATCAACAGCAATGCAATTGGTAGCATCAGTAATTGTAGCTTGTATCTTGCGGGCGTATTTACCATAGCCCAGCTGAATTAGACTATTCTCACCTATTCTTAAGCTTGGAATACCCCTTTTAGTTGCTTCATCAATTATAGCTCTAGTACTAATACCTAATGATTTTTCTTGGACTATGCTCTTAACTTTTTCAAGTTCGTAGGGTAAATTCACTTCTTTAAACTGCAAAATGTCTTGCAAAATATCAAATGCAAGTAAGCCAGATTCATAACCAGCAGTTTCATCGATAAATGAAAATACTATTGAATATACCGATTCATTTTCTAAGTATCTAGTTTTACCAAAATTTACATCATACCCTAGGGTTTTCTGAATTTCTAGTGCAACATGTTCTAATATATGCGCCATATATGTGCCTCTGTTGAGCCGCTCAACAAATCCACCTTCATAGTTTCTACTACATTTATGTTTTTTTAAACCTGGCAATAGACTTATCAGCTTATCATTGAAGCCATCTATATCGCAGGAGGGTATATTAACATACTTCTCAATATCAACATCTATTCTAATAACTGGCCAATGACTATAGATGTTTCTACCATTATATACCCTGATATTAATTAACTTCATTGTTGATCCTCCTTATCATTATTATCTCTTTGGAGAATTGCATTTCTAGATTTCAAATTGAATCCATAGCCTGTTGGTAGTATGTGTACCTTTACATTTGTTATTACTAATGGGTCATCGGGATACTGTTCAGATATATTTGTATAATCAATTTCCCTGCCATCTACAATTGTCACAACACCAGAACCTATTACCCTCATTTCATTCTGATGATTTACAACTATAGCTGTATCTTCATCTATACCAATTCCAAGGCTTACAGGATTTTGAGCCACAGCCCCCAATAATCTTCCAATTCTGCCCCGCTGATTAAAATGTTGATCTATAATGATTTCATCTAGGAAGCCCATGCCTGGAGCCATTTTTATTGTACATTTTCTAGGTGCATCCTCTTCCTCTCCTTCAACCACCATCACTTCACTCATCATCGAAGCTCCAGCACTGGTTCCTGCAATAATTATTCCAGCTTCAACGGCTTTTAAGACATGACAATGAAAGGCGGTTCCACCTAATATACTTGAGATTCTCAGTTGATCACCACCTACAAAAAAAATACAGGAAATTCTATCAAGTTCATCGGATAACTGTTTTCTATTTGCTTCTCTTCTATTTATTATGTTTATTGTTTCTACCCTTTCTGCTCCTAAATCATAAAAAATTCTTTTATATTCTTCACCCACCTCTAATGGATAATTAGTGGCAGTTGTAATTATAGCTATCTTTGATTTTCTACCTCCTGAGAGATGCACCACCTCTTTTAATATATCTTTATTAGCTTTTTTATCTTCTCCTCCACCAATTATAATAAGTCTAGTATCCTTTTTACTATCCATAGTTAGCTCCTTCCAAATAAAACTATTTATATTTTTTCCTTAACCTATTGAAATATTCAAATTTTTCGTCGAGAAAATAGTTTATAATGGTAGAAGTAATTGAATAATAAAAAAAGACGACTAATTAGTCGTCAAAAAATAACACAAAACCGTAATTATAATGGTTTTGTGTTTATTCTAATTTATTTATTTGTCTTTAATTCATCTAGTACTGCCATTGCAATATTTGAAGCATGGTCTGAAATTCTTTCCATATTGCTGATAAAATCTAGGAATATGACTCCAGAGCTTGGGTTACACAGGTGATTGTTTAGCCTTTGAATATGGTTAACTCTAAGGGATTTTTCCATTGAATCTACATTTCCTTCAATTTCTATAACCTTCATTGCTAAACTACCATCTAAATTTTTCATTGCTGTTAATGAATCCTTATATGCCTTTACAACCAGCTCTGCCATCTCTTTTAATTCACTAACTGCAATTTCAGAGAATTCCAGGTGGTTATCTATTTTATATTGAGCAAGTTCAGCAATGTTTTCAGCATGATCCCCTACCCTTTCTATATCATTAATTGTGTTAAACAAACCATCGACGGTTTCTCGGTTACGTATAGAAATATTTGTGTTTGAAAGCTTGACTAAATATGTTGACATTTCACGTTCAAGCTCATTAACAATTTTTTCTACTCTAAATGATTCGTCAATCTTTTTCTGATTCGCTTCAAGAAAGCCTTCTATAGAATTCTCAAGGGAGTCTCTGGCTATGTTCCCCATATGAAGGGTCTCCTTAATTGCACTTGCCAAAGCAATAGATGGTGTTTCCAGAATACGATCATCAATGTATTTAATTCCTTCAGTTGAATCTTCATCTCCAGGGAACATTTTATTTACTAGCGAGACTAAAATACCGGCAAAAGGAAGAAGGATTAAAGTATTGGCAATATTGAAAATTGTATGGGCATTTGCGATTTGTCTTGGAATATCACCTGGGTCTAAGGTTGTGATAATCCTATATACAGGTCCCTGTAGGACAAAAATAAATATGAGGGTTCCTATAAAGTTAAATACAAAGTGAAAGGCCGCTGCTCGCTTAGCGGTTTTATTAGCACCAATACTGGATAGCATTGCGGTTACAGTTGTACCAATATTAATACCAAACAAAATAGGTAGTCCAGATTCTATAGGAATAAGTCCTTCCATGGCTAATGCTAATAAAATACCTGTAGAAGCAGTACTACTTTGAACCGCCACCGTTATGGCAAAGCCCGCAAGTATTCCTAATGCAGGGTTTGTACCAAAGCCTACAAGTAAATCTCTAAAGGCTTGTGCTTCTCTTAGGGGCCTTAAGGAATCACCCATAAATTTCATACCTATAAAAAGGATACCAAAGCCTATGAAGGCCTCTGCTATTTGTTTAAGCTTCCTATTTTCAGTAAATAACCAAACACCAACAGCTATACCAACAATAATAGGGGCATATTTTTCAATTTTAAATGTAATGATTTGTGCTGTTATGGTTGTCCCAATGTTGGCGCCCATAATCACACCTACAGCCTGTGTAAGCTTCATCATACCTGCATTAACAAACCCTATTACCATGACCGTTGTAGCACTGCTGCTTTGAACTATTGCTGTAACACCAGCACCTACTAAGACTGCCATAAAACGATTACTTGTTAACATGCCAATAATTGATTTTAGCTTGTCACCTGCTGCCTTTTGTAAGCCTGTACTCATAACATTCATTCCATATAGGAATAAACCTAACCCACCAATTAAGCCAAAAATAATTTCCATTATAATCCTCCCACTCATTGACTAGACTAACTGAATACACATTCACTCTTACATTACTATTTTGGGTTCTCTTTAACATTAAAAGAATGTTATATAATTGTTAAATCCATGTTAACTATTCTAGTATATATTTAAGTATAATGTTTACTCATTTTCATGAATTTATCATTTTTTATTTTTTCACACCCCTCCTTAAGTCTCTAGTAATATATTCTTGCTGCTGATTTTTTTCAATTTCATATTTATCATCATCTCTGCATTAACAGTAACAAAATAGGGATATACATTTATTGAATTTTATGTTATTCTAAAATTGAAATTTTACCTAATATAATATATCAAGGAGGAGTACATAAAATGTTTGAGAGAATTAGAAGTATAATTGCTGAGCAACTGGGAATTGACGATATTGAATCTATTGAAAGAACATCGTCTCTGATTAATGATTTAGATGCCGACTCATTAGATGCTGTTGAAATTATTATGGCAATAGAAGATGAGTTTGGTGTAGAAATTCCTGATGAAGAAGCTGAGTCTTTCAAAAACATTGGCGATATCGTCGATTACATTGAAAGAAACAAATAGATAAAGAAAGTGCTGTTTATAAAATGCAACCCTTTTAAGGACCATTTTAAAAGAACAGCACTTTTATTTTTTAGACATGTTACCAACGAGAAAATTTTACATACCTTATATATGAGACTTTATTTTTTCTGAAATTTTAAAAGGAGGTTTTCTCGTGGAAGCAGAAAAACAAAATGGAAATGATATGAGATATCCACCAATTGATGACGGTATGTGTCATCCATTCCCTGGTATGCCGCCTATGGCCGATTATGGAATGATGCCAGGTATGCATCCAGGTATGATGCCAGGTATGCACCCAGGCATGCACCCAGGTATGCACCCAGGCATGCACCCAGGTATGCACCCAGGCATGCACCCAGGCATGCACCCAGGCATGCACCCAGGTATGCACCCAGGTATGATGCCCGATATGGGTCATATGCCTTATCCACCACCTATGGGTATAGGTGAGCACGATATGAAAAAAATGTATTATATGCACATGTACTTAGCCTCAATGCATAAAGCTGAAGCCTATAAGCACAAGATGATGCACCATGATCATCATCATACACCCCATCATGATTGTTAACAAACAAACTAAAACAGGTCTTCTTTAGACCTGTTTTAGTTTAGACTGTTGAAAATACTTCATCTTCTTTGTTGCTGCAAAAACCCAGCACCCTTACGTATTAAGTATACGCTGCAGTCGCTGGGTCTTCTTGCGCCTTGAATCTGAAGAACTTTGAACAGTCTGGATATCGTTGAAGTTGTTTTGTTTTAAGGTATTTTAATATCTTGAACATAAACATTGACTGTTTCCACATAAATTTCTGTCATAGCTTCAATTGCTGTTTTTACCTTTTCTTGTACTTCCTTAATTACTTCAGGAATAACAACTCCGTATTGAATTACTACAGAAAGGTTTATTACAACCTGCTTCTCTTCCGTCGCAACATTGACTCCTTTTCTAGGGTTATTCTTTCCTATGTAATCGGATACTCCTTTTGATATACCACCGCTGTAGGATACAATTCCTTTGACTTCCTCAACTGCTTTTTGAGTAATCACCATAATTACATCCCCTGCTATTTTAATTTTCCCCTGTTGACCTTGTAGCTCCATTGAATTCTTTGGCATAATCATCACTCCTCCTAAATAATTCATTTATTGATAATTATTATAATTAGTCTAAGTATAACCCGATAATATTCAGAGTTTAATATCATGTTAGGTTGCTATTTATTATATCATATGGTAGCAGTTAGTATCCATAATTATACTTTAAGAAATTTAATGATTGCATTTTTTACCACAGCCTGAACCACAGGTACTTTTTGAAGATTTAGTAACATTTTTGAAGTCTGAAGATAAATCAATATCTTGAATCAAAAAAATTTTTTCGTAACTCTCATTATAAAAAATCACTTCACAATCACTATTTCTACATGTATAGTATTGTTCATCAATAACAATAGAAGCTAATTCCTTTTTAACAACCGACTCTACTACTAAAAAATGTATAGCTTCCCCTTCTATTTTACACAAAGGGCATTTTACTTTATTAACATTATGTTTATTATTACAACAACCCATAACTAAACCTCCTTGCTTAAGCTTTATGATAATTCCACCTTAATTTTGTTAAGTACTTATTTTCTCCATCTTTTCGTTTTCTTATGAATTAGAAATGAGTCAGAAGTTATCCCGACTCATATATATGTAGATATCTACTTTATTTAATTAAGAATTCTTTTATCTCATTATACGCATCATCTGGACTATCTATTTTTTCAAC
Organism: Alkaliphilus peptidifermentans DSM 18978; assembly: GCF_900101495.1. Taxonomy (GTDB): domain Bacteria; phylum Bacillota; class Clostridia; order Peptostreptococcales; family Natronincolaceae; genus Alkaliphilus_C; species Alkaliphilus_C peptidifermentans. The sequence continues at coordinate 69,663 of NZ_FMUS01000012.1, forward strand.
GAGCTTTTCAATAGGACATATACTTGTTTTATCTCTATTAAGTATATATGGCACCTCAACTTGATACTCATAATGGACGTTATTCTTTTCAAAGATTTTTTTTGCTTCACTACTCATAGTATCAGCATATACTTTTGTAATACCACTATAAATCACCAATAATGCTGCAGCCTTTCCAATGATTTTGTCCGCTAAAACCATATTACTGAATATATTTTTATCCTGCATTAAGGGTAGCATCAAAGGCTTTATTCCCTTCTCAACCGACGTGTAACAAACTACTCCTTTGGATACCACTACACATGTGTAATTATCAGCAACAAGCTTATTTTTTGCCAATTGTAACTCCATCATTGATAAAGCCTCCCTTAACCAGTTTTACAAATTACATGAATGACTACTATTTACACCACAAACTTAGTCTCCATTCCATGTATTAATAATCTAATTTAATTCTGGCATTGATAAAGCAAACAAATAAAAATCTTCGTATCTACCTTTATAATCAATATTGTCATAGGGCTTATCTTTATCTACTAAACAGTCTTCAATCAGGTATGTTGTAATGCCTATTTTTTTTGCAATCATATCTTCTTCTATATCATTGCCTACCATCATACATTTTTCAGGCGGCTGCTTAATGTTTTCTAAAATCTCTCTGTAAAATTGAAGTTGTGGCTTACAATAATGCATCTCTTCAAAGGAAGTAATAAAGCTAAAATCTGCTGGGTCTAACCCTGCCCACTGTATTCTTTTATGTATAGCAACCTGAGGAAACAGTGGATTTGTTGCAACAATTAGATTATATCCTTTTGTTTTCAAAATATTTACAGCATCAATCATCAGTTTACTTTGCCTAGATGTAGATTTTATCTTGTCAAAATCCAGTTGATAAAACTCTTCAAATATTGGTGTTACAATTTCCTCATCAATTCCAACCTGTCGATAAAACTCCTCAAAGAAAGCCACTGAATTGGTTTTAGTTGCTTCAGTATTCTTTATCATATATGCTGTTGCCTTCCAAATATAAGCAGTTAATTCATCAGCGCTAAAATGGTCCTTAAATTTCAAGCCTAATTCATAGAAGTATTTCTTTAAGAATTCATCCATATCAAGAGGAAGTAATGTTCCATCAAGATCAAATAAAATATTCGTAATCAATATCATTCTCCCCTTTTTTTTCTATTGGTTTCATAATACCATAGATTCAAATTTTATGAAAGAAATAGCATAGTAAATTACATATAAAAACATATTTATCTATATCTTTCCGAAATGACAATCTGGAAAGCTACAGGTTTCACATTTTAAGCATAGTCCACCGTATCCAAGTTTCGTTATATCTCTTCTCTTGATTTTCTCACCTGCAAAAACCCGTGGTAATAGTATATCAAAGGCAGTTGTATGGGAAAACATAACACAGCCCGGTAATCCCATTATTGGAATGTCATCTAAATAGGCTACTAAAAGCATTGATCCAGGTAGTACAGGTGTTCCATATGCAATTATCTCAGCTCCAGTGGACTTAATTGCACCTGGTGTTTTATCATCAGGGTCCACAGACATGCCTCCTGTTACTATAATTAATTCGGCACCCACTGTCTTTGCTTCTATAATAGCGTCCTTTATTGTTATTATATCATCAGGCACTATTTTCTTCATTATTATTTCAGAATTAAAATTATTCACTTTCTCATGCACAACTGGTCCAAATTTATCATTAATAATGCCCTTATAAACTTCGCTTCCAGTTACTATTATGGCAGTTTTAAGTGGCTTAAAGGGCTTAACCTGAAGCATAAAATTGGGATATGTCGACAGTATTTTTTGAACCTCGTTAATTTTCTCCTTTGATATAATAAGCGGTATTACTCTACATCCGCCTATTAGCCCATTTTTCTCGACAATTCTATTTCCATGGAGTGTGGCAAGACAAATATCGCCAAGATCATTAACATCATCCAATAGGTGGTTTTCTATTTTTAAAAGGCCTCTATACTTAGCCTTAATATTTATTTTTCCTTCGCTTGGCTCTGTATAATAAGTTCCATTGCCGCAAATAAGGTTTCCTAAGATAATAGCGGCATCATCTTCATGGACCTCATTTTCCTTCAATTCGATTACATAAATATTTTCTTTGCCTATTCTTAACAAATGATCAATATCCTCTTTGGTTATTATATGACCTTTTTTAAATGCGACTCCTTTAAATTCACCTGGTGTAATCTCTGTAAGGTCATGTCCAATAACCTTCCCAATAGCTTCTGTGGTGGGTATAATCTTCATATAAACCCTCCTGTTCTTTGTTTTTAAGTATCATCTCTATTAAATAAGACTTGATGTAATTATACCACAAGAGTCCTTGTATAATTTAAAGTACAATAGTTATGTTTAGAATCTATTTTTGAAATTAACCAATTAATATATTTCGTATTTTAATGCTTACTTCCATTTTATCCATCATAAATCCTTTATATAATATTAACAATATTTGATGGATTATAATGAAAAAAAGCTTGGATTTTTCCAAGCTTGAGGGATAAAAATCAACTTTAGAAATTAGCCTTGATTTTTACAGTTAACTTTATTAATATTTTCTATAAATTCAGGAACTAATAATAAATCTGTCAGGTTCTGGTGGGTTAATTTTTCAATTTCCTCAGGTATTTTAACTAAATCAGGTATATAAATAACCTTGATATTACCATCATATGCAGCTTTTATTCCATTTATTGAATCTTCCAGTACCAGTGTGTTTTCTTTCTTTACATTTAATTTTTCGCAGCATGCCAAAAATATTTCTGGACTGGGTTTCCCGTTTGCTACCTCCTGCCCACTTATTATGAAATCAAATTCATTAAGTAAATTTGCTGATTCCAAATAAAAATCTATCGTTGCTCTTCTACTGGAGGAAGCAATAGCTATTAAAATATTATTTCCCTTTAAATATTTAATGCATTCCTTTAAGCCTTTTTTTATACCTATACCACTTTTTTTAATTTCTTCCATCATGATTTTGTTTTTTTCTTCTTTAAGTTGGACATAAGGAAAATCATCACCATAAGCCTGCTTAAACACATTTTCAGTTGCCTTTATATTAAGGCCTATTACCTCATTGAAAAGCTCATCACTAAAAATAAATCCATGTTTTTCACCTACTATTTTCCATGATCCCTTTGATAATGTTTCGGTATCAAACATGAGCCCATCCATATCAAATATTACAAGTTCTATTTTATCCATCTAAATATCCTCCTCTAAATAACTATAGTGGTGATAAGTTATATCACCACTATAATATTTATCATATTATATCAATAGATTTTAAGTATTCCAGTTGCTTTGAGATCACCTAAATATTTTTTGCATGGCTAAATAATATATTATTAATTTTTTTCTTAACTAGTACCTCATCGCAATTAAAATTTGTGTTATTGCCTGAGGAGAGCCTATGAATTTAATTGCGATGCGGTACTAGCTTTTATCCTGAGGAATATCAACATTAATAAAATATTTAACATTGTTTGCAATTATATAATAGGTCGAATAGTGAATAGGTCTATTTTTATTATCATATATTATTTTTTTTATTCCAAATAGAGGCTCTGTAGGTGAGCATTTCAAAAGCTTTTTAAAATCATATTGATCAGTTAACACATTAAATTCTTTATACGCCTTTGCCATAACAATTCCGTAATCGTTTCTAATAATATTAAATGTTGATACTCCATCGGTAATTTTATCTATTATGTTAGGATAGACATCGATAGGAAAGTACGAAATGTCTATACTCAATGGTGCTTCATCATCTAATATCAAACGTTTTAATCTTAACACTTTAAATCCATTATCCATTTGGAAAGCTTTTGCAACTTCATTATCGGCGGAAATTATCTTTTTTTCAAGAACTTTACTTACAATTTTATTATGATCATTTGATAGCCTGTTAGTATATCCTCCTAAATCTATAATCTGAATACTTAGCTTTTGCTTAGCTACAAAGGTGCCCTTCCCCTGTTTTATTTCTATTAAGCCTTCATTAGATAGCTCCTTCAATGCTCTTCTTACAGTTATTCGACTTACATCATAGGCTTCACACAATTCTGTCTCATTGGGTAGCTTATCTCCTACCTTATATGTTCCATTTACGATATTACCTTTTATAATTGCTTTAAGCTGCTCATATAAAGCTACTGAGCTTTGTTGTTCCAGCATAATCCCAACCCCTTTTAAGTTATAATGTATTAATACAACATAAATTATAACCTATATAAAGTTTTTTTTAAAGGGGCTTAGGATACCCAAATGCTCCAGATATAGTACAAGAGTTTGCTGCACGTTTAGCTGCATAGTTTAAAGCCATAATCATATCCTTATGATCTATATAGGATGTTAGGAAGCCAGCAATGAAGCTATCACCTGCTCCCATTGTATCAACCACATTGGTTGGTATTATTTCTTGCTTAAAGATTTGTCCATTATGAGAAAATATAGCCCCCTTAGAACCTAAGGTTATTCCAATTACTTCAGTACCAAGGCGGTGACAGGAATCAATTAATTGATTAATTTCCTCAGAGGTAAGATCAGCTCCTGACATAAAGCCGTATTTAATATGAGGGCAAACCATATCTAAGTATTCCTCATGTCTATAATCAGAAAAATCAAAGGCTATATCACAATACTTCTTTATTTTAGGAAGCTCATATTCTAAGTTTGAATAACAACTGGTATGCACTACATCAAATAAAGATATATATTCAAGGTCTTCTAAAGTCAGCTTTAATGCTACTGTATGTTGAACAGTATTTTTCGGCCCTCCTACAAACACTCTATCTCCTTCACCTGTAATATCCACCATTGGTTGACCGCTGATGCCTATCATTGTTCGAGAATAGTTAAATTCTACACCTTCTTGATCTAAAGCCCATTTTATATGGTCTCCTTTTTTATCATTACCAAAAATTCCAATATAGGCACTCCTTTCACATCCATTCCTTATGGAATTTATGGCAACGTTAACACAGTTTCCACCTGGATAATATAATCCTTGATCTAAATAACAGTCTGCAACATTGTCTCCAACAGTAATTATTTTCATTTAAAAACCTCCTAGCCTTTAATTGAGCCTTCCGACATACCTCTTACAAGATGTTTTTGCAGCACCATCAATAGAATAATCATTGGTAGTGCAGAAATAACCATACCGGCAAGCAAAACTCCCCATTCCGTTTGAAGGGCATCTCTAAAATTCATAAGCCCTGATGGAATGGTTTTTAGTCTGTCGGAATCTATAAATATTATAGCAAACAAAAACTCATTCCAAGCATAAAATGCAGTTAAGACAACTGTAGTGAAAAGAATTGGCTTTGACATTGGCATAAATATCCTAGAATAGATTCCAAATGATGAACAGCCATCCATTCTTGCTGATTCTTCTATTTCTTTAGGAATTCCTAAGAAGTACGATCTTATTAGTAATACCGATAAAGGTAGCCTTAGGGCTATATAGGGCAGTATTAAAGCTAATCTGGTGTTATGGATTCCCAGTTTTTGCAAAAGAAGATATAAAGGTATCAGAGCAACCTGTGGATTAACCATCATCCCTGTCATACATGCAATAAGGGCTATATTTATTCCTCGAGACTTATATCTGCTAAGTGCATAGGCACATAATGAACCTATAATCAGCACCCCAGTTATTGTTGAGACAGTTACAATTACACTATTTATAAAGTAATTAGATATGCCTTTATCCCATGCCTCTAGGTAGTTGGTGAATAGCCATTTTTCTGGCAAGTTCCAAACACTATTATAAATTTCACCATAGCTCTTCATAGAAGACATTACCATCCAGAAAAGAGGATATAGTATAATGATAGCATAAATCACCAGTATGATAAAAAGTATGCTGCCGCCTGCTCCTAATTTATTTTTATAGGATCTTTTATTTTTGATTTTAAGCATTACTAATCCTCCTTTCCACTTTTAAATAGTTGTAATTGAATTACTGCTAATATTGCTGTTATTGCAAATATTATTATTGCTAATGCAGATGCATATCCCATTCTGTCTCTAAAGAAGCCTGACTGATACATATGAACTGCCATTGTAATAGAGCTTGTTCCGGGTCCTCCACCCTTGGTTAGAATATAAGGCTCATTGAATACTAGCATGGAACCAGTTATTGTTATTAGGGTTGTTACAAAAATCATTTCTCTTACCTGTGGGATTGTTACGCTGAAAAATTGTCTCAGCTTTGAAGCACCATCTATTTCTGCAGCTTCATATAATTCTTTAGGAATTTTCTGCATAGCCACTATAAATAATATCATTATGTAGCCTATGCTTTGCCACTGCGAAACTGCTATTACAGCATAGGGGGCAGATGATGATAGCCCTAGCCAGGGTTTTGCAAGGCTTCCTAAGCCAATAAGCTTTAAAAAGTTATTTAAAAGACCTATTTGTGGATGATATATAAAGCTAAACAATAAGCAAATTACCGAGATAGATATAACCACTGGCATGAAATATACTACTCTAAAAAATGGAGCTACCTTTCTAAAAATATTATCCTCCAATATTGCCGCTAAAATTAATCCAACAAAAACTTGAAATATTACTGATATAATAGCATAACGTATGTTATTGGTTAATGCAGTTACTATTACCTTATCCCTTAATAAAATTCTAAAGTTATCAAAGCCTACAAAGGTTCTGGTTGGAGAAAAAGCATTGAAATCATAAAAGCTGTTAATAAAATTCTGTATTAATGGTAAAAATATAAATATGAAAAGCATTAGGAAACAAGGTAGCATAAATAGATAGGGCTCCATGGTTTTTGTGACTTTTTTCATGTCTATTACCCCTCCTTCAAAGGCAGGTTTGTTTATCAGGATTTTTATTGAAGATATACTTTCTTTGTAAATTCAATGATTAAGTAGTGTTTTATATTATAGTAAAAGTGGTTAGTAAAATAACCACTTTTACTATCAAGAAAAGGGTGAGGAGAAAAGTCCCCTTTAGTGAAAATAGCTTGTTATTTTCTTAGTGTTGCGGCTTCCTCCTGTACTCTTTTTAATACATCCTCTGCTGTCATTTCTCCAATAGCCATGGACTGTCCACCTCTCATAAAGGCATCTGCAATGCTTATATTAACTGCATTATCAAACCATGGTACAGTTTGTGAGGCCTTCAATATAATATCATATGCTTCTAAAGAGTGGTTTGAAGCACTACTAGGGGTAACTGCTCCTTCAACTGCAGTAAGCTGACCCGTCACTTTAGTAAATTTGTATGCGTTTTCTTTTGAGACAATAAACTTCAAAAACTCTTCCGCTTCCTTTGGTGCATTTTTACCTAGCATAAAGCCTTCTGGCGCGCCGGTGAGTGCAGTGGGGTTTCCTTTACCCTCTTCAAAGGGAGGAAAATCAAAGAATCCTAAACTTACATTTCCAATATCTTCAACCATTTTTATTTCTGCAAACTGCATATACATTACTGGCACCTCTCCATTGGCAAACATATTTCTCGCTGTTTCATGGTCTATGGCTGTTGCAACATCTCCCATATAGTCTGTCAATGTTTTAAAGGCATTTAAAGCAGTGATGTAATCTGGGTGTGTGAACTCTCCAGTCTGGGGATTATAGTCTTTATCTAATATCTCTGGATCTAATACTCTTTGGAAAATTGTGCCCATATAATGGGATATTGCCCAGGCATCTGACAGGCCTTCAATTAGTGGTGTTTCATATCCTTCATTTTTCAATTTTTCTAGGCTTCCTATAAAATCCTCAAAGGTCTTTGGCACTTCTATCCCATGCTCAAGAAAAATATCTTTATTATAGAAAAACGCTTTGCCATCAATTGTAAAGGGAACACCATAAACCTTATTATCAAAAGTAAATGCCCGTAATTGTGATTTCATTATATTACTTGCCCATTCTTTATCATCTTCAAATAGATAATTTACGTCTTTAACTTTTCCAGATGATACAATGTTTTCTGCAAATGAATCGGACCAAGAGGTGAATATATGTGGTAGGTCCTCAGAGGCTATTAGAACACGGATTTTTTCCTTATAGGGATCATTTAATACTCTATCTACATTAATTTTAACATGGGGATTTAGTTCTTCAAACTCTGAAATTATTTCGTTAAAATACGTGTTTCTTGGTTCATTGGGCCAACGGTGAAAAAAATTAATTACTACCTTATTCTCAGTATCAGAAGAGCCTGAATTCCCTTGATTTGTACTACCACCACATGCTGTCAAAGAAACAATCATAGCTATAGATACGATGATTAATAAAAATCTCTTCATGCTTTTATCCTCCTTTTATTTTATTATTACCAATTGATTTTTAACTGCTATAAACATTGGAAATTCATCTTGCTTCTCCCCATATGGAAGATGTACTGATTAAATAAGTTATAATTCTTCTCATAAAGGGGAGAAACTAAATTTTTGTACAATTTCCAAAACTTATCCCTTTGACCTTATGAGGATTTGCTTTTCAGTTTTTACCTTCCCCCGTGAACTCATGATGTTTCAAAGGTGTAGCTTTGACAGCTTTAATTTCTTATTACCTAAAATAATACTCGCTATATTAATATTCCATCTTCCACATGTATCGCCGAACAGATAAAGGATGTCCTGTGTGTTCAGCAATTCTGTCTGCATATTGTCTTAAAATAACACCTGCAACCAATGGAGCAAAATATCCTCTTAAATCTTCATCTATCCCTTCCATGTTAAATGTTGCTGCATCAATAACTTCAACCTTTTCACTAAACTTTTCTGCAAATACATGAGCCCTATCATCTATAGGTCTTGTTTCTCCCAAACCTTTTATAACAATAAATGGCACATCATAATCAGTTATTTCAAATGGTCCGTGGAAAAACTCTCCAGCATGGATGGCATTTGAATTAATCCATAGCATTTCCATCAGTAGACAGCTGGTAAAAGAATATGCTACACCATAATTTGGCCCACTGGCTAATGTGTATATAAGCTTTTCTCTCTTGTATTTTTTTCCGAACTCATCAGCTGCTTCAGCGGTGGCTTCCTTATTATACTTATATATTTTTTGTAGATTGTCTACATTTTTTAATGCTCTTCCATATTTTTCATTAGATATAACTTCCTCTAATATTCCAAAAATTAGTCTATATAGCATACCGTTATTTTCTTCAGCGGCATCAGCATCTTGTCCCCAATCATAATGAATAGGATATTCTGCAGCTTTCCAAAGTGGAGAATCTACAAGATTAGAAAAAGCTATCGTTATTGCACCTTTACCTCTAGCGAATTCCGCCGCCTTCACAGTTTCTGGAGTATTCCCTGAATGGGAGCATAGTATTACCACACTTCCTTTTCCTAATGCCTTGGGTGCCCGATGTATGAACTCGTTTGAGGAGTAAATGGCAGCAGGTATATCTATCTCTCTATCATAAATATAGTGTGCTGGATATAGCAATGCCATTGATCCACCACATGCAACAAAATAAAAGTTTTTTACCTCCCCTGATTTTACACTTTTTATTGCATCACCAAGTTGTTTAATGTGCTCATTATTCAATATAACCACTCCTTAAGTAAGATTTTTATAATACGTTATATAACGTTATATAATTATTGTACCTTATTTTTCTCTAAAGTCAATGTTTTTTTTGAAAATTTAATATTTTCAAATTTAACAGATAAATATAAAAACCCTATCAATTATGATATTTCATAACTGATAGGGTTTTAGTTACCTTAAAAAATTAGCTTCATAAGAATTTTAGTTGTATTTTACGTTTTAAGGTTTATTTGCATTCATTTTTTCAAATACCTGATGAGGTACAAGTCCCATTGCCTCAACAACTTTCCCTGTTTTTTTAACACTTCTCGGAAGGTTTGAATTATTAATGTCATTAACAATAATTGCATCATATTCCTCTGTGTTAATGTTATTAATATTCTCATCAAAATATAACAAACTTACATCATACCCCTGCTTTGAATAATAATTTTTTACATCTTCAAGTGTATTTTCAACAACTACCTTTTTCTTCATGGAATCCCTCCACTATTAGTTATTTGATTAGTTATTTGATTACTTAGTTTTATTTTATTATTACCGGCAGCTGTTTTTTTATTAAATTATAATTATTAACTCATTTAGCTTCTATATTTCTTGTTTTGTCTTCTTTTTCTAATTAATCATTTAGACTTAATATTCCATTGGTTTAAGAATAGGAGAAATAATCAATTTCGCCTCAGTTGAATTAATTATATCTTCAAGGCTTATATTAGGAGCTATTTCCTTTAAAAGTAACCCCCCATCAGTCACTTCAATAACCCCCATCTCAGTAATAATTAAATCCACTTCTCCCTTAGCAGTCAATGGAAGATTGCAGCTTTTTAAAATTTTCGCCTTCCCTTTAGCAGTATGCTCCATTGATACAATAACTTTTTTTGCTCCAACAACTAAATCCATTGCCCCGCCCATACCAGGCACCAGCTTACCAGGTATCATCCAATTGGCGAGATTTCCATTTTCATCCACCTGCAAAGCTCCTAAAACTGTAACATCCACGTGTCCACCCCTAATAATAGCAAAGGACATGGCACTATCGAAAAATGCAGCACCTTTTTTCGAAGTAACGTGTACCCCTCCTGCATTTACTAGGTCTTTATCAATCTGGTCTTTTTCGGCTATTGGCCCCATTCCAATAAAGCCGTTTTCTGATTGCAAGATCACTTCTATATCTTCAGAAATAAAATTGGCCACCATTGTAGGCATACCTATTCCTAAATTAACAACATCACCATTTTTGAGTTCCTTAGCTACTCTACGTGCTATTCTTTCTCTAGGATCCATTAGCCTCGCCCTCCTACAATATAATCAACAAATATTGATGGTGTAACTACATTGCTGGCTTCAATTTCATCCACTTCAACAATTTCATCTGCCTCTACAATAACAACATCAGCGGCAGTTGCCATAATAGGATTAAAATTTCTTGTAGATTTGTTGTACCAAACATTACCCTTTTTGTCTACTCTACTGCCCTTTATAAGTGCCATGTCAGCTTTAATGGGTAGTTCCAGAAGATATGTTTTTCCATCGATAACAATTTTCTCTTTTCCTTCCTCAACAACGGTACCTATTCCTGTAGGAGTCAAAAACCCACCTAATCCTGCACCAGCCGATCTAATTCGCTCTATTAGTGTACCTTGTGGTACCAACAGAACTTCAAGCTCTCCTTCATTCATTTGTCTACCAGTTTCTGGATTTGTTCCAATATGAGAAGTAATAACCTTTTTCACCTGCTTATTTACTACTAACCTTCCGATTCCTCTATCAGGGAATCCAGTGTCATTACAAATAATAGTTAAGTCCTTTACATTATTTTTGATTAAACAGTCTATTAATTCATCTGGAGTCCCATTTGCTAAAAAACCGCCGATCATTAAGGTCATTCCATCCTTTAAATGTGCAGTGACATTTTCCATTGAGATGATTTTATCCATTTTTAACCCTCCTTTATATATATATCAACGTGCAATAAATGTACCAATGTTATTAATATAGAAATAAGTTTTACATTTATGATAAAATCCTATCGTTTTAGTATTTTTATATCTTTATCCATTTTTTTCAATCCTTCAAATTAATATACTATATAAATCTCTATTATTATTGTAGCATAAGCTTACACTAAAATATTTCGCTATAAAACTTTTAACTCCTGTTTAGTGTTGGAAATTTGCTTTTTAATTATATCAAGTCTAGTAAGTAGCAGAGTATTTATAGAAATAATCTTTATTTGTCAATTTTTAAATATTTTTGTATATATTTATTGAAATATCAAAGGTTATTTGCTATATTATTATTAGTAAAAATATGTATTTTTTGTAACATTTTTCATTATTATTTAATTATTTCATTGTTAACTTTATTCTGTTTTTTCCAATTATCATATGTAGTTTCATTGGATAGAAGTAATAATAAGGGGGAAATAATATGGAGATAGTTGCACCGGGGGAAAGAATACGGAGAATCAGAAAAAAAATAGGGCTAAAGCAAGATGATTTAACCTCAGATAAAATTACAAGAAGCCTTATTAGCATGATTGAAAATGGAAAACGAAGCCTCACAAAGGATACTGCAGCAATTATTGTTGAAAAATTTAATAGACATAACAGTCTAATCGGTCAATCAATCACTGTTGAATACTTAATGGAAACGGAGGTATATCAAGCTAAAGCCATTGTTGATAAGCAATTAAAGGAAGTTGAGTTGCTGGTCGATAGTTCATCATTTACCAATCCTAAAGTAATATTTGATTTTATGGATAAATCGTTAGAAATAATCGATTATTGGTCATTAGAAGAATATCGTTCAAAGTTTTTCTTACTCCAAGGTAAGGTTTATTATAGTATTTATCAGTATAACAATGCTTCTATAAGCTATCACAACGCTCTTGAGTATTTTCTTCTTGAAAAAAATTACAATATGCTGGCCTTTGTATATAATGAAATAGGAAAATGCAATTATATGCAATTTCATCTTGATAACGCTGTATACTACTATAATAAAGCATATAAAATCTTGGAAGGTAATAAACATAAGGTTTGCAAGGGTACCAAGCTACGAATATTATTCAATATTATACTTGCCTATTATAAAACTAAACAATACGAAACAGCACTGAAATTTATAAATAAGTATAGAGCTTTATCAGCCAGTGTGATAGAAGCTAATCTGGGGGATGATTTATTATTAATTGAATCAACTATATACCGGGAATTAGGCAACAATGAGAATGCAGAGAGAATTTACAATGTTTTACTTAACAGAAAGGATCAGCTTAGATTAGATACCTTAGCACTGCTTTATGCCAAAATATCTATTCATCACAGGAAATTACAAAATCATCATAAAGCTTTGTATTATATAAGAAAGGCCTTTGAATTAAAACATGATATTACTCCATTATTACTTCCCAACATATATCTCCAATTAGTAGAGTACCATATTTCACTGAGACAATATAATGCAGCAATAATTATTCTAAATGAAACTAAATCGATATCAGAAAAGCTATCAAATAATGAGGGAATAATAGATGTTTATTTTACCTTTGCTTCAGTTTATATGAGAATAAATGGTGGAGCTTCTTCGGCAGAAGCCTATTTAAAGAAAGCCGAAGAAGTCATTCTTTGTAATAGTAATATAGTTAAGGGTAAATTACAGCAATTATATTCCCATTATGCAGAATTATATTATATAACACAAGACACACTCAAATTTAATTACTATATCGAAAGAATAAGAAACTTTTCTGTATTTTAACTTTGAAAATGTTTTTTATAACGAATAATACATGAGGGGGAAATAGTTTTGATTATTATTGCTAAATATTATATATCAAGGTTAATTAAAGGGGTTTTTTTTGGAGAACCTGACCCTATCCCAGAATAGAGCGATTTCATATAACTATATAACTGTAATATGGAGTTGGAGGTAGAAGTAATAATACTCTACCTCCGGTTCTGTCACTTTACTTCCCCGTGCTTCTCTTCCTGAATAACATCTATTATTTTGTTATTATCTCCTAAAATTACAATGCTCGGTTTAAACTCCCTTGCATCATTTTCACTTAACCAGCAATAAGCAATTATTATAACTTGATCTCCCGGTTGCACCAATCGTGCTGCTGCACCATTCAAACAAATAACTCCACTATCTTTCTGCCCTTTTATTACATAGGTTTCAAATCTAGCGCCATTGTTATTATTAACTATTTGCACCTTTTCATTGGGATAGATGTTTGCAGCTTCCAATAATGCCTCATCTATTGTAATACTTCCTACGTAATTTAGATTTGCTTCAGTAACAGTTGCTCTATGAAGCTTTGACTTGAAAAAATTTAGCATCATTTTTGAACCTCCAAAATTACATTATCAATTAATCTAACCCTGCCCACTTTTGCTGCGAGGGCAATTAAGACTTTCCCTTCAAGTATATCTATCTTTTCCAATGAAGGAAATTGAATTATCTCAATATATTCGACACTTACTGGGGCCTCTTTACTAATGGACTCTATTATTGTATTTCTAATTATTTTAAGGTCCCTTTCGCCTTCATTAATAATTTTCTTTGCCTTCATAAGACTCTTCGATAATATAAGCGCAGCTGATCTATCCTGCTGAGTTAAATATACATTTCTAGAGCTCATTGCTAATCCATCAGATTCTCTTACAATTGAACAGGGGATAACCTCTACATTCATAAATAAATCTTTTACCATTTGCTGAATAACAGCAACCTGCTGTGCGTCCTTCAATCCAAAATACGCACGATTTGGTTCGACTATATTGAATAATTTGTTTACTATAGTCGTAACCCCTTTAAAATGTCCTGGTCTAGAAGCCCCACAAAGCCTATCTGTAATTTCTGATACATCAACCGATGTTTTATAGCCCGTTGGATACATCTCCTCTACCGTGGGATAAAAAACATAGTCTGCTCCTGCAGTTTCTGCCAATTGTTTATCTCTTTTAAAATCCTTGGGGTATATATCGTAATCTTCATTTGCACCAAATTGTGTTGGATTAACAAATATACTTACAATCACAATATCATTTTCTAGCTTTGCCCGTTTAATAAGAGATAAGTGTCCTTCATGTAAATATCCCATAGTAGGAACAAAGCCTAGGGTATTATTTTCTACCTTTACTTCCCTTATAACCTGCCTCATATCTTTCACTGTCGAAACTATATGCATCATTATTACCTACCTTTAATAAAGTTTTTTAATTATTTCTGCATCAATGGAAAAGGTATGTTTTTTCTCAGGGAAGCTACCTTTTTGAATTTCTTCACAGAAAAGTGCAACTGCCTCTTTTATATTTCCTCCAATATCACAGTATTTTTTTACAAATTTAGGTGTAAAATCACTAAACATCCCCAACATATCCTGTGTAACTAGAACCTGCCCATCACAATATTTCCCTGCACCTATACCAATGGTAGGAATTTCTAAGTTTTCTGTAATAATTTTTGCTAATTCTTCAGGTACACACTCTAATACAATTGCAAATGCTCCTGCCTCCTGAAGCAGCTTAGCATCTTCAATAATTTCCCTTGCTTGCCCTTCTTCCTTGCCCTGCACCTTAAAGCCTCCCATCATATTCACTGACTGAGGTGTTAATCCCAAATGGCCTACAACTGGTATTTGAGCCTTAACAAGGGCAGTAACCTTATCTATAACTTCTTTCCCACCTTCCAGCTTAACTGCATGTGCATTGGCCTCCTGAATCATTCTTCCTGCATTTTTAATTGTATCTTCAATACTAATGTGGTACGACAAAAATGGCATATCGGCAATTACTAGAGCCTTCTTTGCACCCCTAGACACTGCCTTTGCATGATGTATAATATCATCTACTGTTACCTGCAATGTATTTTCATACCCTAGCACAACCATACCTAGCGAATCACCCACAAGTATACTGTCTACTCCAGCTTCATCCAATAGCTTAGCTGTTGAATAATCATAAGCCGTCAGCATAGAAATAATATGTCCTTCTTGTTTGCTTTTAATAAATGATGCAGTAGTAAATTTACTCATATAATCTCCTCTTTCCATAATTTATTTAGACTTGTAATTAAAGCTGTATCCTTTAATTTTTTACGGCTAGCAAGCTTTGTGGTTTCATCACCAAGTTTTTTGTACAATGAAATTTCATTAGGTAATTTATCTTCCATTGCTTTTAGATGTCTTTCAATAGTATTAAGATCTCCACGAGGGATAGGGCCGGTTAAAGCATCACTGGCGCCAAGAGTCATTATATTTTCAAGACTACCATATATTAAAGGGGACATAGCCTTAAACCCATACATTGGCTCGATTCCAGCAGCCTCTAGCATTTTTAAGCTAAGATCCATAAGGGTTACAAGATAATTTGAAGCTACACAAGCGGCACCATGATATAGAGCCTTGTTTTCACCATCAATTATAAAATATTCATTACCACAGGCTTTAAGTATATCTATTACCTTCTCAATGTTGTCATTATCACCCTCTAAACTAAAGACAGTGTTCTTAAGCTTTTCTACTGCCACATCAATATTTGCAAAGGCCTGAAGGGGGTGCAGTGAGTATATATGGCAACCAAACTCCGTTGCAGTCTGTAATATGCTAGAGCTATGAGCTCCGCTCATATGAATTAGTATCTGTCCCTTTTTCAATTTTCCAGATTCCACCATCTCATTGCAGACAATTTTTATAGAATCATCGGGTGTCGTTATAAAAATAGCATCTGAATCTTCAATTAACTCATGTAAAATGTCATAAGCCGTACTATTGGTATAACTAGCCGCAGTAATTGCAGAAGTATAGCTTCTACTATAGTAGCCTGTAACCTCAAATCCTTTATTTACTAAATATTTACCAAAGCTCCTTCCAACTCTTCCTCCGCCAATAAAACCTATTTTCATTTCTTCCCTCCTCATATGTTCCTGCTGCAGAATATCAACTTATAGGCATATTAAAAGCCTCTTTCCATGTATTAATGTCCACGACACAGAAAAAGGCACATAAATGTAAAATACCTTTTTGAGGTAACAAAAAGGTATGTAGTGTAGAAATAGTTGTCTTTTCTCTGTCTCAGACCTCTAGGCTTTGAGCAGAAACAAAATTAAATTTTAGTTTGATAGGTATAGCTCATTTGAATGATACCATCCTTTAAAGCTAGTTTATCATATGATTATTGTATATTCAAGTTTTAGATTATATCCTTCTAATTATTGCTTAATAGTTCTTATTAGTTAATATATACCTCCGAAGATTTAGGGTATACTAATTAAAATAAAAACTTATAAATACACTTTACAATAGGTATTAGTACCTGGTATTATATTCTTATGCTAAACATTAATTATTTTTTGGGGGGGCTGCTAAAATGTCAAAAATACAATTAGTTATCGATAGTACTGCATATATAAGCAAGGATTTTGCAAAGAAGCATGATATTAAGATGGTACCATTATCAGTAAATTTCGAGGGAACATTATCAGAGGAGGGTTTCCCTGGTGAGTTTGATGAGTTCTTCGAAAGACTAGCCAATTCTAATGATTTTCCTACTACATCACAACCCTCTGCTGGAGCTTTTTTAGAGGTTTTTCAAAAGGCATTGGATGAAGGTAAAGAGGTAATTACAATAACTATTTCATCAAAGCTAAGCGGTACATATAGTAGTGCTATAACTGCAGCTGGCATGCTTGATGAGGGTAAAGTATCTGTAATTGACTCTGAATCTGCTGCGGCAAATATTAAAGAGTTGGTTCAAGTTGCATTGAACATGATTGATGAAGGTTATTCAAGAGAAGAAATCGCTAATAAACTAGAACAACAAAAAAAGCAAATGGGAATCTTATTAACTGTAGGTACCTTAGATTATTTGAAAAAAGGTGGTCGTTTATCTAATACAGGAGCATTAATAGGAAATCTGTTAAATATCAAACCCATCATTGCATTAAAAGAAGGCAAGTTGGTACCAGTGGATAAGGTTAGGGGAAAGAAAAAGGCACTTGAAAAAATAATAGAAAATATTCCAGAAGAGTCAACCGTTATTAACATTTGCCATATTTATGCCCTAGATGAAGCATTAGATATAAAGAAACTGTTGGAAGAAAAATTTCCTAAGTCAAGAATTGATATTCAGGTACTTGGACCTGTTGTAGGTGCACATCTTGGCCCAAAAGCTTTAGGAGTTTTATTTATGTATTAAATAAAGCATAAATTTGTATTATACGAATCATATTTTATAATACATTAATACTACCCTGTAAAGATTGTTTCTTTGGAAAATTTGTACTATACTATTAATGTGCTTAGTGCAAATTATGATAAATCGGAGTGTGAGCCAATGCTTAATAGAATCTTAACTTCAATAAAAAAAACACTAAAGCTTTCATTTGCCAGTGTAGTAGTAATTTCTTTAGTAGGTTTACTATATAGTCTAGTTAGAGGTCAAAATCATTGGAATGTTGTCTTCAATCTGAATATTATTTTTGCATCATTCATAATAGTATTTGGATTGTTTTCCTTCTTTACCCCTATAAATCTTAGAAAGACCACTCGACTAGTTGATCATTCTAATGTTACTGAGGTATTGAAGGAAGAAAAAGACAAAAAAGCTTCGGGTTCTATCGAGAATATTATATGGGGTATATCAAATATCGTTATTATCGGTATTATTGAGGTTTTGATGAAAACATATTATTTATAGTTTTATAGTATTCCAACAGATTTTAGACGGATGTATACATCGTTTAAAATCTGTTTTTTTATGTTATCGTTTATTTGTAATTGTTGATAGCCTAAATAACAATAGTGCTCCTTTTGGTCCATTAAATAATAAACACAAATCTCATTTTGGAGGGCAATTTTAATAATACTATAAATGGCTTTAAAATCATTGATACAAAAATTAAAGCATGCCTCTTCTTTACCTGCATATAACCACAATTGAAGTGCTTCACTATTCATTGATGCTTCGTATTTAATATCCTCCAGCATCCAATCCATATCTTTCTCTCCATTACATATTAGATACAATGAAATTCTATCTGTAGAATCAATCCTTAAGAAATGGGTTTGATTAATTCCATCAAAAAATAGGGGTGGAATCATGGATTTTAATAACAAAGTCATGGGCTGCTGTGTTTTAAGCTCTATTGAATAATATTTTGTGACTTCCTTGTATGGGTTACTCTCGAACCATTGATATAGACATTTATCCATTTACTACTCCCCCTTTATTGCTTTGTAACTCTTGTTATAAATTTCGACCATTTATTCAACTATTCCTGCCAATTATTAAATTTATTGATAAATGAAGCAGTGTTGGATGTTTTAAAAAGAATTAATAAAACTTAATAAGTAAATAAATAAAACTTAACCAACTGTCTTATGATATTTAACTTATTGAAGTATATTTTCATGTATTATAGTAAATATACTATAATACATATATTTTTAAGTAATAAGGAGACGATTCTTTTGACCACACTTGAAGCTATCATTAGATTAAATGAGATAAAAGAAACTTTAGAGAACAAACACCTTAACTATGAGCACTTTAATTCTCTTTGTCAAGAATTCCATAGTATAAAAAACCAACTACTAAAATCAAATTTTGCCTTCGACAATATAAAAATCTTAATAACAGAAGTGGAAAAAGCGATTAATCTAGTAAAAATTGCTTAAGGCTTTGCTGCAATATATTTATATATTGTTTTGCCAAGATTCACAAATTTTTCTTCGTACTCAGTTAAAACGTTACTGATATTTGCTTCTTTATGTAAATCATAATATATATTCGATACGCTAAACCTACTAGTTCTAATCTCCTCCAGTGAAAATTCAAATAAGTCCAAGCTATCTGTTTTAAAGTGTATCTCTCCACCTTGCTTTAATATTTGCCAGTATTTTTCCAAGAAATCACCATGGGTTAATCGTCGTTTCCCATGTCTTTTTTTGGGCCAGGGATCGCTGAAATTTAAATATATTCTATCTATCTCTCCTGGGCCAAAAACTTCTATAATATCCTCTGCTTTAATATTAATTATGCAAAGATTATTCAAATTACTATCTTCTATTTCTTTTGCCACTTTATATAATAGTTCCTTTGATTTTTCTATTCCAATGTAATTTATATCAGTATTATTTTTTGCTAATGTAACTAAAAATTTCCCTTTACCCATGCCAATTTCAATGTGTATTTTATTATCATTTTTGAAGAAACTCCTCCACTTGTTTATTTTATTATAGTGATCATTTACGAAGTAAGAAGAATTCTTTAATAATTCCTCCACTCCTGGTATATTTCTAACCCGCATATTAGATACCTCCAATTGTTTTTCGATTATACTATATCATTTACCATAAACTTTTCCAATAAATTGTTTAATATTTAGTTGGTCATATTTATAATATGCTGATCTTTCTAACACCTTTAATATTACTAAGTACCATCATTAATATATCCTTGTACTGTTGTTTATCTTTATAATTCTCACACATTTTTACCCTTAAATTTAAATAAGCTTTTTTACTGTCCTCTGCTTCCATTTCCAATGAAACATGTATTATTGAGATATTCTCCTTACCTAATGCCTCAGCAACTCTTCCTAACTGTCCTGGCACATTATCAATGGTCAATTGAATGGCTATAATACTTCTTCTATCTGGTATATAAATCTCAAGCTTAGAAAAAACCTTTAGGGCAATTAATACAATTAATGTTGTTATAATAGCTCCGGAATAAAAGCCAGCCCCCAAGGCTAAGCCTATTGAAGCAACAGCCCAAAGACTGGCGGCTGTAGTCAGCCCTTTAATCGTATTACCATCTTTAAGAATTGTACCAGCACCTAAAAATCCAATTCCACTAATAACTTGAGCCCCTAGCCTAGCTGGATCTAAATTTGTAAAATGCTTGTAATTTTCGAATATAAATAGTGAAAGTAACATTATTAATGCTGCAGCAGTACAAACCAATATATGTGTCCTAAAGCCTGCAGCTCTCTTTATGCTTTCCCTCTCAATTCCTACTAGTCCACCAAGAAAAGTTGCCAAAATTAAGCGCAGAAAAATATCAGTATAGCTTAACATTATAACTTCACCATCTCTCTTATTTCGTTTATAATTAATATATGTATCCACATAGTTTTTGCTAAATATACATGTAATAATATCTTAAAAAGTTTATTGTATTTAAGCTTTTTAATTTCACAATAATAAATATAATAACGACAGGAGGTTATCTTAAATGGAATATATAAATACTGGATCTTTTCTTTTATGGGAATGGTTTAAAACACTTATCATATTTACCCTTATTGATATGTTTATTATTAAAAGAACAGTAATTGAAATATTAAAAAATCACGATACCTACATATCATCCTTGGTGGTGGCTGCCTTTCTACTTATTATTAGAACTCATGAATTTACTGTTCCGTCCTTCTTAGGATGGGCATTTCTATCAATTTTAATTTATTTTGCTCTTCGAATAAGCTACACTTTATTTATGAAGGGCTATAAATAAATAACATTAAATATAGTTATGTTTTATTATTTATAAATCATTCCAAATATACCATAAATATAAAATTATAATTTGTCCCTTATATACTAAAAATATAATCAAGCCGAAAGTTTATAAAATAAACTGCGGGGGAACCATTCAAATATGGGGTGAATCGTTAAAACGTAGGCTATTCCCAAGCCGAACCCGACAGCTAACCTCGTAGGCTTTAGGGAGGGATAAACATGAAAAAAATGATAATCATGCTTATATTAGTTTGTAGCTTTGTGGTACCTGGTGTAATGGAGATTAATGCCTATAAAGAATATGGGTCAGATACTATTGTGTATGAGGATACCATAAGTACCTTTATAACAGCAGATAATCTCAGGCACTAATCCTAACAATCAAAAAGCAAAAGATTATTCTGCTGAGGAAGTTTATTATTTAGCTAAAATAATAAATGCTGAGGCAAGAGGAGAAGATTTTGAAGGGATGATCGCAATTGGTGCTGTTATTTTAAACAGGGTAGCTGATGAAAATTTCCCCAACACTGTCGAAGGCGTTATTCTTCAGCCCAATCAATTTTGTTCTGTTAGAGATGGGCAATTCGATTTAGAACCCAATGAATCAGCATATGAAGCTGCTTATCAAGCTATATTGGGTGTAGATCCAACTAATGGTTCCTTGTTCTTCTATAACCCTGATATTGCTACTGCAGTTTGGAGCTTTCAAAGACCTATAGAAGCTGTGATAGGTAATCATAGATTTACAAAGTAAAAATAAAAAAACAACAACAGGTAATACTTACCTGTTGTTGTTTTTTATTCACTAATACTTTTTAAAAATTGCATTGGTTTCTCTCTAATAATTCCACGTATTTCAATTTCGTCACTAAAATCAGCCTTTGTTCTTATACCATCCGACATCATAGATTCAAATAATAGTGTCCTATATTCAACATATCTTTTAAATGAATTTACATCTCCAATGGCTTTTACAACATAGGGAGGAGCAATTGAAGTACCATTAACCATAATGTGATTTCCCGCTTGGATAATTTCACTACGTGCCGTTATCCGAAAATCATTTACAGATATCACTTCTCCCCCAAAGGCTTTTAATTCATTAACAAGATTAATTAAATATTTTCTGCTCTCTACTATTTCTGCTATGTTCTCCTCAACATCGCCCTCTATAGTAATAATAATTCCAGGTCCTGTAACGGGAGTATATCCTGCTAGTAATTTATACTGATTTACCTCTGTCCTTAATTTACTTAATGGAATACTTTCTGTTGCTCTTTCTTTTTCGTAGTCTTCGATTAGCTTAGATAATTCCTCTACTCTTTGTTTTATAACTTCATTTGCATCAGTTAAATTATTAATTTCTTGCACCTCAAAATCTCTATTAATTGGATAGTTAAAATCATCTTGATTTAGTGAAACCTCAGAATTCATCTGAATACCTACCATGGTTCCAAAAATTACAAAAAGCAATAATATAAATAATCCAAATATTTTACTTTTCAAAACTTCACTTCCTTTATGCCATTAGTATCATTACTCTTATTGTATCATAGAATCAAACTATTTTTATAAGCAAAATTTTAGGAAGGTTGTAAGACCTTCCTCAGATTGATACAAAGTCATCAAAATGCAGACTGATCAAAAAACCGCAGACTCGAGGCGCAAGAAAACCTAGCCACTGTAGCGTATACGTAATACGTAAAGGTGCTAGGTTTTCGAAGCAACGAAGAAGATGGTGATTTTTCATCGGTCTAAGGAAGGTTGTAAGACCTTCCTAATGCCTTTTTACGACCTCCCTAAATGTGTCAGTGACTTTTCGGCTTCTTCAACCATCTTCTTAACCATGTTTCCTCCAACATATCCTGCCTTGGTTTCATTTTGCAAACCAAGTTCTTTAGCAATTTCCTGTTTAAATGAAACTAGGGCTTGTCTTGCTTCTGGTACAATTGGTCTTTTAGTCATAATTTATCACCTCATATTTATTATTACTAAGAATACTTGATTTATTACTAGCATATTTTTGATAGAGATTTTTTTTATTTTATGTTTTATGAATCAAAGATAGGGTATTTATTTGAAATAGGATAGTTTTACATTTTATTACAATTTTATCCTATCTACCATATTGTATAGGAGGAGATATTTGCATGATTTCATTAAGCTTTATTCTACCAAGAAAAAGTCTCACTTTGGTAGAAAGTCAGATGACTTTAAACTATGCATTAAATCTATTAGAAACAGGTAATTTCTTATCATTACCTGTAGTTAAGGATAATAAATTTTGGGGAGTTATATCTAAAGAGAGAATACTTAGAAGGATGATGGAAACACCAGATGCTGAAATATTAGTAGAAGAGGTAACCCGTAAGGATATGCCCTGCCTCAGTCTTGCAAATGACTCAGAGGAGGCTGCGCTTCTATTAGCCAATACCAATATCCCCTTTATAGCCATAAATGATGATAATGGAGTTTTTTTAGGAATTATAACCCATAAGACTATTTTTAAGCATTATGCTTCTATTTTAGGTATAAATAAAGGTCATAAGCTTGTCATAACCTCTTATGATATTAAAGGACGTTTAGCTCAACTTACGGATATCATTGCTAAAAAAAATGGTAATATTTTAAGTTTAATAATAGATAATCCTAATGTCTCAACAAATGTTATTAAGATAGTTGTACGATTGGAATGTGAAAATCTTGAAGAAATAACGACTGCCATTGAGTCGGCGGGTTTTTCAATAAGAAAATAATCAACTTGAGGTATTAATATGCAGACTGATCAAAAAGTCATAGATTCGAGGCACAAAAAAACCTAGCGTACGTAGCGTATAAAGAAATACGTAAGGGCGCTAGATTTTTTTAGTAACGATGAAGATGGGGTTTTTCATCAGTCTGAGGTGACAGAGTTCTGTCACCTATTTTGCTATTAAACCAAGCTTATTCCTAACATCCTTCATTGTTTCCTCTGCCATTTCAGTGGCCCTCTGGGCTCCCCTTTTATAAACAGTTGTAACATAATCAAGGTTATTCATATATTCTTCATATTTTATCTTAAAGGGCTTTAAGCTCTCCACAAGTAATTCAGCTAATTGTTTTTTAAGGGCTCCATAGCCTTTATCTTCAAACATCGCCTCAACTTCTTTAATTGAGTAATTTCCTAAAGTAGAATATATCGTAATGAGATTTTTAATACCAGCCTGATTATCTGAGTATATTACTTTATTTTCAGTATCTGTAACAGCTCTTTTTATTTTTTTAACAATATCGTCTTCTGAATCCATTAGGAATATTGTTCCATTAGTATTTTCATCGGATTTAGACATTTTTTTGTCCGGCTCCTGTAGGCTCATTATTTTTGCTCCAACCTTTGGAATATAATGTTCTGGCACTGTGAAGGTTTCTCCATATGCAGAATTAAATCTGAGTGCTATATCTCTAGTTAACTCTAAGTGCTGCTTTTGATCCTCTCCAACAGGTACTATATTAGTCTGATACAATAATATATCGGCTGCTTGTAAAGCTGGATAGGTAAATAAACCAGCATTAATATTGTCCTTATTCTTTTCAGATTTTTCCTTAAACTGTGTCATTCTATTTAGTTCTCCTAAGTAGGTAAAACAATTTAATATCCAAGAAAGCTCAGCATGCTGAGGTACATTGGATTGAAAAAATATAATGTTTTTTTCAGGATCTAAGCCACAAGCTAGATATTGTACTAAAAAAGAAAGACATGTATTGTTAAACTCTTCTGGATTATGCCTTATAGTTAGTGAATGCAGATCAACAATTGAATAAAGGCATTGGTAATCCATTTCAAGAGCCTTCCAATTCTGTATTGCTCCGATATAGTTTCCTAATGTAAGACTTCCCGTAGGTTGAGCTCCACTAAAAATTATTTTTTCCTTTTCCATATTTTTCCCTCCTGTTTAATTGCATTCTATATTTTTTACTATCTTTTTTCTGTTACGATAATCAAAAATCAAAAAATCTCTTCATCTCTAAGGTTATTAGAGACGAAGAGAAGCTCTCCGCGGTACCACTCTAGCTTGTGTAAAACACCACTTACTGGTTGAAAATCAACCAATCCCTTTAACGGAGGATAGCCGTCATGACCTACTAATATTCAGCCTGCACTCATAAGCCCATTCAAAACAAGGTTTTGCATCGATCTTTCACCATCATCGATTCGCTTAAGCATACCATCTGTTTTTACTTACCTTAATCATCGTTTTTTATTTTGAATTATAACTGATATTTATAACTATGTCAATAAATAGAAATATTTATGTCTTTAATGTTTACTTATAGAGCTAAATACATACATTTTTTATTTATTTTAGCTTTTATTATAGAAATTGTCCAAATTTATTTCACTGATATTTTCAATGTTTTACTCGAAGAATCATATAATAATTCAGAATA
Organism: Alkaliphilus peptidifermentans DSM 18978; assembly: GCF_900101495.1. Taxonomy (GTDB): domain Bacteria; phylum Bacillota; class Clostridia; order Peptostreptococcales; family Natronincolaceae; genus Alkaliphilus_C; species Alkaliphilus_C peptidifermentans. The sequence goes on from NZ_FMUS01000012.1 coordinate 95,205, forward strand.
CCTCAATACTTTTACACTGAGGAGTAACTTTTTTAGTAATATGATTAACATGTTACTTCTTTGGTAGAAATATTATATTAACAGATATCATTGTAAAGGAGTGATCCAATGATTGACGAATTAACTATTTTGGTTGGTGGGATTCAAGGTGAGGGTATTATAAGCATAGGAATAAACCTTATGAAGGTATTGTCATCTTTAGGATATTATACCTATGGGCAAAGGACCTTCTCTTCAAGAATAAAGGGTGGAAACACCACAATGATTATTCATGTTAGTTTAGAAAAAACAATGGCTATCCCGGATACTATTGATATGATGCTAGTACTTGATGAAGAAACCCTTAAAGATAATTATCATAGATTAGATAATAATGGATTGATATTATATGACAATATCCTTTCTTTAAAATCTACTCTGCCAGAAAAAGCAACAGCTATTCCTCTCCCTGTATCAAAAATTTCAAAAGAAGAGGGCTCAGCATTAATGAAAAGCACATGTAGTTTAGGATTCATATGCAGAATGCTGGATATAAATCAGAAGCATGTGTCAAGTATACTTATAAAAAGATTTCATAAGAAAGGCAAAAAAATCATCAATCAAAACTTGCAGATATTAGAAAGGGTGTTTACATATGATAAGGAAACCATAGATCAATATATAAAACATTTAAACATACCTATGAAAGAATTAAATCGTCCTTTGATGATTGGTAATGACAGTATTGCATTTGGTGCTTTAATGGCTGGATGCCGATTCGTCTCCTCTTATCCTATTACTCCCGCGTCAGAAATAATGGAGTACTTAGGTAAATGTCTACCTAGTTATGGTGGTTTGATGCTACAGGTTGAGGATGAAATCGCAGCTGTCAATATGACTATTGGAGCCTCCTTTGCAGGAGTTCGTAGCATAACGGCAACATCAGGCCCTGGTTTGTCTCTAATGCTAGAGGGTATTGGTCTTGCAGGCATGACAGAAACGCCTCTTGTAGTAGTTAATTCTCAAAGAGTTGGTCCAAGTACAGGTCTACCAACCAAGCATGAGCAAAGTGATTTGTTTACCCTATATTATGGAGGTCATGGAGAATTTCCACTTATTATTTTATCTCCCTCTACTATAGAAGATTGTTTTCATTCAACCATTAGGGCATTTAATCTAGCTGAGAAGTTTCAATGCCCTGTTATACTTCTTTTGGATTTAACTCTGTCATTATCACCGCAAACTATCGATGAATTCTCTTATGAGGATATAGTTTTGAACAGAGGTAAATTAGTTGAGGAGTCCGATTTAAGGCAGGAGGCAGAAGGTGTAAAACCTTATCTTTTAACGGAGGATGGTATATCCCCTCGCATACTTCCAGGGGTTTTAAATGGTCATCATCATATAACAGGCTTAGAACATAATGAGTTTGGTCTTCCAACTGATAATCCACTAAACCGAAGATTAATGATGGAAAAGCGAATGCAAAAGCTACAGCCTTTATTGGAGGAAGATGAAATAGTCATAAGAATGAATAATAAAAAGAACATTCTATTTTTAACCTTCGGATCTCCATACGGTATTCTTGAAAGGGCAGTTGCGGTAACCGGAAGTACTGTAGATTATGGTTATATAAAAATGATAAAGCCTCTACCTAAAAAGCAATTAATCCAAATAATTAAAGATTATGACCTTTTAGTTATTGTTGAAAATAATTATTCTCAACAGCTGGCCACAATAATAAAAGCAGAGATAGGAAACCACAATAAAATTAAGTCCATTTCAAAATATGATGGGACTCCCTTTACAGTTTCAGAAATTATAGATGGAATAGAGGTGTTAATTAATGAAAAGTATGAAGGATTATAGTAATAGCATAAATCCAAATTGGTGCCCAGGATGTGGACACTTTTCAGTACTAAGGGCAATACAGATAGCTTCAGCTAAACTGACAATCCCAAATGAAGAGCTGACAATAGTAACAGGTATAGGCTGCTCTGGCAGGCTTTCTGGATATATTAATGCCTATGGCTTTCACGGTATACATGGGCGGTCTTTGCCTATAGCCCAGGGAATTAAACTGGCCAATAAGAAGTTAACTGTTATTGCAGCTGGAGGCGATGGTGATGGATTTGCAATTGGCTTAAGTCATACTCTTCATGCAATAAGAAGAGATATAAATATTACCTATATAGTATTGAATAATCAGGTATATGGGCTAACTAAGGGACACACTTCCCCCTTAAGCGGAAGGGGCTTCATAACCAAAAGCACTCCTTATGGATCAACAGAACCACCTATACAGCCTGGAATTTTGGCCTTAGCCAATGGTGCCACTTTTCTTGCCCAAGGTTTTTCTGCTTTTCAAGATCAGTTGGTGGATATAATAGTTAAGGCAATTAAACACACAGGGTTTTCCATGGTTAATGTTTTCAGTCCTTGTGTCACATATAATAAAGTAAATACATACCAATGGTTTAGAGATAGCCTAACAAATCTTGATGACATTACTGACTATAAAAATGATGATTATCAAAGCTCGCTTAATAAGTTAGTTGAAACCAATGGACTATGTACTGGTATTATATATAATAAAGCTCCCGACATAGGTAGTTATACTAATTCAAATTTACAAAAACCATTAGTAGAGTTAGATTTAAAATTTAATAAAGAAGAGTTTTCTAATATTATGGAGAGCTTTAAATAATAAATCTATTGATTTTCCAATTCTTCGATGCGTTTTTCTAATTCCCTTATTTTTTCAAGTAGAAGGTCTTCTTCTCTATAGGATGACTTTTTACTAAAATATCTTAAAAGTAAAACTGTGATAAGTACTGGAACTCCCATTAGTAAAATAATAATAATTAGATTCATTAACTGAAATATGGACATTATTTCCCTCCTTAATTTATATTATATAGAAATTATATCATATGTTTAGTTAATTGTTTTATTGGAAAAATACTGATAAATATTAAGTAATAATTAACAGCAATGAGTTGAAATGTTTTTGTTCATACTAAAACCTGAGGTGATTTTTTTGAGTAGAAGCAATTCAATTTTTATGTTACTTATTATTATATGTATTCTCTTGACTGCATGTAGCACCAACACCCCAAAAGGTGTAATAAAGAACTCCTCAATTTTTATAGAGGCTGAGGTTGAACAGGTTTTGGTTAAAAATTCTATTGCTAATGTGTATTCAGGTATTAGCAGAGACTTACAGGTAGTTAAGGTTTATAAACACAATAGTATCATAGATGTTATTGGTTGCTTTAATGATTGGTATATTATAGTAACCGATGAAGGTTATATTGGTTGCATTAATAAAGAAGAGGTTATACCCTATATACAAAGTAAAGATGTCAAAATCAATGACAAACTTGAACATTCTTTATCTAAGGAAGAGCAAAGAATGCTTGATTTAATAAATCATGAAAGAGTAAAGATAAACTTAAATCCTTTAGTACTTGATATAACCCTTACTCAATTGGCTCGATTAAAATCACAGGATTTAATTAAGAATCAATATTTTAACCATTATTCTCCTACCTATGGTAGTCCATTCGAAATGATGAATAAGCATAATATCTCATTCATTTTCGCCGGTGAAAATTTAGCTGGCAATACTACTGTAGAAGGAGCTCATGAGGCTTTAATGAAGTCTGCTGCCCATAGGCAAAACATATTAAATCCTAATTTCACACATGTTGGTATAGGAATTGAAAAAGGTGGACCTTATAAGCTTATGATTACACAGCTATTTGTTGGAAAATAACCATCACCAGGTGGGTGATGCCACCTGGTATAAGGTTCAATTAAAAATCTCCTCAAATATTCGTCTATCAATAATTCTATAGGCTGGTTGATAGTTTACATTGTATATGATGGAATGATGTATTACTGGATAATTCATTTCAATAATTTTTTCGTTAAATCTCTTAAGATCAATTATATTTAAATTTATAATACCATTTTCAACTAATTCAATAAGTAAAGTCCACGTTTCTATAAAGTCTTTCACAGTTGATGTATTTGCATTTTCTGTAAGGAGCATTGCTCTAAATAGCATTTCTGGTGACATACCTCTTTCTGAAAAAGGCCTTAAATTGATTCTAACCATGTCATTTCTCATAGAAATATCTTCAATTAATGCTTCCTGAAATTTATTTTTTGATAAAGTATTTAATTCTTCCAATAAAAATTTTTTTGCTCCTTCTGGATTTACTAGAAGATGTCCTAAACCCAATATGCTTTGAAAAAGTAATTTATAGACATCTTGTATTTCCATAAGGGGTCTCATATCCTTATGGTTTTTGATTAATCCAATTAACTCTTCCAATAATGTCACTCCCATAACTATAGAAATTAAGAAGGAAACATACCAATAATGTTTCCCCTTAATTTGTATTCATTAAATTTATTTATAGTAAGTATATCTTTATTCTGCCAATAGACTTTCTATTTTGCCTTTATCAAATCCAACTATTGTTTCTTCTCCAACTTGCACTACAGGTACAGCCATAATTCCTTTACTCATTAGCTCTTTGCGTGCGCTGGTATCCTCAGATACATTTCTTTCAGTAAATTTAATACCCTTTTCCATCAAATACTCTTTAGCAGTATGACAATGGGGACACGTATTACTGGTGTATACTATTACTTCCTTAGCCATTATATCTTCCTCCTTATAAATGTTATATTGTTATTAATTATATATACTTTACTAAATTTATTCTAACACAATTATTTTTAAAACCCAAACTTTTCATTCTGCTATAATAATAGCACTAACAACTGCTTCAAGATCAACTTTCCTTTCTTTATTTCGTTCTAACATAAGTTCATTTATATTGGCTCTTTCATCAATAGCCCCAATTTTAGCAGTGTTGCAACCAGCCTTTATACCAGCAGTAATATCTGTATCTCTATCACCAACCATCCAGCTTTGACTCAAATCTATATTATGCTTTTCTGCCAGCTTTAATATCATACCAGCCTCAGGCTTTCTATACTTACTGGGCTTTTTAAAATCAGGGCAGTATTCTATATCCTCTATTTCACAATACCCACTTAGTTGATCTCTTAAACATTCATGTATTTTCCCTAGTGCTTCATGGGTTAAATGCCCCAGTTCGATACCTCCTTGATTAGTGACTATGAAAATTTTATAACCTGCGCTACTGGCTTCTTTTAGTGCCTCTGTCACACCTTCATATAAAACTAAATCCTCTGGCTTATTTACATGCTTTTTTACATTGTCATTTAAAACTCCATCTCTATCAAAAAAAATACCTTTCTTCATCAAATCTCCCCTTAATTAAAAGATGATTCATCAGTGAAGTACTTCTTTATACCTTGCCTTATTTCCCTTCGTGAAAACAATGGATCCCCATATTCTTTAACATTTGAGTATTGAATTAGTTCAATAATAGCATCAATGTTATATTTATCGATCTGGTTTACATTTTTAAAAAAACCCTTTTTTTTCTCCAACTCATGCAGTAAGCTGATAATATCATTTTTTTCCTTGTTATTCATTAAACTACCCTCCTTTAAAGCTAGTCTTATTTTTATACTAAAGCAAAAATTGTATTCTTAAATATATTAATAGTTTTTCAAAAAAAAAGAGATGTAGATTCATCTCTTTTAGTCGACTATATTATATTTTCTTGCTTTAAAGGCAACTGTTTTATGGGTAATCCCAAGAGCCTTGGCAGCTGCATTGAAGCTCTTAAACCGTTGAAGAGCATATTTTATTATTTCCATCTCATACTGGTCTAGTGTAGCCATTTGACCGTTCTTACCTAAATTTATTAATCCATCATCATTTGATTCATGGTAGTTAGCCCTATATAAATTAGTTATATTTGAGGGTAGCTCGTCAATTGTTATTGTTTCTCCCTCTGACAATACAATTAACCTTTCAATTAAGTTCTCTAATTCCCTTACATTTCCTGGCCAATTGTATTGAGTTAAAGCTTTTATCGCTGAATCCTCAATGATTTTAGCATTGCAATAATTTTTTCTCGCTATTTTTTCTATAAAGTGTTCACATAGCTGTGGAATATCTTCTTTTCGTTCCCTCAGGGCAGGTAATAATACAGGCACTATATTAAGTCGGTAATATAAATCTTCTCTAAATGTCCCCTCAAGAATCTGCTCTTCAAGATTACGATGGGTAGCAGCTATTATCCTAACATCGCACTTTATTGTTTCATTTCCTCCGACCCTTTCAAACTCTTTTTCTTGTATTAATCGTAACAGCTTTACCTGCATCTCTAAAGGCATATCACCAATCTCGTCTAGAAATATTGTTCCTTCATCTGCCTGTTGAAATTTACCAATTTTTCTTTTGATTGCTCCTGTAAATGCACCCTGCTCATGTCCAAAAAGCTCTGATTCCAAAAGATTTGATGGGATAGCACCGCAATTTACCCTAATGAATCCATTATCTGCTCTATTACTTGTATGATGTATAGCTTTTGCGACTAGCTCCTTACCAGTTCCACTTTCACCCCTAATTAGCACAGTTGAATTGGTTTTGGCAGCCTTTTCAGCAGACCAAAGAGCTCTTTTCATTAAACGACTTCCACCAATCATTTTTTTGAATGGTGCACTTAGTTCTATTTGAGTTTCCGTTTTAGAAGAAGGTAAATGAACAACCTGTCTATCATCCACCTCTTCTTTTTCCATTTCCCTATATGCTGCCATTATTCCAATAAATTTATTATTATCCATTAAAGGAGTTATATAAGCACCTACACAACAGCTATTATCAACTTTTATAACGCCCCTCATCCTAGTTTTGTTTTTTAATCCCTTCAGTAGCAGTTCATCATTATGGGTGTGATAGATGCTTTTCCCAATCATGGCAAAGTTACTAACGTTAAACAACCTGCCGTAGGCTTCATTGACATATTCAATTTTTCCTGTAGCATTTATTATACAAATACCATCCATGGCATACTGAAAAATTTCAAATTGGTGGTCAATAAAACTGTTTTTAATATTATTTCTATTCTTATCTATGTTAGTAACATTTGCAATTTTCATTATTCTATCTCCCCCCTCTAATTACATACTCCTTGAGGCAACTATGTCAATACCAGTATTCATTATATTTTTTATAATTATATCCCCTACTTTAATAGGTGAAATAACCTCTACATCATCTATCTCGTCCATACATTTAAAAATTAAACCTTTGGGTACCTCGCCTATACTTCTGACTGGTAATCGGTTAAGATGTGCATTTTTAATCTTTACAGTTGAAGTTAACACCCTAGTTGGATTAGTCATTTCCTTTATTCCGTAGTCTTTACCCCTTGGACATTTATTTCCTGTAACTATATATTGATCTTCTCCGTTTTGCTTATGTTCAACCTCAATCTGGCAGCCTAAGGGACATGCAATACAAACCATATTCTGCTTTTTCATTGTTACCCCTCCTCAACTTCAAGTGCAACTGTTATGGTTTTAAAATCTTTATTTATTAAATCCTTTACTGGTATATTAACAGATTCCATTTCAGCAGGTGCAAGGTGGTTTTTCTTTATTTTTTTGTACACTTCATCATCAAGCTTTATTACCATCTTTGCACTCCGATAAACGTCACTTACCCTCATCATTAATTGTAAATTGTCTTCTATATTTTCAACGCGGACCTCCTGCGGAACTATATATCTTACACCATATCCTGTTTCAGTTTTTATTGCAGCTCCATTATACACTAGTTCATCTTTAACATATCTAGCTGCATTTTTCCCTGCCCGTCTACTTTCTTCAGTTACCCAGTCAACTAGGTCATGTACATGAAGAACGTTACCACATGCAAATATACCACCTATGCTAGTTTCCATAGACTCATTTACAATAGGTCCTCCTGTTAAAGGATGTATTTGCACACCTGCATTTTGAGAAAGCTCGTTTTCAGGTATTAACCCAACAGATAGTAATAATGTATCACAATCGAAAACTTTTTCTGTTCCTGGAATTGGTCTGCGGTTTTCGTCTACCTTCGCCACCGTTACTTCCTCAATTCTTGATTTCCCTTTAATATTAGTAATCGTATGACTAAGAAATAACGGTATATTATAGTCATCTAAACACTGAACAATATTTCGAGTTAGACCACCAGAGTAAGGCATTAATTCAACCACTGCCTTTACCTCTGCTCCCTCTAAAGTCATCCTTCTAGCCATAATTAATCCAATGTCTCCAGAACCTAGTATTACAACCTTTTTACCAACCATGTATCCTTCCATATTAACAAATCGTTGTGCTGTCCCTGCAGTAAAGATCCCTGCTGGCCTTGTTCCTGGTATGTTTATAGCTCCCCTTGTACGTTCACGACATCCCATAGCCAGAACTATTGCCTTGGCTTGAATATTTAATATTCCTTCTGTTGTATTCATTGCATATATAACTTTATCAGATGATACATCTAATACCATAGTGTCTAATTTGTATTCGATTCCCATCTCAAGTAATTCTTCAATAAAACGTTCAGCATACTCTGGTCCTGTCAGTTCTTCCTTAAAAATGTGAAGACCAAAGCCATTATGAATACACTGTTGTAAAATTCCACCCAGTTCTCTATCTCTTTCAATAACAAGTATTCGATTTACTCCATTATTTTTTGCTTCAATGGCGGCTGCTAATCCAGCTGGACCTCCGCCGATAACAACGATATCATAGTTTAACACCGTCTCATCCCCCTTTACTCTTCTTTAGTCGCTGCAGCTAGTGTATCTATTTTGGTTTTACTGGCTTTAGTTGGGCCTGTGAGAATATAAGCATCTGGTCTATCTTTAACGATATCAGCAATATCCATATTAAGCTCTCTGGCTATAATTTCCATAACCCTTGGTCCACAAAAACCACCTTGACATCTTCCCATTCCAGCTCTAGCTCTTCTTTTGACAGCATCAAGGGTTGATGCACCTGCTCTTCTATTAACTACGTCTACAATTTCTCCTTCAGTAATCTGCTCACATCTACATATAATACGACCATACCGGGGATCCTTATCTATTAATTGCTTCTTTTCCTCCATAGCTAATTCACTGAATGGCTTGAAGGCTTTCCTTTTCGGATTAAAGTTTTTATTTTCTTCAATACCACCAGCTGTTTCCATTAAAATATCAACTACCATATTACCAATGGCAGGAGCTGCACTTAAACCTGGTGAATCTATTGCAGCCACATTTATAAATCCTTTAGATTCCTTTACTTCCTCAATAATAAAATCACCTGTAGCGGTCTTTGCTCTTAATCCAGAAAAAGAGGTAATAACCTTATAGTAGGGAAAATCCTTTACTACCTTTTCTGCCTTTTCTCTTAGAAATGCAAATCCCTCTCCTGTTGTTTCATGGGCTTCTTTATCTTCAGTATTTTCAGCAGTAGGACCAATTAATATGTTCCCATGAACTGTTGGTAATACCAAAACACCCTTCCCAACCTTTGTAGGACACTGAAATACAATTTTATTGACGAAGTTTCCGGTGCTTTTATCAAAAAGATGATACTGTCCTCTATTTGGTATTATTTCAAAGTATGGTTTGTTCACCATATTATTTATTTCATCTGCATATAGCCCTGCACAATTTATTACATATTTAGCATCTATGTTGTGTGTCCCGGCTATTATATTGTAACCATCGTCTTTTTTATCAATGGAAGTAACTGGGCTATTTAGAAGAATTTCCACACCATTATCGGCAGCATTCTCTGCTAAAGCAACTGCTAGTTCAAATGGTCCCACTACTCCAGCTGTTGGTGCATATAAGGCTGCAGTAACGTCTTCACTTAAATTAGGCTCCATTTCCCTTAATTCCTCTTTATGAAGAATCTTTAAATCTGGAACACCATTTTTATTGCCTTGTTCTAATAATTCTTCCAATGTTTCCATTTCCTCGTTACTAAAGGCAACAACCAGTGAACCTATTCGTTTAAATGGCACGTCTAATTCTCTACATAGCTCCTCATAAAGTTGATTTCCTAAAACATTAGTTTTTGCCTTTAAGCTTCCTATCTTAGCATCGTAGCCTGCATGAACAATGGCACTATTGGCCTTTGTAGTTCCGTCTGCGATATCGTTTTCCTTTTCTATAATAACAGTATTAAGTCTGTATCTAGACAATTCTCTAGCTATATATGTCCCAATTACGCCGGCACCTATAATGGCAACATCTACCTTCATAAATTCATCTCCTCCACCCTTTAATTGAATATAGAATAATAAAGAAAAAAAGCCACATAAAACTCACCTAATTCCTTAGGTAGTTTTACGTGGCTCTCCAATCTCTGCCATTCATTATTTATTTATTTCATTATATCATCTCTATAAATGATTGTAAAGGTTTAGTTGCCTTCTCCTATTCCTCGTCTTCCCATTTAAGAGAACGCTCAACTGCTTTTTTCCAGCCCTTGTAAAGTTTTTCTTTATCTTCTACAGCAAGTACTGGTTCAAATGTCTGGTCTACCTTCCAGCGCTTTGTAATCTCATGCTTATCCTTCCAGAATCCTACTGCTAAACCAGCTAGGTAAGCTGCTCCAAGGGCAGTTGTTTCTGTAACCTCTGGACGATCAACCTTAACGCCTAGAATATCAGATTGGAACTGCATTAAGAAGTTATTTGCAACGGCTCCACCATCAACCTTCAATGTTTGAAGATTAATGCCTGAGTCCTCTTGCATAGCTTCTAAAACATCTCTTGTCTGATATGCAATTGATTCTAGAGTTGCTCTAACGATATGCTCCGCCTTTGCTCCTCTAGTTAAGCCTACAATAGTACCTCTTGCATACATATCCCAGTATGGTGCGCCCATTCCAACAAAGGCAGGTACTAAGTAAACACCATTACTATCATTTACTTTAGTCGCTAAATACTCAGTTTCTTGAGCATCTCTTATAATTTTCAATTCATCTCTTAACCATTGTACAGCAGCTCCAGCAACAAATATACTACCTTCTAGAGCATACTCAACCTTGCCATCAACGCCCCAAGCAAGAGTTGTTAACAATCCATTATTAGATGGAACAAATTTTTCACCAGTGTTCATTAGCATGAAGCAGCCTGTTCCATAAGTGTTTTTTGCCATTCCTGGCTCGAAGCACGCTTGACCGAATAATGCTGCCTGTTGGTCACCAGCTGCACCAGCGATAGGAATATCAGCACCACCAAATGTTTCATGATCAGTATAGCCATAAACATGACTAGAAGGCTTAACTTCAGGTAGCATAGAAGCAGGAACTCCCATTTCAGCAAGGATTTTTTCATCCCACTTAAGCTCTTTAATATTATAAAGCATTGTTCTTGAAGCATTTGAATAGTCAGTTACATGAACTTTACCTCTAGTTAAGTTCCAAATTAACCATGTATCAATGTTTCCGAATAACAAGTCGCCCTTTTCAGCCTTTTCTCTTGCACCTTCAACATTGTCAAGAATCCATTTAATCTTTGTACCGGAGAAGTATGCATCTACTACTAAACCAGTATTGTCTCTAATATATTGCTCCAGACCTCTACGCTTTAGGTCATCACAGATGGCAGCTGTTCTTCTACATTGCCAAACAATTGCATTGTACACTGGCTTACCAGTAGTTTTATCCCATACTACTGTAGTTTCACGTTGGTTAGTTATACCAATTGCAGCTACCTCTTGAGGACTAACACCAGCTTTTTCTAAAACTTCTCTAGCTACACCACTTTGAGTTCCCCAAATTTCCATAGGGTCATGCTCAACCCATCCAGCCTTTGGATAGATTTGAGTAAATTCCTTTTGAGCAACCGCTACTATTTTACCGTCATAATCAAATATAATTGCTCTTGAGCTGGTTGTTCCTTGGTCTAAAGCTAAGATATACTTTTTAGCATCCATATTTCTTCCCCCTTGCTTTTTTTTAAAATCAGTACATTTAAATGATACCTATTACTTGTTTAGTTAAGCATTTTAGTAAAACTTATGCTTATAATAGTGATAAAATGAATCCTCCAAGTGTACCACCTATAATGGCAAACAATAAATTAGTTAAACCCTTAGGTACATTGTCACCAGATAGTGCTGAAGCAACAAATAAACCTGCACCTGCTGCAAATGCCATATCTACCCAAGCGCCTCCACTTTGAACCATAAGTCCTACGCCATGGTTTAGACACCAAGTTGTACCTACTATAAAGCCTGCAGCCATATATCCGCCTATTGATCCCCAATCTTCACACATTTTACCCCATATTAGTCTAAGCAAAAATGGAAATATAAAGCCACCTGCCATAGTTGTAATTATTGCTGGTAAAGTCATTTTATTTTCCTCCCTTCTTATTTATCAAATAGATTTAGGCTTCTGCCTTTTGTGCTTTTGCCTTTTCTGCCGCTTGATACTTTTCAAAGGCAACTGCTGCTGCTCCACCAAGAACACCACCAAGGATTACAAATGCCAATGTTGGTATAGAATCAAGACCTACCTGAACTCCGTTTTCGAAAACACCTCTCATGAAGCCTGCAACACCAATACCAGCTGCCATGTCTACGAACGCGCCATCATTATTAATGACTCCAATATAGTGGTTCAGCATCCACATAGTACCTATAATAATAAACCCTGCAAACCAACCACCGCCAATACCATATTCGGCAGAAAATGCACCCCACACAGACATAACAAACATACCAGCGATTGCAGCTCCAATCATAGTTCCAACATGTTTCATAATAATTTCCTCCCTTCATAATATTATAATTTAATATATAATCACAGGCATAAAATGCCTTGGATTATCAAAACATCAAATACTAGCTTACACCGCACGAATCATATCATAGGTTTCATCTGTTACTGCAATAAAGCCCTCAATAGGTGTATTTATACCGGGATAATCCTTCACACCTAAAAATGCCTTCTTTAATTCCTCAGTAATGGCCTTATCAAGCTCCTTTTTTGCAGCCAATGCATCTTTGGGAATATCAGGGGTTCTAGCTAAGATTATTAAATCATCGGTGTTGACCCCTCTGCTTAGTGCACTTTCAAATGCCTCATCATAGGTTGCTCCTGCCTCTACCTCTTTGCTTAGGACTGCTTTAATTACATTATCATGGTTTCCCAGATAAGACGCCTTGGCAAATAGTCTGTTGGGATCTAATCCCTCCTCCTTCAGTAGGTAATTTGCATATAAATATCCAGAAGCGCTATTTACATCTACATATCCAAAGTGCTTATTTTTTAAATCCTTTAAGGATTTTATACCACTGTCTTTTCTTGCAATAATATAGCCCTTATATGATACCTTCCCATTAACCATAGGGGAGAGTAATGCTTCAACACCATATTTTTTATTTGCATTTACGTAAGCAAATGGAGAAAACCAACCTATATCAATAACTCCATTCCCCACTCCATCTGCAAGGGCATCATAATCCTTTACAATTATGGTCCTAGCCTCATAGCCTATGCTCTTGCATATGGTCTCCAATACTGGTACATATGTGTCTTTTATGATCTGAGGTACAGTAAAGGGGTTCACACCGAAAACGATTTCATTTTCTCCCTTAAGCGACGATGCAATAAGCTGCATATCTTCTGTCATTTCACTAAGCTTTGTGCAAAAGTCAAGAATTTCGTTATTTTTATCCTTCTGCTTGTCAATTAGTTGTATTGAATTAAAGGTTATTCCACTGGTGTTTTCCACAATACCTGCCACGTATCCCATTGCTTCATCAATTTCTTTTAATGAAGATACCTGATCCTCTGCCATGGTCCTTAAGTTCAACACCTCAGTGTTAACATCATTAATAGTATTTTTAATTTGATTAATAGCCTTATACGATTCAGAAAGTACTTGGTCAAGATCTAGTACCTTTTCACTGCACTTATCCATTGAACTGCTGGAGTGCTGAATCTTCTCCGATATATTATTTATAATTGCTTCAATTTCACCTGTGGCATTTCCTGATTCCATAGCTAATTTTCTAATTTCCCCTGCTACTACCGCAAAGGTTTTACCGGCTTCTCCTGCTCTAGCTGATTCGATAGCTGCATTAATGGCCAGCAGGTTTATTTGGCTAGACATTTTTTTTATGTAGTCAACTGTCTGATAAATCACATTTGAATATTCCTCAAGAGATTTATTATTCAGTGATGCTACAGTAAATTCTTCCTTTAAGCTTTCTTTAAATATATTAATGCTTTCTATAGTGTTTCTGTTTTCATCCAGCATTCTAAGGGACTTCTGCAAAAATGCTTCTATTTCCATAATTCTGTTGTTTAATTTATCAAAATTACTCACCAGTTGATTTACATTAGCGTTTACCTCTTGAGTGCTGGCTACATTTTGCTCCATATCCTTTGCTACATTGTAAGAGCTTTCTGCCAACTGGTTAAACGCTCCTGTATTATCCTTTGAGAGAAAAAGCAGTTGTTGAATATCAAAGCCAATGCTTTCTAATAGAGTAAACATTTTACTTGTTATTGTAGAATCATCTTTAATAGTTGAGCTGTCGTTATTACTGCCTCTACTAATTACACTTGAATTTACTTTAAAAGACCAAACTAGGTATATTATTAAATAAGAACCTATAGCAAATAATATGACAAGCATTATGGTATTTATTCTTAAAGATAAAATAATAATTTGAAGGATCATTAAGGAAATTACCGAAGCTAAGATTTTTTTATTACTCATTAGCTTTCCTCCATTTCAGATCTTTTTTCTAGAGTTGCCAAACCTCTTCCTTACTAGATGAAGCTCCTATTGCTCCAGCCTTTAATATTTCTATAACATCTTCTTTATCTTGAATGAGTCCACCGGCTATCAGTGGAATTCTTGTCTCTCTACTAACAACCTTAATAATTTTCGGCATTATTCCTGGTAATATCTCTATAGCATCGGGCTTCGTTGTTCTAATAGACTTTATACCTGTCTCTAAAGAAAGTGAATCTAGAATAAAGAGACGTTGTATAATAAATATATCCATCTCCTTAGCAGTCTTTATAAGACTACTTTTAGTAGTAATTATTCCATCTGGCCGAACATTTTCGTGGACGTACTTCAGTGCTACTGAATCTCTTGAAAACCCGTCCATCAAATCTATATGAACATAAATGTCCATACCTGCTTTTTTGACACGACTTACAATTTCCTTTAAGTTGAATATGCTGCCCGTCAGTAAAAATATAATTTCACAAGGTGATTGAATAGCATTGTCGAGTTTTTTTAGGTCATTTACCGCAGCCACAACAGGACTTCTTTGTATTCTCTCATAAAACCGATTTACCACAGTACCGCCTCCTATATTTTTAATAAGCAAGTACCATGCCAACTTCTTGCATTGGCATACAACTGCGAATTATCAAAATTTTCTAATAAAAAACTGTTCCTTTCTACCAACAAAAGCATATGTTTTTGATGTATCTTGGTAAAAAAGAACAAGTCTTTAATAAATCTATTAACAATTATATAAACCTTTCACTATACCACCTTATCTTCTCAAATTTATTTTCTTTTATTGACAATCATAATTAATATTTTAATAACACAACTTGTCCTGTCTTTAGATGAAACTGATTTATGTAATAGTTTTTATATAAGCATTTTTATCACTATTTAATAGAAAAAGACAACTATTCATATCATAGTTGCCAAAATCGTCTAAATCATCAATATATCATAATTAACCTCTATTTCGACAACTTTTTATCATATATAGCCTAGCTATAAACTAAACATATCCCCCCAAGGTTTATAGTTATCGTACTGAGATTTTAAATTTGATACTTGCTCTTAAAAACATTATAACAAATCTAATATAATTTTCCAACTAATATTCAGAATTATTATATAACTTGTATCTATTTTAAAAACTTTATAATACTCTTTACTATATTCTCTACTTCTTCCGAAGAGATATTGTCTTTAATTAAGCATTCCTTTGCATTATCTTCAATAATTAATAGACCTACCTTTTCCACTGAAGATTTTATAGCATTTACCTGTAATAGTATCTCATGGCATTCTTTACCTTCTTCAATCATATTCTCAATACCCTGAATATGTCCCTTAATGGTTTTTAGTCTATTAATTATATCTTTTTTAACTTCTTTATCTTCCACAATTTCACTTCCTTAATCTAGAATAAAGTCAATTATATTTTCTCATATATTTTCTAAAATATAAAGATTTTATTAAAAAAACTAATTTTGTTAGGCTGCTTTTGCTGGTTTTCTCTTTTGTGATTTTTCTATTAGCCCAGTAGCTGTTCCCATGGGGCAGATTTGGCACCAGCTTCGAGGCTTGAATACTACTCCCATAAAAATACCAACAGTTGTGGACATAGCCATCATTCTAAAAATTGCATAGGCTGTTTTTGTAAAATCTCCCCTTGAAATGAATAAAGATATAGAAAACATTCCAACCATCCATAGTAGCATAAGATTTTTAACTATTTTATTATTAATGAATTTAGGTAAGCTGTTGTTAAAACTGAGTTTTTGTAAAAATTTGCCCAGCATAGCGCCTCTGGGACAGTACTTGGCACAATGTACTCTCCCTCCACCTCTTAGTGCTAGATATATAGGCACCAACATACAGATTAATCCCAATATACCGAATCGAATATCTATGATTCCTAAAGTAAAAAATAGAACAATAAAGACCCAAGACCAAGACATAATTGATTTTTTCATATATTACTTCCTCCTATTAGTTATTATAATTTTTACCCCCCCTCTCCTGGGATGGGATATAACAAGCATATCATTTTTTTGTTTAGCATTCAAGTATTTTTTAATAGAGTTTATAGCTACCAAGATATGTTAAAATAAAGCATTGATGCCAACACTGAATAAGAAATAGAGATACGAAAAATCTAATATTTGTCCAATTAAAAACATCTACCTTCTTTGGAAAGTAGACGCTATAATAAATACTATATCTGTAATATACTCTATTTACTGAATCCAGTCCTTAAGCTTATTTATATCCTTCACTATAATTTTCTTACCACTAATATCAATAGAGCCCTCCTTTTTAAACTGCCCCAGTGCCCTACTGACAGTTTCACGGGCAGTACCAATCATGTTAGCAAGCTCCTGTCTTGATATGCTAAGCTTTAATTCAATACCACCCTCTGTACTAACTCCATGCTCATCAGAAAGCTTTATAATCATTTGAGCTGTCCTCATATAGGTATCTCCCAATGCTAACTCCTTTACTTTTTGCTGAGAGTTAAAAAGCTTTTTACTCAGTACTTTTATAATACCTAATGCTATATTGGAATTTTTTACAACCAAATCTTCTAAAGCCTTATTGCTTATCATTCCTATACTTGCATCCTCCAATACTTCTGCTGAGGCTGGATAATTCATATCATTAAATAGTGTTACTTCAGCAAAAACATCACCATCCCCTAAAATTGCAAAAATAAGCTCTCTACCATCAGCTGTTGTTTTAAAAACCTTTATTTTACCAGACTTTATGAAATAAAAAGCCTCACCGGGATCTCCCTCCATAAAGACAATGGTACCTTTTCTAAAGTTTCTTTCTAAAGTTATATCCTTAATTTTTTCAAGATTTTCATTGCTCAGGGTGGAAAAGGCTGGTATTTTTTTTAGTATTTCACTCGTAGTTTTCAATAATCAACCTCCTTAAAATTTCCTTGCTTCAATAATCATACCAAATGAATCTATGCAGAAGTCGGCTTCACCAAAGCTGCCATAAAATTTTAAATTTTTAAATCCCATATTATTAAGGATTTCTTCTATTTCGTTGCTTCTTAATGGATAAAGTGGAACAGTGTTATTAAAGCTCTTATCTTCATGATTTTTCTTAACCGCCAGCTGAGTATCGAAATGAATAATATTATTATTTTGGTCATATCTATATTTTCTGATTAATTTTACACCTGCATCAGTGTTTTCAATTGTAGGCAATTCATTTATATTATATTTTAAAATACGATCATAATTCACTGTCTGAAGCATTAAGACTCCATTATCACTAAGTAGTCTATAAAAATCATTTAACACCCTATAGATTTCTTCAAGCTTTGTTAAATGTACCAATGAGTTTCCAATACAAAAAATGCTTTCAAAGCTGTGTTCTTTAAGTCTTTCTCCTATTTTTCGCATATCTTCCTTATAGGTATGTATTTTTATATCGTTAAGTTTAGCCTTTATATTTAATTGCTTTATCATTCCCTCATCAAAATCAACTGCAAAAACCTCATTTCCCTGAACACTTAAGGGTATAGCGTAATTTCCAGTACCACATGCTACATCCATAACCTTGCCTTCTATTGGAATTCTAGCCATTAAAAAATCTAACTGTGGTTTAGCTGCTGGAAATATATCATCATAGTATTTATTAAATTCTTCATAAAAGCCCATAGACAATCCTCCTCATAATATTATTATAAGATAAAAACAAACTCAATGAAAGCTTAGTTTATTATGTATTTGTTTGGTACATATAATATGATTATTTTAAAATTAATAGTTTACGAGTTTTCTTTACATAACTTCCGCCTTATTTTGTAAAAATAAGTGTATATCAAGAATGGAGGTTGATTTTATGTCTGATAAGTCAAAGGAAAATTTACAAAACAGTACGAATACCATAAGCCCTGGCAAGGTTAGCTTAACCGCAGATTCTTCAGGTATTAGCGGAACTAATGATCCAAATTATCATGATGATTTACATGAAAAAATAAAGATTAATTATGATAATATTGAGAAATCCCCTTCTCCCGATAAGGTACATCAATGGCAAAGAGATCATATAAAGGTAGATGATCAAAAGCCTGAAGGATACCCTCTAAATGTTATTGTGGACCCTGCAATGAGAGAAATGTATCAGGTAGTACATAACGCAGATTTTACAAATGTATTTGATCGATTTTCTCAACAACAGCCCCAATGCCGCCATTGCGTTGAAGGACTTTCATGTCAATTATGTGCCAACGGCCCATGTAGAATCCACCCCAAGGCTCCTAGAGGAGTTTGTGGTGTAGATGCCCACACAATGGTGGCCCGGAACTTTGTCTATAGACATGTAACCATTGGTACATCAGCTAATATTTTTCATGCCCATCAAGCAGCTAGAACCTTAAAGGCAGCCGGTGAACATCCCGAAAGTGGTTTAAAAATAAGAGATTCTGAAAAGTTAAAGCAGTATGCAGAAATGCTGGGACTTGATACTAACAAGTCTATTGAAAAGCTAGCGATAGATTTCGGTCAATTTGTTATAGATGACATCCATCGACCTGCCCATGATGATTCAAAGTTGGTGGAAGCCTTCGCTCCAACAAAACGCAAGAAGTTATGGAGAGAGCTAGGCCTATTCCCAGGCGGAGGCTATAGTGAGGTTGCCTTTAGTCAAACAAAATGTATGACTAATTTCACCTCCGATCCAATTGACTTTCTTTTAAATTCGGTTCGGCTAGGGGTTGCCAATGAATATCAAGGTTTATTTGCATTAGATATTTTACAGGAAATACTAATGGGAACTCAAAAAATTAGCTTCCAAAAACAAAACATGGGATTGTTAAGTCCAGACATGGTTAATATTATTACCAATGGTCATATGCCTCTACTTGCTCATGTAGCTATTGAAATGGCATCTTCAGATGAATGGCAGGAAAAAGCTCGGCAGGCTGGTGCCAATGGAATTCAAATTTTCGGTCACGTCTGCGAAGGTCAACAGCTTTTAAACTATGCAGGTACACAAAATATGCGGGCTTTTGGAGGTCAAGAGGGTGAATGGCTATCAGAGGAATACCTATTGGCAACTGGAGTAGTAGATTTATTTATGTTCGATTATAACTGTACAGTGCCTACTCTTCCTATTTATGCTAAACGTTTTGGTACTAAGCTTGTTAGTACCCACCCAGTTATTAAACTCCAAGGTACCGAAACCCTTGATTTTGTGCCTGAAAAGATGAATGAACAGGCTGAAAAAGTTTTAAATATGGCTATCGAAGCATATAGCAAGAGAAGATCTGAAAATAGAGAGGTTTACATTCCACCCTATACATCAGAATGTATGGTGGGCTTTAGTACTGAATCTATTAGAGAAGCTCTAGGTGGCAGCTTCGACCCTCTAATTGAACAAATAGCTAATGGTAATATTAGAGGTATTGCTACAATAGTAGGCTGTACAACTGCCCGATATGGTCAGGGAGGTAGCAATATATTCAAAATTACTAAAGGGTTAATTGAAAATAATATTTTAGTATTATCAGGTGGCTGTACTTCATCAGTTATGGAGTATACCGGCCTCACCCATCCTTCAGCGGCTGATGAAGCAGGTGAAGGCCTGAAGGCAGTATGCAAGCAGCTGGGTATTCCTCCTGTATTATCCTATGGTGCCTGTGTGGATATAGGAAAAATGACTCATACAGCAATGGAGCTTGCTGATGCATTAAATGTAGATACCGATAAATTACCACTAGTAATAGGGGCACCAGAATATTTAGAGCAAAAAGCTGTTGCAGATGCTTGTACAGCAATTGCTTTAGGTTGGTTAGTTCATGTGGCTCCAGTTCCTTCAGTGACAGGAAGCGATGTTGTAGTAAAAACCTTAACAGAAACTACTGAAACTCTTGGTCTGGGTAAGCTTATGGTGGAACTAGATGCCGAAAAGACTATTAAGATTTATGTTGACCATATTGAGAAAAAACGTAAAGAATTAGGTATTTAAACAATAAAGAACAGTTTATACTTTTCATAAGGTGCACTTCAAAAGAGTGCACCTTATTTATGATTTAATCCCTTCTATTTTGTCATAAAGCTTATAGCCTAACAATATAAATCTTCTTCTATCCTTAAAGCCCATAAACATTCTTATTCCTAACTCACATATACAATATTCAATAAATAACTTTGTACTTGTGGCATGTGGAAACTGTGCCTTAGTTTCTAATATATCTATTAGCTCTTCTTCATTATTTTTCACCTCTAGAAAAACCTCCAGTATTTCATTTATACATATATATAGGTAATTAGTATCCTTTTTAAACTCTAATCTTTTCTTCAATGCGTTTACTGTTTTTCTAATTTGTTTTGTTTTTTTAGAAAGGTTCTTTTCCTGTTCAATTGTCAGCACCTCATAAACTTGAAGCAAATTCAACATTCTAAGGTTTTGATCTAGGCATATTAAGTAGGCTTCTATTGTTTCCACCATCTCCCGTTTACAATCAGCGTAGTCCACAGCTCCCACTCCCCAATAAAATAATAATTAAGCCCATTACTGTATCATTGACATTTAATATCCTTACAATATTGATATAGTGTAAGGATAGATATTATTCATAAAAGAGAGTTAAAAGAGTTAAGGGTGGAAAAGAAAAAACCCTTTGAATTTACTTCAAAGAGGTTTTAGCATAAATTATAAGTTATATAAAGTTTTACTTTTATTTTTATTCTTAATTCTTCACTCTTAACTCTTAATTCTTAACTTTTCATGCTAGTTTCTCAATATCGCTTTTTACTTTATCACTCCATTTACCACATTTGTCTCCCCATCGTGCCATTAGCTGCCCGTCCCTCATAATTTCTATAACCTCACAAAGATTGGAGCAGTCTTCACATTCAAAGCCCTTAACTTGATATCCCGAATTTATTATATCAAAGCCTTTAAATTGGGTTGAGTTTTTCTTTAGAGAATGCTCTTGGGCTAATAAACAACAGCCTATGGCTCCCATAACGTCATGATGGGTTGGTACAAAAATTTCTTGATTTAATGCTTCTTCGAAGGATTTCTTTATACCAACATTTGCTGCCACGCCTCCTTGAAAAACTATTGGCCCCAACAGCTCCTTACCTTTTCCCAAGTTGTTTAGAAAATTTCTTACAAGTGCATCACAGAGTCCTTTAATAATATCCTCCTGATTATGTCCCAGCTGTTGCTTATGAATCATATCTGATTCTGCAAAAACTGCACATCTACCGGCTATCCTTACAGGGTTTTTAGACTTTAAAGCCATATCGCCAAACTCTTGAATTTTAATTCCTATTCTTGCTGCTTGACGATCTAAAAATGATCCTGTTCCTGCTGCACAAACAGTATTCATAGCAAAATCACTAATTATACCATTTCTAAGAAGTATTATTTTAGAGTCCTGTCCACCTATTTCAAAGATAGTTCTAACCCCTTTAACAAAGCTTAAGGCTGCTATACCATGGGCTGTAATTTCATTCTTTATTACATCTGCTCCAACAATCATAGCAGCTAAATGTCTGCCACTTCCTGTAGTCCCAACCCCCTTTACCTTAATATCTTCATTAAGCTGAGACTTAATTTCCTTTAAACCTCTTTGTACGGCATCTATAGGCTTACCTTGAGTAGCGGTGTATACTTTTCCAATTATTTCATTATTATCATCCATCAAAGCTACATTTGTGCTTACTGATCCAACATCAATTCCCAGATAACAATTCTTCATTGATCCTCATCTCCTTTCTTCTAATAAGCAGGTCTACAAATGCTTCAAGTCTAGTGGTATAACCAGCTTCTCCAGTCATCTCATCTACTATAAGACAAAGATAAGGAATATCAAAATCCTTTTCCACTGTTGGTAAAATACTCTGAGCCACGATTTCTGGCATGCAGGTAAAGGGATAAATTTGTATTACACCATCATACCCCTTTTTTGCATAATCAACTGCATGTCCGATTGTTTCTCTAGCATGTCCACCAATCATTGTTTTCAAATAAGGCTTTGCCAATTTCTGAATTTTCTTCTCTCCAGTTAATTTTAATGGTTGAAGATATAAATGTTCTGTTAGCCACTTGCTGATTTTAAGTGATTTATTGATTTCTACACCCATATCACCCAATTTTTTCTCAATGCTTAGATTAACAAAGGGCTCAATTATAGTATAAATTTCTCCCACGATACCAATTTTAATAACCTGACATTGGCTATGCTCTTCTACTTTTTTCAAGCTATTAATTGTATTCATTATTAATTTAGAAACATCTCTATAGCCCTTTAGATTCCTTACATTTTTGTGGAATTGATCGCAGTATATATCTACTTCGCCTCTTTTCTTCTGTCTAGGTCTTTTATAGTAGCTATAATCCTCCATTGCATCTAGTAAATATAATATTCTTGTGGCTTTCATGAGGGCCTTGCCAATTTTATAAGGATTTTTAGTATTGGTTAATTGAAAAACGCTATTAAAGAAACTTTTGTAGTCACCCTGAGGAGGATCTAATAATATAAATCTTATATTTTCATGACCGATGGCCTTCATAATTTCTTTTTGTAAAATTGTATAATATCCAAATCGACAAGGTCCACAGCTTCCTGTTAGTACAATAGTATCTGCTCCCTGACGAATACTCTCTACATAATTTCCGATATTAACCTTAAGGGGTAGACAAATAGACTCGGGGGAATGGTGTGTACCAATATTTAGGGTATCATTACTACATTCTGGTGGAATGATATTTTCAACCCCCAGTTCATCAAGTAAAACTTTTGTTGCCACATATTGATTACCCATGTGTGGAAAGGTTACCTTCATTACTCGACCTCCAATCAATCATATCAATAAAAGCCTCAAGTCTAGTATTCACACCTGCTTCTCCTGTATGCTCGTCAATTGTTAAAAGCAGAAATGGCATACCACTTCGTCTAGACCAACGTTCAAATATATCCTCAATAACAGAATCGATACCACAACCAAATGAGGAAATATATATAATACCATCTATTTCCTTATTTTCTGTGTAATGTAATGCTGCCCCCAATATTTTTCTTCCATAGCTCCAAAACATCTTTTTTTCTAGACTGTTGGCAAGATCATTAATAGTTTTCATATCTATCATTTCTGGAATTACAACATCGATAGCCTGCTGTTTCAGTTTTTTTATTAGATTCATAGATCCATAGCTATCGTATATGTGGTATGTATGTCCAATAACAGCAATACGTCGTCTATAATTTATGTGGGGAATTTGCTCCTTCTCTTCATATATTCCATTAATTGGTATGTAACCATTTTTCATGTGTTCTTTATACTGATAGTACTCTTCCAATGCCTTTAAGTAAGCGTTTCTTATCTTAATTGGATTTTTCGTTACATAACTACCAAAGCTAAATACAGTTTTCATTAAGCTTTTTCTAGATTTATTAAAATTAATTTCCGTATCAATCAAGGGTGGTAAATTAGGTATGGAGTGCTGTACCATTTCAGGTAATCCACAAAACTTAGGGCATATGTATTCATTTTTGTATACACTCATCATTTTTGGCACAAAAATATAGTCAACCCTATCTTTTAAATTCAATACATGTCCATGAAATATTTTTACTGGAAGGCATGCCTCGTCAACTGTATTTCTTACTCCTTGATCTAGGATTACCTTGTTGGTGATATCAGAGACTATAACCTCCGCCCCTAGTGACTCATAAAAGGTTTTCCATAAAGGATAATAATCATAAAACCATAGTCCTCTAGGTATGCCGATTTTTACCGTCATATAATTCCTCCCTTCAGCATTTGTATATTATGTTCAAATTTCGCCACTTCTATACTATTGACACCCTACTAATTCAAGCTAATGGAATTATTAGACGACCTATCCATAGCTTTAATCTTGTGGCTATATTAACCTTTTTGTAATCCTCATAGGCTACAGAATGACTGTTTTTTAAGTAATCATGAATAATAGCTTCTACTTCTTTACATTTGTCTTCATTAAATATTACAGCATTCACTTCATAGTCTAGGAAGAGACTTCTTGTATTAAAGTTTGCTGATCCAATAGAAACTATCTGATTATCTGTTAATATTACCTTAGAATGTATAAATCCATCTTCATGTAAATATATTTCAACCTTAGCTTTAAGCAGCTTTTCAAAAAAAGAGGTATTTGCCCAGCCTACAAGGAATAAATCGGGCTTCTTTGGCAAAATTATTTTAACATCTACACCCCTAAGGGCTGCTGTTTGAAGAGCCTTAATTAGGCTATCGTTCAAAATTAAATAGGGGGTTGTTATATAGACCTTTTCCTGGGCATTAGATATCATTGAGAAATACAGCTGACTAATTTCGTTCCAGTGGGTATCAAAACCGCTACTAATCATTTGAATCGGCATAAAAGCCTCAGTATTGTTTTGTGCAAAATATCTCTCATCAATAATTGCTTCTGAAGTTATATAAAACCAATCAGCCAAGAATATTTTTTGAATCCAATTAACCGCTTCTCCCTCTATCATTACATGCATATCATGCCATTCTCCGATACTATCATCTCTTCCTAAATACTCATCACCTATATTGAAGCCCCCAGTAAATGCTACTCTACCATCAACAATAACTATTTTTCTATGGTTTCTGTTATTTAGCTTTCCCTTTAAAATAGATTGGAGGGTGTTATCAAAAACCCCTATTTCTACTCCAGCCGCTAATAATTCTTTTTTAAAGCTGGTTGAAAAGCTAGTACTACCTAGGCCATCATAGATTAATCTTACCTTCACACCTTCTTGGGTTTTTTTTATAAGTATATCCTTGAATTTCTTTCCAATTTCATCATCTCTTATAATAAAAAATTCTACATGTATATGGTGTTCCGCTTGGGAAAATGCTTCAATTATCTCATCAATAACCTTACTACCGCCAGATAATATGGTAGTTTCATTTTTTTTAGTTATTGGCATTCCTGTGCTATTTTCTATTAAAGTTGCAATTCCATTTTGAAGGTTTGTTAATTCCATCTTCTCAGCTTCATCATAGGATGTTATCTTCATAAGCTTATCCATATAAATACTTCTTTTCAGTTGATATCCATTAATAAGCACTGAATTTCTCCAAATTTGAATCCCTGTAAAGACACCAAACACAAGAATAATTAATAGTAAACCTTTACAAACAGTGATAATCATATAATTTTTTGTTAAATACAACATAATAAGGATTACTCCAAACAAAAGTGTAATCCCTAAAAGGTACGGATATATTCCCACCATCAATGCATGGGAGGTTAGTCGAAAAAAATTGAAGAAAAATAGTGCAATAATAAAAACCAAAAATAAAATTTGAAAGAATTTAATCAATACAAATCCATCCTTTTTTTATTCTGTATAATTGCATTTTCAAAATGCTTTATTATAATATCCCATTCGCAAGCTTTCTATGTAAATATTGAGATCTAATAAGTGGATGAAAAAACATTATTATTGAATACTTGAAATGAAACCTTTCTTTTTTGCCATACTAACTTATAAATAAGCTAATAGATAAGGAGACTTTTATAACATGTATGGTATTCCAAATATGAAATTCAAAAAAGAAATATGGCTTTTTTTAGCTTCCATCTTTGTAGTCCACATCGCTGCCTACTTAATTGTCCCTATTTTCCCTATATTATTAAAAACCCAAAAAGGACTGTCCACCACAGAAATTGGTCTGGTCATAGGTGCAGGCTCTTTCTTTATTCAGCTTGGAAGTATTATAGCTGGTATATTATCCGACTCCATAGGCTCTAAATATACAATGATTATAAGCAACACATGTCAAGCAATTGGTCTATTAGGAATGGGTCTCTCTAACTCATTTTTAACTTTAATACTTTTTTCAATTTTAAATGGAATCGGCACAGGCATATATATACCATCTGCTAAGGCTGCGATCTCTTATATAGCTGCTGAAAAAAATAGAACTATAGCCTTTTCCCTTCGTTCTGTTGCATCACATATAGGTATAAGCTTGGCGGGCCTTCTTGTTCTATTTAGTGCTACAAACCAAAATTTTTATTATGGATCCGCTGTCTATTTAACTCTTTTGGTGGTGTCTTGGTTTATATTGCCCAATGATTGTGGAAATCAACCCTGTCCCACCATTCCACTAAAGAGCTATATGGAAATATTTAAAAATAAGTCCTTTGTTTACTTTAGCTTTGTATCTGCATTGGTTTGGTCTCTACACACACAATTGGCATTTCTTCTACCCTTAAGGGCTGAAGTTGTACTTGCTAACACTAGAGTTATTGGAATTATATGGACTACAGCAAGTATAGCTGTTATTGTTTTACAGCCTATTATTTCTAGACGATTTCTTGAAAGGCAAAATGAAAAATTATCTATTATAATTGGAGCAGCTTTAATTGGAGTTGGAATAGCTTTACTTGGCTGGACAAATAGCTTTCCATTATTTTTGGCATGTGGTTTGATTTTTATTGTTGGTGAAATGTTTATGATGCCAACACTTGATGGTTTAACCAGCATTATGGCGAACCCTAAAATGCTGGGAGCATATTTTGCAGTAGCTAATTTTTCAGCAGGAATCGGTGGTGCTGCTGGAACCTTTGCCAGTGGTAGAATTATTGATGTATATGGGATAACAGAATCTCCAATTCCTTGGATTATCTATGGGTGTTTCGCGTTAGCTGTCATATTTATGGTTAGGTTTTTAGTTGTTTCTACACAAGATATATAAGTAGATTACTGATTTATATGACTATGTTGATATATATCCATAATATTAAACAACCCCGCCCATATACTTTTGGGCGAGGCTATTAGGTTTAGTCTAATTAATATCTTCTTCAGAAAAATACTTTGGTTTATGTGTTACTGGTGGAATTGCCACCTGACGATTTTGCAGAAGCTTTATAGTTAAGAATATAACCATCTTTTCCTCTATGCTATTAAAGACCTTCTCATCGAAAGGTAATTTAATTTTACTTGGATGCTTTCTATTGAGAAATTCATCAAATTCAACTATTCTACTATTAATCAATTCACAGTAGGGTAATTCATTAAAAAATTCCGTGCTAATTTGGTTAAACTCCGATAGGTCTCCAGAAAGCAATTTATCCTTTTCAGCAAATTGTGGTCCTAATTTTTGCTCCTTATAATATTCAAATTCTTCACTTGTTCTATTAATCACTGGTAATGGCTCAATTCCATTAAAGGTGACAGGTGTAGTACATTGAAAAGGCGTTTCCACAGTAACATGACGGATATCTCCAAAAACACCTTCAGCTGATGAATAAAACCTATTAGCTGTAGCATACTCAATATTTTTTCGAACAAACCCTTTAATGAAAAGTACATTTGTGTCTTGTATTAATAAACACTGTGTTATTTTCAAGTGTTTTTTAATGCGTTTAATCTCTAATGCATCTTCTGGAAGTGTAATTATTGCATTTACATTAATTTGAGCCTCTAATTCAGCAAGTACAACTGGTATTTTGGCAACAGCACCTGTAGTCAATGGACTTAAGGGTACTACTGTGTTTTCACAATTATTTGTAGTTTCACTTTTAACATTTATACTTGTCTTTTGAGGAGTAATTTTTTGTGGTGGTTTTTGATTTTGATTAAAATATAAAGACATAGCTCCTTCTCCTTTCTGATCTATATAAAGGAATTGGTTTGTATTCCCATTTTCCTAGTACATAATATTCCCGCTTTACGATATAGTTACATTAATTTCCACAAGAAAACCCTATTATATAGACTTTTTTCAAATGTCTATATAATAGGGTGCATTTTTAGTATCACTTAGCTTTTCTTAGACAAACTAATAATTGCCTCTAAAACCTCTCGTCCTATCTCATATTCTGGGGCTATCTCTACTGCTCGTCTTGCATATCTTTCAGCCTTTTCTAAATCGTCTAAATTCAGGTATGTGATAGCTAGGTCAGAAAGAATTACCGGATGATTTAAATCGTATGCCAATGCCTTTTTAAAGGATTTAAGTGCTTCATCAAAGGCTTCATCTTGCAAGTGCTTTGTTCCAAGCCCTTCATAGGCTTCAATTATGTGAAGCTTAATTCTTTCATTTTTTTTCAAATCAGGACTCTTGTTTATTAGGTTTTCAAAATATTTAACTGCATTATCATATTGCTCTTCCTTATTAAGTTTAATTCCTGTCCATAAAAGTTGATGCACCTCATCCTGATTTTTTTCATAACTTATATTTTCTCTCATCCTTCTATAGGGATTATTATTCTTATTCTTAAGTGAAAGCTCAAATAGTCTATCTGACAAAGCCATCATTTCTTCAAGATTACTTAGTTTATATGTATATCCTCTTGGTATATTGTTATAGCCAATATAAGCACCTGCTAATGTCAGTGCCATACTTGACACTGTGTCTGTATCAGTTGAAGTCAAACAATCCTTCAAAACCCTCTCGAAATCATTAGGATTCTTAAGGAAAAGAAATAAAGCATAGGGAACAGATTCAAGGGAGTAGGCACCACTTCCCCACTGGCGATGGATTGTTTCAATATCTGTGTCCTTTTCTATTGCTTCCTTAAGCTCTCTACTAATACGACTATATAGATTAACAATTTCGTTATTTTCCCTAGAGCGATATACCTTCGTTTCTATTCCTTTTATGCTTCTTCCTAAAACATCAATTAACTTTAATATATCCTCTTTTTCTCTTAGAGAGTAGGGGGGCTGATTTAATAAATAGGCAATTGCAGTACTATTTAAAATGCTTGATGCTATTGCCATTTGATCCATATGGGTAATAGCTGCCTGCATACCACTCAGCATCTTTAGGGATATATAATCCCCATAGTTTATTAATGCCCCTGGTGCACAACGCATGGCTGCTCCATTTCCAGCAGACTCAATTCCACTTTTGTACCATTCAATTCTTCGATCTCTATAGTTAATTACAAATTCTTTTATTGTATTACCCATCTTTGTTATGGGTTGCCGAACTATCCTATTGGAAATGTCCTCAGGGTGAAACCCTTGGAATATAATAAGTGATTCAGCATACATAATTGTCATCTCTGTATCATCTGTAATATTTAGAGAAACTGAACGTTTTTCACCCTTTAAAAAGGAGTTTATATATTCGATTTCTTTAGGATGTTGCCCCTCTAAGTGACTACCAAAAGCATCTCCTATAGCCAGTCCCACAAGGCTTCC
Organism: Alkaliphilus peptidifermentans DSM 18978; assembly: GCF_900101495.1. Taxonomy (GTDB): domain Bacteria; phylum Bacillota; class Clostridia; order Peptostreptococcales; family Natronincolaceae; genus Alkaliphilus_C; species Alkaliphilus_C peptidifermentans. The sequence continues at coordinate 125,084 of NZ_FMUS01000012.1, forward strand.
TCTAATCTTATCGCGATATTCTATGCTTGATATAGGCTTTAAAGTCATTGCCTCTCCATATGACATAAAATCCGACATATCGGCCTTTTCAATTAAAAATTCATACATCTTATCTAATGATATAATATCCATTTAATTGGCACCTCTTCATATTAATTCTTTCTTCCATTATTCTACATACAAAATTCTTTTCCTTCTTAATAATGCTGTTTTATTATTGAAGATTGCCATTTTTGTGTGTAAATAAGTCTTTTCTTTTAGGTTTCACACTATTACCTGTGTATAAACTATTGTTATAATATTAAGAAGAAGGAACATAATAAAATTATAGGTATGTTATCTTCAACTATTATAGATTTAATAAATATCATTTGACTTTACCCGTTAAAAATGATATATCTTGAGTTTTACACCTTGGAGGGAAAATAAAAGCCTATAACCTTTGTATTTCAAAGATTACGGGCTTTTTAACTTACTCACTAGTCTGTTGTTCTACAGATTATTTTTTGGTTTGAGATATGATGTTTTTAATTTCTCCTAAGGTCATAAATCTCTTCGAGAAATCTATGTTAGTTGCTTTTCCTAAATTTTCAACAACTTCATCGTAATAGTCAAACATGTAATAATTCTTGTCTACGTAAGTCCCAGAAATACTATTCATGGCATTTACCAATGTTTTAGTAGAATATCTGTTGTCGGTTTCCCTCTG
>NZ_FMUS01000024.1 GCF_900101495.1 Alkaliphilus peptidifermentans DSM 18978
AACTGCGGCAGCAGTGGTGGATAAAGGAGAGGGAAGTGAAGAGAAGTACATCTGCGGATATATTGTATCAGAAATAGAAGAGGCGTCAGCAGAGGTAAGAAAATATCTGATGGAACACCTTCCCCACCATATGGTGCCGGCAAAAATTATACAGTTGAAGGAGCTTCCCACAACAGTCAATGGAAAAATAGATAGAAAAGCATTAAGAAGGCTGGAGGAAGAAAGAGAATATATAGCTCCACGAAATGAAATGGAAAGAAAAATAGCCCAAATATGGCGGGAGCAATTGAAGGTAGACAGAGTAGGAATAGATGAAAGCTTCTTCCAATTAGGGGGCAATTCCATAAGTGTTTTTAATTTCATCCTATGCTTAGAAGCCTACGATATAAAAATAAAAGCATCAGACCTATTTCAATATCCTACTGTCAGAGATTTAAGCCGTTTTATAATGGGAGATTTGAACATTAACAATTCCTCCCCTTCTAATTCTATAAATAAGATAGAGGAGATAAAGATTAAAAATAGTAACCTTCTGGGACAGATGGAGCCCTTTAACGATATATTTTATAAAAATTGCTTCTATAACTCCCTTTTCCCAGTTTTAAAATATTTTAATTTAAGCATAATGCCGGTGCTTATAAATGACATTATTGTTTACGACTTCCACAGAGAAAAAAGAGATGTTATCTCCTACTTACCAACCCAAAGTATAGAAGAGGTCATCAGGGACATGAATATTGAAGTGGGTTTTATGACAGACAGTGATGACATTGTTAAGGATATAATCAAGGCATTATCCAGCCATAAGCCTGTAATAATATGGATCGATTGCTATTATAGTCCCATAAGACATGATGAGTATAAAAAGAAGCATTTACCTCATACATTGCTTATTTATGACTATGATGAAGCTGAAAGGGTCTTTTATACCATTGAGCATACCAATCAGTATAGTTTCAACTATAAAAAGAGGACAATTAGCTATACAGCTGCTGCCAAAGGATTTTATGGCTATCAGAGGTACTATAACAGTGAAGGCTTTAATGCATATTACGACTTCTCCTATGGAGGGAAGGTCAATTTTATGCTTAATGCTGTTGACCAAAGCCATATAAGGAATACATTCAAAAGCAATTTTGACAAAAATAAAGAAAAAATTTACTCAGGACTAGATGGTATAAAAGAGTTTAGAGAATACTTTTTAAGCATTTGTAATTCAGAAGCAACTCTTTTTACTAATATTGATGAAACTATAGAAAAAATTAATAGTGTTATAAATGCAAAAAAGGTGGAGGAATATCGTAACAGAATATTATTTGATGATTTAAAAGGTCCTTTAAGGCTTATGGAAACTATACTTGAACAATGGACCTTAATCAGAATGATTTTATTAAAATCTAATTACCATAAAAACTATGATAAAACCCAGCTTGACTTATGTTCAAGGCAATTTAATCAAATATACAGCCTTGAATATATATACAATGATCTATTGGAGACAACCTTTAAGGGTATATTTTTTCCTTAATAGCCAATACAAGGGCTACTGAAACAGTACATTTCCTAAACATAAAAAAGGAGGTGAAACAGTGGAGATAAAACAGGTAATTCTCAAAATACTCAGTTCTAATACTGAAATAGGGGAAAAAATTCACAATATAAAAGAAGATGAAAGCTTACTGGATTATGGAATGGATTCATTACAGATGATGCGTACTGTGGTGGAAATAGAAAAAGCCTTAGATTTTAAATTCTGTGATGAAGATTTGCTTACTGCAAATTTCACCAGTATAGGCTCTATTTTAGCTTCAGTTAAATCTGTATTATCAGACACAGAAAATAATTAATTAATACTGAAGGAGGTATTGCTGTTGGATATTGTATTAGTATTTCCTCCTCTTGGCAATCATGAGCATGCACATATTGGGCTGCCCTTACTTAAAGCATACTTAAATAAGTATGGACACAGCTCGTCCATAATAAAGGATTATAATGTTGAGATAATGGACAAGCTCATACGAGATTTTATGTCGGGGGATACAAAAACACTGTTTAGTAAAAATAGTAAAAATGTTAGTAAAAACTATACATTAGCACAGGAGATTTTGCGGGGACGTAATCAGTCTGACAAGCTGAAGACCAGCTGGGCCACAGATATGATTTATAAGTATATGGCAGTTGCCGGAGACTGTATATCCACCGTTGGCTTTGATCCCATATCCTTTAAGGCAGTTGAAGAGGAATTTTTAAATGTTAATGAAGAAGCAGAAAATAATCCAGTATATAAATATATAAGAGAGGCTATAGTACCAGACATTATAGAAAAAAAACCTTCAATTGTAGGATTTTCTCTAACCTATGCCAGTCAGGTTTTATATACCATGAGTATATGTCGACAGGTGCGAAAAATTAATCCCAATATCAAATTCTTTTTTGGAGGGCCTATAGCATCAATATTTTGGCGTGCATTTATGAAGAGCTCAGCCTTTGCTCCATATTTTGATGGAATTATTAGAGAGCAGGGAGAAGTAGCAGTATTGAAGCTATGCGATTATTGGATAAAGAAAAAAGGTAGAATGGATGAAATTCCCAATTTAGCATATCGAGATGAAGAGGGCATAATAAAAGAAAATCCAATTGGAGAAAATTGCCCTATGGATGACATTCCAATGCCAGACTTTAGTGATATGCCGTTAGAGCTTTATGCATATCCCAAATTACCCTTTCAAATGACCCGGGGTTGTTATTGGGGAAGATGTGCTTTTTGTGGACATAGAGGATGCAATAGCAAATATATGGTGGCAAACAAGAAAAAAGTAGTAGATGAAATAAAAGCATTAAAGGAGCAACACGATATAAGGATGTTTCATTTTGCCGATGATGCTATTTTACCTAAGTATTTTGTTGACGTGGCTAAGCTGATAACAGATGAGGGATTGGATATAGTTTATTCTGTTTTCTTAAGAACAGAAAAGGGCTTTAGCAAGGAAAACTGCCAGATTCTTTTTAAGAGTGGATTACGTTCAGTGCTGTTCGGTATTGAATCTGCCAACACACGTATTTTGAATTTAATGGAAAAGGGTATGGATACCAACACCATGAAGCAGGTGCTGAGGAATTTTATGGAGGCAGGTATTTCTAACCATCTCAGCTGTATTATTGGTTTTCCAACAGAGGAAAAGCATGAAGCATATGAGACTTTACAATTTCTTTTAGATAATAAAGACATATATCACAAGGCATATATAACTCCCTTTGGGCTTTTTTCCGACATGGTTGATCAAACAGAAAGGTTTTCTATTGAGAAAGTTGATATCTACAATCCTTTACGTCATGATATAGATGGATATGTAGCCTTTGAGTATTCCTACAATAGAAATCAGGGAATGTCTGTTGAAGAATATCTTGAAGTCTTAAAGGAGGCTAGAAAGCTGATAGATTCAGTCCCTCCAGGGGCAAACTATTTCAGCAAAAGTCTTTAAGGGGGTATGACAATGATATGGCCCATAGATGAAATTACCAATATAGCAGTTAAAAGTGCACATAACAACAAGCCTTATGGTATTGCAGTAATAGATATTGATTATATGATAAGGTTTTGTCGGGCATTTACAAATGAAGAATTAAACATGATAAAAGAGAATTTTCTTTGTTTTTTTAAGGAGATGTTCCCTAATAATTCTAAAATATGGCAGTCCAGTGGAGATGAGTTTCTGATTCTCATTCCAAAGATAGCTAAGGCCGATGCATTTCAATTGACAGACAGAATAAGAAGGGTCTTTAAAAGAAATAAGTTCGCAGTTAACACCGACAGGGCCTTTAAAAATATTACCTTCTCCTTTAGTGCTGGAGTTGCAGCATATCCACAGGATGGAGACAATGTTGAAGAAATAATTAGAAGAGCTACAATAGCTCTTTTTCTGTCTAAGGCTTTTAGACGAAATAGGGTATACCCTGCCCCAGATGAAGGTCAACAGGGAGTGGATAGAATCCTTGCAATGCCCGATGGGAAAATTCATGTGCTGGCAGGTAAGTATGGAGAAATAGGAGATTTTAGTGTACCGATAAAATGCCAAGAAGCACGTTTTTGGGAGCCTCAGGCCATTGATATTGATGAGGAAGGAAACCTATATATCTTGGATCAGAATAATCATACTGTGCTTAAGTATAATGGAGAAAATGTATACAGAGTAGCAGGTGATGGCTATTATGGATATACTGGCGATGGTGGAGATGCTGCACTGGCAAGGCTTAATAAACCAACAGGATTAGCAATTTCTAAAAGAAGACTCTATATAACCGATACAGGAAACGATGCGGTGAGGGTGGTTGAGTTAGATAGTGGAATTATAAAAACAATAGCAGGTACAGGCGAAACCGGCTACTCAGGTGATGGGGCTGCTGGGTATTTAGCTACACTTAACAAGCCTGGCGGTGCTGCTGTTGATTTAGATGGCAATTTATATATAAATGATATCGCCAATAACGTAATAAGAAGGGTTGATAAAAAAGGAATCATTACCACCTATGCAGGCAGTGGTGAGTATGGTTTTAAGGATGAATGCAGGGCAATAGATGCAAGCTTTGCTGAGATTTATGGTATTTGTACCGATAAGACAAATTCTAATCTTTATATTGCAGATTATTTTAATCATTGTATAAGGGTGGTGGATTATAATACTGGCATAGTTGCAAGAGTAGCAGGTACAGGAGAATGTGGATATAAAGGTGATGGTGAAGATCCATTAAAGGCCTGCCTCAATCGCCCTGTGGCAGTAACATCGGATATCCATGGAAACCTGTTTATTGCAGAATCCGGAAACCATTGCATTCGGATGATAGCTGCAGCCACAGGTAAAATATATACCCTGGTGGGGGATGGTGTATATGGTATAGGAGAATCAGAAGAGGTATCAAAATTTCGGTTGGCAAACCCCAATGGATTAGCTGTGGATAACAGCTTCCATCTTTATATTCTTGATGGGGCAAACAACAGGATTTGTATGATGGACTACAGTCAAATAATTGCTTTTGGAAAGGTTTTGTAAATTAAAGATTACTTTTTAAATATAAGTAGGAGGGATATTATGAGCAGTAATTATGATATTGAAGAAAAAATCAAAAAAATTGTGGCATCACGTTTAAAAGACAAAGAAAAGATTGAGGGCCTCGATTATGACACACCTTTATTATCACTGGGAATTGATTCAATTCTTGCTTTGTCCATACTTGTGGAGATTGAGGATGAGTTTAATGTAGAAATTAATGATGGAGACCTTAACATGGATAGAATTAAAAATATTAGTAACTTTTCTGACCTTGTCAGGTCATATAATTAGCTGAAAAGTTAAGAGGTGTGATATGAGTAAAATTAGTTTTAACAATAAAGTGGCGGTAATAACAGGAGCAGCGCAGGGATTGGGAAGAGAGTATGCTAAGCTCCTGGCCTCCTTAGGTGCAATAACAATAATTAACGATATTGCAACCGATGAGGATGGAAATCCTCTGGCTAATAAGGTTGTAAATGAAATTATTAAAGGTGGGGGACATGCAATTGCCAATACCAATAATATTGCATGTAAAGAAGGAATCACTGGTCTGATAAAGGCAGTAGAAGAATCCTATGGAGCTATAGATATTCTGATTCATAACGCAGGTGTATTTGTAGACAAGCCATTTTTGCAGTTTGAAGATAGGGATTGGTATGATGTAATAAATATCCATCTCAATGGGTCTTATCATTTGCTGAAGGCAATTATTCCCTTGATGAGACAAAGGAACTATGGACGTATTATTATGATCACCTCATCTGTAGGTATGTACGGTATGGCCAACCATGCCAGCTATGGGGCAGCAAAAATGGGGGTTTATGGTCTTGTACAATCCTTAAAGCTGGAATTGGAGGATACAGAAATTAAGTGTAATTTAGTTTCCCCCTTGGCAGCTACAGGCCAGACCTCCTATGCATTAAACAAGGAGCTTCATAAACAGCTTGACGTAGAGATGGTTGCTCCTCTTGTTGCATATTTAGCTTCAGAGGAATGTACACACAATGGAAGCACCTTTGTTGCAGGAGGTGGGTACTTTTCCTCTGTGGGGATTTTTGAAGGAGGCGGTGTCTACATACCAAAGGAAAAGCTAAGCATAGAATCTATTTTTGGCAATATCAGTCAGATAACAGATTTGTCTATGGGTGTTCATATTTCTTCCACAGGACAATCGGCAAAAAAAATATTCAGAAAAATATTTTCCGGTAGAAGAGCAAATAAACAATAGAGGAAAAATCATGGATTTTCTTCAATAAACTATGTAAAAGGGTGTAATTTATATGTTGCAAAAACGCAGTTTAAACAGAGTGTATATAGTTTCGGCCTGTCGTACACCTATTGGAAAAACAGCAGGAAGTTTAAGTAATTTAAATGATGTTGCATTAATGTCCCTTACATTAAGGGAGGTAATAGGAAGATTAAATATTCAGCAGGGATGCTCCTTTGATGATGTCTTAGTGGGAAGTTGCTTTCCTAATGAGAACTATAATTTAGCGAGAAAAACCCTTCTTGCTGCAGACATATCATATTCAGTACCTGGGGCAACTATAAATCGTACATGCTGTTCCTCCATGGAGGCTTTAATACAAGGTGCCCGCCAAATTATGATAGGAGACGGAGATGCAGTTATAGTAGGGGGAGTAGAAAATATGAGTAAATCTCCCCATGTAATGAAAAATGCAATAAGGAGTCTACGAACCCGGACATCAGTAGGATTACCCTCCTTTGATGAAATAGGAGAAAATTTAATGGATGAGGTGGGGCTGTGTGCAGAAATATCAGCGCGAGAAAATAACATAACCAGAAAAAAACAAGACCAAGCAGCATATAACAGCTATCAAAGAGCAATAGAGGCAAAAAAGAAGGGCTTCTTTAAAGAAGAGACATTTCCTGTACATTCAGATTTAACCAGTCAGGACATTGCTTTGGATCACGATGAAAATATACCAGAGGGTATTACTATGGAAATGCTTCAAAAAGAAGAACCCATATTCCTTAGAGATGGTACAATAACCAAGCTTAATGCCACCTCAATAAACGATGGAGCAGCAGCCATGATACTTATGTCCGAGAGAATGGTGGATAAGCTGAGAATACAGCCATTGGTAGAATATGTAGATTCAAAAACAGTGGGGGTTCATTATAAAGATTTTTCTATTGCCCCAGCCCATGCAATTGATGGACTATTAAAGAAAAACCAATTAGATATAACAGAAGTAAATTTAATAGAATTAAACGAAGCATATGCATCACAGCTACTGCTGTGTAAAGAAAAGATGGGCTTGAATGATGAAAAAGTAAATATAAACGGAGGAAGCATAGCAATAGGACATCCTCTAGGGTGTACAGGCTTGAGAATTACTACTACATTAATATATTCAATGCTGCGGCTGAAGGCAAGTATAGGCGTGGCATCCATGTGCGCTGGTGGAGGTATGGGACAAAGCTTGCTATTTCGTGGGATATAAAGGAGAGGTAACCTATGATTGAGAGAAAATATAAAGTTGCCATTTTAAACTATCCATTAATGAACCCATATATCGACATTAAAAATCCAGTAGAATATTTTAGACTTAATGAAACAGCCACCTCCTCCGATGCTGTCCCCCTATATATACACATACCCTTCTGCGGTAAAATATGCAAATTTTGTGTATATAGCCGCCAGTTTTTGGGGGACAACGTCAATCTTCTTAAAGAATATATAAAAAGCCTAAAAAAAGAGATTAAATTATTAGGAGATACACCATATGTCAAGTCCCTGAAAATCGGGGCTATTTTCTTTGGCGGAGGAACACCCACCTGCCTTTCCTCAGAGGATTTAGAAGAGATTATTAAAATGTGCAGAAATAATCTTCCCTTGATACCAGATGTTGAAATTACAGTGGAATGTGATGTTAAAAATACCCCCAGAGAAAAGGTGCATAAAATGAGGGAGCTGGGAGTGAGCAGGATAAGTACAGGGGCCCAGACCTTAAATCCATATTTTAGAGAGCTGCTGGGTTTAAACTCCTCCACCCAGGAGGTGTTGGATTGGATAGAGATGGCAAGGGAATATCATTTTAATGTTATTTCCATAGATTTAATGTACGGACTTCCTGAACAAAGTCCAGCTCAATGGATAGAAGATATAAAGACAGCACTGCTCCTCCCCATTGACCATTTTTCCATATATGAGCTTTTAATATTAACCGGCTCCAGGCTGTATGAAGAGCACCGTAATAATCCAAAAGCATCCTTTGCAGAGCATGAATTGTACAATATGTACCTGGAGGCCGACAGGTTATTACAGAATAATGGATATCAGCATCATATTATACCTGAATATAATCTTCAAGGAAAACAGTCTAGCTTTTGGGAGCTGACTTATGATGGCTATGGAGATAACCTCTCTGTAGGAGCTTCAAGCTATGGGTTTATTAATGGCATAAACTATCAAAACACGGCAGATGTCAATCAATATATAAAACTATTGAAGGAAGACAGGCTGCCCCTGCAAATGGTAAGTGAAAGGGCAACCCCTCAGCAGATAATGGAAAGAACGGTTGTTTTAGCATTAAGAAGAAAATTTATAGAAAAAACAAAGTTTTCAAATGTATACGGCAGAAAAATTTCTGATGAATTTGGAGAAGTTTTGGCGGAGCTGAAGGAAGCAGGATTATTGGTGGAGGACTCAGATAACCTATTGTTGACTAAAAGGGGTGAGTACCTGCAGGGGGATATCAGCTCTATGTTTATGAAGTCCACCTTTAACAATGTGTCACCCTTTAAAAAGCAGCTTTCTATAGGTAATCACATTGTTCCAGAGGCTCTGTAAATAAAAGGATTAAGGAGGACAGAAAGATGACAAATTGGGAAATAGATAAAGTCTATAATTTCCGATGGAAAAATCCATGGAAGGATGGATATGCACATTTTGGTTTTCATGACAAAAAGGGTTGTCAATATATCATTAATACAGAATTTAACTGGGTGGGAGCCGTAGGCGACGATAACATGCTTGAATGGTCAGCAGGGCCTCAGGTTGTGGAAAATAGCAAGCATCACATTACCCTTGATATAAATGTACCTAATGCAGGGTGCGTTGCCAAGGACGACTCAGTGCTGATAGCAAGCGAAGCCAATAATATAATATACAAAATTGAACCAGATAAAGGTATTGGCTATGAATTTGTAGATGCTAAAAAAATGGGTCTGGGATATATAGGAAGCTGTGAATATGACTTAGATGGTAACATATGGGTGATAGAATTAACAGGATCAAGAATATGGAAATTAGATTCAGAAGGAAACCATATACTTACATTGGGTACAGGCTCAAAGGGATTCCAGAAGGGAACAGTATCCTTTGACGAGGCGGAGTTTAGCCTGATGTCCTGTTTAAAATGTGGGGCAGACGGAAACCTCTATATAGTTGACAGCGGTAATTACTCAGTAAGAATGTTAAATCCCTATGAGCGAACTGTAACCACACTTGTTGGAACCGGAGAAGCAGGCTACAGTGGTGATGGAGGAGATGCAGCAGAGGCAAAGCTTGGTAAAGGAGATTATATCATCAGCTTCTATGAAGGGCCATGGTATTTATCCTTGGATGAAGAGTGTAATATCTACATTGCAGATACAGGTAACAATGTACTCCGGAGGGTAGATAGAAAGACCAATATAATTACAACAATTGCAGGTAAGCACAAGGTGGACAGGACAAAACGGATTGATCCTAATGAAAAAGATCCATTCAAAATAGATATGCCATACCTTGTTAGCGTAGAGTATTTCCAGGGAAGGCTTTTTGTTTCAGACTGGAGAGGAGACCTGGTTATAATGAAGAGGCCGTAAAGATGAAAGAAGTGATAAAGAATGATTTTAAATATTAAACCGAAGCATGAGGATTTTAGAAGCTGTGTTGAAGATATAGTGGCTTCTGTGGCATCATGGTGGGATAGAAATCACCTATTGATGTATGCTGAAGCATGGAATTTTCAGTACATACCGTGGAATCCGTCTTTGCCTAATACTTTAGGAAGAAGGCTCTGGGAGGGTGAAGATAAGACGTGGTTAAATATTTCAAACTATCATGGAATTAAAATAAGCTTTCAAAAAGATATAATTTCTCCGCAGGATGCAATGATGCTTATTAAAAGTCAATTGTCGGAGCATCGTCCAATAATGGTCTATGTTAATGATTATTGGTGCCCCTGGCGGAAGTTATATCAAAAAGAACATCAGATACAGCCCTGCCTTGTGGTAGGGTTTGAAGAAGGGGATTCGGGCTTAATATGCATTGACCCCTATTCTACAAAAGAAATTAAGTATTTTCCAAAAGAAGAGTTTGAATATGCATATAAGAATTGTGTAACCTTCCAGAAGGTTGAAAACTACAACGAGTTATTAATAGTAGAAGATATTATAAGATTATCTCCGGAAAAACTATTTGATGAAAAGGCACATGGCAACAGCTTTCAAAGCATGAGAAATTTTGCCTATGATATGGAAAACACATTAGATATGAATTTAGAGATGGAGGGCAGTACATTTTCTGCCCCTAAATCTGAATTGTTAAATACCCTTAAATACATATCAAGAAGACGAAGGCAGTATTTTTTATTTCTGAAATATATAGGTGAAGGCTATGGCATAGATGTCTGTCGTTACTCTGAAGGTATGGATATGTCATGGGAGAAATGGAGCATAATCACCAATTTGTTTTTAAAGATGTATTATTTAGAGGATTGGAAATTAAATAAAAAGAGTATTGCAGGCAAAATCAGAGAAGCAGCTGATTTAGAAGAAGCTATTGCACTGGATATATTAAATAGCTTCAAGACAAGAAGTAAGAGATAAAAAATAATAATGAGGTGAGAAAATATGGCTAATGGTAATGAAAGGTTAAGCTATAAAGATATTGAAGATAAATTTAAGGAGTTAATGGTGGAATATGCCATAGTAACCGTACCCCCTGAAGAGATAAATATGGACGAAAAAATCGAAAATACCTTTGTAAACTCTATTCTTTTTATCAAAATTGTTGTTGCTCTGGAGACAGAATTCCAATTTGAATTTGAAGACGAGGATCTTAATGCTGATAGTTATACCACATTACATGATATTGTCAGATATGTGGAAAATAAAATAAAGTCTAAGGGTACCCTATGAAGAAGTTAAGAATTCTGCTATTTGCCCTATATTGTGATGGCATGTGGCAGATACATGAAGAAATCGGTATATGTTATATTGCCTCATACCTGAGAAAGTACGGGTATGAGGTGATATTAAAAAGTATTGAGGTAAATTCTATAAATTACTCCCAGCTTGCTGAGCTAAACCCAGATGTTATAGGTATACCAGTTTATGACGCCAATAAAAAGGGCGTATATGAGGCCTGCATACAGCTTAGAAGGCTTCTGCCAGAGACTGTTATATCTATAGGAGGAAGTGTACCCACCTGTTACGGTATTGATGTATTAAAGGAGTGCAGGGAAATTGACATTGCCATTAAAGGGGAGGGGGAGCTTACCTTCCTTGAGCTGCTTACTAAACTGGAAAGTAACAGCTCCCTTGATAAAGTAAAGGGCATTATTTATCGTGAAGGCAGCAATATAGTGGAAAATGAAACCCGACCATTAATAGATAATATGGATAATTTACCATTTCCTTCAAGGGATATATTAAAGGAAATGGACATAAAGGTGGCACAAATATCAACATCACGGGGTTGTACAGCCAATTGCAGCTTTTGTGCTTCTAAGCTGTATTGGACAAAATGGAGGGGGAGAAGTGTTGACAGTGTGGTGGATGAAATGCAATACATTGTCAATAATTATGGGATTAGAGCATTCAATATTATTGATGGCAGCTTCGAGGACCCGGGTAACGACTTTAATAGGATTTATAGCATTGCCCAGGGTATTTTAGATAGAGGATTAGTAATTACATATTATGTTCATATGAGGGCAGAATTTTTCAATAGGGCACCTGCAGATTTAATTCAGCTGCTGAAAAAATCGGGGTTAGTAACCGTATGTATTGGGTTAGAGTCAGCTGATGCAGAGGATTTAAAGCTTTATAATAAGAATGCAACCCTTAACGAGATAGAGAAGGCAATTGAAGTATTACAGCAGCATGATATAAATGTTGATCCAGGGTTTATAAATTTTAATCCCTACACTACTTTCCAAAAGCTCAAAAAGAATATCGATTTTCTTGAGAGGCATGGTTTTGCCTCCAATCCGGACTATATCATCAAAAGCAGCAGGATTTACAGAGGAACTACATTACATAAAAGGGCTTCTAGAGACAATTTATTGAGGGATGAAGAGGTTTATGAGTGTGGCTTCTATTTTGCTGATACAAGGATAAAGGACCTATATGAATATACATTCCTTCATCTAAAGGGAGTGGACCCTGTGGATGTATCCATTTTTAGGGGAATTTGCCATGGGTCAAGCTTTAACAATGTAGGAATCTCCTGTATGAAAAAGCTGCTTCTGAAATATTCCCTTAATGAAGCATATGAAATTGTTAAGGATTATGAAAATGAATGCAGGAATATAAGCTCCCATATAAATAAAAGTATAGCCTTATGGTTCAGAGAAATCATTAAGCTTGCTGAAGAGGGATGGGATAAAGGACAGGCAGAGGAAATATCCTTTAAATACCTTCCAAAACAGTATTTGAAGGACATCGTTCGAAGTTTTCAATATCAAAATGAAAGGTTAAGAAAACAGCTTTTTAAATTAGATATGGATAAGGGCTTTGTTGGTTTACTTAAATATATTTTACAATACTAGTACTAGGTGAGAATCCATTGCTGCCTAAGTTATGGAAAACTGTTAAACTATGAATTCATATGAATGAGGTGATAAATGTGGCCTACAATTTTAAAGTGAATAAGGAAATCATCGAAAATGTGATTGATGATCTAAAAAGTCAGTGCTTTATCCCGGAGGATTCTGTATTTTGCCATGAAACCGACAGCAATCCCCAAAAGGATATTTATTATAATGATTATAGCTTTCTGGATGCTTTAGGACATTACAGATCTATAGAAATAGTAGATAATGCACTGGATTTGCTAAAGGAAAGAAATATTGTCACTAATGATGCTGAATATCCTTTAACTATATTTGATGCTTTTGCCTACAAGGTAAAGAGTAATTTTATTGTTCCATGGAAATCCTTCACACCTACAATGGAGAGGCTTGTATATATGCTTTCATGGGTAAAGAAGCCCACAAAAGCCATTTTCATAGGAGTAAACTGTGGATATACCCTTGCATGGATGACAGGAGCATTCTGGAAAAATGATGCAAACAGTGAATCAGCAGAGGTTTATGGTGTAGATATAAATCCCACCCTGCTGAAAATTACAAAGCGTAACTTTGATTGTTTAGATATTGAAGCTTCCCTGGAATTTATAGCAGAGGATGGGTATACAGCATTGAATCAGTTTGAAGATGAATACTTTGACCTGGCATTTCTTGATACACGTAAAAGCTTTAGAACCTTAGAGAAGCTTTATAAAAAGATAAAGAAGGATGGATGGCTTTTAATGCATAATGCCTCAGATCGTCATTTTGAAAAGGAAATGAAACCATATGTTGAGTTTGTCAGGGATAAGCAGAATTTTTCAGAGAGTATATTGTTCAATATAGATACTAAAGGCCTTGAACTGTCGGTGAAGGGCTCTATGAATACCTAAATAATTTTATTATGGGGTGATCTCAATAGATAATATAACTAAATATATAAAAAACTTCTTATCCCTTGATAATCCTCATTTAGAAGCGATTTTACTTGAAGAAGAAAGAAGGGTGGGGATTAATCCCAGCATTGGAATTGAGGTTGGTAAGGTGGTGGGATTATTAACACGTTCCATTAATGCCAAGAGGGTTTTGGAATTTGGTACATGCTTAGGTTTCTCGACAATATGCATCGGAGAGGCCTTAAAGGAAACTGGTGGAAGGCTTATATCAGTAGAAAAAAACATCGACATGTATGAGGAGACAAAGAAAAATATCAAACTGGCGGGTGTATCGGAAGTAGTTGAGTTGATATGTGGAGATGCAGGGAAGGTTATTGAAGAAGTAAAAGGACCCTTCGACATTATTTTACAGGACTCCAGCAAGGAGCTGTATACAACTATGCTGGAAAACTGCATTGACATTACCAGAAAGGGTGGGCTTATTATTGCCGATGATACACTTTTTAAGCCAATGGGAATGCCAGCACAGTACAGTGTGCCTGTAGACAAATATAATGAAAAGGTTTTTGCTGATAAACGCCTTTACAGTATAATCCTGCCTATTGGAGACGGAGTCACCATTAGTATGAAGCTATAGGCCACAAAGGAAGGAGAACTGGCTTTAAACTGAGGGAGGGGGAAAACAGTGAAAAAGGCCAAGGTTCTATTATTAGCAGTATATAATAGTGAAATGAACGAGGTTATTGAAGAAATAGGAATTGCTTCTATAGCTGCATATCTGAGGGAAAATGGCTTTGAGGTTATGCTGATGGGAGCAAATGAAGCAAGGATTAACTATGATAAAATTTTAAGCTATAAACCCGATATTGTGGGTTTACCAACCTATACCGTTTCAAGAGAAGCGGTATATTCAGTTTGCAGCAAATTACGGAGCCTGCTGCCTCAGCTGCACATTTGCTTAGGTGGCTTGTTCCCCACCTATTATCATAGGGATATATTAAAGGATAATTCTGATATAGATTCCATTGCTAGAGGTGAAGGGGAGACGGTGCTTTTAAGCTTGGCAGAATCCATAAGTAATGGGGAGGATTTATCCAGTGTAAAGGGTCTGACCTACAGGAAAAAAAATAAAATAATTGAAAATGAGAAGCAGGATATTATTTGGGACCTGGATCAAATTCCTTTTCCCCATAAGGATATTGTTATAGATAATAAGCTAAAGCATGTATTGATTTCCACCTCCAGGGGATGTACAAGTAATTGCAGCTTTTGTGTGTCAAAGAACTACTGGGGAAAATGGCGTGGCAGAAGCACCGGCAGTATAGTCAGAGAAATTAAAAGTGTAGTAGAATCCTATAATATTACCAGCTTTGATTTTGTGGATAGCAGCTTTGAAGACCCAGACCCAGACTGCAAAAGAATGACAGATATTGCCATGGAAATCATAAATGAAGGACTTGTGATTTCATATTATGCTCAGATCCGGGCAGATTTTTGGAAAAAAGCCACCCCCCAGATGATGGAGCTATTAAAAAAGTCAGGGTTATGCGGCGTATTTCTTGGCATCGAGACAGCCAATGAAGCTGACAGGAAGATTTATAATAAAACAGCTACAATTAATGATAATTATAAAGCTATAGAATTGTTCAATAAATACAACATTGTGGTTAGTATAGGATTTATTAACTTTAACCCATACTCCAGCTTTGAATCGCTGTATAGCAATATAAAGTTTCTCGACAGGTATAACTATGCGAGATTCTTCGATAAGCTGGAAAGCAGATATATTATATATAATAATCAAACAAAATTATATGAAAGACTTGTAAGGGATAATTTAATAAAGCTTCAAGATGGTTGTTTCTGTTTTGAATATAAATTTGTTGATGAGAGAATAGAAAAGCTATCGAATTTCCTTACTAACTATTTTGAAAAAATGCGGTTGGACGGAAAAAATTATTATGGTAAATTAAATAACTTCAATTATATGCACTTAAGTCTAATACAGCAATTTTTGAGGATATTAACAACATTAGACCATAAAAGAGGTTATGAAGTGGTAAAGGATCACCAGTTAAAGGTGATGAATATCCTCTCCAGTTTAAACAAAGTAAACTGTGACTGGTTCTATAGTCTTTTATATCTGGCTGAATATGACTGGAATGAAGGTGTAGCCCTGGAAGTTATAGACAAATCCCTCAACAAGAGCTTTATGAATAATATTTTTAGTGACTTGAATGAGGCTAAGCATAAGCTATATGAAGATCTGCTGCTGATTGAGCCTAAATTTATAAATTATCTATGATTTAAGGGAATTGCATAATTACCTTTAGTTGATTCTTAAACCCAATATGTTGAGTTCACCGTGGGTCTATTATGCAATTTCTCCATTCAGCTAAAAAAACAAATAAGAGGTGTTAAATATGAATATTGAAGTAATTGAAAAGGATAATATTAAAGTTATGGGTTTTGCAATAAAGACAAAAATTTGGAAATCTGGCTTAGCCATTGCAAGACTTTTACGTAGAGTAGATAAAAAAGGGACATATGAACAGATTCCCAACAGGGTTGACACGGAAATTTTTTATGGAATAAGCATTGATTTTCTCAAAAATAAAGGAGTTTGTTCATATATGTTTGGGGCTGAAGTGAGTAGCTTTAGGAATGTTCCAGCCGATATGGAAACCAGAACTATTCCTGCAAGTAAATATGTTCAATTATTTATTAAGCCCAAGGATGAGAATCTGTGTAAAATACTAAAGGTAAAAAAGGGAAGCAATTATGGTGTCTTGACCAGAGCTGCCTATCTGTACTTACAAGAAAAATGGATTCCAGAGTCTGGATATGAAAGGGCTGATATGTCTGAAGTTTTTGAGCTATATAATTTGAAAAATATAGAAGACGGTATTTATGTATGTATTCCTATCAAATAGTATAACAGGCCTTTTCATGTCCTTTAGTAGAAAGGAAGTTTTTATATGGGGGGAGGAATGGTATTGGACAGAAATATAAAGATAATGTCTGAAAATGTAGAAGATATTTTACCCTTAACTCCTATGCAGAAATCCATGTTATTTATGCTGCTATTGAACCCTTCAGGAGAATTTTATTTTGAGCAGCAGAGGTATAGACTTACAGGGTGTGTAAGGCCTGAGTTGGTGGAAAAAGCATGGAATATCGTTGCTAATAACAATGAAATCCTCAGGACAGTTTTCAGATGGAAGGGACTTGAAAATCCAGTTCAAATTCTACTGAAGGAGAAGAAAATCCCAGTAAAGCATTTTGATCTTTCTCAAGAGAAAGACTGTATTAAATTATCAGATAATATAGAGCTTGAGGAGTGGAGAAATAAAGTAGATATATCAACAAGCCCTTTCAGAGTAGCCATATGCAAGCTATCGGAAGAGGAATATCATATGATTTTAAGCACTCATCATATCATTCTTGACGGCTGGAGCAATGCAATACTGCTGAAGGAATTTTATGAAGTATATAACTGTTTCCATAATGGCAGAGGGCTAATCAAGAAAACAAAAATAAAATATAAAGAATACATTAGATGGATGGTGAAGCAGGATAAAAGCAAAGCCATAGATAAATGGAGAGAATATTTAAAAGGCTATGTACCCTTCAAGTCTGTTTCGCCTTCCAATGTAACTCTTCAAGAAAACTATAAAACAGGTATTTACCCTTATCGGTTTAACAAAGATTTTATTGGAGAATTAAAATCCTTTACCAAGAAGCAGGGAATTACTTTGGCAGCACTTTTTTATAGTATATGGGGAATACTGCAAATGCAGACCTATGGAGTTGAGGATGTGGTTTTTGGAATAACAGTATCCGGTAGAGACCCTGAAATAATAGGAATAGATGATTTGGTAGGTATGTTTATTAAAACCCTCCCAATGAGAATAAGGGCAGAGAAGGGTGAAAAGATTATTAATCTTGTTAAACAGGTAAGCTTAGACCTTGTGACTATTGAAGGCAATCAAATTGTTGAATTATCCGATATATTACATTACCAGGGTAGTCCTGGTGAGAATATACTAAATACTGCAGTGGTAATACAAAACTACCCATTGGAAAAAAACTATCCAGCAGCCATGATGGTATTTTCAAGCTTGATTTGGTTTCATCTCGATATGTAACAAATTTTGATGTTGTTCTTGGAATAAAATTGTTTCCAGCTTATATTGAGCTGGAATTCAGCTACAATTGCAATGTTTATAATTCACAGCAAATTGAAAAGCTGTGCAACAACTATGTTTCAATTACAGAAGAGGCTATTAGAGCCTTCAACGGAGAAGAGGATGCTAATTAAATTAAAGGCTAAACCGAAAGCAGCTCCACAATTAAAATAAAAGCTAAGATATGCGAGGTGAAGATAAATGAAATACTTTAATGTACCGGCAGATTTTAAAAATAGCACTATTGATCAGTATCATAGGCTGAATAATACATATGATGATTCCAGAGTATCAGAAATATATGGGCAAATTACTGTTGGAAATCTTTATGGTTCAGGAAGACCCTGTGATATGATTCCTAAGATTGACATGAATACTCTAGAAAAGCATATTGCTTATGGGAGACAAAAAAATATTGATTTTAGTTATACACTTAACGCTACTTGTCTTGGGAACAAAGAATTTACTGAAGCAGGTATGGCGGAAATAGCAGGTTTTTTAGATCAACTATATGAAATAGGTGTTGAATCCTTAACAATTGCTATTCCACCATTAATAGAGTTTGTTAAACAATCCAAGTATAAATTTACAATAAAGGCATCTACTTTATGTGATATTTTGAATGCAAATAAAGCAATTGGCTACAAAAATCTTGGAGCCGACAGAATTGTTGTACATGAGTCAATAAACAGAGATTTTTCCACATTAAAGAGTATAAGAGAGGCCTTCGGAAGTAATGTAGAAATGATTGTTAATGTTATATGTCATAAAAATTGCATATATCGACCATTCCATCAAAATCAAGGCTCCCATGACTTGGATATTGATGCTACCAGCACAAGATATTATCCCCACAGATGTATGATGAAGAGGATAGAGGGGATAGATAACTATTTAAAAATGAACTGGATTAGACCTGAAGATATTAAATATTACACCAGTATAGGCATAAACTACTTTAAAATTCAAGGCAGACACACAGTAGAAAATGGTAACCCAGCTAAAACAGTAGAGTGCTATATGAAGGAAAGCTTTGATGGAAACCTGTTGGATTTACTGGACAACTTTTCTACAACTACTGCATTTAAAATATACATTGATAATAAAAAATTGGATGGATACATTAATGCATTCCAACAAAGGCCTAATTTTTGTAAAAATCATTGTTTACAATGTGGCTATTGTCTGCAATATGCAAAGAAAAGTATTGATATAGTCAAGGCTGAAGAGATATTCCAGGGAGCAAGAGAATTTTATAATCAGTTTGATCAGTATAACAAAATGATAGAAAATAATAACAGTACAAGAAAGTAGATATAAAAAATTATTAGTTTAAGTTTAAAAGATAGACATTAATTAAAAGAAATTTAATTTTTCTGATGAGGGTGAAGTATGATGAAAAAAGCAGATATTTATTTAAATGATAAGGAAGAGTACAGTGAAGCTAAAATAAAGTCAACGGTGGTAAATCAATTGTGTCAAGAAGCAGGTACTTCTGAAGCAGAAGGTGATACAAAAGGAAAAATTCTAAAGCTTTGGAAGGATGTATTAAGTAATGACAAAATAGGAGTAGATGACAGCTTTTTTAAATTAGGGGGAAATTCTATACTATTGATGCAGTTTCATGCCCGTTTGGATAAGTATTTTCCTGGTGTAGTTACTATACCAGACTTGTTTGCATATTCAACTGTTGGCAAACTGTCTGATTTTATAGATAGTAAATCCCCAGGCCAGCCCCCAGCTTTATCTTTAAAAAATATTAATTTACCTGCAGAGTACCTTCAAAGTGGCTTCGATAATTGTGGATTTTTACATTTTAACTTTCAAATTAGGGGAGATTTGTTTAATAGACTTAGTATAATTGCAGAAAAAGAAAATGCTTCATTGAAAGATATTTTGATTACAGTTTTCCTTTATTTATTTTCAAATATTGGAGTAGTAAGGGAGATAGAAATGCTGGCGGCTTTAGATAACCCAGATTATATTACGAAGTTAAATGCTGACTTTACTAATTCTGATGACTTTTCACAAGTTATTGGACAGGTCAGGGCACAGGTGGAAAAAAGTTGGCAGCATCCTTCCTATATGCTGTCGGATATAGAAAGGATGGAGGTATATAGAGGAAAAGACTCTGTAATACCTCTTATTTTATTAAAGGAGTTAAATATAAATAAGACAAAATTACTTGATAGCTTTGATATTATATTTGAAATTGAAATTGAAACCAATAGGATATGTCTTATGTTTAGCTTTAATGCAGATAGATTAGATGAGGTAAGGATGGAAGAGTTGACGGAAAAATACATCCAGCTGATTGAACATATAGTAAACCAGTAGAGCTCCGTCAGTGGATGAAGGCTATATAGAAGGTAGAGGAAGGGGGGAAGTGGTATTATGGAAGGGAAAAATATATCTATGGAAATGGTCTCTTCAAAGGATATTGCAATTGTTGGAATGGCAGGTAGGTTTCCATTGGCTGATGGCATAGAGGAATTTTGGAGTAATATAAAAAACAAGGTTGATGGTGTAAGGAAGATACCTAATGGAAGAAGAAGGGACATAGAGGATTATTTGAGCTTTAAAGGCATTGATCCAGAAGGCGTAGCCTTTTGTAACGCTGGATATTTAGAAAAAATCGATGAATTCGATTATGAGTTTTTTGATATTTCCCCTAGAGAAGCAGGCTTGATGGATCCAAATCAAAGACTGTTCCTGGAAACAGCATGGGCAGCCATTGAGGATGCAGGGTATCCCGAGAACAAAATTAGAGGCTCCAATGTGGGGGTTTATGTAGGGTTTGTGGGGGAGAGTCAATATATAAATCTTATAGAAGATTGTCAGCCTTCATTTTTATCAATTTCAGTGACCGGTAATTGTACTCCAATCGTTGCCAGCAGAATATCCTATATTCTCGACTTGAAGGGACCTAATATGGTAATTAACACATCCTGTTCATCTTCTCTAGTGGCTATACATCTGGCCTGTAAAAGTATTCTTGCTGGAGAGTGTGAAGCTGCCATTGCAGGTGGTGTTCAGACCCATACTATACCCATAAGAAAAGTTACTATTGGAATAGAATCCTCAGACGGTCGATCAAAATCCTTTGATGACAACTCCAATGGGACAGGCCTAGGTGAAGGAGTTGGAGCAATTTTTTTAAAGCCATTAAATAAAGCATTAAGGGATAGGGATAATATTTATGCAGTTATTAAAGGGAGTGCTGCCAATCAGGATGGTAGTTCCATAGGGATATCTGCACCTAATCCAGTTGCTCAAGAGGAAGTAATTATAAAAGCATGGAGAGATGCAGATATAAATCCAGAAACAGTAACCTATATTGAAACCCATGGAACTGGTACAAAGCTGGGGGACCCAGTGGAAATCAATGGAATCACCAGGGCCTTTGCCAATTTCACAGATAGAAAACAGTTTTGTGCCATAGGAGCAGTAAAATCCAATATAGGGCATCTGGATAGTGCAGCAGGAATTGCTGGATTTATTAAGGCAGTTCTTGCACTTAAAAATAAAAAGTTGCCGCCATCTATCCATTTTGAAAACCCCAACAGAAATATTAACTTCTGTAATTCTCCTATCTACTATAATGATAGATTAAGAAAATGGGATATACAGCAGCCCCCCAGGAGATGTGGAGTAAGCTCCTTTGGAATAAGTGGAACGAATTGCCATATTATTTTAGAAGAAGCTCCAAGGGAAAAAGCTGCAAAAGTAAAACAGTCTACAGAAATGAAATATATGGTGCTTACCATTTCTGCAAGAAGCAAAAAATCTTTAAAGAAGCTGGTTAAGGAATATATAACCTTTCTTAAAATACAAGAAGAATCCAGCCTAAGGAATATATGCTATACATCAAATATAGTAAAGGGACAGTACAGCCATAGACTGGCTGTTGTTGCTGATGATATTGACAGTATGGTAAAAAAACTGGAAATTGTCAATGCAAAAGGGATAGATAGCTATAAGACCAATGGTGTTTACTATGGATGTGTCGATAATGCTGAAAAATTAATTGAAGCTTTAGATGCTGATATAAAGGATTATTCAAAAAGATCAATGGTGGCAGAAAATATATTGGAGAATATCATCCTTCATTACTGCAGGGGGTATGATGTAGATTGGGAAGCATTATACGATAACAATAGGAAAAAGGTCAGCTTACCTCAGTATACCTTTGAGAGAAAGAGATGTTGGATTGAAGTGCCTCAGCATACAAAATATAAAGCTGATAATTGTAATATAAATAATAGTGATAGGGTAAAAAACGACATCGATATTATCATCAAGAAAGAAAAGACACTTGAAGCTTCAGAAATAGAGAGTAAAATAGGGAAAATTTTAACTGAAGTTCTTGGCCATAAAGATATAGATAATTTGGATAATTTCTTTACTATGGGGGGTGACTCCATCTATGCTCTAGCTGTAGTAAATCTAGCAAGCAAAGAGTTTGAAATTGATATAACAATAAGGGAGTTTATGGAAAAACCTACTATAAGAGATTTTGCACAGAAGGTTGTAGAAAAGCTCCAGTCAAAAACCAGTGGCAAAAAATTAATGGAGAAAATAGAAAGAGCAGATGAGAAGGAATATTATCCTGTATCATCGGCACAGAAAAGAATGTATGTTTTAAAGGAGCTAAAGGATCAGAACACAGGCTACAATATAACATCTGCCATGAAGATTAAGGGTAATCTGGATATACAGCGGCTGGAGGAAGCATTAAAGAAGCTGATACAGAGGCATGAATCACTAAGGACATCATTTCAAATTATTGAAGGAGAAATTGTCCAGAAAATAAATCCTGAGGTAAATTTCTCCTTGAAATATATAGAAGGCAATGAGAATTTAGACATAGATACAGCAGTAAAAAATCTTATAGAACCCTTTAATCTCAATAAAGCTCCTCTTTTTAAAGTTAACATTGTAAAAATGCCTAATAATTCATATATACTGGTTACTGATATGCACCATATAATATCCGACGGAACATCAGCAAATATACTGATCAGAGACTTAATATACTTATATGACAATAGACAGTTAAAGAAGAATCCACTTCAATATAGGGATTTTTCCCAATGGCAAAACCGCCTTATGGAAACCGATTATATAAAATCTCAGGAGGACTATTGGTTAAATAAATTTATTAATAAAACTTCAGTCCAGGATATTCCTACAGATTTTCCCAGACACGAAAATTTAAGCTTTAAGGGAGAAACTCTATACTATGAAATTGATAAAGCTTTAAACAATAGCCTCTTAAAGCTAACTATGGAAACAGAAACTACTATGTTTATGGTATTGTTTGCAGCCTATAATGTATTGCTTTATAGATATACCGGAAATACTGACATTATTGTTGGTATTGCAGTATCAGGCAGAAGCCATGCAGATTTGGATGACACAGTGGGAATGTTTGTAAATACCCTTCCATTAATAAATCACATTAAAGGTGAAGATACTTTTATAGGCTTTCTGGCAGATGTAAAGAAAAATACATTAGAAGCCTATTCCAATCAGGAATTTCCCTTTGATATGCTGGTGGAAAAGCTTAATTTGAAAGGGAATAGTGATAAAAATCCTTTATTTAACACAATGTTTATAATGCAGAATACCAAAAAAGCTAATGTGAAATTAGAAGACATTGAAATCTATCCCTATAAGGTTAAGGAAGAGGTATGTAAATTCGATATAATGATGAATTGCTTTGAAGAGGAGAGTAGAATTAATTTTGGTATTAACTACTGTGTAGAATTATTTAAACATGAGACAATTAAAAAATTTTGGGCTGATTATATCACAATATTGAGGAATGTTACTAAAAATCCATCCACTAAAGTCAGTAATATATGTCTAGACAAGGATATATTAATTCCCAAGTACAATGCAGTTGATGTAGAGTTTAAATTGTCTTAGTACTCCATATAAATACTTCTATTATAATCTAAAAGAAGGGATATAAAACATGAAAAAAATAGGCATTGTTTGTGCTTTAGTTGATGAGGCTAAAAATATTATTGAGAGTATTTCATCAGTAAAGGAAGAGAAGTATCTATTTGCACATTTTTTTTCGGGTGCTGTTAATGATATTGATATAACTGTATTATGCTGTGGTATTGGAGGAATATATTCAGATATTGCTACCCGCATTTTAATTACTAAATATAAAATAGACCACGTGATTATATTAGGATCAGCAGGAGCTATTTCACCACAGGTTAAAATAGGTGATGCAGTTATAGCCAAAGATATTATTTTGTACAACACTGAGCAATCTTTTTCCAGTTGTACTTCTTTATTAGAAAAAGCTAAAGCTGTATGTTCCTCAACAGTGTCAGCAGATAGCTTTGTTATAGGAAGAATCGCAACAGTGGATTCATTTGTTAATACCAGCTGCATAAAAGAGGATATTTACGAAAGTTGTCAGGCAGATTGCACCGAAATGGAAAGTGCCTATATTGCTAAGGTATGTACTGATTATCATATTCCATTTATTGCAATACGTATAATATCTGATTTGGCAGATGACAATGCAGCAGCTTCCTTTAAAGCTACTATCGACAGTATAGCAGTAAATCTAAAGGAAATAACCTTAAGATTTTTAAGCCAGTACACTTAAAAATATATAACATGTCAGGGTGATAATAATGAAAATAAATTCAGTTAGAAAAATCAGCATCCAGAATGAAAGATTCAATTATCCTTCCGGTATCTGCTTTGATAAGTTAAAGGGAGTCTTTTCTATTGCAGATATGCACAACCACAGAGTATGCCTGCTGGATATAGAAACCGGGAAGGTTAAAATACTTTCTGGTGAAACATCTAACAACAAGCCATTCCAATTGCCTTTGGCCTTGACCTTATCAGATTCATACGGTTATGTTGTAGCTGATGCTGGTAACAACGATATTTACTATAAACCTTATGGAGAGAAAACCTGGATTTCCATGATGGATAGGTATAGAAAAAATCATTTAATTAATAATTTGATAAACCATGAAAATGATAATCCATTAAATCTTCCAGCAGGAGTTGCAGTGGATTCTGATGGGAATGTATATGTTAATGATTTTTTAAATAACAGAATTAGCAAAATTGACTTAAGCTTTAATATTTCCGTGATAACAGGAGGAAGCACTGCTGGAATGAAGGATGGACCATGCAGCACTGCCAAAATAAATCGACCCTATGGACTATTTTGTTTCGACAGGCAGCTATATTTTGCTGATGAGGGAAATAATGCAATTCGGTATATAGATCTGGACACTATGAAGGTCTTTACCATCAGAGTAAAGAATTGGGAGCATAAAATACTTAACCCTATAGCACTGACTCTAGACCCTGAAGGTAACATAATTATATGTGAAAAAAGAAGACTTTTATGTATTAATAGAAAAACCAGAAAACTCCATTTAATTCTTGACAGCAGTGTTTGGAGTGAGTTAAAAAGAAATTTTAAACTTAATCAAAAAATATGTCACATAGGTTCCGTGACAGCACCGGAAAAGGGTTGTATTTACTGGATGGATACAATTCTTGGATTACTGTATGAAGTGAAGGTTTCCTTTTAGGAGGTGCAACATTGAAAGTAGCTCTTATAGTACCCAGCAATGAAATTGTATCAACAGAAAAATTAGAAATGTATCAGTGGGAGGAAATGTGGGAGTATAAGGCCCGTAAAAAATTATGGTCAACACCTGACCTGGGTTTACTGACAATTGCAGGTATGCTGCCAAAGGATTTTACTTTGGAGTATATTGATTTAAACTATGTAAAAAAAGATAAATGGGAATGTGATTGGGCATTCTTTTCTCCTACCACCAGTCAGATTAATCAAGCCTATAAGCTGGCTAAGGACTTAAGGGCTGTAGGCGTAAAAGTTGCCATGGGGGGTGTCCATGTTTCTGTACTGCCAGGTGAAGCATTAAAGCATGCAGATACTGTTATTATAGGAGAGGCAGAAGGTATATTTAATGAATTTATAGATGACATGAGGGCTCAAAGGACCAAAGGGGTTTATATAAGTAAATCATCCCCAGATTTATCAGAAACACCAATACCTAGATATGATTTGATTAAAAACTATCCCTATAATAGTATCCCCCTACAAACCTCTAGAGGTTGCCCCCATCAATGTAGTTTTTGTATATCTTCAAAATTATATGGTAAAAAAATACGAAGAAAGTCAATATCACAGGTAAGTAACGAGTTGGAAAGCATTTTAAAAGTATACAAAAATCCACTAATATTCTTTACCGACGACAATATTTTTGTAAATAATAAATATGGCTTAGAGCTGGTAAAGCTTATTGGCAGCTTTGATATAAGATGGTATGCCTTTAGTGATGCCAGCATTGCTTATAAGGAGGAATTGCTGGAGGAAATATCTAAAGCGGGATGCATGCAGCTGCTTATCGGATTTGAGAGCCTAGAGGAGGAAAGCCTTATTCAGATGAACCGATCCCAGTGGAAAAGAGATAAATTACAGCAATATGAATATGTTATATCTAAAATACAGAGCTTGGGAGTAGGGGTTGTTGGCAGCTTTGTTTTAGGTATGGATGATAACACCCATGAGTATTTCCAAAAACTATACAATTTTATAATGAAAACCAACATATATGCAACAAATATTACTGTATTGACACCCTTTCCCGGAACAGAGATATTTGATAACTTAAACAATCAAAATAGAATATTTACTAATGATTGGTCGAGATATAACGGCTTTGAACTTACCTTTCAACCAAGGCGGATGAGTATTAAGGACTTTGAGAAGGAATATACCAGACTCAATAAACGTATCAACTCTGTTGAAAGGCGAATTAAAGTTAGTGAATATTTTATAAATATTTACAAAGAAAAAAACAGATTTTCCAGTAATAGACCCTAATATTATAGCAATGAGTAATTAAAAAGCAATGCCAAAATTGAAGGGTAAAGGTTCATCTCTATGAATCAATATCGTTAAAAACAATTATGAGACCTATATACAAAACAGTTAATTATACATAGGAGGAAAATTATGGACACGGAAGTTTCAAGGGATAAATTGAAAATGTATACACCAAGTATAATTGCCCCTGAACCCAGGAGCAAGAGAATGGGTCTGGCAGAAATGCTTGGACTAAAATCAAATGTGATTCCAATAATAGCAGGACCTTGCGGAATAGAAAGCAAAGAGCAGTTAAAATCTGTTGGTAACTATCTCAAAAGTAAATCAATGAAGCTGATGAGGGGGGGAGCTTATAAACCAAGGACATCTCCATATTCATTCCAGGGCTTGGGGGAAGAGGGCCTAGAAATTCTTCGAGAAGTGGGTGAAATGTATGATTTAATTACAGTGACAGAAGTACTTGATGTACGAGATGTAGATATAGTAGCTAAATACGCTGATGTATTGCAGATTGGTGCAAGAAATATGTTTAACTACCAGCTGCTTAAGGAAGTGGGTAGGCAAAACAAGCCAGTGCTTTTAAAGCGGGGAGTATGTGCTACAGTAATGGAATTTCTCTATGCTGCAGAATACATCGCAGCCGAAGGCAATAAAAAAATAATACTATGCGAAAGAGGTATTAGAACATATGAAACCAGCACCCGCTATACTTTAGATATAAGCAGTATACCTATAATAAAAAAGGAAATAGACCTCCCTATAATTGCTGACATAAGTCATTCACTGGGACGAAAGGATATCATAAGTCCTGTGGCAAAGGCGGTTTTTGCAGCTGGTGCAGATGGAATTATGGTTGAAGTGCACCCCAACCCTAAGGAAGCATTGAGTGATGGCTTTCAACAGCTGGACTTTATGGAATTTACCAGCCTATTAGAAGGTATATCCAGCTACTTAAAGGCATATTAAGGCGGAAAATAACACCATAAGAAAAAAACTAATGGTGTTATTTTTTCGCCTTTATATTACATTTTAAAGCTTTAACACTTCATTCATAATAAGGAGATTACTATAATGTATAAAGTAAGTATAGTTAAATGCAACGACTATCAATATAAAAAAGTTGAAGAAGCTGTATTTCAGTGTCTAAATTCTATACCAGAAATAAAAAGTAAAATATGGCCTCATGCTAAGGTTCTAATTAAAGCTAATCTTGCAAGGGCCGACAAGCCAGAAGAGGCCATAACTACTCATCCAAGTGTTATACAGGCAATCGTCCGATACTTTCAAATAATCCAGTGCAGAGTAGTTATTGGTGACAGTCCTGGAGCTCCACTGGGATATACAAAAAAGACACTAGAGAGAGTTTATAAGGAAACCGGCATGATGGATGTGGCCAATAATACAGGATGTGAATTAAATTACGACACTTCTGTAATTGAAGTTATCAACCAAGAGGCGGTATGCCTTAAAAAAATGACCATAATTAAAATAGTTGAAGACGCTGATTTCGTCATATCGGCAGCTAAATTGAAAACCCACACAATGATGATGTACACAGGAGCAGTAAAAAATCTTTTTGGAGTAATTCCAGGACGCTTGAAGATGAATTACCATTTAATGATGCTTAGTGTTGAACGTTTTTCTGAGCATTTAGTGGATATTTGTCAGTATGTCAAGCCAGTGCTTTCAATTATAGATGCAATTGAATGTATGGAAGGGAATGGACCCTCAGCGGGAGATAAAAGACATGCAGGCTTGATAATGGCATCAGAAAATCCATATGCACTGGATATGACAGCAACCCATATTGTAGGAATTAATCCATTGGAGGTTCCAGCAATTGCTGCAGCTGTAAAAAGAAACATCTTTTCTGGAAATATTAAAAATGTGGTCACTCCTGGTGTAGGATTAAAAGATATTAAAATAAGCCCATTCCAACAGCCTGATACTTCAAAGATTGGAGGTGGAATACCCAGCTTTAAATATGAGGTATGTACATCCTGTGGAGTTTGTGTAGAAAGCTGTCCACCTAGGGTTATAGATATTAGCAGTGGAAGGCCAGTAATAAATTTGGACGAATGTATCAAATGTTTTTGCTGTCACGAGCTATGCCCCAATAAGGCCGTAGACATTAAAAACGAAAATAATATATATTTAGGTTTTTAGTAATTCAAAATCCTAAAACATAATAATTTAATAAAAAATATCTTCTTGGAGGAGAGAAAATGAAAAAAAATAGAAATGATGAAGGGTCAGTACTGAAAAGGTGCATGTTATATACAAAGCCCTATACAGGCATAATATCATTATGCACCATTGTATCTGTAGGAAATGTTGCTTTAGATGTTTTTGTAGCATATCTATTAAGAAGACTGGTAAGCTCATCACTTGCCAGCATGTATAAAGAGCTTTCAATAGTTGTATTGCTTATGATACTAACAATTACTGCCGGAATCATATTTAAATACTTAAAAAGATATTTAGCAGGATCCATAAGCACATATATTATGAGGGATATGAAGGAAAATATATCTTCTCATTTAGAAAATATAAAGGCCCTAAAGGTGGATTCAAATCATTCTGGAGAAATAACATCACGTATGACAAATAGTGTTGCTTCTCTTCAGCGGTTTTTCGAATTAGACTTAAGTGACTTCATATATCAACCCCTTATATTAATAGCTGTTCTTATCTATATGATATTCATTAATTGGAAAATACTCCTAGTTAATATTATATTAATACTTCTAATTTCCTTTATAGCTATGGTATTAAGTAAACCTATAAGCAAATACACTCAAGAAGCACAGCTGCATCTGGGAAAAGCCAACTCAATTGCGCAGGATACAATAGACGGTATACATATGGTTAAGGCATTAAATCTTTACGATACTCTGGGAAAGAAGTTTGGTAAAGAGGTATTAAAAGTATTAGAAAAAAACCTTAAAATTGAGAAACGTTACTCTATTGTAATATCCATTCAGATGATTATGTTAATAGTCCCCATTAGCCTTTGTACATTATACGGAGGCTATCTTGCTGTAAAAGGGGATATGGACCCAGGGAGCTTGATTACCTTTGTATTTCTACTGAATCTAATGTCCACACCAGCCTTCATAATACCACAGATGATAACCAGCCTTAAATCTGCAACTGGGACAGCATCCCATCTATTTGAGATTCTTGATTGGGAGCAGGAACGAAAAGACGGTGACACCTTAGAGAAGTTAAAAAGTAGCTTAGAGAATAAAGAAATATCTCCTGTAGAGCTATCAAACGTAAATTTTTCCTATGATGGGACGTCAAAGGTTTTGGCGGGATTAGATCTTAAGCTGGAAAATGGTAAGACTACAGCAATTGTTGGTGCCAGTGGCAGTGGTAAAAGCACAATCTTAAAACTGATTTGTGGCTTCTATGAGCCAACTGAAGGATATATAAATTTATTTGGCAACAGATTAAGCACCTGGTCATTGACAGAGGCCCGATCACTTTTTTCAATTGTATCTCAGGATACATACCTTTTTCCTGCTACTATAGCCGAAAACATTTCCTTTGGAAAGCCAGGAGCTTCATTAAATGAGATTATTGAGGCAGCAATGACTGCAAATGCCCATGAATTTATAGTTGAGCTTCCTGAGGGTTATAATACTCTTGTTGGAGA
The DNA here is from genome assembly GCF_900101495.1 of Alkaliphilus peptidifermentans DSM 18978. Classification (GTDB taxonomy): domain Bacteria; phylum Bacillota; class Clostridia; order Peptostreptococcales; family Natronincolaceae; genus Alkaliphilus_C; species Alkaliphilus_C peptidifermentans. The sequence continues at coordinate 30,509 of NZ_FMUS01000024.1, forward strand.
ACAAGGTTCAAGATTATCAGGTGGGCAAAGACAACGAATTGCAATTGCCAGGGCAGTTCTAAAGAATGCCCCTATACTTCTGCTGGATGAGCCCACATCCTCTCTTGATATTATATCGGAGGCACTTGTGCAGGATGCCCTAGAAAAAATTATTGTAGGTAAAACTGTATTGGTCATTGCCCACAGATTATTTACCATAAAAAAAGCCGACGACATTATGGTTTTAAATCAGGGGCGGATAGTGGAAAAGGGTACACACGAATCACTAATAAAAAAAGATGGACTTTATAGTAAGTTATATTTTAAACAATTCTTAACCCAAGAAGGGGCCAGTTCAAATGCTGCCAGGGAGGTTAGTGGAGTATGCTAAAAAGAAAAGGTTATGAGGATTTTATCAGGCTTATGTCATTTATGAAACCTCGAATATTCAATTATATATTAGGTATAATGGGAATGGGTTTTGCTGGCACAGCACTTGTTATTGTAGTTGCTTTTACTTTAAAATATATGATTGATGCACCTGTCAAGGGTGAAATGATGCTGCTTCAAAAAGCTGCCTTTCTTATTGGTATTACAGTAATTACTGCTGTAACAGTTGTCCCGTTTTTTCATTACACCTATAAGAGTGCCATAAAGAAGACCATGGTGGATGTGAGGAAAAAAGCATATGGACATATACAAAGGCTCCCTATAGCTTTTTATGATAAGAATCATAGTGGTGATGTAATATCTAGGTTAACCAATGATATCCAAATGATTGAACAGGCATACTCCGATCAAATACAGACAATAAGTGGAACAGCACTATTAGGTGTGGGCTCAGCTGTATTTATGTTTATACTGGATTGGAGAATTTCATTAATACTTATATTTACCAGTATTCTTTTAATTGCAGTTAACGCATGGTTTTCTGGAAAAATTAGAATCTTGAGTGATGAAATTCAGAAGCAGCTGGGGGTTTTTACAGGATGTATCACCGATCTAATTTCGGGCTTTTATGTAATGAAGATGTTTCATAATGAAGGTGACATAAGCACCAGACTGAAAAAGAGCAATAATGATGTTGCAGAACTAACAATAAAAAGGGTAAATAACAGTGCAGTCCTCGACAGCAGTAATTATTTTCTTAGTATGATAAACTTTGCAGGGGTAATGTGTATTGGTGCCTTTTTAACTATAAGAAATTTAACGGATTTCGGAACCATTACTGCATTGGTACAGCTTCAAATGAATGTTAATCAAGCTTTTTTAAGTCTTGGTACTTCTGTAGCTCAACTACAGACATATCTTGCAGGTGCAGGACGAGTGTTTGAGCTTCTTAACGAGAATATTGAGGTTGAAAGATTAGAGAAAGCTAATTTAGAGGCCATTGATGAGATGGTGTATATGAAGGATGTAAGGTTTGGGTATAATGATAATAAGGTGCTTAAAGGATTAAGTATTTCAGTAGATAAAGGTCAAATTGCAGCACTTGTGGGCCCCAGTGGCGGTGGAAAGAGTACAATACTTAAGCTGTTAATGGGCTTTTATTCTGCAGAAAAGTCCTTGATAGCATTAGATGGTAAATCTGTAGGTCACTATTCACTTGAAGAAGTCAGAAAAAAGATTGCATATGTCCCACAGGACAGCAATCTTTTTGACGGTACCATTAGACAAAATATTCAGTACGGATGTACAACAGCTTCTAATGAGGAAGTAGTAGCTGCTGCAAAGGCTGCTTTTGCCCATGACTTTATTATGGAGTTTCCTGAAGGGTACGATAAAATGGTGGGGGAGAAGGGATCAAATCTTTCTGTAGGACAAAGACAACGAATTGCAATTGCAAGAGCGCTATTAATGGATGCACCTGTACTGCTATTAGATGAGGCTACTTCTGCCCTGGATTCTGAAAGTGAGCAGCAGGTTCAGGAAGCATTAAAGGTACTTATGAAGGGAAGAACTGTGGTTGTAGTAGCCCATCGCCTTGCCACCATTGAAAATGCAGATATTATTTTTGTCATTGATGAAGGAAAGGTGATGGAAATGGGCAGCCATATAGAATTGCTTGAAAAGAAAGGCTTTTATTACTCTTTTTATAAAACAAGCTTTGAGAATGAGGCTAATACTACAGGATAATAATCTTATCCAATCTATCATCCTAATATTACTATAAAAGTAAAATAAATAATTAAATACCATAAAAAGGTTGACAAGACTTTTCATCAATATTATCATTATGTTGTGAGAGTTATTCTGTAATGGAATAAATTAAAGGTGGTGATATAAAATAAATACCTCTTTAATTATAAATGAAATTTCTCAAAAGAATTTTAATCGGCCTAAGTATGTAGAATTAGTTAAAGAAGATGAGGAATTACGTGACTTTATAGTCAATGAAATGCTGTCAAATAAACATATAATGGTTTACTATCACTGCTATTATATTGTGGAGGATGCCAGTGAAGGCTCACCAGAATTATTTTATCAATATTGGGATGAAATAAGAAAACTGTTAAAGCATAGTAATTCATATCATAGAGATATAGGTCTTACGGTGCTGGCTAATCTCACTAAGGTTGATGTGGAAAACAAAATGGCGGATACTATAGAGTCATATTTGCAGATTTTAAATGATAAAAAATTCATGACAGCAGTCTATTGTGTAAAAAGCTGCGGAAAAATTATGGTAAATAAGCCTGAGCTTATGGATTTAATTATAGAAAGACTGCTGGAGCTTTATGAAAGCTGTAGATATTCAGAAAAGCAGCAGGCTCTAATGATGAGTGATATCATTGAAACCTTTAATATGATATTTGATAAATACCATAATCTCAATTTATTGTTTGATTTCGCAAGGAAAAACTTAAACAGTATTAGCCCCAAAACAAGAAAGATAGCCAAAGAGTTTTTATCAAAGCAAAAATAAGAAACCTCCTTATAGTAGAGTGGATAATTAAGAGTCATATAACTATAAGGAGGTTTTTTTATTTCTAGAAATTTAAAATTCCTTGGGGCTGATTCTTAAATATCAGACAATAAAGCTTTGGGTGAGATAATTTTCACCAGTACATCTTCAATTGAAAGATCTAATAGCTTAATCATTTTAACTTTATAGGCTCCCTCTGCCAAAAATTTGGAAATTAGTAATAAGTAACTACAGTCATAACCATTGGTGATTATTTTTACTTTATCGTTAAATACATTTGCAGATTTTATAAAGTCTATGTTGAGTTTTGCGATTTCATTTAAGAAACTCAAAGCTTCATTGTTGTCTATTAGGGTTACTTCTAAACCATTTTCTTCATTATATAGCTTCTTAATTTCATCCTTTGTACCTGAAGTCACTATACTACCATTATCAATAATGGCAATTTTGTCACTCAATATTTCTGCTTCATCAATGTAATGGGTTGATATAATGGCACTTATGCCCAGCTCCTTCAAGCTGTAGATATATTTCCAAATATCCCTTCGTACAATAGGATCCAGTCCAACAGTAGGTTCATCCATAATTACCAGCTTAGGCTTATGCATTATTGAAAGCATAATATGCAGCTTTCTTAAATTTCCACCTGAAAGAGTAGACAAATATTGATTATAGTATTCTGTCAAACCCGAAATTTCAATCAGACCATTTAAAACCTTAATATCTGCATTTCGTAATCTTCCTTGAAATCTAACATACTCTTGAACAGTAAGACTATCCGGCAGACCCTTCGATTGCTGTACAATTCCTATTAGTTTATTTACCTTACTACTTTTCTCAACAGGTATTCCATCAATTAACACCTTGCCAGTATCATATCGAAGAAGTCCTGAAATTATACGTAGTAGAGTAGTTTTACCTGCTCCATTTTTACCAATCAGTGCTAAAAAATCGCCTGACTCAATATTAAGATTGATGTTTTTAAGACTAAATTTATCAGAAACCTTTTTATATAACTCACAAGTTTGTAGAATATCCATAATACTTCCTTTAAAAATTTATTTTTTTATGCTGGACTTTAAAGCATGACCTGGTAACACAATCATTAATATAGATAGCAATATAGTAAGTGTAAAAACCAGTAGTAGATTATCAGGTCTTATACCTATGATTGAGTACCTTAATATAGAGAGCTGCATTGATGATGGCAAATACTGAACAACATTACCTAAAGCTCCAAAATTTTCTATTGGAAAAAATATACCAGAAAAATAGAATAAAGGTATCAATAATAAATTACTTAAACCAGCAAAGGTTATTTCATCAGTAAAGGCTGCTAACCATACTCCAACACCTGTAAAGAATATTACTGCAGCAGAAGCTGCTACTAGAAGCATAGCTATGTTTTCTACTCTGAGTTTAAAGAATAACATTGCTGTAATTAAGATTACGAGAAACTGAAGCAAAGATTTTAATAACATACTTAAATATCTGCTAATTATGAATGCACTATAGGGCATGGAGGAGGTAATAACATCTTCAGTAATACGCTTCCTCTTATCCAGTAAAATACTGTTACCTATTCCCATAGTAGTACCAAACATTATTCCTATCAACATAATTCCAGGTGCAACAAACTCAAAATATGAATTTACATTTAAGCCTGGGTTCATACCTACACTTGTGGGTATGCTGGTTCCTATACCAAACGAGGTAATCATGATAATAGGTGCCATCAAAGTACCAATTATCTGAGCAGGAGAACGGAGAAATTCTAGTAGATCCATCAGTATAAAGTTCCAAACCCCCTTAAGCCATACTAAAAAATTGTTTGTTCTTTCCATCATTAACTTCCTCCTAAAGCTTTTTTATTTTTTTAGTTGTTATAGATTATAACCTTTTTAATTTAATAGGAAAGTTCGGTTATAACTTCCTATGTAATACGGGGTTGTTAAGGGGACATTCCCCCTTATGTATCAATGAGGAGGATACAGCGTAGCGTCTTAAGGAACTCAGGGGTTCCTTTGGAAAACAAAAGCATTTTATCCATAAATTTTATCTATGAAATGCTTTTATTCTGCAAACTTATAATATATAGTTTCCTTATATACTTGTATGTATAACAGCTGAACTAATGCATGAATAGCTTCCAATTGTTTTTCTGAATAATACCTGTATCCATTGCACTTATCTACAGTAGGAGGCTTCAGTAATTCAATATCATCATAAAACCTTAACCCAGATGTGAAAACCATGCCTATTATAGATAATTGCCATATTGTGTACACAATAATCATTCCTACTTCGGCCTACTTAAATTATAAAACTTCAAGCTACTTTAAGGTCAATAGCAATTTTTTAAAATTTTAATTTCTGTTTTAGTTTTTTATTCCTTACCATACCAGGGACAATTTCTTCCATCAATAATATACATGCATAAACGGGGGCATTGACAGCAGACATTAACAGCATCTCCCTGTATAGCTTTATTTGTCCACTCTGGATCTGCCAACTGGCCTCTACCAACAGCCACCATGTCAATCATATTGTGTTTAAGTAGATATTCAGCTTGGTTAGGCTCTCTTATGCCAAAAACACAAGCTACAGGTATATTTACTTTTTTATATAATTCTGTACCCATGTATGTAATCTTTGAGAAGGGAAAATCATCTGGAACTATTATGTTATTTGATCCTATTCCTGCTGATACATTAAGGATATCAACACCAGCATCCTCTAGCTTCCTTGCAAGATAGTTATCTTCTTGGAGGGATGGATCATTAACGCCCAATCTATAGCTAATAATAAAAGCATCTCCTGCTGCAGCTCTAATTTCATCAACTATTTCTAGTGGTAAGCGAAGTCTATTTTCTAATGTACCACCGTACATATCAGTTCTTTGATTGATTTCCTTTGAAGTAAATTGATTAAGAAGATAACCATGGGCACCATGAATTTCAACTCCATCAAGGCCAGCTTTTTTAGCCCTTAATGCAGCAGAAACAAAATCTTTTTTTGTTTTTTGCATTTCTTCTAATGACATCTCAAAACATTCTTTACCTTTAACTTTCACTGGTGATGAAGAAAGTACAGGTGTTCCCGTTCCATTCATTCCAGCATGAACTAACTGTACTATTACCAGGGAATCTTCATTGTGACAGCTTTTGGCTATTCTATTAAACTGTGGTATGTGTTCATCCTTCCATAAGCCAAGCTCTGTTTCATTAATACGAGCATCCTTAGAAATAGCACTTGCTTCAATAATTATTAAACCTGTTCCACCCCGCGCTCTTTTACCATAATGTACAGATCTATCGTAAATTTCAAATCCGTCTTCATCAGCCCAATTAAAGCACAGTAGTGGGGCCATTATAATTCTGTTTTTCACCATAAACTTATTTACTTTTATGCTTTTGTTTATTAAACTCATGTAATCACTCCTCGTATTCTTTTATCAATTATACATTATTGATTGGAAACTTTTGAACATACAAAAATAAGTAGTCTTTACAAAAAACTACTTAGTACTGTCATTTAACAATCTATATTATTCTAGTAGTAGAGCATGCTCATATTAAGACATTTCCTCATGATACTTTAATTTAACTGATTCCACCTCATCAAGAAACAATGGGATAGAAGGGTTGGTATTGGACTTTTTCCATGCCACCACAAGCTCATCCTTAGCCCTCTCGCCTTCAATGTCTATAAAATGAAGGCTGGAGCTTGCCTGAAGCTTTAGGCTATTGGGCAGTATAGCTATACCCATTCCTGAATCCACCAGCAATAATACAGTCTGAATAAGCTTTGGTTCGCTGACAATATTTGGAGAAAAGCCACTATTAGCACACATAAGCAGAGTTTTATTATAGCCTTGAGGTGACTCATGCCTGTTTAAAGCAATGAAATTCTCATCAGATAATCTTGATAAATTAATACTATCTTCATTTGCAAGTGGATGGTCACAATGCATCACAATAGAAATAGTTTCAGTGAAGATATGTTTACTTTCTAATCCACCAATATTATCAACACCAAAGAAAAGGGTAAATCCGATATCCAGTTCTCCATTTTTCAAGCCTTCAATCAGCATTCCATGATTTAGTTGATTCAGCTGCAGCTCTACCTTAGGGTAATTCCGTCGAAAATGTCTTATTAAATAAGGAAGAAAGTTTTTTTCAGTGTAGCCGATAAAGCCAACCTTCAGGTTTCCCACAATACCTAGATCTGCTTGTCGGGTTTTTTCTATGGCCTCTTCAGTTTTATTAACTAGATTAACAGCTTCCTTAAACAGTACAGTGCCAGCGTTGGTTAACCTTACCGAACGTTTATTTCGAATAAATAATTGTACACCAATTTTTTTCTCTAAGTCTGCTATCTGTTGGCTAACTGCAGATTGAGCTACAAATAGTTGTTTTGAAGCTTCTGTAAAACTAAGGTGCTCAGCAACGGAAATAAAATATCGGAGCTGCCTTATATCCATATAATCCCTCCAATTTCAATAGTTATCATTTGTTTTATATTAAAATAATATCATTTACATCTGTTTAAATCAATATAAATCACTTTTACTTATTACTGAAATATTAATATTGTATTTCACAATGGCTTAAATATTCTGTATTCTATAGTTAGGAATAAATTTTATTAGTTCTAATATTTTTTTAATTTGTAAAATATTACCATGACTATTTTGAAGAAATTTAAATTTTATATCTTATTGCATCAAATAAAGGAGGTATAGGTGGTTATGTCCCTAACAAAAAGTAGGATATTAGCAATTAATCCAGGCGCAACCTCGACTAAGATTGCAGTTTATGAAGCCGATACAGTATTATTCACTAAGACGGTGGAGCACTCAGTAAAAGACCTTGAAAGCTTCGATAAAATATTCGATCAATATCAATACAGATTAGATTTAGTATTACAAGTTTTAAAGGAAAAAAACATAGAATTGGAATCATTAGCTGCTATTGTTGGCCGTGGCGGTTTGTTGAAGCCTTTGGCTGGTGGTACCTATAGGGTTAATGAAAAAATGGTTAATGACTTAAAAATGGCTGAAAGAGGAGAGCATGCCTCTAACTTAGGAGCAGTTATGGCATCCAATCTGGCAAACCAACTAAATATTTCTGCATTCATTGTGGACCCAGTTTCAGTAGATGAAATGGAGCCAGTAGCAAGGGTTTCTGGCTTAGCTGACATTCAGCGAGTAAGCTTGTCCCATGCACTAAACATGAAGGCTGTTGCACGTAAGGTTGCTAAATCAATGGGTAAAAAATATGAAGAGGCCAAGCTTATTGTCGTTCATTTAGGCACTGGTGTGTCGGTTACACCCCATAAAAATGGGAAAATGATAGACGTAAATAATGCTAAAGCAGAGGGTCCATTTTCCCCAGATAGATGTGGTGGATTGCCTGCAGATCAGCTAGTTAAGCTATGTTTTTCAGGTAAGTATACCTATGATGAGCTAAAGGAGATATTAGGAAGTAAAGGTGGCTTTTACTCATACTTTGGTACAAAGGATGCCCGAGAGGTAGAAGGGATGGCTGAAGCTGGTAATAAAGAAGCTGAAATTGTATTGGATGCTTTAGCCTATCAGGTAGCAAAGGAAATAGGGGCCATGGCTACAGTTTTAATGGGTGAAGTAGATAGAATTGTTCTAACTGGTGGGATTGCCCATTCAAAAAGGATTGTTGATGATATAGTTAAGCGGGTTAAATTTATTGCACCTGTAGAAATAATTCCTGGAGAGGAAGAGTTAGAATCTCTGGCTTTAGGGGCTTTAAGAATTATCAATGGTGATGAGGAAGCAGCAATATACAGTTAAAATGAGCAGTGAAAAACTAAATTGAAAATTGAAAATGGAAAATTAAAATATTGAGAAAAATGTTGAATGAAAAAGAAAAGAAGTAAAATTGAAAAATGGAAGATTGAAAAAGAAAAGAAGTAAAATTGAAAATGGAAATGAAAAATAGAATAGCAATTGGAATGAAAAGAACATAGATAGATGTTCTTGAAAATTAAAATCAGAGTTTATTAAATTATTTTAGTAAGCTTTAAATAATAAAAGGAATCTAAAAAGGAGGTATTTTCATGGCTAAGGTAGAGGTATTAAATGAATATTGTAAAAGTTGTGGGCTTTGTATTGACATTTGTCCTAAAAAAATCCTTGTTATTGGAGACAAGGCCAATAAAAAAGGATACTTTACAGTGAAATGTGAAGATCAAGAAAAATGTATCGGATGTGCTCTATGTGCAACGGTTTGTCCTGATGTAGCAATTGAGGTTTATAAATAAGGATTAGGAAGGGAGCTGAATATAGATGGAAAAAGTATTATTGAAGGGTAATGAAATCATTGGCGAAGCTGCCATTCGGTCAGGCTGTAAATTATTCTTTGGGTATCCCATTACTCCATCAACAGAGGTAGTAGAATATTTATCTAAACATTTACCAAAGCAAGGCGGAACAGTACTACAAGCAGAGGATGAAATTGGTGCAATAAACATGTGCTATGGTGCTGCCTGTACAGGTTCAAGAGTTATGACAGCATCATCAAGTCCAGGAGTAAGCCTTAAGCAGGAGGGAATTTCCTATAGTGCAGCAGTTGGCCTACCCATGGTTATTGTAAACGTTAACAGATGCGGCCCAGGCCTGGGTGGATTAGGTCCGGCACAATCAGATTATTTTCAATCAACAAGAGGTGGAGGACACGGTGACTATAGAACTATTGTTTTAGCTCCATCAAAGGCTCAAGAGCTTTATGATTATACAATGGAAGCATTTGATTTGGCTGACAAATATCGTAACCCAGTATTGCTTTTAACAGATGGGTTTTTAGGCCAAACTATGGAACCTGTTGTTTTAAAGGAAAGACCAGAGGCTCCTGAGGTAGATAGAGAATGGATTGTAAATGGGAGCAAAGGTAGAAAAAAGCGTATTTTAGCAAGCTATTCCTTAACTAATGAAATTGGTGAAGCTAATAATCTACGTTGGGAAGCAAAATATAAAGATATTCAAGAGAAGGAGCAACGCTGGGAAGAATTCTACACAGAGGATGCAGAATATCTACTGGTTAGCTACGGAACTACTGGAAGAATATGCAAGAGTACAGTGTTAGATGCAAGAAAGAAGGGTATTAAGCTAGGCTTAATCCGTCCTATTACTCTTTGGCCATTCCCGGAAAAGGCATTCCTTCCCCATATGGAACGAGTCAAAGGCATCGTAACAGTTGAGTTAAACACAGGACAAATGATCGAAGATGTTAAGCTTGCTGTTGAATGTAAGGTACCAGTACACCTTTATAGAAGACAGGGTGGTATGCTACCAACAGAAAATGAAATATTAAGATATGTTGAAGACACATTTACTTTATCTGGAACAAAGGAGGTGTAGGCCATGGAAAAAGTATTTGCTAAAACTAAAGGTTTAACTGATGTTCCATTTTCCTTCTGTCCAGGCTGTACACATGGAATTATCATGAGGTTAATAGCAGAAGTTATGGAAGAATTAGAAATAATTGAAGATACAATTGGAATTTCTCCTGTAGGATGTGCGGGCTTTTGTCAGGACTTTTTTAGCTGTGATTTTGTAGGGGCTGCCCATGGTAGAGCTCAAGCAGTAGGAACAGGTGTTAAAAGAGCATTGCCTGATAAAGTTGTATTCACATATCAAGGAGATGGAGATATTGCAGCTATTGGTACACAGCATGCAATTCATTCGGCTGCAAGAGGTGAAAAAATAACATCAATTATGGTAAATAATGCAATTTTCGGAATGACCGGAGGACAAATGGCACCTACAACCCTAGAGGGAATGAAGACATCCACTAGTCCTTTTGGTAGAGATACTGCTTTAAATGGTTACCCAATAGACTTACCAAAGGTAGTTGCAAACCTACCAGGTGCTGTTTATGTTGCTTCTGTATCTGTAGATTCACCTAAGAATATTATCCAAGCAAAAAAAGCCATTAAGAAAGCCTTTAAGGTTCAACTGGCTGGATTAGGATTCTCATTTGTAAGTGTTTTATCAACCTGCCCAACCAACTGGGGATTATCACCTGTTGAAAGCTTAAAATGGCTAAGAGAGAATATGATGCCAGTTTACGAAATGGGTGAACTTAAGGTGACAGAGGAGGTAGAAAGCTTATGATGGATAAGGTAATCATTGCTGGATTTGGTGGTCAAGGAGTTATGTTTTTGGGTAAGGTTATGGCTTATGCCGGAATGGGCTCAGACCTAGAACTTTGTTGGATACCATCCTATGGACCAGAAATGCGTGGAGGTACTGCCAACTGTTCGGTAATACTTTCAGATGAAGAAATCAATTCGCCAGTTATAGACTATGCTGATGCAGCTATTGTGCTTAATAAGCCAGCTTATGATAAGTTTGCACCACGTGTTAAACCAGGCGGAGTATTAGTAGTTAATTCTTCCTTAGCTCAATTGGAAGACCCTCGAAAAGATATTACCATAATAGAAATTCCTGCAACTGATATGGCTAATGAAATTGGAACTACCAGTATTGCCAACATGGTTTGTTTAGGAGCATTACTACCTAATCTTAAACTAATTGATCTTGCTAAAGTTGAAAAGGCTTTGGATGAGTTGGTAGCAAAGAAAAGACCAGAATTACTGGAAACTAATTTAACAGCCATTAAAATGGGTATTGATTTTATTAAAGGCTAAAAATTCTTATATATTTGGGGTATAAAGCCCATGATGAGTATTTTTATCATTATGGGCTTTCTTTTTTATTGATTGAAATGTCTTTTTCTATAATAAGAAAGTTATAATTTTGCTAAGGTATTAAGTTTTTTTGAGGAGGTTTGATAATGGATCAAAGTATTGGTGGCACCACTGGTTTAGATAAAAGACAAGTAAGAGCTAATCTTGCAGTTATAGGGAGCACCTTTGCCATCTTTCTCCCAGGATCATTGGTTTTTGGATTTCCCGGGTTAATGGGATCTGTATGGAGAGATATGCTGCAAATTCAATCAGGAGCCCTAAGCTATGTAATGTTTTTTATGCTGGCCTCGTTAGGTATCTTCATGTTTTTTGTAGGGAAATGGACAGCAACTATCGGAGTTAGAAAATTGATGATGATAGGAACAGTCATGACAAGCTTAGCAACATTAATGATTGCCTTCGTGGCAAATATTTGGATGATTTATTTATGGGCCTTCATGATTGGAGGAGCCTCCTGCTTTATTTATTCACCTGGGATAAATAGTGTTCAAAGATGGTTCCCAGAAAAACGCGGCCTGGTTTCTGGTATAGTAAATTTGACATTTGGAATATCTGCTGCAATTATGGTACCCATTTTTAGAATTATGCTTGATGTTATAGGTTATCAAACATTGTGTATTCTAATGGCTATACTTACTTTAATAGTTGGGTTAATAGCATCTCAATATACCGAGATACCAGAAAAGGTTAAGGGGATGCAAGTATCAGATAACAAAGCTGTTAAAATATCAAATATGAATGATCAAAATGATTTCTCACCGAAGGAAGCAATGAAAACAAGAAGCTTTTGGCTTATTTGGAGTGTATGGGCATTAATGGGGGCTGCCGGAGTAACAATGGTGACGCTATCAGTTAATTTAGGCCTTTCAAGAGGATTTAATTTGACTGCTGCTGCTACCATATTGACGGCATATAATATAACAAATGGGGTTAGTAGACTAGTATCAGGAGCTATTTCTGATGTAATAGGAAGAAAAGTAACCCTTGCCATAACCTTTATTGGAGCTGGTATAGCTTATGTTTTACTTCCCCATGCATCAAGCTTAGTAATGATATCATTACTTGCTGCCATGATTGGGTTTGGCTATGGGACATTATTTTCCTGCTCTGCACCGATGATATCAGATTGCTTCGGATTGAAGAACTTTGGGATAATTCTGGGGCTAGTATTTACTGCATATGGATTCATTGCAAGTATAATTGGTCCTGCGGTTAGCGGATATATACTGACAATAACTGATGGCAATTACCAAATTGTCTTTAACTACCTGGCAGTATTTTGTTTAGTTTCTGCAATTTTAATAATGTTAGTTAAAACTCCTATTAAGGAAAATGGAAAAATGGCATAATTAATATACAATAAGTTACCCCCTATAATAGATAAATATATCTATTATAGGGGCAATTTTTTGCAAAAAAGACACTATATAACTTTAGCTACTTGACCTGGGAACAAACGTTCTGTAAAATTAGATTAGTAGCATTAACATGATTAAGGAAAAATACTAGAGTGGCAAAAGAGTTTATACATAAGTATAGTTTGAAAAGTAATTACAATATAAAAATAAACTGGTGATAAATATGAGAAGAATTTTACATGTTGATATTGATGCCTTTTTTGCTTCTGTTGAGGAAATCGATGATCCCACCCTTAAGGGGAAGCCTATTATAGTCGGTGGAACAGGAGAAAGAGGCGTAGTGGCTACAGCAAGCTATGAAGCCAGAAAATATGGGGTACATAGTGCTATGAGCACTCAGATGGCCCGAAATCTATGTCCTAAGGGTATTTTTTTGAAGGGTCGCCATGACAGATATTCAGAAGTTTCAAGACAAGTATTTGATATTCTTGAAACCGTAACAGAATCAATTGAAAAAGTGTCTATTGATGAAGCATATTTAGATATTACTAATAAAGAGGAATCCTCAGTGTATATTGCCATGGAAGTTAAAAAACAAGTAAAGAAGTACACTGGTCTCACCATAAGTATAGGGATATCCTATAATAAATTTTTAGCTAAGCTAGCTTCCGACTGGAATAAACCAAATGGTATCTTTGAAATACAAGAAACAGACATTCCACAATTACTGAAACCCTTATCCATACTTAAGGTTCATGGGTTAGGTAAGAAAACAGCCCTAAAGCTTAATAGAATCGGTATCTTTACAATTGAAGACTTGCTGAAATATCCTTTAGATAACTTAAGGCCTTTACTTGGAGAATTACGAGCAATAGAGATATATGATAAAATTAGAGGAATAGATAATAGAGAAATATCAACAAATAGGGAGCGTAAGTCCTATGGTAAAGAAACCACCTTTTCAATGGACCTGCAAGATAAAGGCTATATAATGGAGATACTAAAAGAGTTTAGCTGTGAGATTGTTGAACATTTGAAGGAACAAGGCAAAAGTGCAAGAACAGTTACAGTGAAAATAAAATATGAAGACTTTGAACAGATAACTAGAAGTCATAGCCTTGAATATCATACCAGTGATATAAGAACCATATTTGATATAATAAATAAAATTGTAAACAGTATTGATTTATCCAAAAAGGTGAGACTAGCAGGAATCTCCCTGTCTAACATTACACACCATCAGCAAATGCAGCTAGATTTATTTAATTACTTTTAAAATTACGATTCTTTAATTAAAAAGTTTACACTCTTAACGATTAGAGGGAAGAATGTTTTGTAGTGGTTGAAGACCTTCTCCCAATAGATTTGGGTCTACTTCCCATAATATGATGAGGTTCATATGCGATAGATAATTATGATATAATACGGGAAAGAGATATATGAGGATACCATATCAGAAATAAGTTTAATCCTGAGTATAATAGGAGGATCTATATGATCGACTTAGTAAAGAGTAAGATAAGCCTAATGACAAAAATTATGCTGTTAACACTGGCAATTGTCATTTTATCGATATCAATATCCAGTATATTAATTTCAAAAGCTGTAGAATCTAATATTCAAAATGAAGTTGAATCTAATGTTTTAAATATGGCAAGGGTTGTTGCTGAAATACCAACTATTATAGACGCATTTGAGGATGAGGAGCCATCTTTAATAATTCAGCCATTAATAGAAGGAATTCGTACGTCCACTGAGGGTATAGAATATATTGTAGTTACTGATTTAAACGGAGTTAGATATTCTCATCCTAATCCTCAAAGAATAGGAGCTAAATTTGTTGGGGGGGACGAAGGCCCAGCACTATTAGAAGGAAAAGAATATGTCTCTACTGCAATGGGAACATTAGGACTATCCACCAGGGCCTTTGTGCCCATCTACAGTTTTGACGGTAAGAGAATAGGAATGGTTTCAGTAGGGGTATTAAATCAAAGTATAAAGCAAATAAAAAATCAAATCCAAATTAAAGTATATGTGGCTGCTTTGTTTGGAATTTTTATTGGTTTATTAGGATCATTTTATCTTGCTAAAAACATAAAAAATACTTTAATGGGGTTAGAGCCAGATCAAATTTCTGCATTGCTCAAAGAACGAAATGCCATCATTGAAGCTGTCAAAGAGGGTATTTGTGTAATAGATAATAAAGGAATAGTTTATCTTGTTAATCAAGCTGCAAGAAAACAACTAAAGCTTGAAGGCAAAGATTTAATTGGAAAACCCATTGAATCAATTATACCAGAATCAAAATTGACAAGAACACTGAAAACTGGGATTCCAGAATATGATCAATACCATATGGTAAATGGTATTGAAATTATGGTAAATAGAATTCCAATATTCAATAAAGGAAAAATAATAGGAGTTATTGCAAGCTTTAGAACAAAAACTGAAATGACAAAGCTGGCAGAGGAGTTAACTGGAGTTAAGATGATGGTAGACTCATTAAGGGCTAATACCCATGAATTTATGAATAAAATGCATGTTATTCTAGGACTAATTCAATTAAAAGAGTATGATACTGCCGAAAAGTATATCATGGATATCAGCAAAAGTCAGCAGAAAATCATCAGCTTTATAATAAAGAATGTAAAGGAGCATAGCGTTGCTGCCCTTCTACTGGGAAAACATACTGCCAGCAGAGAATTAAATATCCACTTGGAAATAGAGGCCTCCACTCATCTTGAAAGATTAACTGGTAGAATTACCAGCAGTGCTATGATTACTATTGTGGGAAACCTAATAGAAAATGCCTTTGATGCTCTGCGTCTACAAAGCGGGGAAAAATATGTTAAAATATGTATAAGAGAAGGTAAGAAGAATGTCCTTATCAGTGTAAAGGATAATGGACCTGGTATTAGACCAGATACTATTAAAAAAATATTCATAAAGGGTTATACAACGAAAGAAGATGGTAGAGGAATTGGGCTTTATTTGGTGAAGCAAAATGTAGATGTATTAGGTGGAAAGATGAGGTTTGGGAATAATAAAGGGGCATATTTCATAATTAGAATTCCCAAAAAATAGGAGGCAACGTAATGATTAAAGTTTTAATAATAGAAGATGACCCAATGGTGGCTGAAATAAATAAAAAGTATGTAGAAACAGTTGATAATTATAAGGTTATTGGTGTTGCAAATGACGGAGAGACTGGCTATAAAATGCTTAAGGAATTAAAGCCGGATTTACTTATATTGGATATTTATATGCCGAAGTATAATGGATTAAGATTATTAAAAAGAATTAGAACTGAAGGTATACATGTGGATGCAATAATGGTAACGGCAGCCAAGGAGGCAGCAGATATAGATGAGGTTCTAAAGTTGGGAGCCTTTGACTATCTGGTGAAGCCCTTTGAATTTCACCGATTCAAATTAACCTTAGAGGGATATAAAGATAGAATTTCTAATTTAACATCAAGGGAGAATCTTACTCAGGAGGATATTGATCAATTAACCATGGGAAAACGAAATAAGTGTTATATTGGAGAGTTGGATAAGGGCATCCATCAAAAAACCATGGATACAATTCGCAATTACTTATGTAAAGCTACAAAATCAAAATCTGCATCGGCTGTTGCTAAGGACCTAGGAATTTCGAGAGTTACTGCCCGCAGATATTTAGAATATTTAACTGAAAATGGAGAAGTAGAGCTAGAAATATCCTATGGAACCATTGGAAGACCCCAGCACCTTTATATTTACAGAAGATAGTTTAGGAAAAAGCAATGTTGAATGTTTAATGTTGAATTGTTTTTCACTCTTCACTCTTCACTCTTAATTCTTAACTCTTCATTGTTAGTTGTTAACCCTACTCTTATTTGATGATATTTTTTTAACACAAATAACATTATGAACATTATAAATTAGTTATGTACTAAAGCTTCACAATTTTCTGAATTTAACCTAACATGTTAAATATAGAGAATTGTTAAGCTTTTTTTTATTGACACTGGAAGGAGAGATAAAGTTGAGTACTGCAGAAAGAAGTTTAGAACTACATGAAAAAGCAATTGGAAAAATTAGTGTTAATTCAAAGGTAAAGGTGGTGACAAGGGAGGATTTAAGCTTAGCATATACACCAGGGGTTGCAGAGCCGTGTAAAGAAATACATCAAGATAAGGAAAAGGTTTATAAATATACAGCTAAGGGGAATCTGGTGGCTATTGTATCTGATGGCAGTGCAGTATTAGGCTTAGGAGACATTGGGCCAGAGGCTGCTATGCCTGTTATGGAAGGTAAAGCAATACTTTTTAAAAGCTTTGCTGATGTAGATGCCTTTCCCATTTGCCTAGATACAAAGGATGTAAATGAAATCGTTAACACAGTAAAATATTTAGCACCTACCTTTGGGGGAATAAACCTGGAGGATATTTCAGCACCTCGATGCTTTGAAATTGAAGAAAGACTGAAAAATGAATTAGATATACCAGTTTTCCACGATGACCAGCATGGAACAGCTGTTGTAGTACTATCTGGATTAATAAATGCATTAAAATTGGTAAACAAAAAATTTGAAGTTATTAAAGTTGTGATTAACG
This sequence comes from Alkaliphilus peptidifermentans DSM 18978, assembly GCF_900101495.1. Classification (GTDB taxonomy): domain Bacteria; phylum Bacillota; class Clostridia; order Peptostreptococcales; family Natronincolaceae; genus Alkaliphilus_C; species Alkaliphilus_C peptidifermentans. Next base: position 48,114 of record NZ_FMUS01000024.1, read on the forward strand.
GTGCCGGCTCAGCAGGAATCGCAATTGCAAAGCTACTACTAAATGCTGGAGTAAATGAAATGCTTCTTGTAAATCGAGAGGGAATTATCTATGAAGGTGCTCCTTTTAACAACCCATACCAAGAGGAAATGGCTAAAATAACAAATCGTGGTATGCTTCAGGGAACAGTGGAAGATGCAATGATGGGAGCAGATGTATTTATTGGTGTTTCTGCTCCTAATGTTATTTCCAAGGAAATGATTTCGTCGATGAATAAGAACTCTATAGTTTTTGCAATGGCTAATCCAGTTCCTGAGATTATGCCAGATTTAGCTAAAGAAGGTGGAGCAAAAGTCATTGGAACGGGGAGATCAGATTTTCCAAATCAAATAAACAACGTACTGGCTTTTCCAGGGATATTCCGTGGTGCATTAGATGTTAGAGCAACGGACATAAATGAAGAAATGAAGGTAGCCGCTGCCTATGCAATTGCAAGCATTATTGAAGAAAGTGAATTGACACCAGAGTATGTTATTCCTGATCCCTTCGATCGACGTGTAGTAGAGAGTGTAGCCAAGGCGGTTTCTCTAGCAGCAGTTGAAACAGGAATATCTAGAAAATAATGCCAAATACCACACCTCTGGGATAAAAATTTTATTATCAAGAATTATTTTTTAATCTATCTTCTAGATGGTGTGGTGTTTTTTTGTCCTTGTACTAACATTATGTAAACCCCAAAATTACAAAAGGAGTGTGTAAAAAATGGCTATTAAGGTTGAAAAGAGTAACGGTTCTACGTTGGGAAAGTACAAAGTTATAGGGTTTCCACTGCCAATCTTTCTTATTTTAGCAATCATAACTACTTTTGCAGTGTATTTAGGTGTACTACCTGGCGGTATGATTGGTGCCTTTGCTTCTATGATTTTACTGGGAGCAGTTTTAAATGAAATAGGAAATAAAACTCCTATTATAAAGGATTATCTAGGTGGAGGGGCAATTGTTATCATATTTGCCAGTGCAGCCCTTGCCACATACGGTATTCTTCCAGAGAAGACTGTAGGAACAATGGAGACCTTCATGAAGGGGGGCGGTTTCTTAGATTTTTATATCGCAGCCCTTATTACAGGAAGCATACTTGGGATGAATAGAAGGCTGTTAGTTAAAGCAGCGATACGTTATTTACCAGCAATTATTGGAGGGGTAGTAACAGCTATTGCTTTAGTTGCAGTAGTAGGACAGTTAATTGGTTTTGGTGCTAAGGAAGCAATCCTTTTCATTGCTATCCCCATTATGGGTGGCGGTATGGGAGCAGGAGCTCTCCCACTGGCACAAATATTTTCAGGTCCCTTTAATATGGAGGCTGAAAACGTTTTATCAATCATGGTGCCAGCTGTTGCTATGGGAAATGCCTGTGCTATTGTTTTGGGGGGGCTATTAAACAGATTAGGTAAAGCAAAGCCTTCATTAACTGGAAAGGGAGAGCTTCTTGTAGAAAAAACAGAAGACGATAACCATCAAGAAGAGAAGTTCAGTATTGATTTCAATCTAATGGGAATGGGATTATTATTATCAACTGTTTTCTTTACATTTGGAAATATTCTTGGGAATTTTATTCCAGCTGTTCACCCATATGCATTAATGATTATTTCTGTAGCCATTGTAAAAGCTCTTGGAATCATGCCTAGAAGATTTGAAGTTGGTGCAAGTCAATGGTTCCAATTTGTTATGACATATTTAACAGGAGCATTATTGGTAGGAATAGGTATAGCATATACAAACTTAAATCAAATTATTGATGCATTTACATGGCAATATATTGTTCTGGTAATGGTAACGGTAATTGGTGCCATACTAGGATCTGGATTTATAGGTAAGTTAGTTGGATTTTATCCAATTGAATCTGCTATAACAGCAGGGTTATGTATGGCAAATATGGGTGGAACCGGCGATGTTGCAGTACTGTCTGCTTCTGATCGTATGAAGCTTATGCCCTTTGCACAAATTTCATCAAGAATTGGTGGAGCTTTTATGCTGATATTAGCAAGTCTATTAATAAATCTGTTTCTATAGAAGTTTTAACATTACTAAAGGGAATAATAAAGATCATGAAGCCAAGGAATTATATTCTTCTTCATAAGGCTCTTAATGTGTCCCCTACTGGCCTTAATCTTAATTACCCGGATTTTGCATCTCAGGCGGTAATGACCTCTACTATACTCAGTGCATAATTAGTATAAAAAGATTCCAGAGATATACACTTTGGAATCTTTTTTAAGTGAGGAAATTGCATGAATAAGATTTTAATTCTTTATACACAATATGTATCCTATATAAAACCACAGGAACCAACACATTGTGTTTAAGAACAACTAAAGGTAATTAGGCAATTACCTAAAATAAGAAATAGTTAAGAACAAAATGAACATTATTAACAGTATTAACAAAAAGTTAACATAAAACGACGGATGTGATAGACTCAACTTGTTAACTATTGAAATTATCAAGGAGGAGGAATACAATGAATAAAAGTAAAAGAATTATAATTTTAGCATTAGTTGTTATTATGACGGTGATTGCCTTTACTGGCTGTAACAGTAATACTAGTGAAGAGGTAGATAATAAAGTTGTTAATTTAACAACAGATGTGGTTATTATTGGATCAGGAGGAGCTGGTTTGGCGGCTGCAATTGAGGCAAAGGATGGCGGTAAAGAGGTTATTATTGTAGAAAAAATGCCTTTAGTAGGAGGAAATACATTACGTGCTACTGGGGGGTTAAATGCAGCAGAAACCAGTGTACAAAAAGAACAAGGTATCGAAGATAGTATAGCATCCCATTATGAAGATACAATGAAGGGTGGATACGAAAAAAATATTCAAGAGCTAGTTACAGTGTTAACAGAGAATGCAGCAGATGCTGTTGAGTGGCTGATTAATCTTGGTGCAGATTTAAATGATGTTGGCAGAATGGCAGGGGCAAGTCAAAATAGATCCCACAGACCAACTGGAGGAGCACCTGTTGGATCACATATAGTTAAGGTATTAAAGGATAATGCTGAAGCAAGGGATATTAAAATTTTAACAGAGACAACTGCAACAGAAATTTTAACAGAAGAGGGTAAAATAACAGGTATTATTGTAACCGACAAAAACAGTAATGAGTTCATTATTGAAGCAAAGGCGGTTATTGTTGCAACTGGAGGATTTGGAGCTAATACTACAATGTTTGCTGATTTAGATAATTCCTTAAGTGGATTTGGTACTACCAATCATCCAGGAGCAACAGGTGACGGAATAACTATGGCTGCTGCAGTTGGTGCAGGGCTGGTGGATATGGAAGAAATTCAAACTCATCCAACTGTTGTACCTTCAAATGGATATATGATTACTGAAGCTGTAAGAGGAAATGGTGCAATATTAATTAATAGTGAAGGAAAAAGATTTGTTAACGAATTACAAACTAGAGATGTAGTATCTGAAGCTATACTTGAACAAGATGGAAAAACCTCATTTCTATTATTTGATGAAGGTGTTAGAGAAAGTCTGAGTGCAATTGAAGGCTATGTGAGACAAGGTTTAACAAAGGAAGGCGAAACAATTGAAGAATTAGCTGAGGTATTAGGGATTGATTCAGAGATTTTAATGGCAACTCTAGAAACCTATAATGGAGCAGTTACTGATGGAGAAGATAAAGAATTTGGCAGAGATGATATGCCTAGATCATTAGAAAACAGTAAATATTATGTGATTGAAGTGGGGCCAGCTGTACACCATACAATGGGTGGATTAAAGATAAATACACTGGCTCAGGTACTGGATGAAAATGGACAGGTGATTTCTGGTTTGTATGCAGTTGGTGAAGTGACTGGAGGAATCCACGGAGGAAACCGACTAGGAGGAAATGCATTAACTGACTTAATTGTATTTGGTAGACTTGCGGGACAGACTGCTGCGAAGGATTTACAATAAAACATGAAAGCGTAAAAGGAGTAGACAATTAGACTACTCCTTTTTCCTATATTAATCAATTTCTATCTCTATAATCCCCTCAAAACCAGATAAAGAAACGATGGTGTTTTGATTTACATAAGAACTAAATCCAATATTTTTATCACTTACCAAACTACTGATTATTATTGGGATTTTTCTCTCAATGGATATATTCTTGACATCCTGCATAGCCTTTTCAAAATTGTGATCAGTAAAATGAAAAATGAAAAATAAGAAATCAAGATTATCAGTGGAAATTTCATTGATATATCGTAAATCAGTACAAATAATTGTTTTAAATTTTTTGTTGCTCAATTCAAAAACCTTTTGTTCTTTTCCAGGGGTAATACCTGCATTTAATTCTTGTTCATCTGGAAATAACTTAAATTGAATATTATTTGAAGGTAATAGCTCACAAACATTATATATATGATTATCTAATTTTATAAGGGTATTAATTAAAACCTGTTTATTTTTAGGAATTTCAAGCTGTGATTTAGCCAAATTACTTTTAGTTACCCATGAATTAATATCAGCATTTACATCAAGAACAAGTGACCCAGTTAATGAATACTCAGGAAGTATTAAAAGCTCTCCCCTACTTCCTCTTATCAAATCTTGAATTACTTTTCCATTATAATCTATATCTCCCCTTATAATTTTAGGTTGTAAAACTGATATTTTCATATTTACTATCATCCCTTTCATTTACTTTTGGCCTAAATCAGTTAAAGAACAGGGGAACACATCCCCGAAAATTGAATCCATGATTTAATTATATCAGAAATATAAGTTAAACTAGCTTCTGAAATACAGGTAAATGTATTTAATTACTTTTAAAATTACGATTCTTTAATTAAAAAGTTTACACTCTTAACGATTAGAGGGAAGAAGGGTAATAGGAAAAAGGTAGTGATTACATTAAATAATGTATGGCAATGGGCCAGCTGGCGGGCAGGATTATAGGGAGCAATAAAAATGGCCACATTATATAGCTGTTGTAAAAAGGGATATACTAATATAACTCCTAATGTATTAAAAATCAAATGGACTAAAGCAGTTTTTTTACCAGCCTTACCCAAATGAAGACTTGCTATGAGGGTTGTAACACAGGTACCTATATTTAAGCCTAATAGAATCGATATAGCAGCTGATACAGATATAGTGTTACCTATAGCCATTGATTGTAGAATAGCAATTCCTGAACTACTGCTTTGAATAATGGCAGCAGTAGAAAACCCCATTAATATACCTAATACAGGTTTATTACCCAGTTCTGAAATAACATTTTGGAAGGGAAGAATACTTTGTAGCGGTTGAAGACCTTGTCCCAATAGATTAATGCCAATAAATAATAGCCCTATACCAATCATAGTCTCACCCAATAGATTAAATTTACTATAGGGAGTCTTAATGATTGAAAATATTATCCCAATAATTAATATTATTGGAGCCAGTGGACCAACATTAAAGGCTATTAATTGAGCAGTAATAGTGGTACCAATATTTGCTCCCATGATCATTGGAGTAACCTGGTAAATTGATAGTATACCAGCCTCCACCAACCCCACCATAATAATAGTAGCTCCACTACTAGACTGTAGTATTAAAGTTGTTATTGTACCAATAAGAAGCCCAATAAGAGGATTAATTTTCATCCCTTTAAGCTTATGCTTGATTTGTGTTGAAACAAGGTATTTAAGCCCGACTGTTAGAAATTTCATTCCCAGTAAAAAGAGTGCCAATCCCGTAACAGATGTATATATAATATAAGTCAAGTAACATCCCTCCTTCATAAAATATACTAGAGAATTCTATTAATAATAACCTTACCGATATAAAAAGCATATAAAAATTAAGGACTATATAGTTGACTTATTTATATTAATAACATATAATAACAGTGAAATTCGAAATAAAGGAGTTTGTTTTATGTTGGTGAAGGTTCTTAACAAGTAATTGAATATTGGTATAAGAGAGAATCATGAAATCTGGTGCTTACATCAGGTCTTATTTGTGTATTCTTTCGTGACCAATGATTGTTAAGAACACAGGCTCTATTAATTTTCATTAAAACATGCCGTGTTAACCACGGTTTTTTTATGTTTTTGTGTTGGGAAAAATTTACATTTTTCCAATTGGTTGTTGTATAATTTATTACAATAATTAAAAGCCGTAGATGAGAGTGTTCATTTATGGCTTTTTTATTTTTTGAAAAATAGGAGGCGTTAAAATTGAATCAAACAGCAATAGAATTATTAGAATTTGAAAAAGTTAAACAAATGCTTATGGACCTTACACTTTCAGGACTAGGAGGTGATCTGGTGACAAAAATTAAGCCTGTCGATAATCAAAGCATTATTGAAACTTGGTTAAGGGAAACAACGGAGTCAAAAGTCATTATAAATATGGCCTCTGCAGTACCTATCCATAGCCTGCAGGGGATTGATAAAATAACAGATAAATTTGGTAAAGGAATTGTACTTCAACCAGGAGATTTGTCATCCTTAGCTGATTTTTTAGAAAATAGCAATAGAATGAAAAAATTCATGGAAAATGCATCAGCATCAGCACCTTTGGTTGCAAGCTATGGTTTATCTATTTATCATCTGGAGGAGCTGATAGATGAAATTAACAGATGCATCAGGGGAAGTCGAATCAATGATAAGGCTTCATCTACATTGGCAAAAACTAGAAAAAAAATTACTATTCTTGAAGATCGAATGAAGAATAAGCTTGATAATCTTGTTAAATCATTGGGAAATAATGCGTATTTACAGGACAATGTAATCTCAGTAAGGGATGGAAGATATGTAATTCCCATTAAGCGAGAACACTCAAAAAACATAGATGGAGATGTATTAGATCACTCAAATAGTGGATCAACAGTGTTTATTGAGCCAAAGGAGATAAAGGCTCTTCAACAGCAATTAAATCAATTGAAAGCTGAAGAAGAAAAGGAAGTATATAAAATATTATCGCAGCTTACAGCTATTGCTGAGGGATACTCCAAAGAAATCTCAGTTAATATTGAGATAATGGCAAACTATGACTTTATTTTTGCTAAGGGTAAGCTAAGCCGACAAATGAAAGGAAATCCAGTGATCTTGAATCAGCAACAATATATCAACATTAAAGAAGGTAGACATCCACTACTGGGTAATGATGCAGTTCCATTAAACTTCAATATAGGTAAAGGCTATCGAAGTCTTGTTATTACTGGTCCTAATACTGGTGGTAAAACAGTTGCTCTCAAAACTGTAGGCTTAATGAGCATGATGGTACAATCCGGGTTACATGTACCAGTTAAGGAGGGAAGTGAGTTCTCCATCTTTAAGGATGTTTTGGTTGATATCGGAGACGGTCAAAGTATAGAACAATCTTTAAGTACCTTTTCTTCTCATTTGAAGAATATTATTTATATTCTAGAAAGAGTATCTCCTAAGACATTGGTAATTGTAGATGAACTTGGTGCAGGAACGGATCCAGGAGAAGGAATGGGTCTTGCGGTTGCAATACTAGAGACCCTACATCAAAGTGGGGCCACCACCTTAGCGACAACTCATTATAGCGAGATCAAAGAGTTTGCCCGTAAATCTAATGGCTTTGAAAATGGATGTATGGAGTTTGACATTAACTCCCTTAAGCCAACATATCAGTTAATTATAGGTAAGGCGGGTGAAAGCAACGGATTCTTAATCGCACTGCGACTAGGGATGAATCCAGAAATAATTAAGCGCTCCCATGAGATAACCTATAAGGAAATAAAAGAATATAAAACCTATGAATTACCAGCTGAAACTAATTCTACTAATGAAATGCAGATATCAACTGTAAAAGAGGATAAAGAAATGTTAAACGAGATAAGGGCAAATATGGAAGTAAAAAGAAAAATAACTAACAAATTCAAGGTAGGAGATTGTGTATTTATTAGTAGCCTCAACAGAACAGGAATTGTTTGTGAACAGGCAAATCAAAAGGGTGAGGTTGGTGTAATGGTAATGAAGAAAAAGCTTAAAATTAATCACAAAAGACTAGCACTTTATATAGAAGGAGGAGAGCTTTACCCAGAGAACTATGATATGGATATTGTTCTGGATAGTAAAGAAAACCGCAAAAAGAAAAACACTATGGAGCGTAAATTTGTAAAGGGTCTTAAAATTGATTTGGAATAAATTTTAAATACCTAAATTTGAAACACATTAGAAATTTAATAATATAGTCGACAACAGAAATCGAGTAATTTAAGAAAAATATATAGAGACTATCAGAACTGTACTAATATTTTTTTCTTTGATATGAATCTCTTAGTATAATTGTAAATATACAAAATTATGCAACATAACTTCTTTTCATATAAATTAAAAAGAAGAAATTACACCAAAAGCTTGATATGTTAAATATTTATCATTATTTACGAAAAAAGAGTAGTATTCGACAAATATCTACACTGAATATTATTAATAATTGTTATTATAGGATTTAATAGAGGAGATTATCGTCTCATACTTAAATGAGGGGTTAGATTCTTCTAACTTAATATGAGGAAATTGCATAATTCCCTTTGAGTGATTCTTTATCAAATATATTGGGTTTACGTGGGTCTATAGGAGATAGGTTGGTGGTTGCTTTGCTTCGCTGCTGGCCCATGTATTCTGTATTATAAAGAATGATAATCTGAAATTATGTAATCTCCTAGTCTAGTAGAGAGGGGGCTAAGAATAAAAATAAGTAACTAAACATTTTGAAGTAGTAATAATATACTTTTAGATCAAAAAAATTGAGTTGGAGGGTTTTTATGGAAAAGAGAAATATTGGGTTAGCTATTTTATTTACTTTTATAACATTTGGTATTTATGGGCTGTTTTGGTTTGTAAAACTAACAAATGAGGTTAGTGATCTAAGTGGTGATACTTCAATGTCAGGAGGTAAAGCTTTATTATTTACAATTTTGACATGCGGTATATATAGTATCTACTGGGCTTATCAAATGGGAAAGTTAACGTGTAAAGCACAAGAAAATAAAAAAGAAGTAGGAAAAGATAATTCTGTTCTATACCTGATCTTATCAATTTTCGGTTTATCTATAATAGTTTTTGCGTTGGTTCAGTCAGATATAAACAACATGATTGGTTAGCAAATACCTAATAATTTAACTAGTATAAGGTGCACGATACAAGTATTTGTCAGGTCCATGATAATTATTTTAGCAGTTGTAGAGAGGATAGGCGTAAAATGAGGATTAGGAAGAACTTATGGTTTGTGCTTACTCTAGGAATATGTGGCTTAGTATTCGTATATTTTAGCGAATCAAAAACAGGAGCAATATTTCCTTGTGTATTTAATAAATTAACAGGACTATATTGTTCAGGTTGTGGTATGACCAGAGCTGTGCATTCTATTTTACATTTTAAGCTCTATCAAGCCTTTAGATTTAATATGTTGTTGTTTATATTTAGTCCTTTTTTATTGTTATACTTTTTTCATTACATAAATGGAGAGAAATCATTTGGCGATAAAATTATTTATGCAATGTTAATAGTAACATTAATATTTGGTATTTTAAGAAATATACCAGCGTTTAGTTGGCTAGCACCAACAGTAGTAAATTGAGTAATTAAATACAGAAAAAATGGACATTTCTCCTATGGAAGCGCGAAAATACGAAAATGCTAAAGAAAATAATATAATCATAAATCTTTTTACCCGGAATACAAATAATATAGAAGCATTTTAAGCAGGGGGGAAGATATTATATGAAGATATGGGTATTTTCTAAAAGATCGGTGGTTGTTATTGCACTACTATTGGTTATATTATTAATTGGCATTGTTTACTTTCTTAATTTAGGCAGAGGGGGTTTAAATGTATTTGCCCCCCAAAGAAGGTTGCCTATTTATAGTGTTGAAACCTCTGAAAAGGTGGTTGCAATTAGCTTTGATGCTGCATGGGGTGACGAATTTACTGATGATATTTTGGATGCCCTAGATAAGTATAATGTTAAAACAACCTTCTTTTTAGTAGGATTTTGGGTAGACAAATATCCCGATTGGGTAAAGGAGATGCATGAACGGGGACATGAAGTAGGTAATCATTCCTCCACCCATCCCCATATGTCTAAATTAAGTAAAGCTGATATTGCTAAGGAATTGAAGGTTACTGGGGATAAGATTTTTGAAATTACAGGAGTGCAGCCTACGGTTTTTAGACCTCCCTTTGGTGATTATAATAATCTATTGATTGAGACAGCAGAGGAGCTGGGCTATTATACCATACAGTGGGATGTAGACTCTTTGGATTGGAAGGAAATGGGAGTGCAGCCTGTTGTTGATCGAGTCACAAGAAACGTTAAAAATGGATCAATAATATTATTCCATAATAATGCTAAATATGTAGCAGAATTTTTGCCCTTAGTATTAGAAAGGCTACAGGAGCAAGGCTATAAAATTGTACCTATATCCGATTTGATTATTAAAGAAAATTATATTATGGACCCATCAGGTCGACAAGTACCCAAACCATAAACTTAAACAAAAACTGACCCCTTGAATTGATATGCTCCCCTTATGATAGACAGTTATAATAATAAAGCTGTATATCGTAAGGAGGAGCATATTTTTATGGGGTTATTTATATAGTTTTTTTATTATGGTCATATATAGGTGGACAAGCTTAACCTGAAAAAATTATAAAGAGCGTATTTTTATCGAAAAATTTTATAACTTGATAATAATTATAGTTTTGAATAGATTTCTGTAACATAATACACACTATACTTATCTTAAAGCTTCATCAATTATGAGATGCAAGGAGATGAACGAGAATGATAATTGACGGAATAAAGTTATCAGGAATTACTAGTAACTCAAAAAAAGTTAGAGAAGGTTATGGATTTGTTGCTCTTAGGGGTGAAAAATGTGATGGGAATGCATATATTGATGAAGCCATAAGGAACGGTGCTGCTATAGTTTTTACTGAAACAGATATTGAAAATAAAGAGATACCTGTAAAAAAGGTCCAAGATGCAAGGAAAACTCTTGCCAATCTGTGTAATGAATTCTATAATTATCCTTCCGAAAAGCTAAAAATTATTGGGGTTACAGGTACAAATGGAAAGACCACCACCACCAATATGATATATGAAATAATAAGAGGCAATGGTATATCTGTGGGTTTAATAGGTACCTTATATATTAAAATTAATGATCGAACCTATGAATCGGACTATACTACACCACTGGCAGAAGACATGTATGCCTATATGTCAAAAATGGTTGAAGAGAATGTAGAGGTATTAGTGATGGAAGTTTCCTCCCATGGTCTAAAAACAGAACGTGTTCATGGTATTCAGTATGATATTGCCATTCACACTAATATCGAACGTGATCATATAAATTTTCATAAAACCTTTGAGGATTATATACAGTCAAAGAAAAAGCTCTTTGATAACCTAAGGGAGGGTAAAATCGGTATTATCAATATAGATGATGGACATGGGTTAAGGCTCTTGGAGGGAAATGATAATATTGTTATAGTAACCTATGGCCTAAATACAAAAGCCACCATCACAGCATCAAGCTTAGATTCCGATCAAATGATGTCATTTAATTATTGCCTTCAAAGAGGAATTACTTCTCTTTCAGGTGTAGAAATTGAGGCCTTTGAGTATCCAATTACACTTCCTTTAGTGGGAAAGCACAACATCTATAATGCTTTGGCGGCTATTACCAGTGGACTATTAATGGACATCCCTATAGCTTCAATTGCTAAACAGGTTAAAAACTTTAATCCTATACCACGCAGAATGGAGATTATTTATGATAAAGGATATAGAATAATTGATGATTTTTGCCATAATCCATCAAGCTATGAAGCTGTTCTAGAAACCATTCAAAGCATGGAGTATAAAAATCTTTATATAGTAAATGCCATACGAGGAAGTAGAGGAATAGATATAAATAAAGAAAATGCAGAAGTATTAAGGCAGTGGGCGGAGATACTTAAAATCAAAACCCTCTATATAACCGCCAGTAGAGATACATGTGGACCACTGGATGAAGTAACTGCTGACGAAAGAGATGCTTTTATTAAGACCTTTTCAGACAGTCAAATTCCCATACAATATGAAGAAAGACTGCAGGATGCCATCAACAAAGCTTTAAAAAATTTACGAGAAAAAGACATGCTACTTTTACTAGGAGCCCAGGGAATGGATAAGGGGAAGCCCATCTCTTTAAGTTTTATAGAAAAATATCCGCAAAATCATTCAGAGACTAATGAATTATATAATCAGGTTTATAAGCACTAATATCCATTTAGAATAATACAGGAAGAATTTTTCCTGTATTTTTTATTTAAAAACATAATCTAGTCCCCCTTTGAATAAATATGTTTATAGATTAGATAATCAAAGTACATAAGAGTAGAAGGGAGTGTTGGGTTAAATGATGAACCATATTATTAATAGCAATGTGGTTACTTTAATTGGTAGAATTCATGGAGAAAAAGAGTATAGCCATGAAATGTATGGAGAAGGTTTTTATAATTACAAGATAGAAATTCCTCGGCTAAGCGAAAATAGTGACTATTTACCATTAACAATTTCCGAAAGATTGTTGGTGGATTTGGATCTAGAAGCAAAGAATACAGTTAAAGTAGAGGGTCAGCTAAGATCTTATAATAAATATATAGAGGGAAGCAATAGATTGGTTCTAACTGTATTCGTTCGAGATATTTCTGATTATGAAGGAGATGAAGAGATAAAAAATCCAAATCAGATATATTTAGAAGGTTTTATATGTAAAAGACCAGTCTTTAGAGAAACACCCTTTGGAAGGGAAATAACAGATATATTATTGGCAGTAAATAGAGCCTATAATAAATCTGATTATATACCCTGTATTGCTTGGGGGCGAAATGCAAGATTTTCATCAAAGCTTCAAATCGGTGACCACATAAAAAGCTGGGGTAGAATACAGAGCAGAAGCTATCAAAAAAAGCTTTCTGATGGTACAGTAATCAACAAAGTGGCATATGAGGTTTCTATATCAAAGATGGAAATGATTGACGAAAAAGAATCTGAATAAAAATAAAACACATTCCTAATAGATAGAAGGAGTGTGTTTTTTTATGCCCTACTTTGAAAATCATTTATATGATAATATAATAGAAGATATAGGAGGGATTAAGTATGGAAAGATATATAGTACCTGGAGCAATTCTATTAATTATTTTAATATCAATTCAATATTCATTAAATAAGATAATTGTACTACTGAAGGATATCAAAAGGATCTTAACAAATCAATATAATAAAGACCATGAATAAACAGACTAGTCCCAGTACTCTAGTCTGTAAGAGATATTTTTAGGGGGATTAATTGTGACAGAAATAGAATCATCATCAAAATCAAAATCAGTACATGTTTTTGCTTTGATTTTCACTCTTATCTTGCTGGCCAGCTTTTTAACTTATCTTATTCCTGCTGGGGAATTCCAGCGTACTATTGATTCCACAACTGGACAGGCTTTAGTAGTACCTGAAAGTTACACTATAATAGAATCTTCTCCAGTGGCCCCTTGGCTAATACCTATAAAATTTTTCAATACATTAACAACTACAAGAGTAGCAGAGCTGATTTTCTTTATTTTTATTATAGGTGGATCTTTTGAAATAGTAATTCAAAGCGGATGCATTGCTTTCCTTTGTAGACGCATGCTGGTTATTTTTGGAAACAGAAGCATCTTGATTATCCCAGTGTTTATTATGTTTTTCTCTATATTGGGCTTTGCAATGGGACTAACAACTGTATCCATTGTGTTTGTACCATTAGGAATAGCAATAGCCCACTCTTTGGACTTTGATACAATTACAGGTACAGCTATGGTTATGCTGGGTGCTAATGTTGGGTTTGCTGCAGGAATTTATAATCCCTTTACAGTTGGAATAGCCCATACCATTGCTGAAATTCCCATGTTTACTGGAGCATGGATACGATGGTTGCTACTTGTTTTCTTGGTTGTAGCTACAAGCTTATACATTATACATATGACAAAAAAATCATCGCCGAATAATGATATTGATAAAATAGAGAAGGAGGAGTTATGGAAGGATGCAATAGACCTTACTGACAGAGATACAGTTGACTTTAGACAATTACTTGTGTTGGCCTCATTTGTTTTCACTCTTTGTATAATAACTTTAGGAGTATCAAATTTTAAGTGGAGGATATCTGAGATTGCAGTTTCGTTTTTAATACTTGGTATAGTAGCTGGGCTATTATCAGGGTTTGGTATTAATAGAACCTGTGATATATTTATTTCTGGCAGTAAAAAAATGATAAAGGGAGCACTGGTGATAGGTTTAGCCTCCACTATGCATACAGTGCTTGTTCAAGGAAGGGTTCTTGATACAATTGCCTATACTTTGATTGATTCTGTTAATAGACTTCCTGCATGGGGCCAGCTACTGGGAATGTTCTATTCTAATGCAATTATGAACTTAGTTATTACATCAGGGTCTACACAAGCAGCTTTGGTGATTCCTATTATGGTACCAATGGCTGATGCATTAGACCTTAGTCGCCAGTCGGTTGTACTTGCATACCAATTGGGAGATGGATTAGTTAACCTAGTTTCACCTATATCTACTACATTGACAGGCTGCCTAGCTGTATCTGGTATTAAATATGATAAATGGCTTAAGTTTTACTTACCATTGATAATAATATATATGTTAATTGGTACTGGATTTACTATTTTTGCCAGCTTTATAGGCTATTAAATTTACTACATATATCGGTACTATTTCTTATTATTAAATGGGGCTTAAAGACATATTTATGGGTTTTATTTTTAATAGGCTCATTCATTAGAGAAAGAGCTATTTCTACTGTTTTTACACCAATTTCTTTTTTAGGCATACCAATAGTAGTAAGTGAAATAAAAGGCATACGTCCTATAAACATATCATCATGACCCATTAAGGATACATCTCTAGGTACTAATATATTATAAGCTTTTAATGTATCCAATACACCCAGTGCCATCAAATCACTGGCACACCAAATTGCACTGGGTAACTTCTTTTCTGCAATCAGCTCCTCTGTTAAAATCTTACCAGCATTAAAGGTATCAGTATTATCACCCTTCCAGTATACACGTGGTACAAGTCCAAAATATTTCATGCTTGCTTCAAATCCTTGAATTTTTTGTGTAATAGTTTTGTTTGTAGGAGAATAAACGAACAATGCAATATCTTTATGTCCTAACCCAACAAAGTGCTCAACAGCGAGCTTCCCGCTATAGAAATAATCATTAACTATGCAGTTTTCTTCTTCTGCTCCAGTTTTACCACCAATGAAAATCAGAGGGACAGTATCTTTACAGATTTCTTTAATGTGGGAGACATCACTGCTTACAGAGGTAATTACTAGAGCTCCAACACGATTTTCACACATTATACGACAAAAAGATTTCTCTAACTCAATACTACGGTTACAGCTTCCTAAAACTACAGATAATCCATGCTTAGAACTTTCTGCACTTATTGTAGTAAAAACTTCATTGTATATAGTATCAGCACCAATGGAAGGTACAATCATACCAATACTGCTGGAAACATTCGATGAAAGATTCCTGGCAAAAGCATTTGGTATATAACCAATTTCACTAGCTATTGTCTTAATTTTTTCTTTTGTAGCCAGGGAAATGTCAGGATAATCTCTTAAAGCTTTAGATACCGTAACATGAGAAACACCTGCTAGCTTTGCTATAGTTTTGATTGTAGGTTTCTTATCCATAGTAATCTCCTATTAGAATAAATATTTAGCTAAAAAAGTAAAGTTTCTAAATGGTTTTTAAGGTAATCAATTTTATTTTATCATATATACTCCTGATGGTATAACGTTTTCTAAAGATACAATAACTCAAATAATTAATCGGTTAAATGCTAAGGAATAGCACTAATATTTATTATTGACAATAAATAAGCATTTTGATATTATAGCGATAACACTTAATTACTTACACGGTTAAGTAATTATAAAATTATACCGAGACCTTCATTACAACTCAAATGTTTAGAGATATAAATTTAAAATCTCTAGAAAACTGATTACTAAAAGTGCTATAAAGATACTGACAGTTGAGTCATCAAGGAAAAGGTCATAGGGGAAATCAAAGGAGGTAGAAATTAAGTAAGTAGGATGACTTAAAAAAACTATTAACTTTAGATTTATTTTTAAAAAAGAGAGACTAAAATTTATTAGTTCAGGAGGTACATTGCATGAAACCAACAACAAAAAGAGCTGTAAGCTGGCTGCTTACGGCAGTAATGATTTCAATTATGTTTATAAGCAGTATACCGGTGTGGGCGGCAGATGACCCCATAATTTACACAGCCGATGCATCAGCTAAACATAACGGTGTCGTACAAGAGCTTAAACTTGAGGTAAAGGGTACCATCGTTAAGGCCTCTATGACATTAAAAGACGCCATACCCGAAACCCTTGAGGTAAATCAGGAAAACTTTGTAAGTTGGAGACTTAGAGCATGGGGGCTTATTTTTTCAGACGGAAAGAGTGTATATGAATTAACCACCTATAATGAACCAGGACAAAATCCCCCTACAACTGTTTCGAGGGAAGATATTTTTGATGATGGCTATGATAGTCAGTTTACTACTGGTATGTGGAAGCATTATTATAGTTCCAAATGGGGCTCGAATTCTGGTTTTTTCATGATTAATAAGACAAATAGAGGAAGCCGAACCTTTAATGGCCAGTTAAGTGATGATTTTAAGACCATCACATGGACCATTGATATGGACGGTATCGATGACATTGATTTAAGTAACATAAAGTATTTGGGGTATGATTTGAATGATATGACAGATTTTTTTGATCTCGAAGAGGGTAGAGTTGCATTGACTAAGAACGCCGGATATAAAAAGGGAAGCAACGGAGTATTTGCCGATGTTAACCCTAATTCATCGAACTTTAGTGGTCATAGGGGCTATGCCTCGGAGCCTGCCCCCTATCAGGTAAAATATCTACCCATTGATGCTACAAGCGGTACGGTGCCGGTGGACAATAATTTTTATAATGCAGATGACTTGGTGACTGTGGCAGGAAATCCCGGGAATTTGCGAAAAACCGGTTATCAATTCGGTGGTTGGACAGATACGACTTGGATATCAGTACATGGACCGGCTGTACATAATAATGAGCCGATTACTTCCTTTAGAATTAAAGAATTTGTGACGCTTTATCCTGTGTGGCAACCAATTGACGGATTTATTGTAGAAATGAATGAAGGTTCTTATACATATGACGGTACCGATCAAATGTCGCAAGTCATCGTAAAAAGCCCCGACGGGGAAACACTCACACGCGATACAGATTATACTATTAGTATTGTCAAGGATGGGGTATCGGTGGCAGAGGCTAAAAATGCGGGAACTTACACTGTTACTGTCACAGGGAAGGGAGCCTATGCAGGCAAGTCCGATACCAAAACCTTTAACATCAGCTCAAAGGAAATAAGAGTTAGTAATAGTAGCCCTATTACCAAGGTATATGACGGGAGCGACACGATAGGGGATATTACTCTTGACATAGCACAGGGAGATATTATAGAAGGAGACAGTATTACAGTTAAATTTACATCGGCAAAGTATACATCGCCAAATGCCGGGATACATAACATTGCTGGAAATATAGTAATAAGCGGTGACAGCGCAGCAAATTATAGGGTAAGCAGTGCATTAAATCTTACGGGAACCATCACAAAAAGAGAACTGACCCCTTCGAAAGTAACCGTAACGGATAAGGTGTATGATACAAATACGAATGCGGTTGTAACCATGGCAATATTTGATAATCCAGTCACCGGAGAAGCACCTGTGGCTATAGGTACAGGCAGCTTTGAAGATGCAAGTGTAGGAATAGATAAAACAGTGACAGTATCAAGCAGTGATTTGACCCTTGTTGCCCCATGGAGCACCAATTACATTATTGTTCCTGACATCACGGTAACCGCAAAGGCAAGTATTACACCTGCCCCAATTTCAGGTGGGATTAGTATTATAATTAAAGATGACAATGGTGAAATAGGAATAGCAGAGCCGGGAGATGTGCTGGCGGCAGATATCTCCGCCCTTATGCCGTCACATGCCCGTACAAGCGGCGACATAGCATATCAATGGTCCAAAGATGGCAGCGCCCTATCAGGTCAAACAGCCAAAACCTATAATGTAACCCAAGAGGATGAAGGAAAGAAAATGACTGTTACGGTTATTGCGTCAGGTAGTTACAGCGGTAGCGTAACAAGCATGGAATATAAGGTAGGAGCAAGAGCCCTTTCAGGAACCCTTTCTATTACAGGAACTACCAATTTAGGGGATAGACTTACCATTTCGGGTATAGCCCCAGGCCCTGTATATAATACTGATTACACGGTGCAATGGTACCGTGATGGCGCAGCCATCAGCGGTGCAGTAAGTGAAGCCTATATAATTACTGCTGACGACCTGGGAACCAACTTAAGTGTAAGGGTTGTTGCAACGGGGAATGAGTATACAGGAGGCTTAAGTAGCGAGGAAGTTGTTGTTACCGCCGCTGCACCTGCTAAACCTTCCATCTCGGCCAATGCAGGAAATGGGAAAATTACCGTCACTTGGCAAAAGCCCCATGACCATGGAAGTACGATATCAGGATACAGCCTTGAAGTGACATCAGGAAGTACTCCAATTACAGGAAGTCCGTATACTATTGGTGCAGATGCTACCAGCTATACCCTTAGCAGCTTAACCAACGGTACAGCCTATAGTCTTGTATTGATCGCAATAAATAGCGAAGGGACTACCGCTTCTGATGTTGTTACCGTAAGGCCAGTGGCTTCATCAAAGGGCGGAACTGATGACAGTAGAGATGATAGCAACAGTAGCAACGGTGGCACTAGTAGCAACACCAGCACCACCAGCACCACTACTACTACTACAAATACACCTGAAAAAAAGCCCGTAGAATTTAAAAAGACAACAAATAACACAGGTACCACCATAACGACGATAGTAACAGCTACTACAAATGCGTCAGGTAATGCCTATGCAGCGGTGACAACGGATCAAGTCATGGCCTTGCTCGAAAATGCCAAGTCTGGGGAAGATACTGCTAAAAAGATGATTATTGAAATGAAGGTAGAGGTTGAACCTTCTGCTAAATCGGCAGAAGTAACCATTCCCAGGGAAGCCTTTGATAAGTTGGTGAATGAAACCAACGCGGATGTCAGAGTTGATGCAGGCATCGGTTCCGTTACTTTTGACTCAAAAGCAATAGAAGGCATTAACAGTGCAGCTGCAGCATCAACCATTACCATTAAAATAGAAAAAGTTGAGACGAGGTTACCAGAAAGCATAGCACAAATTGTAGGGGATCGCCCAGTGTATGACTTTACGGTGGCATCAGGCGACACACAGATATCAAGTTTTGGCGGTGGAATTGCAAGTATTAGCATCCCTTATACACTGGCACCGGGAGAAGATAAAAATGCAGTGGTCATTTACTACATTGCTGATAATGGAAGTGTACAAATAGTACGAGGAGCCTACAATGATTCTACAAACACTGTAGACTTTTTCGTCAGCCATTTTTCAAAATATGCCATTGGATATAATAAAGTTTCCTTTGAGGATGTAAGTATGGATTCTTGGTATGCCGATGCTGTTACCTTTATATCGGCAAGAGGAATTACTGAAGGCACATCAAAAACCACATTTAGCCCCGATAATTATATAACTAGAGGACAATTCCTTGTTATGTTGATGCGAGCCTACAATTTAGAGGTTGATGCAAATCCAAAAGATAATTTTGCAGATGCCGGCGACACATGGTATACCAGATATTTAGGTACAGCAAAAGCCATGGGGATAGTTAATGGTATGGGAAACAACAACTTTAATCCAGAGTTAGAAATAAGTAGACAGGATATGTTTACCATGATATACAGAATATTAGTTGTAATAGATGAACTACCAGAGGCATCTAAAAATACTTCTCTTATAAATTATAAAGACGCTTCTGAAATATCAGATTATGCTTATACAGCGATAGAAGCATTGGTATCTGCAGAAATAGTTTCAGGAAGTAATGAAAAGCTTAATCCCAAATCAAAAGCAACCAGAGGACAAATGGCACAGATCATATTCAATCTAATTTCAGAGTAATTAATATAATATAAGACCGTATGATGATTAAGTCATACGGTCTTTACTACTAAATTTAATTAAAGTTTTTCAGCAAGTTTACTGGCAATAGTTTCTAGCAATTGCTGATCCAGCTCATCGAAGGCAGCAGGTGTATGACTATCAATATCAATTTCCCCTAAAACCTCAGACCCCTTCATTATGGGAACAACAATTTCAGAAGCAGTCTCGAAGCTACAAGCGAGGTAATTTGATTCCTTTGTCACATCATCTACAATAAATGTTTCTTTTCTTTCGGCAGCCTGGCCACAGATTCCTTGGCCAATTTGTATTTTTGTATGATCAGTTGCGGCTCCAACATAATGCCCCAATACCAACTCGCCCTTTTCAACCATATAAAAGCCTGTCCAATCATAATATGGTATATTATTATCCAGCATTTCTACTATACCTTTATAAACCTTCTCCATATCATCTTCGGTAGCTATTAGCTCCTTAGCTTGAACTTCTAACTGTTGAAACAATAGTTTTTTAGTATCCTTCTCCATTGAATCAGCTCCTCTCATATAACTATTATAATTTTAACATATTTTACTTATTTATATAATCGATATATTTTTTTGTTTTTAGGTTTAACATATAACAGTATTCTGTTTTTTAAATTACAAGTATTCTATTTAAAAAATTCAAAATTCAACATTCAACATATAACATTTATAATATTCTAGCCCATAAGTAGCATATACAATTTAAAGAGATAATTAGCAGTAATACCGGCGGCTATACCACCGATTGTGTGACTTAAAATCGCTTTATTAGCCAGTTGTCTTACATTTAATGCATCCATCATACCAACATGAGTACTTAGGTACCCACTCCAGCACATGCCCATGGCAGTGAATACAGCAATATCTCCTGGGCCTATAAGATTACTGTCTAAAAAGCTTCTAACAATACCCATAGCTGCCCCAACTGCACCAAGTGAAGTTATGGGAAATGCTAAAGCTTCTACACTTTGAAAGCCAAAGAGAGGCTTTAGAATAGGATAAACATATTGGCCCAGCTTTGGTAATAATGCAACACCCTCATAGGCCTGTCCCTGATATACCGCCACTCCATTTTCCATACCACTTGGACCAAAGGTTAGAATCATAACAATAGTACAAATAAATAATACACCTGGAATAATAGCTAATCCCATTTCAACACCATTTTTTCCACCCTCCAAAATAGCGTCAAGTGCTCTCTCGAAGGTATTTCCTTGTCTAATTTCTCGTTGTTCTAAAAAACTGGCAGTTTTAGTTACTTCATCCTTTGTTGCATCATCGACATTGTAATATTTTTTTGTTTGCTTCGTCATAAGTCTAACACTGACTATACTACCAACAATAGCACCTACATTACCTATTAAAGCTGGTACTATAAATTCTTGACCAAGGCTAATCATATAGGTAGTTAGTATTAAGCCCATACCAAAGGCTGTACCAAGGTTACATAAAGCAGGCACCTGATAGTTTTTAAAGTATTTTCTAAATCCATGATCCTTAGCTAATGATATAATTGCAGGATTATCTGATAAATAAGTGGTTATTGCTCCTATTGATGCAGCACCGGGCATACCATATAGCGGCTTCATAATAGGTGATATAATAATATTTATTAGTGCAACAACTCCAAATTCAGATAGTAAAGATGCCAAGGCTCCCGCTAAAACAGCTATGGACAAAATAAAAAAAACAGTATTTAAAAGTAAATCATGGGCAGTATTCATGATTACATTAAACATTATTCCAACACCCATGGTTTTACCTAAATACCAAAAAGCGCCACCAGTAATTAGTAAAAAAACAAAAGTCTCTTTAGATATAGCCTTTTTGGTTTTACTTGATGTTATGGTGGTTTTGGGTTCTATTACTTCGGCTGACTTCATTACTCCACCTCCTGTTATGTATACAATACAATACAATTCTACTATTGAAGACAGAGGTTTACAATAATTATTATTAATCAATACAAAAATGTAAGAATTACATATGAGGTTTTAATGTTAATGTTATCAATAGCAAGAGGGCAGAATGAAGATAAGAAAAAAAAGAGATGTCTTTTAATCTATGGTTTGACAAGGGTTTAGATTTAAATTAGAATAAAAATAATAAACAAAAATATAGCTATGGATAACTATTATAGTAATATGTGGAGGGAAGTCCAATGGATATAGAAAAAAAGGTATGGGAAGTCTTGCTATCTGAGGATGAGATTACAAAAAGGGTAAAGAAATTAGGACAGGAGCTTTCGAAGGAGTATAGGGATAAAAAGCTTATTGTGGTATCACTTCTTAAAGGGAGCTTTATTTTTACTGCTGACCTGGTAAGACAAATGACGATTCCAGTGAAGGTAGAATTTATGACAACATCCAGCTACGGTCACGGAGAAGAAAGTAGTGGAGCTGTCAAGATAGTTGTTGATATAGAAAAGAATTTAGAAGGATACGATGTTTTAGTAGTGGATGATATTACTGATTCAGGCTTAACCATGAAATATGTTATGGAGCATTTGAAACAGAAAAATCCAGCAAGTGTAAAGTGTTGTGTTTTACTAGATAAGCCTGAAAGAAGACAGGTGGATTTAGATCCAAATTATTTAGGCTTTACTATACCAGATAAATTTGTAGTAGGTTATGGATTAAATTTTGGAGATTATTATCGTAACATTCCATATGTTTTTGTGGTAACAGATAAAGACCGTTAAAAATAAGGGCACTAGAATAATTTCAAATTATATTTAGTGCCCTATAATTAACCCCTTAGATCATCTACTAGTTTAACCTTATCAAGGGTTTTTTTATCCTTCATCTTAATTAATGATGCCGGCATACCTGCTACTACAGAATTGGCAGGTACATCCGTTGTTACAATTGAACCTGCTGCTACAACAGCTCCTTCTCCAATATGAACACCCTCTAACACTACTGAATTTGATCCTATAAATACATTATCTTCAATTACTACGGACTTGACGCTGGGAGGTTCAAGAACACCTGCAATAACAGCCCCTGCCCCTACGTGAACATTATTTCCTATAATCACCCTTGCGCCTATTACACAATTCATATCTATCATTGTGTTTTCTCCAATGACAGCCCCAACATTAATAACTGCTCCCATCAATATAACTGCATTTTTCTTTATAATTACACTCTCTCTTATGAGGGCGCCGGGTTCTATACGAGCTTGAAGCTCTAATGTATTTAAAAGGGGAACTGCAGAGTTCCTTCGGTCATACTCTATGTGATAGTGCTTAATCGTACTGTCGTTTTTGGCTAGTATATTTTTTATAGAGTCATATTCACCTATTAATATCCATAAATCTTCATTGCCAAAAGCTTGAATAGTAGGGTCCTGAAAATAGTTGATATACCCCTGAATATAGACCTTCACAGGTGTGGATTTTTTTGCTGTTTTTATTGATTTGGCAATAGTTTCTGGGGACGTAAAGTCAATATATTTTAGAGGATTTTTTTGATCACTCATTTGTAATCATTCCTTTCCTACTCCTTCAACATATCCTTCATACCATAATAGCCTGGATTTTGCTTAATGATGAATTTTGCAGCCCTTAAAGCTCCATAGGCAAATATCTCCTTAGATAACGCTGTGTGTTTAATTTCAATTATCTCATCATTACCTATATATACAACCTCATGTTCACCAACAATGGTGCCACCTCTTAAACACATAATTCCTATTTCGGAAGGATCACGGGCTACCTTCTTATCCTGTCTTGAGTAAACTAACGACTTTTGATTTTCTAATAACCTATTAATTGTATTGGCAATTAAAAGTGCAGTTCCACTAGGAGCATCTATTTTTTTATTATGATGACGTTCTATAATCTCAATATCAAATTGATCCTCTAAAACGACAGTTGCTTTACTAACTAGCTCTAGTAATAGGTTAACTCCAAGGGACATATTGGGAGAATAGAATACCGGAATGTAAGCTCCTGCTTCATGAATTATTCTTAATTCTTCATCGGAATAGCCTGTAGTTGCAATTACCACTGGTACATGATGTTTCTTACAATAATTAAGCATAGGTAATAGCTGAGTTGGATGTGAAAAATCGATAATAACATCTGATGCTTCCGATAATTCATCAAAGCTGGAATATGTATTTAAGCTGCTTATACTACGACTTATTCCTGTTACTAATTCAAACTCATTAGACTCATGTATAACCTTAGAAAGTACTCGCCCCATTTTTCCATTGCTGCCATTAAGAGTTACTTTAATCAACTTAACTTCCCCCCTTTTTTTTATAACGTTCTGTTAATGATTTTATATTAGTTAATAATATAGGCAAATCATAGATTTATGTCGTTTATAAGATTCTTCCCTTATGCTCAGAATGACACACCCCCAGTATATGAAGGCTTTTATAGATATCAACATTTGTCTTTTATAAAAGCATTTCATTTTCAGTCATCATTCGCTTTAATAGAAGTTATTCTAACATTAAAACTTTTCTATACATTATATGTAAGAGTTTGTTGAAAAAGTCAAGAAAGTCTACCAGTTGAAAACCTTCTAAACTGAGATGCAAAAAAGAATAATTCCATTGCCAGAGTAGTGGAACAAATTGTATCTGTTGGTGGAGGTACTACGGTGTAGAATGGAGTTTAGTCTTACTATATTTGAAAATAAAGGATTTAAATTTTATTTATCCATACAATAGTTATATATGATAAAATATAAAAGTGTTTTAGAACTTATTGTAATAATATGAAAATATCGGATTGAAGGGATGATTCTATTGTATCTGTCAAAGGATATTCAATTACTGCAGGATGAAATTAGAATAATTCGCAGAGAGCTTCATCAAATACCTGAATTAGCATTTGAAGAATATAAAACGGCAGAATATATTAAAGGCTATTTAAATAAGCTTAAGCTTACATATCACGATAAAATTGCTGGTACTGGTATAATCGTTTTAATTCAAGGCACAGAGGGAAAAAAAACTATTGGATTTAGGGCAGATATGGATGCATTGACTGTTGAAGAGGAAAATGAAGTGGATTATAAATCTATACACAAGGGAAAAATGCATGCCTGTGGACATGATGGACATCAAGCTATTTTATTAGGTTTAGCAAAATATCTTGTAATGAATAAAGAAAAGCTAAGGGATAATGTAGTTTTAATTTTTCAGCCGGCGGAAGAAGGGCCAGGTGGTGCCTTACCAATAGTTTCTCAAGGCTATTTAAAGAAATATTCAATAGACGAGATATATGGACTCCACTTATTTCCTGAAATACCAGAAGGTAAGATGGGGGTTAGACAGGGACCAATGATGTCTCAAACTGGGGAATTTGATATAACCATACATGGAAAAGGTGGACATGGAGCTATGCCCCACAATACCATAGATAGTGTAGTTGTATCAGCACAATTGATTACAGGTCTACAAGCAATAGCAAGTCGCAGTATTAATCCAATTGAGCCAGTAGTATTGACAATTGGTAAGGTTGTTGCTGGTGAGATTAGAAATGTTATTGCTAGTGAAGCTAGATTAGAAGGTACTATTCGTAGCTTTAAACAGGAGGTACATGACACTGTAAAAGAAAGAATTACAGATTATGTTAAGGGCTTAGAAAATATTCATAACTGTAAAATAACACTGGAGTTTAGAGACATGTACCCTGCTGTAACAAACGATAGCTTTTTAACCAGTGAATTTATACAATCTCAAGAATCTAGTGTTATACAAATTATTGATCCAATTATGCTTGCAGAAGATTTTTCTTATTATCAAAAGGAAATACCTGGAGTTTTCTTTTTCCTTGGAAGTGGAAGTGATCACTATTATTACCCATTACATAATAGTAGGTTTAATTATAATGAAAAAATACTAGGATATGGTGTGCAAGCATATTTAAATATATTAAAGCAACGGGATGCTTTAGAAAATTAAAGGGGTGTATACATGAAGAATACAAGAAGCTTAAGTGTATTAGATGCTAACATTTTATATGTAATAGGTGCGTTTCTATTTGTTATTGTAGGTGCCTATGTTCAACAACGAGACTTAATTGTTGGATTGTTGATTACTGAATATATTTTGGTTTTATTACCACCGTTTATTTATCTGTTGATAAGAAAGATAAATATAAAAAATACTATGAGATTAAATAAAATTAGTTTAAAGCATGGATTTTTAGTTGTTTTAATAACATTACTAATGTATCCAGCGGCGGTATTTGCAAACGCCTTAGGAATGTTTTTACTAAGCCTATTCGGAAATCTCAATATACCTCAGCTACCCACCGCCGAGAATGTTAGAGAATATGCTGTTTTAATGTTTATTGTTTCAATTTCAGCTGGTATATGTGAAGAGGTATTTTTTAGAGGCTTTATATTGCCAGGATATGAACCATTAGGTAAGAAAAAAGCAGTTGTATTATCGGCAATTCTATTTGGGGTCTTTCATTTTAATCTTTATAATTTATTTGGACCTATTGTTTTAGGCTTAGTATTTGGTTATCTTGTAATATTAACTGATTCTCTATATGCTGGGATTATAGGCCATATAGCAAATAATGGATTTGCAGTAACATTAGGCTTTGCATTACAATTTTTGTCTAAAATGATAGAGGAGCTACAAGATTTAGGAATGAATGAAGCTGCTACAGAAGTACCAGAAGTATCAACCACTGTTGCACTTCTTATTAGTATGGCTCTTTTTGGAGTTATTGCCCTCATTACTGGATTTATTGCATATCAATTGATAAAAGTTATAAAGAAGGATATGGCTATAAAAGAGAAAACTGGTTTAGAAGATAACTATAGTATAGTAGAAGACCATGACTTGGAATGTGAAGAGCTGCAACCAAAAACGAAATTCTATGAGTTTATTCCATTGCTATTAATACTACCTATTGTATTATATGTAATACATGTACAAATCTCTGAAATTATTAGATTGGGATAAAGGCAAAAAAAGGAAAGAAAAAAGGACTGTGGGGACAGTCCTTAAGAATATATCTATATTTTCACGGGGGAGTGAGAAATAAGATAGGTTCGTAACCAACACTAATGTAACATTATTTTTTAGCTAAATCAACCCAAAAATAAATTATTACTTTTTTTTAAGAAAGATATTGAATTTCCTTAAATTCTATCGAAAGTATATTTTTCTTCATTCTTATTATAATAAATAAGAATAGGAGGGATTATAATGGAAAAAAAGTATGCAAACAAAGATTTCACACCTGATTTATTGATGAAATATGAAATTGCTGAAGAATTGGGACTTATTGAGAAGGTGAAAAGTCTAGGCTGGGGTGGATTAACTGCAAAAGAAACTGGGCGTATTGGCGGTCTTATGACAGTTAAAAAGAAAAAATCTAAAAAAAATGAAATTAAGAGTTGATTAATTATTTGTTCCTTACATCAAATTTATAATATAATAATCTTATTAAAATGCAAGGAGCTGGGGGTATAGATGAAGGAACAATATAGTAGCTTTGCCTATTTCTATGATAGGTTAATGACAGATGTAGATTATAATGAATGGGTTAATTACATAGAAACCTTAATCGAAAGGGCCAATATTCATCCTAAAAAAGTTCTAGAATTGGCATGCGGTACTGGAAATATAACAATACCAATGGCTTTAAAGGGATTCTCTATTACGGCTGTTGACATTTCACAAGACATGCTGACCATAGCAAAAGATAAAGCAGTTGATAACAATGCTGATATACTATTCATACAGCAAGACATGACTCAGCTAGAAATTCAAGACATTTTTCAAATTGTTATGTGCTGCTGCGATGGAGTAAACTATATTATTGACTCAGAAAATCTATTGAAAATGTTCATGGAAGTACACAAACGTCTTAATAAGGACGGTATTTTTATTTTTGACATCAGTAGTTACTATAAACTTAGCAATATTATCGGTAACAATACCTTCGGTGAAAATACAGGAGATATCATATATTTATGGGAAAATTTTTACGATAAATCAACGGACCTTCTTGAAATGGATCTAACCTTTTTTAATGAAGCTGAAAGGGGCCTCTTTAGAAAAACTGAAGAACTTCATATACAAAGAGCATATAAAACCGATGAAATTATATACCTGCTACAAAAGTCTGGATTCAATAGTATTGAAATTTTTGCGGACTTCCTTCTAGAGAAGCCTCATAAAAATAGCCAGCGAATTTTCTTTTCTTGTAGTAAGAAATAGGACTACCCACTTGGTAAAGTTGACATTTTAAAGTTCCTTATGATAAAATTATATTGAATGAAGATACATATTTAACCATGTATTATCATCGTGAATTATTATTTAGGAGGTATATTTTTATGGAAAAAGGTACAGTTAAATGGTTTAATGGAGAAAAGGGTTATGGATTTATTTCTAGAGAAAATGGCGAAGATGTGTTTGTACATTTCTCAGCTATTACTATGGATGGGTTTAAAACTTTACAAGAAGGGCAAACAGTTAGCTTCGAAGTTGTTGACGGCGAAAAGGGCCCTCAAGCTACAAATGTAAGTGTTAGTGTTTAATAAATGTTGGCTTTTAAATTTGTAGTTAACCCATAGGGGAATATATATAAGTAATTTGAAGCAAGTTGGGTGACCAGCTTGCTTTTTAATGATATAGCTTTTAACAAAATAATAAAGTAATTAATCAATAAAAAAGGAACAATAAGCATAGGTAATTTTAATTATAGGTCTACAGGTAATATATAAGGTGTGTAAAGATTGATAATATTAATTATGCAATATCCTAAATAATTGAAACAGGGGTGAAAATATGGAAAGCAAAGTGATAAGAGTTACAGCATCCAATAATATGATAAGGGGATTCTTTGCAAATACTACACATATGGTTAATAAGGCAAGTAAAACTCATCAAACATCGCCAGTTGCTGCTGCAGCCCTAGGTAGAACCCTTACTGCTACATCAATAATGGGGTTAATGCTAAAGGATGAAAAGCATAAAATTACTGTTAAAATAAATGGCGGTGGGCCAATTGGAAACATATTAACAGTAGGAGATTCTAGTGGGAATGTTAAGGGCTACGTAGATTATCCTCAGGTTGAGTCCACATACATAGAACCGGGCAAGCTAAATGTAGGAAATGCAGTGGGAAGTAAAGGAACTATAACAGTAATAAAAGATTTAGGATTAAAGGAGCCTTATAATGGCAATTATCCCTTAGTATCGGGAGAAATAGGGGAGGATTTTGCAGCATATTTTCTTTATTCAGAGCAACAGCCATCAGCAGTTGCATTGGGGGTTTTAGTGGATGTTGATTACTCCATAAAATCAGCTGGTGGATTTGTAATTCAAGTGATGCCAGGAATTAGTGATGAAGTAATAAGTAAGCTGGAAAGTAGACTAGGAGAGGTTAAATCAATAACCAACCTTATTAAAGAAGGAATGAATGAAGAGGATATTTGTAATCATATATTAGGAGATTTTGATCCGCAAATTTTAGAGAAACATTCTGTAGACTTTATATGTGACTGTAGTGAAGAAAGGCTTGAAAAAGCATTGATTAGCTTAGGAGAAAAAGAATTAATAGAAATAATTGAAGAAGATAAGGGCGCAGAGATGGTTTGTCATTTTTGTAATGAAAAATATTTTTTTAATGAAGAACATCTTAGAAAACTAATAGAAGATATCAAAAATTAATAATCACAAAAATAAGAAAATCATATAATAGTAAATGTAAAGTTTTTTATTTAGAGGGTTATTGAAATTTATTATAAACTGTTGTATAATGTAATTCGGTTTAAAGATACTTTATAGTGCCCAGATAGCTCAGTCGGTAGAGCAGGGGACTGAAAATCCCCGTGTCGGTGGTTCGATTCCGCCTCTGGGCACCAACAAATTCAAAGGGCGGCATAGCCAAGTGGTAAGGCAGAGGTCTGCAAAACCTTTATTCCCCAGTTCAAATCTGGGTGTCGCCTCCAATTCAAAAATCATGAGTGTAGTCTATTGACTACACTGAGGTTGATTACAAACCACCAGATTTTATCTAATCTGGTGGTTAAATTCTTTGTAAATTGATTTAAATGAAATTTTTAATTGTTTCTGCTACTAAACTATCAAAAACCCAAGATTATTCCTGGACTTTTGATAGCTTAGTGGCTATTTTTTTGATATTTTGTGCAGTAGCAGTCATTAAACACTGCATCTGAACTAAATGGAGTCCACGATAGTGGGCATACCTAAGGCCGTGCAATTCCTTTGCGTCAGCAAAGATTCTTTCCACGGTTTCTTTTCTGCGTTTATAGTAACGCTTACCT
>NZ_FMUS01000038.1 GCF_900101495.1 Alkaliphilus peptidifermentans DSM 18978
ATAAGTGTGTCGAAACAATCAAAGCTAGCTGCAATAGCGGTAAATATCAAGAGGATAGCAGCAATAGTCTCCTCTTTTATATCTAGTTTTAAGGGAACTTTAGAAATGACAGACTATTTTTTACATTTGTCAAAATTTCTTGCGATTTAACGAAAAAAAGGACCAGTTTTTCACTGATCTCGGACGGGGTTATTGTCATGCAATAGTCTATGGATTATTCCCATACTCTTTCTAGGTAAAAGTACGAGGGGACAGATTATACATTGTCACTCACGTCAATATTGATAATAGGAAAGGAATTGGCCTTATAGAATATCTAGACAATACATATGCTAACAGCAACATACCATGCATGTGGAAGCCGTAACACTGCTTACAAAGTAAGCAGATGTAAGTCTCATATCAGGAATGACCAAGAGCATGAGAGAAGCGAAACGGGATTGGATACATTCTACGACGGAGTGTGGTATTGATAGAGAAGAAATAAGTTGAATCAGTGGTTTACAAGGTTTAGATAAAAATCAAAAGTAATATAAGTTCCCCTAGACAATATGTTTAGGGGATTTTGTTTTGGAGGAAAATAATTTCGCATAATGAGGTGTTTCACGATTTGAAAATCATTCCCTAAGCCAAAACGTGAGGTTTGGCATTTAGTACGATACCAGCCAAAGGAACTCCAAGTAAATCACAACTGCTTTTCAGGGTACAATAAGAGAATAAACGGCTAGTTATTGTTACTGAAGAAGCAGTAATAGTAAAGCGTATCTATCGAGAATACCATGAGGGGATCTAAGTTTACTACGAATCACTGGAGGATTGGAAACTGAAGGTATACTTACTGTAGCTAAAGAGCCAAAGTGGAGATCAGAGTCAGTTAATAAGGTTTTACAGGGAATGATAAGTATAGCAAATAGCTAAATGAATCGGCAAATACAGTTGACATCTAAGCGTAATTGTTATACCATATATTCAAAGTTGAATAATCAAACTTGAATATGCAATAGAAGGAGGAAATTGTTTGATAAAAATAATGTTATTAGGTTTATTACAACAAAGAGATTTGACTGGTTATGAAATCCTGCAATATTTAAAATTAAGTCATGCAGAAAGCTGGGCAGGTATTAAAATAGGTTCTATATATTATGCTCTCAATAAAATGGAAGAAGAAAACATAATAAAGATCCAATCTATTGAAAGTGTTGGAAATCGCTCGCGGACAATTTATTCGATTACTGAAAAAGGAGAACACTTTTTTGAAAGAAAACTAGAAGATACTCTCAGTCAAGTAGACCTTAATTTCCCCAATTCTTTATACACTGCTGTAACTTTTTTAGGAGAATTACCCTACGAAAAAGCAATAAAAGCTATAGATATCCACATAAAAAGTCTGGAAAAAGAGTTAGTAATTTGGAAAAAGGCTGAGAAAGCAAAAGAAGAAATACAATCAAAAAAATTGCCTAATTATATGAAAGCCCTGCTTAAAAATGGTTGTACTCACATAGAAGTCAACATAGACTTTTTAAAAGAAATAAAGGAGCTATTATCTAAAGAATCATTTGAAGTTCACTTACCAGACATAAATAAAATAGGAAATGGAGAAATTAATGATGGATCCTAAAATAATTTTATCTTCAACTAATCAGTTAATCGACCAGAATGTAAACTTGCAAATTACAGGATTGAAACCTAACCAACAGGTAAAGATACGTGCAGAAATGCAGGATGATGTGGAAAGAACATGGCATTCCTATGCAATTTTCACATCTGATCACGAAGGTAGAATTAATTTAGAAAAAGTAGCACCTGACGAAGGTTTTTACACCAATTGTGATCCTAATGGTTTGCTATGGTCTATGCAGTTAAAAGAAAGTAATGTTTATTTTCCTCCTATATTTTTAAAAATGAGTACTCGATCTCATAAGGTGAGTTTATATTTGTTAGTAGAAGATGAAGTAAAAGATAAAAGAGAAGTACAGTTTAACTTTACAAATTCTGATACTGAAGAAGAAAACATTGAAAATCCAATAATAGGAAAACTGTTTAAACCTAAAGAAAAAAATAACTTACCAGCGGTAATAATTATTGGGGGGTCTACTGGAGGACTCTTATGGGCAGAACAAATGGCAGCATTACTGAGTACTAAAGGATATGCAACTCTTGCTCTAAACTACTTTGATATTCAAAATGACAACTTACCAAGTGAACTCATTGAAATTAAAATAGAATATTTTAAAAAAGCACTTAACTGGCTCGAAGGTAAATCGGAAATTGACAAAAATAATATAAGCATAATGGGTATTTCTAAAGGGGCTGAACTATCATTACTGTTTGGGTCATATTTTTCTAAACATTTAGCTTCTATTATTGCTTATGTTCCTTCTTCCCATGTGTTTGAAGGAATTTCAATGGATGAGCATCAAACAAAATCATCATGGACTTATAATAACTATCCAATAGATTTTGTAAAGTACCCAGTGGATACAAAATTCTCAAAAGACATGAATCCCATGGACATACGTAAAATCCATGACGCTGCATTAAATACTTCTACTCCTAAACAATTAGAAAGCGCTCGTATACCAATTGAAAAAATAGAGTCTCCTATTCTGATGATCTCTGGAGAAAAAGATACTACTTGGTCTTCCTCAACAATGTGTAAAGATATGATGCAAACTTTAGAGAAAAATAATAATCTTTATCAATCAAAACACCTTTATTTTAATAATATGGGACACACTTTCTTTCTCCCCAATTTACCCCCTATGATTGATCACCCATCAGTCACAGCACAAGATGCTGCAAATGCTAACAAAAAAGCTTGGAATGCAACATTAAAATTTTTGGTGGATCATTTCAATTAGTTCTAGATGAATGGGTAACACAGAAGTGAAAAATTACAAGTATGGATTATAATAATTATTTTCATGATTACAAAATTACTTACTGTTCTGGATTAAGTATATATAACATTTTTATTTAAAACTAAATGAGCTTTTCAAATTAAAGGGGAAGAGGGTGGAAACTCCTATTCTTTCTGCGAAAAATTATCATCGTTCTACCAAAACCCATGTTGAGTCCTGTGTGTTGATAACAAAAGGCTAAGCTAAGGATAAATTTTAAAAGAATAATATTATTTTTAGATAGGTGTATGAGAATTGATTTTTCTAAGGTCACAATATTCAAATGATAAATCCCAATACCTTTAAAGCATTGGGATTTTATATGTGAGAATCTTATTAAATCTTGTAAGGTCAAAAAATCCCCCAATTGTCAAAGTGGGGATTTTTCGGGTTTTTTGGGGGGGGCAGCAGATTGAAAAGGTGTAATAATTAGTGAATTAGCAAAGTATGAGATAGTAAGGGTTTTGAAAATTTTTCTAAAAAAACAGATTTTTTATTGAACTATAAACTAATCAGCTTTTTATCTAACTCAGGAAAAACAAGCTTCTCCCCTAATATTCTATGACATATGTATCTGCTTGAAAAAGGTGGATGCATCAAGGGACGGTTCTCCTCATAACTAGAAAATACTGTATTCTAGTTTGAAAAACCATTTAAGTATACTTCTTAAAGCACTATTCAAAAACAGAGCTATCAGAAGTAAATCCTAGGAATTATATTTAATATTAAGATATGCTCACGACGGTTTCCGAAAAACCGAGAATGGCGCACATTTTGCATAGTAATACCTTCGCCCAAAGGTGACACATTATTACAAATTAAACACAAATCTTGCAAAATAACCTTGATAACGAGTAAATAATAGTATATAATTAAAATTGCCAACGATGGCAAAATGAAATTATATGAAAGGAGTTTCCGTATGAAAAAAGTGATTAGTGTTGTTATTATGTTAGTAGTGTTACTTACTGCATCAGCGTGTGGTCAAAAAGAAGGTAGTGATAAATTGATTATTTACTCCAATTCCCTAACTGATGGTCGTGGTGAATGGGTAGAGGAAAAGGCAAAAGAAGCAGGTTTTAATGTAACAACCGTACAGGTTGGAGGGGGAGATCTTGCAAATCGTCTTATTGCGGAAAAAAACAATCCAGTAGCTGATATAGTATTTGGATTAAATACTATGGGATTTGAAACTTTAAAAAAGGGAAATATTCTCGCTAAACATGTTCCTGTCTGGGCGGATAATATTGAAGAAGGAATGAACGATAATGATGGTTACTATCATTCATTAGTAAAACAAGCTATATTACTTATTTATAGTCAAGATTTATATAGTGAAGAAACAGGACCTCAAGATTGGCCAGATCTATGGGAAAACCCTGATTTTCATGGCAAGTACTTTTTGTTCCCAAGTCTATCAGGTGGAACTACAAGGGCAGTAATTTCTGGTATATTAGTACGATATTTGGATGAGAATGGAGAATTAGGTGTATCTGACGAAGGATGGGAAGCAATTAAGCAATTATATGACAACGGTTATATTGCAAAAGATGGCGAAGAGTTTTATGCTTTATTAGCTGGAGGAAAGACTCCAATGGGACAAATGTGGTCAAGTGGACTTGCTGCTAGAGAAGAACAATATGGAGTTAAATCTTATTATGCCAAACCTAAAATTGGTGTTCCGTATGTAGTAGAACAAATAGGCATTGTGGAAGGATCTTCAAACTTAGAGGAATCAAAGAGGTTTTTGGATTGGTTTGGTTCAGCTGAAATACAAGGACAATGGGCAGATAAGTTCTACTCATTACCTGCTAATAAGGAAGCCCTTTCAAGTGCTCCAGAGTATATTAGATCCATAGATGAATCTCTTTCTGTACAAGAAATAGATTGGGGATTTGTTGGCGACCATATAGATCAGTGGGCTGAAAAAATTGAGTTGGAGATTATGAAATAACGTAGTAATATTACATATTAGCCGAGCAAACTGTTCGGCTATCCCTATTAAATTATAACAAACATTATGAGGAGTAAAAATATGATTACTTTTGATGATATTAATATTATGTATGGAGACTTTATTGCTATAAAGGATCTCAATTTAACAATAAATGAAGGAGAATTTTTTACTTTATTAGGTCCTTCTGGTTGTGGCAAAACAACAACCTTACGTAGTTTAGTCGGATTTGTTAAACCATTTAGTGGCAATATTATTATAGAAGGGAACAGGGTGAATGATAAACCAATAGAGGAAAGAAACATAGGTATTGTATTTCAAAGTTATGCCCTATTTCCAACAATGAATGTATTTGACAATATTGCATTTGGACTAAAACTACAGAAAAAATCAAAGTGTGATATTGAAAAGAGTGTAAAAGATATAGCTATGAAGGTGGATCTAAATAAAGAACAATTAAGTAAAAAGGTATCGGAGCTGAGTGGTGGACAACAACAGCGAGTGGCTATAGCACGAGCTCTTGTCATGAAACCGAAAATTCTCGCGTTAGATGAACCACTCTCAAATTTAGATGCAAACTTGAGAGGTCAGCTAAGAGTTGAATTAAAAAGATTACAAAGAGAGTTTGGAATTACTACTATTTATGTAACACATGATCAAGAGGAAGCTCTAACCATATCTGATAGAATAGCAGTATTCAATAAAGGCTTCTTAGAACAAGTGGGGACACCTAAAGATATCTACAATAATTCTAAAACAGAATTTGTTACAAACTTTATTGGTGATATTAACTTATTACAAGTAAAGATAAAGACTGAATTAGGTGTTCCATTGGAGAACAAAGCATATATTAGGCTAGAGAAAGTATATTTAGAGCCTCCATTTGAAGATCTAACTAGATATCAAGCATTTGAAGTAATGGTATTAGAAAAAGAGTATTATGGCAATTACAGTAAATACACATTTAAATATAAGGAAGAGTTAGTAAGAAATTATGTAATGGAGAACGAGAGATATCAATTAAATGTTGGTGATAATACAAAGATATATATAGATAAAAAGGCAATTTTACAATTTAAGGAGTAGATATGAAAAATATGATTGCAAAATATAATAAAACAAACATATTACAATATTTTTTTCTGATAGGAATTACATGGCTTCTATTTGCTTTTCTTATTTTTCCTAATTTGAATCTAATAGTCGAAACTTTTACTAAAGATGGAAATTTTACAACAAGTGCTATTGATCGCCTCATTAAATCTGATAGAGCTATGCGCAGTTTAAGAAACAGTTTTATTTTAGCAGTGACTTTGTCTATTACGGTTAATGTCTTAGGCACATTTATAGTTTTGATCTCAGATTATTTTAAAATTAAAGGTAGCAAAATTTTAAAAATTGGTTATAGCAGTACTCTCGTATATGGTGGTATCGCATTAGCGTCAGGATATCTTTTTGTCTATGGTGATTCAGGTGTAATAACCAAAATTTTAATTTCACTTTTTCCAAATCTGAGTCCTCATTGGTTTGAAGGATATGGGGCAGTGACATTTGTAATGACTTTCGCCTTAACAAGTTACCATATAATATTTTTATCAGATGCACTGAAGAATATTGATTATCAAACTATTGAAGCAGCTAAAAGTATGGGGGCATCTACTTGGTCTATATTAGCAAAAGTCGTCCTACCTGTTTTAAGACCCAATTATTTCGCAATAACTATATTAATTATATTAACTGGATTAGGAGCTACTTCTGCTCCTTTGATGATAGGAGGAGAAAGCTTTCAAACAATAAATCCCATGATTATTAGGTTTTCTAAAAGTATAGCTTCTCGTGACATAGCAACCGTTTTATCATTAGTGTTAGGTCTAGCAACAATATTAATTCTATTTATTTCAAAGAAAATCGAATCAAGATATAATTATATGTCTGTATCAAAAGTTAAAACACTATTAATCAAGCAAAAAATTGAGAACCCTGTATTAAATTTGTTAATACATATTATCGCATATTTTATATTTGCTATATATATTATGCCTATATTATTAATTTTTATTTATTCTTTTACTGACGGTTATACAATAGCTACTGGTAATATAAATATAGAATCTTTTACGCTAGAAAATTATACATCACTACTACTTCAGCCTTCTTCATATAAACCTTATTTAACTAGTATTACTTATTCAGCATTAGCAGCTTTTATTGTGGGAAGTTTAATTTTAGTTCTTGCTAGATATATAAGAAGCGGAAAATCAAGATACCGTAATATCATAGATTACGCTCTAATGACCCCATGGCTTCTACCATCAACTCTCATTGCTATGGGACTTATAGTTACATATGATACAAAAAGGTTATTGTTATTTGGACAGGTATTAACTGGTACAACTATTATGCTTTTAGTTGGATATATAATTATAAAGATTCCATTCACTTTGCGTATGACTAATGCTGCTTTATATAATGTTGATCATTCACTTGAAGAAGCGGCACAAAGCATGGGAGCTAATAAATTTTATATCTTCCGTAAAATAGTATTTCCGGTAATTCGTCCGTTTATACTTGCTATTTTTGTACTAAATTTTAATTCTCTATTAGCAGACTATGATTTATCTGTTTTGCTGTATCACCCTCTGTATGAACCGCTAGGAATTGTAATTAAGAATAACGCTGAAAGTCAGATTAATCCAAACGCCCAAGCTCTTGTTTTGGTGTACTCGGTGATATTAATGGTTATATCAACAATATCACTAGTCTCTGTTTATAGTAAGCAAAAGAAGGTTATTTAACTGGAGGAAAGTATATATGAAAAATTTTAAAAGTGATTTTATTAGAGAAAGAATACGTTCCTATAATCAATACTATCGCTTTGAATTTTTTGAGTTTAATATTGATTTTTCAAAAGGTAAACATTTTATAAAAGATAAAATTGTTGAGAATTATTCTGTAGATGTTTTAGCGAAAAACGAATATTTCAAAGAGATTGAAAACTATTTCATGAAGAACCCACAATACAATACAAAAACAAACTTAGATATTTACTCCGACTTAATTAAAATAAGAAGAGATGTTTTCCCACACTTTGAGATAATTAATAAATATTCTCAGGATAATATTATACAAATTAAATTAATCGATCTAGCATTTTATAATGTTGATGTTGATAATCGTAATTCATTACGTCTTGTTTGGGAAGAAAAAAGGTTTTGGCATATTATAAGTAATAAAACAATAATAATTGTGAGTGAGCATATTACTCAACTTGAAATGATGCTTAAACTATTAGAAATCGAGGGTATACAAGATAGAATAATTATTATAGGAAAAAAAAACAAGAAAATATTTGAGCCTACGTATGAAGAGCTATATAAGCTAGTCAATTTATATAAGGGATTAAATATTGAGATTTCTTTAGACGAATCAGAAATACCATATGTAAATCCACATCATCCTATATTTTATGGTGCAAATACAATCTCTATACTCCTGGGTGAATTAAGTTTATATCGTGTAAATGATATTCCTGGCAATAAAGTTATAATAGGAAACGCTTCCAATACATACTCTCAAAGTTTCACTAATCTACCTGAAATGTATGGTGAGGGGATACATCCTTTTCTGGCATATATTAAAGAAAATGATTCTGCTTACAAAAATTGTATTATGGTAGAAAAAGGTGAATATTCTTTGTACCATTATGTGCATGGCCTTCACTTAAATAAAGAAGTATTAACTTATCATTATTATGAATATGACATAGCTAAGCCGATTCAAATTCCTCAGTTTGTAAAAATTTACAATAAGACTAATCCCAAATTGCAATATGCTGGAGTTGCAATAAAGCCTGAAGAATTGATGAGTATAGATTTTGTGACATCATATAAAACTCAAAAAGAGTTAGTTTATCCTAGATCATATTTTAAAAATTTACCTGGAGAATACATTTACTTAAATGGACTCTACTTTTTTACAGAAAAACTCCGAGATGAATATAATTCAACTCTTTCAAGTTTTGAAAATAAATTAGAAATGAAAAACTTTTATATGGATTATTTATATTATAGTGACCACATTGAACTGCCACCATTATTTAACAAAGCGTTCATTGGAATTACTATTGATGGTGATATTATAGCAGAAAATAGGAACCTAGTTTCGGGTACTCTTAAATTGATGAATAAAACTTATAACTTTGATGAAAATCAAGTTAATCCTATTGATTATGAGCAGGAATTTTTCATAATAACACCATTTGATACTAATATAGAAGAAAAGCTGGAGAATCGCTTTAATTTAGTTTTCATAAATAATATAATGCAAGACTTTTTTTATGGCAGAAGACAAGTCCCACCGACTGCGATTGTTTTGTCATTTGAAAATTTTAACTTTAACCAATTAAACAATTTTGATTCAGTTTCAATGGAGATTAACATGAATAGACCTGAGAAAATATCGAAAAGCTTATGGGATAATGTTATTATTGCTGCTGGAGGAGGAACATTTTTATATAAGGATGGAGTTAATCTAGTAAAAACTAATACAAGTCTTTTAAAAAGTTTTGAAAAAGAAGGTTGGTTACACGAAAACTCATTAAAATCTCAAGAAACAATTGTACATGAATTTGTAAGAGGTCCACGTAGTGTTATTGGGAAGACAGTGTCTGGGGAGATGCTATTATATTCATTTTCTGGTAGAATTAATAATAGTGAGGGCGTGAGATTTGATGAGGTAGTCGATCATATACTGAGTGAATACAAGGATTTAGATTGGCTTGTGAATTTAGACGGAGGTGCTTCTAGTTGTATAGGGTATGTTAACGATGGTGTTTTTACAGAGTTAAATATACCATGTGCTTCTAAATATAATGCT
This sequence comes from Alkaliphilus peptidifermentans DSM 18978, assembly GCF_900101495.1. Taxonomy (GTDB): domain Bacteria; phylum Bacillota; class Clostridia; order Peptostreptococcales; family Natronincolaceae; genus Alkaliphilus_C; species Alkaliphilus_C peptidifermentans. The sequence goes on from NZ_FMUS01000038.1 coordinate 9,730, forward strand.
ACAGGTATGGTAAGACCTGTTAATTCCTTTTTTGTGTTTCGTCTAAAATCTCATACCCTAAAATAATATTAATAGAGGTAGGTATTATGAAAAAAAGCTTAACTATTAAAGATATCAGTGAGTTATCTGGAGTATCTGTTAGAACTGTATCCAGAGTGATTAATAATCATCCAAATGTTAGTCCCAAAACCAGAGAAAAGGTTCAAGAAATACTAAATGAAACTAATTTTAATGTAAATATCTTTGCGAAAAATTTACGGGTGAAATCAATATATCATGTAATTGTGAGTGTAGAAAATCAAAATACTCCATATATAGGACAATGGTATATGAATCTTTTTCAGAGCTTAAATAAATTTGCTAAGAAATATGGCTACAATCTTATTCTTCATCAAGTTAACCATTCAGACGAAGATTGCAACTCGATTTTTTCTCAAGGATTAGGCGATGGTCTATTACAGCTAAACACCAGGAAGAAACCATCTAGATGTCAAGCTCAATTGGACTTAAGTCTACCTACAGTAACGCTAGGAAAAACTTTAGTGAACAGAAGTATTCCTTATGTAGATATTGATAACTATGATGCCATATTTAACGCAGTTAGCTATTTAAAACAACTTGGTTGTAAAAGCATACAGTTTTATTTAGGAAGCTTAGATTATACTGTAAATGAAGAAAGACAACAAGGATTTTTAGATAGTGTTTCACAGCATAAATTAGAATTTGAATTATTCACAGATATTCGCACATTTGAAGATGCATACAATCTTGTAATGAACTTACCTGAAGAAAAGATTCCCGATGGCATCATAATTTCTGGTGATGAAAAGTCCATTGGTGTTTTAAAAGCTTTACGTATGAGAAAGATATCTATTCCAGATAAAGTTAAAGTTATTGGATTTGATGGAATTCCTATCTCGGAATATTTTTCACCATCACTTACCACAATTAATCAAAATTCAAGTGAAATTGCAGAAGCGATGATTGAATCTCTTAGAGATATTTTTGAAGGAAGATTACCAAAATCCAAAATTATTAAAAGTAATTTAGTTATTAGAGAGACAACTGAGCATACAGCTAATTATAAGGAGTGATATTATGAAGTTGGCTATTGTAATAAACGTATTTGTGGCGGAAGATAGAGGCGTAATTCATACTTTTGATCATCCCACATTTCTTGATGATTTTGAAAAGGTAGAGACATTGACTCATACCATTAATTCTATTAATGAATTAAATCCAATTGATACAGAAGTAAAATTGTATATATTTGGTATTGATGTCTCAAAAACAACTAAGAATGACAATATTATCAAGTGTAAAATTAGTAAAATTCTTCAAAACACCAGATTCCCTTATGAGATTATTACAAATCGAGATATTTACTTCAACAGAGAAAAATATGATTCAGATATTTTTTCAGTTGAGAACTATTCCACTATTAGAAATCAAGGATTCTTGTATGCTTCTAAAGACAATATTGACTATTTGATACAAATTGATGATGATGAAATCCTAAGAAAAGACTATCTAATAAAAGTTAAGGCGCTAGTGAATGAGCATAATGATAAGTACATCTTTACGGCACCATATGAAAAAAACGGTACTGTTATGATTACGGCTAAAGATGATTTAATTAGTTGGAAAAAATTTACATCCATGAATAAAGATATGATAAAACTTATGCGTGATGATACAATCAAAGAATCTTTATTTGGTTTTGGTGGAAACATGATTATTCAAAAAAATGTTTTTGAAACTATATGTTATCCTGAAGATGTTACAAGAGGAGAAGATTTTTCGTTTTTATTAGCCGCAAGGTTGATTTATGAAAATGGAAATTCAATTAGCAATATCAGTCAATATGACACACGATATCGTTCGTATTTTGTTCCGGACAAAACTCTAACAATAATACATAAACCGCCTTATGAAGCTAAGAAAGATTATTTATTTTACATTGAGAAAAATCTTACACGTTTTATATATGACTGGGGGAGATTTAAATCTCAATCTAATTTTAATGGGGATGATTTAGAAACATTATCATATTATATGAGCGAGATGATTAACCATGAAAATATGAGAGTCAAGACAGATGAAATACTAGAGGAGTTATCTATAAAATATGAAAAAGATAGCCTTATTGAGTTAAGAAATAAGTTATATTATACAATAGAACATGCTAGTAAGAATAATTTATTCAATATATTCAAAAATAGACAACAAGAGTATATCAATATTGTGAAAAGATTCAAATCATCAAAAAGAAATGAGTAACAAGATTTCTTAACATCAGCGTTTCGAGTTTTCACTAAGTGCAGTGTTGATGTACAGGATATACAACAAGTATTAGTATATCTCAGGAAAATAATTCATGTGGAGAGGAACATATGAGGTGAATAAATAATGCCAGGGGGACGGGTAATTGACACATTGAGGTGCCAAATCCCCGTCCCTTTGACATGCTTTAAAAAAGTAAATCCATTGAGTGCTTCTTTGTAGGTAAGACATACTACAGAAATGAGAAAAGTTCCTAATTTTGATTAAAGTTTTGTTCCATTTTAAGAAATTATCATTGATATTTTAGTCTATATAGTATAGACTAAAATATATAGTCGATATTGAATAGACCAAGGAGGTTTGTCATGAAGGAATATAAACTTGCAGAAAGTGAAGAAAAGTTTGCAGAATTAATCTGGCGGAAGGAGCCAATAGGCTCCGGCGACCTTGTGAAGCTAAGTGAAAAAGAAATGAACTGGAAAAAGTCTACAACATATACAGTACTGAAAAAGTTATGTGGAAAGGGTATTTTTCAAAATGAAAATGCTGTAGTTTCGTCTCTAATTACAAAGGATGAATATTACGCTAAGCAAAGTATACTTTTTGTTGAGGATACCTTTGGAGGATCTTTGCCGAAATTTTTAACCGCTTTTATCGGAGGGAAAAAAATAAGTAAAAACCAAGCTGAAGAGTTGAAAAAATTGATTGATGAACACAAGGAGGGGTAGCAATGAGTGAACTATTTCTCACTGTATTAAATATGAGCCTTACGGCAAGCTATGTAATCCTTTTTGTGATACTTGTCAGACTAATACTGAAAAAAGCTCCAAAAGTCATCTCCTATGCCTTATGGGGTGTGGTTGCCTTTCGTCTTATAATGCCATTTTCTTTTGAAAGCATGTTTAGTCTTATGCCATGGAATACGAATACTGTTACAATCCCCCATGATATCATCTATCAGCAAAGTCCGCAGATTAATAGTGGAATTGAAGTAGTTGATTCCTTTGTAAACAGTTCGCTTCATGTGGCGACTAATGGGGCAAGTGTAAATCCACTGCAGATATATACAGAAATAGGTGGTTACATATGGATTTTAGGAATAATGGTGTTGCTTATATATAGTGTAGTATCCGTTTTACAATTAAAAAGACAGCTAAAAAGTGCACAGTTAATAGAGAAAAATATCTTCGAAGCTAAGAATTTGAGAACACCATTTGTGCTTGGATTAATAAAACCCAAGATTTATTTACCGGTTGGGCTTAACGTTGAAGAAAGAAGATATATTTTGCTACATGAAGAGACCCATATCCATCGAAAAGACCATATCATTAAAGTATTAGCTTTTATAATATTGTCCATCCACTGGTTTAATCCCCTTGTGTGGATTGCATTCATGTTGATGAGTACAGATATGGAGCTTTCTTGTGATGAAAGAGTACTGAAAGAAATGGACGGAGAAATCAAAAAAACCTATGCTAATTCTTTATTGGCCCTTGCTAATGGAAGGCATATTCTAAATGGAAGTCCCCTTGCTTTTGGCGAGGGAAATGTGAAGGGAAGGATTAAAAACGTGTTAAATTATAAAAAGCCTAAATTTTTGGTGATTGTTTTATCGGTTATTATTGCAACAGTTGTTGGGATTGGACTTTTGGCAAATCCTGAAAGCTGGAATTCTGGTTATCTGGTAAAGAATGGTGAAAATTCATCTATGCCTAGATTAATAACAGGATATATAGTAATAGAAGATAACCTACTATATCTTGATGAGGTTGAAATCATTACAAGGGAAGATAAAGAGCGAATAGAAGAACTTGATTTGAATGCTGATATGCCCAATGGTTATCACATTTATAATGAAGACATAGAAAAACAAACTTTTGAAATCACAAATGAGACAACATATACCTTTTTTGACTATCTCCGTCTATTTATCAAAGACGAAGACAGTGACAGACTATATATTACGACGAAAAAAGAAGAGTTTATTCTTCATTTAAATGAATCATATTATGACTCACCACCAGCGCAAAAGGTTCCATTTTTTATTGAAGAAAAAGATGGTAAGGTAATAAATATTACAGAAAAATTTGAATTTACCATTTAACTTTATTGGCACAAGAACACAAGGGGACGTTTTGGGACCAGTTTTTCACTGGTCCCAAAACGTCCCCTTGGCAGCTGTGTATTGACAAATATAAGCTAATCAGTTATCATATTGAATATAAATTCATTGAATAAATATTCAGTGAAGAGCATTTGATGTTATACCTTCAATTTAAACTAGAAGTAATGCATTCTACAAAAAATTTAATTAATAGGGAGTTAAACATGAGTACAAGAGCAGAGCAAAAAGAAAAAAGGCGTCTGGAAATTCTAAAAGTAAGTCTGGATTTATTTATCCGTAAAGGTTATGCAGCCACGAAAATCACTGATATTGCACAAGAAGCAAATATGAGTGTTGGCTTATTATTTCATTATTTTCCATCGAAAGATAAACTTTATGAGGAGTTAATAAGAATTGGAATGTCCGGTCCTAAAATGGTGATGGCAGAAGACCAAAGCGATCCACTGACATTCTTTGAATCAACTGCAAAAAACATATTGCATTACGCAGTTAGTGATCCATTTGTTGCAAAAATGTTTGTTTTAATAAGACAAGCTGAGTACAACGATGCTATACCAGAGAATATTAAAGAGTTATTGCAATTGGATGACACTTATACACAATCTGCGCTATTAATGGAAAAAGGCCAACAAAATAAAACCATACGGCAGGGTAACACAACAGCACTTACAATAGCATTTTGGGCTGCGATACAAGGCGTCTGTGAAGCACTGGCACTTGATCCAACCACACCTTGCCCGGAAAGTGATTGGATTGTGGATATAATAAGGAGGAAATAATCATGAAGAAAGTCATTGTTGTTGGTGCAGGCATCGCTGGCATGTCAGCCGGAATATATGCTTTACAGAGCGGATTTGATGTTACTATATTGGAACAACACACGATTCCTGGTGGAAATTGTACCAGCTGGAGACGAAAGGGGTATTTATTTGAAGGAGCCCTCCACTGGTTAACTGGATCTTCTAAAAAAACTCACTTAAATCACGTGTGGCGTAATGTAGGAGCTTTGAATGATAACACAAAAATACATTTAAAGGATTCTTTGTACACATGTTATTATCATGGGCAGGAGGTTTGTTTTTATCGGGATCCAGATAAATTGAGACATCATTTATTAGCGGTTTCACCAGAGGATGCCAAGGAAATTAAATCACTTTACAAAGACATTAAACGCTTTATGAATTTCAAGGTGCCAGTGATAGATATAAAAGGAGTTAAGGTAAACCAAAAAAGTAAAATGAGCCCATTAGAATTAATGAAAATGATAAGAATATTACCTAAAATAATAGCCTTTAACAAAATTTCAGTAGAAGATTACAGTCAAAAATTCAAGCATCCTGCCATAAGAGAACTACTTCTAAATATCGTTGGAGAAACCTTAACAGCCAGTGCTCTTTTCTTTACCCTAGGTTGTTTAGCTGCAGGTGATGGTGGTTATGTTGAGGGTGGATCATTAGTGATGACTGAAAATATGGCAAAGAGATTTAAAGGGCTTGGTGGAGAGATAATGTATTCCAGCCCTGTAGAAAAAGTGATAGTAGTAAAGGACGAGGTAGTTGGGGTATTGGTTAATGGTAAGGAAATTATATCAGATGCAGTCATCGTTACTGCTGATACGTTAACTTCTACACAAAAACTGTTCGAAACTCCTTTGAAGGAGCCTTGGATGGAGGAAATGCGCAAAAATGTAAAGTTTATGGCCAATACATTTGTGAGTATAGGCGTAGAGTGTGACCTATCTGATTTACCAGAAGGTATGATATTTCCACTACAAAAACCATTCACTTTTGCTGGCGAGGACTTTCGAACCTTGAGTCTACACAATTATGCCAGTTACAAGGGATATGCTCCTATAGGTTGTAGTGCCCTAACAACAATATTCATGGGAGATACTTATGAATATTGGAAAGCTAAAAGGAATAGTGGAGAGTATGAACTAGAAAAAGAAAAACTTGCAAAATCTGTAGTTCATTTACTAGAAGATAAACTCCCTCAGACCAAAGGAAAGGTAAAGGTAATTGATATTGCAACACCTCTTACCTATGAGCGTTACTGTGGAACAATGCATGGGTCGTGGATGACACTTATGGAAAAAGAAGATAAAATGGTTACCTATCCTTCTATTTCTCAATATATAAAAAATCTTTACTTTGCTGGGCAACGGTTACAGACTCCAGGTGGGTTGCCAGTTGCAGTTGATACAGGTCGTAAAGCAGTACAACATCTTTGTAAGGATGCGCAGGTTGTGTTCCAAGGCAAAGTAGATTAATCGAAGGGACGGTTCTGTTGATTAGACATCAAAACCCTATAAAGGTAGTACTTGTAAAAAAGCCTCAAGGTAGGAAGTGGAGTAGTTATTCAGGATACTATGGAAAGTTATCATATCCCCAGAGACTATTAGATAGTGGCTGATAATGGGATTATTCGCAGTTGATAAGGAGATATCAATAAAAACATTTAGAAAATTTAATGAGGAAGAGATAATCGCAAGAACCGTCCCTGCGATTAAAGAGTAAGTCAGAAAAAGAACTATTATCTCAAGAATTAAAAAGAATAAGAGAGTGTAAAGAATGGTATAAGCTAGCAGATTATCTTAATCTTGACTTGGATTTGCCACGTCCAGCCCAAAACAATGATAGCGATATCAGCCTCGAGACAAAGGCGGAGGTTACTTCTCATAAATCCTCTGCAAAGATTTGGATTACTCCTTCAAATATTGCTACTTATGATGTAATTTCTGCTTTTCAGAACTTTACTGAAATTGATTGGCGGCAGAGTGCAAACTATAGAGTTGGAGATATAATATACATTTATTGTGCATAGCCGTATCAACGTATCATGTTCCAGACAAAAGTATTAAAAGTAAATATACCTTTTAATGATACAATTGATGATAAAGAATTTTGGACTGATTCTAAAGAAAGAGAACTAGCCAAGAACCGTTGGTCTACCGATACGTCTAAAAGAGTAACATGTTCATAAAAGATTTGAAGGCTTGGGTGCTGTCCACTATTTTCTATGGACGCAATATATCGAGGAGCAATATTTATTTTACTTGCTACTTCGTTTCTTGATAATCCCTTTGCTTTTCTTGCTGCTTTTATGGCTTGACCGAAAGCCTCAAAATCGTATTTGTCGATTTTTCGCTTCATATTGTTTCACCCTACTACATTTTACTGTTCATATCTGTTTTTAGATATGATTACACATATCATAGTACTGACTGTAATAGAGCATATTATAATTAGCAAATTCTTGATTTCATTCGTACTTCCGTATATAATATATAAGATAAGCAGTGAAAGGACTGGGGTACATATGTAATATATGTCTGCTTCGGAAGCGGCAAAAAAATGCAGTATTTCAGAACGTCGGGTGCAGAAACTATGTAGGAAAACCTCATACTGGGGGTTGCAAAATTTAGCTATATGTGGTTGATACCAAAGGATGCAGAAAAATCTGTTGATAAAAGATTCGGCAGACAAAGAGAATCAAAAAATGATAATGTGGAATAAATATAGTGAAGTTTTACTTGGAAAAGCAAAGAGGGAACAATTTGATTATAAAAGATGATAAGCAATTCAATATTTTTCCCTCACATGTGGGACTGAGAAAATACATTCTCTATTACAACATCGTATTTCCAGCGAGTGATACGTTTATGGCACAATATACGCTTATGCCTAACGCTTGCGGAACATTGTCGTTTGCTTTTGACGGAAACGCAGTCATTGCCGAGCTGTGGGGAGCATCTTTAACCCCTGTTTTATTAGGAATGGAACCAAATAGTTATCATGTCCTGCTACTTATCCAGCTTTCGCCCTATGGTTTGTATCAAATCACCCGTCAAAGCCAAGCGGAGTTTGCAGATAAACGATTTTCGCTTGCTGATATTGACAATGAGCTGTTTGATTCTCTACATCAGGCTTTTGTAGCATCAAAAACGATAACAGGTTTGATAAATAAATGTGAGCAAATTTTACATAAACGCATGGAAAAGCAAGTTGTTTCGGACTCCTTGTTGTTGGCAACCGAAATGATTTCTGATAATTATGGACAAATACAAGTGAAAGAAGTTGCCAGACAATCCCATTATAGTGAGCGGCATCTAAACCGCTTGTTTCTTGCACAAATCGGAATGAATGTTAAGGACTTTGTGCGCTTAACCCGCTTTAATTATGTGTTAAAGCACATTCAAAAATCGCCTTGCTTTTTTGCCGCATTGTCGCAACAAGCCGGATATTTCGACCAAGCCCATTTTGATAAAGATTTCAAGGCTATTAGTGGTGTTACCCCTCAAAAGTATCTGAAAACAATGTCGGATTTTTACTATGACGGAACGGAGATATATAATACAATTTCCTCAAAGGAGGAATGAGAAATGAAATATGAAGGTTGTCTTTTAGCGGTTAAGGATATATCCGCTTCTAAGCATTTTTATGAAAAGGTGCTTCATCAAAACGCTGTAATGGATATTGGCGTACATGTAACCTTTGAGGGCTTTTCTCTGCAACAGGGATATGCCGAACTCGTTGGTGTAACAGTCGATAGTGTGAAAGAACAGTCTCACAATTTTCAGCTCTACTTTGAAGTGGAAGATTTAGACAAAGTGTATGCCGAAATGAAAAGCATATCCGGCTTACAATGGGTACATGAAATAAAAGAGTACCCGTGGGGGCAGCGTGACATTCGAGTATACGACCTGGACAATCATATTGTTGAGATTGCAGAGGATATGAATACGGTTATCAAACGCTTTTTGAATCAGGGCATGTCGGCGGAAAAAGTTGCCAAGCGCACAATGTTCCCCATTGAAGTCGTAAAACAGTATGCGTAGTGCTTTGATATATGACACATGTCGGCTTTGGTAAACCAAAGCCGCTATTTTACTTTGAACATATAGTATGCTTATTATAACAAAATGGGTATTGATCCTTATTGTGACATCAAAACCCAGCAAAATGAGGAGAATGCCTATGAACTGGGAGCCGTGGACAGGTTGCTACAAAGCAAGTGATGGCTGCACAAATTGCTATTTTTATGGGCCACATGCGAAACGCTATGGCCAAAGTACCATACAAAAAACAGATAAATTCGATTGGCCTATAAGGACAAATGCAAAAGGTGAATACAACATCAAAGGAAACAAGATTCTTGCGACCTGTTTTGCAACCGACTTTTTCCTTCCAGAAGCGGATGAATGGCGCAAAGAGGTTTGGTCTATCATCAAGGAAAGAACCGACATCGATTTTTTGATTTTGACCAAGCGAATTGACCGTTTCCTTGTATCCATCCCATCAGATTGGGGAACAGGATATGACAATGTAAATATTGGATGTACTGTCGAAAATCAAAAATTAGCCGATTATAGGCTTCCATTATTTTTATCCTATCCGATCAAGCGGCGTTTTATCGCCTGCGCTCCACTTTTAGAAGCGATAGATTTAACACCGTATCTTCATGGCGTAGACCATGTTACAGTCGGTGGCGAAACAGGGGGAGAAGCTCGTGAATGTGATTATGATTGGGTGCTTAATATCCGTGAACAGTGCGTAAAAGCAAATGTAACATTTTGGTTTAAAAATACAGGCTCGCTTTTCAAACGTGACAGCGTAGTGGAAAAAATAAACCCATTTAAGCAAACCGGTATGGCGAAAGCGCTTGGTATCAATATTTCAGATGGAAAAAGGTTGTTCTGATGGAATAATTCATTTAGTTTTCCGTCACAACGGTAAATAAAAAAAACCGTTATTGTGGCGGCTGAATATTTATGCGCCTAAACAAAATACAGTAGCCTAACGGCGGTTTTGAATTAAAAATCAAAGCCGCCGTTTTTCTTTATACAAAAAAGTGTATAAAAGTTCATAAGCATTTGGTATTTAAGAGAACTATTGAATAAGCTCCTCGATATTATTTTTAGATAAGAATCGAGGGGCTTATTTGCATGAAGAAATGTTGTTTAAAAGCATCTTCACCCAGAAAGATAATGTATGGTCTTGCATTGATAGATATTTTGCAAACTTTAGCGAAAAAAAAGGAATGATGGTGAATTTTGTCGAATAACGTTTTAAATGGTATGGAAATTATGGAAGGAGAGCACTGGGACTTGGTTATTTATGGTACTTGGATTGTAGGGAGTTAAATTATTATTGGACTTAAACTAATTAACGGAGGTGGAACAAAAATGTTAAAAAGAAGGAAAAGTAGGATTTTTATAGCAACTATATTATCGCTATCCATGATTCTTATGACTTGCACTACAGTATTTGCTTCAATACCTTCAGATATATCCTCTCATTGGGCAAATGACATAATACAAAAATGGCTTGATGAAGGTTTTGCCAGTGGTTACTCTGATGGTACTTTTAAGCCTGACAATAATATATCAAGGGCTGAGTTCATGGTTTTAACAAATAATGCCTTTGGTTACTCTGAAATTAAAAATATTAATTACGAGGATGTGCCTTCAGGATCATGGTATGAGAGCGATGTAGCAATAGCTGCAGCAGCGGGTTATATTAATGGTTATCCCGATGGTACAATGAAACCTAACGCAACAATCACTCGACAGGAAATAGCAACAATTATATCAAGAATTCAGAATTTATCCAGCAATCCAGATGCTGCCCTAACACTTAGTGACGAAGCTAATATATCAGAATGGGCCAAAGGCTATGTGGGTGCTGTAATTGAAGCTGGATATATGAGCGGTTACTCTGACGGTTCATTTTTACCTAAAAAGTATGCAACCAGAGCAGAGGCATTGGTTACTTTAGATAATGCAATGTCCAGAGTTATAACTCAGTTAACGGATGATAATGGTATCTATGAAGAGGCTGGCTTATATGGACCGATAGAGGGCATTGAAACAATAGAAAAAGATGTAACCATAAAAGCAGATGGTGTTATACTTCAGAACATAAAGATAAATGGTGATTTAATTATTACTGAAGAAGTTGGTGAAGGAACTGTAACCTTAAACAACTTGATTGTTGAAGGGAATACTCTAATTAGAGGCGGTGGCACCGACAGCATTATTATTAATGGTGGTATGTATAAAAATATTATAATAGAGGAAGTTCAAAACAAAGTTCGCATAGTGGCCAAGGGGGCTATAGGCCCAGATGGTAAACATGTAGATATCATTATAACAGACGGTGTTTCCGATGATGAGGTCATTTTCGAAGGTGATTTTAATAATATAACTGTAGAAAAAAATCTATCCGGAGTCAAATTGATATTTAATGAAGGTACTAATGTTGAAAACCTGGTGTTAAATTCTCCTACAGGTGTAAGTGGCTTAGGCAATATTAAAAATACTATAGAAAATTATAAACCTAGCACTCCTACTAGTAGCAGTGGTGGAAGCGGTGGAAGCGGTGGCAGTGGTGATAGTGGTGACACCGGTAATAGTCCTCCGCAAAATGCTACTGGCTATCCCAAAATCGGAAAAATAACAGACACCACGATGGAATTACTCCTTAAGACCAACGAAGCCGGAAGAGCTTACTATACAGTGCTACTGGCTGGGGCCAATGCACCATCATCGACACAAGTAAAGGCTGGTCAGGATTCAACAGGAAGTGTACTGTTAGGAAATTTAAGAGGTAGTGTGGAATTAATAGCAAATACAGAGGCTATAGTAACAATAAAAGGATTAACTGAATTAACTAATTATGATATATATATTGTGGCGGATGATGACAAGGAAAATCTGCAAAATGAACCAGTAAAATTAATATTTACTACTAAGGCAACGGAGATTACAACCAATGGCTCAGGGTACTTTAAAATTGAGAGCGAGGATAATACCAAATTTATTGAAGGATTTGTTACCCATGGCCGTGGTGGGCCCCCAGTCTCCCAGGCATCAGTAATATATACCCAGGATATATTTGAAAACCCCGGCGATGTATTAATTACTAAAAATGGTTATGCCACCACAAGAATACAAAATGCTTATTGGAAAAGTGCTTCTGAGTCTATATATGGTCAGAAAAGCGTTACTGAAGCAGTCTATGGATGGGATGAACTAAATTATGTCTTTGAAGTGCCTATAAGAGATGTTTTTAATCCCAATTGGACAAATACACCTCCAGAACTCCATATAGAAGGAATTAATCCCGGTGATGTAGTATCAGGAATTGTAAATCTTGATATTTCACTAAAGTCTGGAGATGAGTTTTATTTGGCCTATGTTTACATGGGCGGAGAGCAGCGGTTCCCGCGGGAAGCCTTTGCACAACGAACCGACAGGTTAACTGTGAACCTTAATACAACTGGTTTTCCAAATGGTCATACCTATATTAAAATACTGGTTTATGACGAATTTGAAAATGCTGTGATGTTGGTCATGCCAGTAACAGTTGAAAATGAAGTTGTTAGTGAAGCGCTACCTGGTTCAATTGCTGTATTTAATATAGTTTCTACAACATATAATATAAATATCGGTTTTTATTCCATGCCTTTAAACGACGAAGAGACAAATATAACTGAATCCTATACTCGTCCCGATGTTTCTATTAATAACACGCTAGCGTGGAGTACTGCTGTGGGAGCAAGTGGTTATAAAGTATATCGGAGTATTGATGGAGAAGACTTTAAGTACCTTGGCGCAGTAAAGACAGGAAGGTTCGATGACTTTAGCCATGCAATTGAAATCGGTAAAAAAATTGAATATAAAATAGTGCCATATAACAGCCTTGGGGACAATGAAAAGGGTGCTATAAGTGGATTCGTAGTGCCATTACCCCCTATTAATGTCTATTTAGATAGCCCACAACACGGTTCTAAGGATGTCAACCTCTTGCCTACATTTAGGTGGAATGTAGTTAGTGGTGGCGGTAATCTCGATGACCCTATTTACGGTGGCGCGAGCCTAGACTTTGACTTCACATTATTTGATGCTACAGGCTGGAAGATTCATGAAAACACAACAATATATGATCAATTAGAGTATACATTACCCTTTGAACTTAATCCTGGTGGCATTTACTCTTGGGATATAAGCGATGGGAATGCCTTCGCACTATTTAGGTACGATGCAACTGGATACTCCTATTCCATTTCTTCAACAAATACTGGTTCTACAAATGGAGAAAACATATTTACTACCACTATTAAAGATATTGAGTCACCAAGTGGTATGGTAGTTGACTATTTAAACTATCAAGGTGCTAATTACGATGCTGAGCAGATTTTGGTAAAAACCAATAACTTTGCAGAGCTGGAAAAGTCCCTTGAGCATTATGGTAGTGAAACTCTAAAATTGTGGCAGGATATTGGATGGAGCCTAGTAAAAATTCCGAAGGGTGAGACAGTAGAAGGCTTTATTCATAAATTACTTAAAGATGAGAATATAATCATAGCTCAGCCAGATTTTATTATGGAGGCCCCCAAAACGCAGGTGGTGGATGATCAGCTGTTATTAATGAATCAATTGCAGGAGCAAACAACTGTAGCCAATGTAGGACCAGATGTAGTTTTGGATAAACTATGGGGACTTGAAAATATTAATGCATATGAGGCATGGCAGCAAACCACTGGAGATGATAAAGTTATTTTGGCTATAATAGATACCGGTGTGAGTACAAGCCACCAAGAATTTGCCGATAAGGTTTTTATTGCACCCTATGATGCTACTGGTGAAGACAATCCCAATGTTGATTATAATGGTCATGGCACCCACGTGGCAGGTATTGCTGGAGCTAACGGTAGAAATGGTGTTATTGCTGGTATCGCCTGGGACTCTCCCATCATGCCAGTGAGAGTACAAGATAGAAATGGAAGTACTCAAACTTCCTATTTGATTGAAGGCACTAAAACGGTAACAGACTTTGTGGTTAATAACCCAGAATATCGCGCTGTAATTAATATGAGTATCGGTGGAAGGGGTTACGATTTTGCATTAAAAGATGCCATCGATTATGCATTGGATAATAATGTAGTATTTGTTACTTCTGTTGGCAATGACTCCAAAAGAGTTCCAAGTTATCCAGCATCATATAATGGAGTTATAACAGTGGCGGCCTCCACACCCCATAATACAAAAGCTGACTTCTCGACCAGTGGATCATGGATTTCGGTGGCGGCACCCGGGGATAAAATATACTCAACCTATAGCAGCGGTAGATATCATAACTTGAGGGGTAGTTCTATGGCCTCACCACATGTTGCAGGAGCTGCGGCATTACTGCTTTCTAAGTATCCTGACCTTACTCCTATAGAGGTGAAAAATCAACTGGAGCAAACCGCCCAAGGAGATGGTTTTAACGAAGAACTCGGGTACGGGGTTATTGATATAAACGCTATGTTAGGAGCTATCAAACCGATGCAGTACGGTTCATTAACAGTAAATACTAATATTAATGAAATTGGATCTGTGACCAGGATTGGGCATGGGGTAATATCCATTTTCGATGATGAAGATAACCTCTTTGCGTATGGACTAACAGGAGAAAAGGGTGGACATATCTTCCACTCTATGCCTCAGGGTGATTATCAGGTGGTATTGGTCTACTATGACCCATATAAAGATGAGTACAGCTTTCAAGAAGAAAAGGTGAGTATTTATGCGGCTCAATCCAAGGAAATTACCATTAACTTTAGTATCCCCCAAAGCATAAATAGGACGTTACTATATCAAGAGAATATCGATATTGAAAACTCCAATTATGAAATTCCTATAACTATCGTAGAAGAAGGGTTATTTGAAGTTAGCACCTCTTTTTACACCAGAGACTCTAATCTTAGTTTATATATTGTCGATGCTAATGGTGATATAGTAGCCTATGACTCAAGCGGCAAGTATCCCTCCATTATGTTAGCTCTGCCTGCTGGAGATTACACGATAATAATTGAGGGATATTGGTACGAATCATTGAATTGTACTTTGGAGATTCATAAAATTACTGCTAACTATTAATTTGTTTAAATACTAAATTAGGGAGTATCGCATAACTATTGCGATGCTCCTTTATTTGTTATATAGGAATGTTCCTTCCCGACTTCCTATAGTTAAAAAATAACAATAACATTTTCCACTAAACTTATTGATAAAATTATTATACAACGCATAAAGGCATCAAGTAATTATCTATTGATTACATTAATATACTTTTTCCTTGTCAGCAGCTGAATAATATAAAAATCCCTAAATAAAGTTAGATACTAACTTACCCAAAATAGAGGACATAAGTATTTACTTTATAGGGCTAATTGGTATATAATGTTTGCGTTCTATAGAAAATATAACACTTAATATTAGAACAAAAAAAGGACTAGAAGAAAATAGTCAAAATAAGGAGAGGGAATATGAAGGGGAGTATGAAATTAGCAAGTAAGATTATGTTTTTTATAGTAATCACCAGTTTGTTATTATTGGCAGGCTGTAATAATCAGGAAGAAACAAACCAAAGGGAAAGCCAAAATGCATCTGATCATCAAAACTCTCAGGAAATAGAACCTTCAGTGGAAACCACCACAGTTGTATTTCAGAATGTAAACCTTATTACCATGACGGAGGATAAGGTTCTTGAAAACTACAGTGTAGTTATAAAAGAAGGAATAATTGCAGAAATAGGAGAATTTCAAACCGTAAACATTCCTGAAGATGCGCTAATTATAGAGGGGGAAGGCAAGTACTTAATGCCAGGCTTAGTAGACATGCATGTCCATCTATGGCGGTATGGCGGGGAAGATACTCTCTACTTAGTAAATGGTATAACCAGCGTTCAAAATATGTGGGGAAACCCTGGACTCCTTAATACGAGAAAGTTTAATGATAGAAGACTTGGTCCTAGAATTTTTACGACTGGGCCAATAATGGATGGACCACTCCCAATATGGCCGGGTAGTAAAGTTCTAGAAACCCCAGAAGTGGCAAGAAAAGCTGTAATAGCAGTACAGGAGGAAGGATATGATGCAGTTAAAGTCTATGAAAAGTTATCTTTGGAGGTCTACGAAGAGATTATGAAGACTGCAGAAGAAATAGGAATAAAGGTTGTGGGACATGTGCCAAGAGAAGTTGGGATTAGGAAAGCACTAGAGTTAGGACAAGATTCAATTGAACATTTAAGTGGCTATACTTTAGAGAATATCGAAAACGAAGCAGAATTGACGGCAGAAAATAATGTTTGGAATACTCCAACGTTAGCTTTATTCAATATATTTAAAGAAGAAAATGAGATTGAAGGTTTAGAATATATTGACCCAAGACAAATTGAAACGTGGAGAAGGCGTAAGCCAGACGGCGGATACGAATATCTAGAAATACGGCAGAATTTTGTCCGTATTATACACGAAAAAGGGGGAAAATTATTGGCTGGCACCGATGCAAACAATCCCTTTGTAGTTCCAGGTTTCTCTTTACATAATGAACTAGAGTATTTAGCTGATGCAGGATTAACACCCTACGAGGTGTTGAAAACAGCAACTTATAACCCAGCAGAGTTTCTAGGACAGTTAGATAAATTAGGAACAGTCGAGGTGGGAAAAGAAGCTGACTTAATTCTATTATCGGAAAATCCCCTAGAGGACATTAAAAATACTAGATCTGTAGAAGGAACTATGGCTCGGGGTGTATGGTTAACCCATGAAAGCCTCCAAAGAGAACTGGATAAGCTGAAAAGAAGTAATTAGCCTTAGAAAAATGAGCAACTATCAAAACCCATGTTGAAGCCGTAACACTACTTACTAAGAAAGAAGATGTGAACTAACTCACTGTCAAGTAGACAGCGGAAATAAATAAAAATTCTTATGACGTCAATCATTCACAATTACGGTTGGCGTCATTTTTTATGCCACCTGACTCATAATATGCTGTCTGTACTCCAACAGGGTCATACAGTGAAGTCTCTTCTGAGAACAATATGTTCTACCTTTATATCAGGAGTATCTGAAGAATAGTATACTTACATATTCTATAAGTTTTTGTAATGACTTTCTAAAATACATATCTTATCTTGCAATAGCTTTTTAAGCTTTTGTGGTTTGATGGAAATAATATTGTCTGTGTAGTTGAGGAAATAGTTTGCAATGAAATTCTCCTCTCCTTTATTATAGAATCCCCGAATAATATACTGCTGTCCCTCAATGTGAAGTTGCATTGAGGGGTAATGCTCCTTATAAAATAAATCTACCCCTTTGGAAAGTATACCAACTTCGAAATCGGTGGCACCTTTGTGTCTAAAGGCATTAGCTGAAAGATTTGTTAATTCCTTTATTGGCTTTGAGGAATAGACAGTGCTTTCATCGAGGGTAATAATTTTATCACAACGAAATACTTGAACTTTATTTGTATCAAAGTTAAATGCAGTTACATACCACTGACCATAGCTAGCAGAGACATTAAAGAATTGCACAAAGAATTGTGTTGCTGTTCCTTTTTTGTTGTAAGTAATTTTGCAAACTGCTTGTTCTACTGCCATCTTTAAAATATCTCTCAAAAGAGGGCTACTGTTATGATGCTTTAAAACTTCAAAACTTAATATTTGCTCCATTTTACGGATTGTACTTATATGTTCATTAGAAATACAAGTTTCAAATTTATTTTTTAAGGTTGATACACTTAAATGAAATGGTGTTGATTCATAGCCTTTCAATGTAATCATTGCAAAATATAGAGCATACATTTCATCAATTGTAAAAACGATAGGTGATAATAATCTATTTCGTAAGATGCCATATCTTCCATTTCTCCCGGCTTCAGAAAATATTGGCATACCAATTTCTTCAAGAGATTTAATATCCCTTAATGCAGTACTTTTTGAAATATCATATCTTTCCATAATATCCTTTAGATTAAAGTAGTTTTTGCTATTTAAATATATCATCATATCGTTTATTCTTTCTGATTTTCCCATGCTTTATTTCCTTCCACAATAATTAAAAGGTGTCAAATAATGACACCTTTTAACAGTATACTATAAATAACAAATAAAATCAAAGGAGATGTCAGTATGAGTACTAAGAGTGAATTTGAAAGAATTATGGCTACCCAAACGGAAATTGCTTTAGCCACAAGTGTCAATGACGTGTGTAATGTTAGGATTGTTAATTTCATTTACGATGAGACTTCTCAAACTTTGTTTTTTGCCACCTTTGGAGATAATGATAAGGTTAAAGAATTTGAGGAAAATAGCAATGTAGCTTTTACAACGGTTCCTCATAAAGGAAATGAACACGTTAAAGCAAGAGCACAGGTTAATAAAAGCAACCTCAGTATTTTTGATGTAAAAGACAGCTTTATAGCAAAGATTCCAGATTATAAAGATACGATTAATCAAGTGGGGCAATTTCTTGTACTTTTTGAAGTCAAATTTAATACTGCTATAGTTACATTGGACTTTGAAAATATTGATATAATATCTTTAGCATAGAAAAAAAAAAGTAAAGGCACTGTAAGGTGCACCCCAAATATAGCCAAGCACATAGCCAAGGGGACGTTTGAGATCAGTGAAAAACTGGTCCTTTTTTTCGTTAAATCGCAAGAAATTTTGACAAATGTAAAAAATAGTCTGTCATTTCTAAAGTTCCCTTAAAACTAGATATAAAAGAGGAGACTATTGCTGCTATCCTCTTGATATTTACCGCTATTGCAGCTAGCTTTGATTGTTTCGACACACTTAT
>NZ_FMUS01000061.1 GCF_900101495.1 Alkaliphilus peptidifermentans DSM 18978
AGATTTTTCTTATAATGCGAAGTATTAAGATTGATAAATTTAAGGGTGCGACGTCCTGTCGCCCTCTGAGTCACGGGGCGTATGGCATCGGAGAACAATGCATTTGCATAAAGGTGCTGGAAGCACGTTTCGGGGCGGGTTCAGCACCACACCTTCTCACTGGGTGCGAGCACCTCCAAGGGGGTATCCCTTTGGGGTTCAGTTCGAAGGCGTCGCAAATGCGAGACGTTATGTGACATCTCTATCAAGGTTAATATCAAGGTAAAAATAAAATCATAATAGATTAAAAATCTACAACAAGTTCTATATCTGATAAAGCACATGGGCAGGGTATAACGACTTTAGTAGTGGAGGGATTAAAATGTATATAGATTACTTATGTAATCATCCTGAATATGTAGTAACAGTGGCAAATTGGATTCATAATGAGTTTGTTGTAAAATCAGAAAAGAGTTCAAAAAAGTTGGAACTGATTACTGAGTATTTTAAAAATACCAATTTAACATCTTTTCCGATAACACTTATTGCAGTTATAGATAATGAGTGTGTGGGAACAATTTCAATTTTTGAAAATGATTTAAAGACCCAAAATGATTTAACGCCTTGGTTAGCCTCATTGTATGTAAGTCCAAACTATAGAAGTCAAGGGATAGCAGAAAAGTTAATTAATAGAGTTCAGGAAGTTGTAAAAGGATTAGGATTTAAAACACTATATTTAAGAACCGAACATACTGCTGAATATTATAAAAGATTAGGCTGGGAGTATGTATATAAAACAAATGATGAAAAAGGGCAAGAAACCGAGGTTTTCAGAATATCAGTAAAAAATTAAGAGATCGAAATCAAACTCGCAATATCTTTCAGAAATTTCTTAAAGTTAGAAATAGGTTAGTATATGCAGATAATATAGAGTTACCGAGACGATCACATAACAATTCATTTGCATAAAGGTGCTAGAAGCAAGTTTTTAGAGAAAGGTCAGCACCACACCCTCTCACTGGGTGCAAGCACTGCCAAGGGGGTATTCCTTTAGGGTCCGGTTCAGGGACGTCGTAAACACGGAAACGTTACCTGCAATCCTTAGTATAATGTTGAGATAGTAGTTAATTTGATGTACAAAGAAGAAATAAGTGTAAAAAGGCATAGTCAAATTAAGATAAAAATTACGACATACATAATGATTATTAATAAGAGGGGAAAGATTTAAAGTGAGTATTTATGTTGAAACTGAAAGACTTATATTGCGACAATTTACAGTAAATGATTTGGAGGAATTACATGCTATATGTAGTCAGCCTTATATATTAAAGTGGATGCCTGATTGGAAAGTATCCATAGAAGAAAGGAAGGAATGGATAAGTTGGGTTGGAGAGCAGTATGCGAAATCAACTAAGAATACCGCAAGAATAATGCTTGCAGTCACCCTTAAGTCAGATAGAAAGCTTATAGGTATGGTTGGTATTGGCAATAAGGAAGAGGTTAACAATGAGATAGAAATAGCATTTTTTATTTCCGAAGAATTTAGCAATAACGGGTATATAAGTGAAGCTTCAATGGCAATGACTGAATGGGTATTTGCTAATTTAAAACTGGACTATCTAATTGCTATTGTAGAACTTGATAATATATCATCACAGAGAGTAGTCGAAAAGTCGGGATTTGCTAATCTTGAGACCAAGTGGATTTTAAATTCTGGAGAGACGGAAGAAAAGCCATTCTATTATTATCGAATATATAATAGAAATTTATGAAACTTGTAGCAATAAAGTTGGCACAGTCTAAACATTTATAAAATGAAAAGAAATTGAGATTAATTCACAAGAACAAGAATTGGTTGGTGGATGTAGAGGGTTTCCGTTAACCGGACAGCAGGTAACAATGTGTTTACATAAAGGTGTTTGAAGCACTTATCAAGGGAAAGGTCAGCGCACCACACCTTCTCACTGGGTGCAAAGCACCGCCAAGGTGTATTCCTTTAGGGTCCAGCTCGAAGGTGTCGCAAACACGAGACGTTATCTGCAATCCTTAGAATAATGCAGTGGTAGTAGTTACCTTGATGTTGAAAGAAGAAATAAGTGTAAAAAGTGATAGTCGTATTAGATAGAAAATATGCAACAGGATATGTCTTTATTAAATCGCATATGTATTAGGAATTTGTAACTAGGATTTCCAAATAAATTATTTATAAATATATAAATTAAAGTTAAGGGGGTATTTTATATGTCTATGATTAAACTAATCAAACCTACTATGGAGTATGCCAATGATATTATGGACTATAGGCAGGAGTTTCTGGATTCTGGTGATAGTCTGGCTGGTTGTGGTAACTTGCGTACATGCTCTTCAGCTGAGGAATGGATTGATGAATTAAACATACTTGAGAATAAAGAAACCTGCCCAGAAGGTAAGGTTTGTTCAAATACATACATGGCAATAAGGGTGAGTGACAATAAAATCGTTGGTATTATTGACTTCAGGCATCACATCGATCATCCAATTCTAAGTGTTTGGGGAGGTCATATTGGTTATTCTGTACGCCCTATAGAAAGAAGAAAGGGTTACGCAACAGAAATGCTTAGGCAAAATCTCATAAATTGCAAACGGCATGGATTAGACAAGGTTCTTGTGATTTGTGATTTCGATAATATTGCAAGTAAAAAAACAATAACTACAAATGGTGGTATATTTGAAAAAGAAATAATGGTAGATGGCGACAGAATGGAGCGATATTGGATTCCGCTATAATTTAGAAATATTGTTGCATAAAAAGAAAACAAGTTCTAGAAAAATTTCAATTTATTATTTAGGTTATAAGCATATCTTTACTACACAAATTCTTATATTATGGAAAATTAAAGAGTGCTATTTGTTGCACATTATCTTTTGAATACGACATTAAGGAATAAGAAATATTGGCTTGGTTGATGTAAAAGGTTTTGAGTTGACGGACAGCAGATAACAATGTTTTTGCACAAGGGTGCGGGCATGCACGTGTGGGGGAAAGGTCAGCGCACCACATCCCTTCACCGGGAACGAAGCTCCGGCAAGGGGTAGAGGAGCAGGTGGGTCCGGCTCAGGGACGTCGTAAACACGGAAACGTTAAGTGACATCACATTTCTACGGTTAAAACCTCTTAATATTTTCAATTATTTATTTTAC
>NZ_FMUS01000040.1 GCF_900101495.1 Alkaliphilus peptidifermentans DSM 18978
GTATTAGCAACGGTTTCCCGTTGTTGTCCCTCTGTACAGGGTAGGTTGCCCACGCGTTACTCACCCGTCCGCCGCTATTCAAATGTTCAACACTCAATACTCAATGAGTGCCACCGAATACTCAGTGTTGAACATTTGAATCGCTCGACTTGCATGTGTTAGGCACGCCGCCAGCGTTCATCCTGAGCCAGGATCAAACTCTTAATCAAAATTTCTGGGTACATCTTTTTAAAAGATGTGTTTTTTTTTGCTGGCTTAATATCTATACTGTTTAGTTTTCAAAGACCTGTAATTTCAAAGTTTTTATTTCAATCACTGCCAAGTGACAGCTTAACTATTATATCATTTTTGTGCTTAATGTGTCAAGTGTTTTTTCGCTGCTTTAATTTGTTGAATCTTGTTGTTTTTAAAGCCGCTTATATAATATATACTCTTTTTCACATTATGTCAACCACTTTTTTATTAATAATTTTTTCTTTTGCTAGTATTGTTTGTTGCCGCCCCTAGAGGCGACTTTTACTACTATACCATCCCTATACCCGTAAGTCAACTATATTTTAGTTGTTATATTCTTCCTTTATATTTCCTACATTAATATGTAATAAATACTTATAGAAGTTTATATGCTTATGTTTTTAATTTATGACAAAATTCAAGCGGTGATGGGTATTAATCTAAATTTAGTTTAAGTTAATATCTAATAATTTATACATAATATAATTAGAATGTGAGCTCCATTGTTACCATATACAAACCATTAGTCTTCGTCTTGTCCCTTCTTCGAGGCTTCTTATTATTGATTTAACCTTAGCTATACTAAAGTAGTTAATCCAACCGACTGTGATTTCATTTAATCTTGTCCTTAAATCTCTTTAAATAACTTTCATGTATTCTTACTTGGCCACCATTTTTGCTGAAGTAAAATGAAAACCCTAGTAATTCCTTCACTAGGTCTACCTTGCACTTGGTCAACAATTGGCACTAAAATCCCCGTGCTGGACTTTCACCAGTAGTTTCGCACTCGTGCTAGGCCCACAAGTAAAAAGGGAAATGATTATAATATCTTTTCCCTTTTTTTAACTTCATTTAACTATAGATAATTATTTTATATGTTTTTATTTGCAACACTTTCTCTCTCAATAAGCCTAGTTGCTACATAGATTTTTACTGGTATTGTATGATTGTTTGTGATTTTATACAGTAAATGATTTATAGCTAAACTACCCATATTTGAAGAATGTATTTTTATTGTAGTTAATGGAGGGAATGTGAATTTGGCTGTTGGAATATCATTAATACTAATAATCGATACATCATCTGGTATTTTTATGTTATGCTCTCTCAAAGCCTTCATAACCCCTATGGCCATTGAATCATTTGCTACAATAAAAGCTTGAGGCAAATCGTGGCTATTCTTAATAAAATTGAGCATTATTTCATATGCATTTTCTATACAAAACTCACCGATAACTACATGTTTTTCATTATATAGGCCTAATTGCTTCATGTATTCCTTAAAGGCATACTCTCTAGTGTCTATTGAGTCTCCTTCAACAACCACATCTCTTCCTCCAACATAGCCTATTGTTTCTACTCCTCTGCTAAGTAGATACTCTACCATTGAAATTATTGCCTTTTTCAAGTTCACTAGAATAGCATCATACTTTGTTTCATCTGGTGATGTATCAACAAATATGATATTGCTAGATATATTAACGAGGGTATTAATTTCCCCTTCAGTAAAATTTCCAATAGCTATAATGCCATCTAGATGATTGTTCAATTTTACTGCCTGTAACGCCAAGTTATTATCAACTCTATATGTCTTTGTAATTTGAATATTGTTTTTTCTACATTCCGTTTCAATTCCATATCGTATAGATAAATAATAGGGATCTTTTACTTCTATTTCTTCTGTATACGAACATACAACTAAAACCCTCATATCTAAATTTTTATATATTCGTTCGTTATATTTTTGAACAAAGGGTATATATTCTAATTCTTCTGCTGCTTCATATATTTTTTTTCTAGTCTCTTCTCTTACACTAATATTTTTGTCTCCGTTTAAAACTCTTGATACCGTCGCCGGTGAAACGCCGGCTTTATCAGCTATATCTTTGATAGTTGTCATTTTGCAATCACCTTTTCCATAATCTTATTTAGGTAACTTTATTTAATATTAATCAAGTCTTGTAGTTATATATTATAATATAGACTAAAGATTTTAAATATTTTATTAATAGCTTACTATAATATTTCTAAATTTGTCAAACAGCTGCGCATTGGCGGTAATGTTCTCTGAACTTCTTAAAAATTTACTGCCATCATCAACGGTACTAGAATTGGTACCAATGAGGATAACATAACACCTGTTATAAAAGAGACTATAGCAACACTTGCATCCGTTGACCTGGATATAATTGGAAGAGTTGTATCCATAGCTGTTGCACCTGCTGGAGCAATGGCTTCAAACTTTCCAATGTATTTAGCTACTATGGGTATACACGCTAAAGCAATAACTTCTCTAGATATGTTTGTTACAAAAGCCAATGTCCCCAGCTGTGAACTATGCTTAGACAATTCAATTGCTGAAAGAGAATACCATCCAAAGCCAGCTCCAATTGCACCAGCTTCATTATAGGGTATATTAAGAAATAAGCCTCCAACCATAGCTCCCAAGATGCTTCCAATACCAATCATTATAGGCACCCATAGTATTTTTAATCCCATAGTTTTAATCTTGCTAAACACATCTTTTTGCCTTCCTATGTCTATTCCAACAAAAAGTAATAATAAACATAATCCAAAATTTATTAATAAGTCTATATGATTTAATAAATCTGTAGGAAACATAAAAAAGCCAGTAAAAATTCCTATAAAAACAGCTACTAATATTTTAATGGTCATTTTCAGTCTTCACCTCCGTTTTAAGGATCATCCAAGAAACTGATTTGACTCCTAAAATACTAAATACTATGGTGAAAAAAGCCAATACTACTCCTTGGACTCCTATTGTTCCAAAGGAATATACTATTTCTTTATCTATACCAATTTTTACACCCATAATGAATAGCAAAAATAACAGGGCACAATTCTGCATTATACCTACCTTGTTTAATAGGCTAGATTTCAAGAGATTTTTATAACCTATAAATGCTCCTACTACTAGTATCAACAAATATAATAGTATGTTCATAATTACGTATCCTCCTAAGCTATTGAACTGACGATAAAGTTAAATATCATTTTTATCGGTCAGCAAAATCATAAATACAGCAGAAGTCCATGCAAAGGCAGGGTCAACTAACCCTTCACCAGTTATTGGGTCGAAGTTTTCTGCCATCCCATTTGATAGTGGAGCTTCGAGAAATTTCTTAGTTAATTCATTTGCAAAAGAATCTTCTCCCTGTCTTTTTAAGCTTTCAATAAAAATTAGCATCACAGGAGCCCACACCGGACCACGCCAATATCCATTATACTTAATTAAGTCACTTGATAATGCCTCAGTAGCTAATCCAAAGGGAGCATTGAAGCGATTTTCATCTTTTAATCCGTCAATTAATTTTTCTCGAATTGAAGGTTTTAATCTTTTGCCCAATATTACTGGTAAAAACAGCTGCAGGCTATCACCGGTATCAACCCATTTTTTTAAGCTTAAGTTGTATGCAGCAAATCTATCGCCCCTCCAAAGGGTGTTCTCTAGATTGTTAAGTAGAGATTGAGATTTACATAGCCATCCTTCTGCTTCCTTTTTCATATTAAGCTTCAAGGCTACTCTACTTAGAAAATCTGTCTGATATATTAGGAAAGCCGCTAAGTCTGGAGCAACCACTGGAATCCCCAGAGCAAAAATTGTTCCATTATCCCATCCAGAATCATTGCCATGGGCATAATATGGTAATCCCATATAGCTTTGTCGATTATCTAGCCAAAAACTTGTCTGCTTGGCTACAGTTTCATAAACTTCCATAAGTCTAGAGGGTTTACTAAAATAGCTATTAAGTTTCATTAAGTAATCATATGTCCATCCATATATAGGAGGTTTAGCAGAGCTGTAGGATGCATAGGTATCATTAATATAGTCTGGATATGCTCCACTTTCATGCTGATTATTTGAAAACATCATAAATTGACCATAGGCTAACTCTGGGTGAGAATGGGCAAGAAAAATTGCACCAAAGCAATTATCCCAGCTCCAGACATTTGTCATCCAATTTTTAGTCATATACATGGCTGGATACTTTAATAACCCTTCTGGCTTAACGAAGTTTGTCCAAGTAAGATAGGAAGCATAATGCTTTCCCTTTTCATAATAGGCAGGTACATCTCCTATTTTTTTATACCAGTCATCATATTCTTTTTTGTTTTTTTCCATAATATCCTTTAATGGTGGAAATGAATTTCTGCTCTTTGCTATAACCTTGTAGCTTTCTATTGCTATGTCAAAGGGTTCTTCTTTCTTTCCAAATGCTGTTATTTCAATTTTGGTATTTCCTATACTTTCCCAAGGGGCATCTACATTTAACTCCCCCTGTAATCTCCAAATGCCAAATCTTAGCTCCTTTGAATAGCTGCATAATTCCCAGTTGTCTTTTTTTATTTCATAGATATTATCATATTTTTTATGAAGGTATTTCATTCTAATTGCCATGTTGACACCCTCAATTCTTAGGGTATCTTCATCCTCAAAACAAAAGTACATATGTTGTTGATTATCTTCAATCCCATCTGATACTTTATTCTTATTACACTTTCTTGTTACCTCTAAAGAGATCTCTGTCCCCTTTATTTTAAGATCATCAATATTAATTAGCTTCCATTCTAAGCTACCTTCTTGATTATTGATGGGTTCAAGGAATTCTATACGAAACTGCTTTCCTAGTGAAGCATCTCCTCCTCGGATATCTCTTAAGTATAGAGCTTTTTCTTCAGCCTCCTCATATAAGGATATTACAAAAAAAGTGCCGAATCTACTAAATGGAATTGTTTTTAAGTCTACAATCTCTCTATCTATCATATTACCTCCTATTTTTAAGCCTATAAGGAAAGTCCCTTTATTGTAAAGCCATAGTTGAAATTAATTGGGTTTAATCTATGCTTTGGCAATTGAAGGGGCCCACAGCTGTTACTTCCCAGGCCATTATGCTTATAATCTATATTTACCCGAACAAATGGTTTTTCTATTAGCTCACTAGAATGTTTTGCATTTTGAAAATCTTCTTGTGTATAATAATGAGCACTAAAATTAAGAGGCTGCTCTCCTAAAAATTCTATGTCGTTTTTTTTATCTGATAAGCTTAACCAAGCTACTTTACTTCGATTCCCATTTTCCTGTGGGTATGGGTAGTTTGTTAGTAGATCCTCAACCTTCATTTTATATAAACCATACCGCCCAGATGTTTCACTGTCAGGGTATGTCTCATGGGGACCTTTCCCGTACCAGGTGACTGCAGCCAAGTCTTTGTTTACATTTATAGTAACTCCTATTCGAGGTAGCATTGTCTTCATTATTCTAAGTGGATCAAAGAGAGTTCCCTGTACTTTTGTTATAATGCTGCCATCATCAGTTATTTTATAGATTAATTTTGTCTTATAATGCCATGCTTGATTAGGGGCTCCTATGATTTCTTCTACCTCCACAGTAACACCCTTTTCATTATTCCACCACTTTACAGAGGTTGGTGCAGCCTTCATTAAATGTATATAATATTTATTTAGCCAGTCTTCTTTTATATACATATCATTATCAATGGGAGCTCGCCAAAAATTGATTTCTGGTCCTTTTTCTATTAATACTACATCATTAATTTTGTAGGTCAATAGCTTACCAGTAACAGTATCAAATGCAATTGTACTATTGTTGGCATAAACCGTTAGTTTATCGAAGGCTTCAACTGTTTTAGTTTTAACTGCATCATAACTTCTTTGTTGCTTGGTGACTGTATATATACTATTAAAGTAGGCATCTAGTGAAAATTGCTCCCAGGCTATTACATGCATTTCAGAGGCCCATTTTGTTTTTTCTCTTAATCTGGCTTCTATATCTATTACTATACCTGGTACTCCAGCAACTATATTCATAGATTTTGTTGCTTCAACTTTCAATTCTTCTATATTAATAGGTATTTCTATTTCTGCTTCTTCTCCTGGCTTTAGGTGTAATTGCTGAAATGTGCCTTCCTGACATTTTTGCCCCATAACACTAATGGTCCAGTTAAACGTAAGGTGACTTAATGTACTATAAATGTAGCAATTTTTTATTTTTACTTTAGGTAAATCATCTACTTGATAAAATTTTATTGGCTGAAAAACCTTTTTTACTTCCATCATTGCAGGAGATGGAGTTCTATCAGGAAATAACAGACCATCCATATTAAAGTTGCTATTATGCGGGAAGTCGCCGAAGTCGCCTCCATAGAGATATGTAGCCTTTCCATTTTTATCGTATCTTCTAATTCCATGATCAATCCATTCCCATATGAAGCCTCCATGTAATCTGGTGTAGGCCTCAAAGGTTTTCTGATAATCCCATAGCCCCCCTGGTCCATTTCCCATTGCATGGGCATATTCACATAAAACATGCGGCTTTGTAAGATCAGTATCACTTCCAATTGCTTCAAGCATTTCAATGGTGGAGTACATTGTGCTGTACACATCTGAGGCTTCGGTAGCTCTATCTCCTTCATAATGGATCAATCTGTCTTTGTCCATACTTCTAATTACTTCTGCCATTTTTATAAAATTACGGCCAAAGCTGGATTCATTACCCAGTGACCACATTATTACAGATGGTCTATTTATATCTCTAGCAACAAGTCTTTTGCCACGATCAATAAATGCAGCTTCCCATCTTGGGTCATCAGTAATCCAATCATAGCGATTGGTCAGTTCAAATCCATGACATTCAATATCTGCTTCATCTATAACAAATAGTCCATATTCATCACACAGTCGATAAAATAGTGGGTGATTAGGATAATGGGCTGTTCTAACTGCATTTATATTATGAGCCTTCATCAAAACAATATCATCTATCATATCCTGTATAGTTACTACTCGCCCGGTATCACAGTTAAAGTCATGTCGGTTAACACCTTTAAATATAATAGGAATGCCATTTACACATATCTGTTGATTTATGATTTCCACCCGTCTAAATCCTACTTGTTCAATAATTGTTTCAATTAGTTGATCTTCAGCGTATAGTTCTATAGATAAATCATAAAGATATGGATTTTCTGCATTCCATAAATGGGGATTATTAATTATTTGCTTACATTCAAAAGTGTCTTTACTTAAGCTCTCTATGTTGATTTTTTCTGTTTCAAAACTACTTATTAACTTTTCGCCTTCTTTTAAAATTATCTTCAACTGTATATTTTTTAATTGGTAATCATACTTGTTTTCTATTTCATAGCTGCCCTTTAATATCCCAATAGTATAATTTTCATTTAATTCTGTTTTAAGTTTTACATCCCAAATGCTTACTTTATCTGTAATTACCAGCTCTACCTCTCTAAAGATTCCACTTAGCCACCACATATCTTGATCTTCAAGGTAGGTTCCATCACACCATTGATAAACTGCAATGGCTATAGTATTGTCGCCAGATTTTATTACATTTGTTATGTCAAACTCACTAATCATTCGACTTCCTTGACTGTAGCCTATCTCTACTCCATTTATAGCAAGGTGAAAGGCACTATCTACTCCATGGAATCTTATTACAACTCTTTTTCCAATGGTTATGTTATCAAGATGTAGCTTTCTTCTATAAAATCCCGTTGGGTTAAGGGCCGGAACATATGGAGGGTTTATTGGAAACTGATAATATACATCTGTATAATGCATTTGTCCATAGCCTTCCACTTGCCAACAGGAAGGAACTTTGATCATATCCCAAGCTTTATCATCAAACAAAGGATTCCAAAACTCAGGATCAATTCTATTTGGTGCATCCATCCATTTAAAGCGCCACATACCACTCAAATCTATATTACTTACATTATGATCCTTCCTTTGAAAGTAAGCTCTTTCAGGTAATCTGTTTCGTTGTAATATTGTTAGTGATTGCCAATCTTTTTCTATCATTTTATCAGCTCCTTGCTATTTTATGCCTGTTTGTGTAATGCCATCTACAATTTGCTTTTGTGCAAAAAAGAAGGCAATAGTAGGGGGTATACAAATTATTGTTGTTACAGCCATAATCGCCGCCATTTTAATATCTCCACCTATCCCTTTGAATTGTGCTAACCCTAAGGTCAGTGTGTACTTTGCATTATCATTAAGGAATATTAATGGTCCTAAGTAGTCGTTCCATACAGCAAGTGTATTGAATACCCCTATCAATACCAAGGCTGGTTTTATCAGAGGCATGATAATCCTAAGATAAATTTGAAAAGGATTTGCACCATCTATCATTGCCGCTTCTTCAATATCTTTAGGTATACCCATTAAAAATTGACGCAGCATAAAAATATAAAATGGTGAACCAAACCACGAAGGAATGATTAAGGGCTTTAATGTATTTATCCATCCTAGAAAGTTAAACTGCATGTATAAAGGTATCATGGTAACATCCCATGGAATCATCATGGTAGCTAAGAGTATTATAAACAAAGTGTCTCTTCCTTTAAATTTGAAACGTGCAAAGCCATAGGCAACCAATGAGCATGATACTACTTGACCCATAGTTGTCCCAATAACAATAATAACTGAGTTAATAAGATATCGTGTGAAGGGTTGAGATGTCCAAGCATTATAAAAATTTTCAAAATGCCATTTTGTTGGAATCCATACAGGTGGATAGGCATTTAATTCTGAAGCACTTTTAAAAGCTGATGTAATAGTCCAAAAATATGGAAATAAAAACAGTGTGCTAAAAAAGACTAAAAAACTGTAAATGAATATTTTTTTCGGCCAACTCATTTTATTCATTTTAATTCCTCCTGATTAATTATGAAATATTAGCTATTTCTTTCCATCAGACTCGTAATAAACCCATGCTGATGATGATTTAAAAACTAAAAGTGTAAGGGTTAATATTAGTACGAACATTATCCAGGCATTGGCAGAAGCGTATCCCATTTCAAAATGTTTAAAAGCATTATTATATACATGCATTGCATAGAAATAAGTTGAATTGGAGGGCCCTCCCTTTGTCATAACCAATGCCAGAGTTAATTGCTGAAAAGCAGAAATAATCGTCATTATTAGGTTAAATAATATTGCAGGAGTAATTAAAGGTAAAGTAATCTTAAAAAATCTGCCTATAGCTCCCGCTCCATCAATACTGGCTGCTTCATAGTACTCCTTTGGTATATCCTTTAGTGCAGCAAGAAAAATAAGTACCATTGTTCCCTGTCCCCATAAGCTGGCTATAACCATAGCGAAAATTGCCCATTTAGGATCACCCAACCAATTGGGGCCAGTAATATTAACAAGTGATAGTAAATAATTAATCACTCCATAATTTACATCAAAAATCCATATCCATATCATTGAAACTGCTACTCCAGAAATAACTGAGGGTAAGTAAAAAATTGTTTTAAATGCTGACTTTCCCTTTACTTCATTATTAAGTAGTAAAGCAAGGCTTAAAGCTATCAAAATGTACAATGGCACAAATATTAGTGCAAATTTAAATGTAACACCCATACTATGATAAAACATTTTGTCTGAAGTAAAGGCACGTATATAATTACTAAAACCAATGAATTTTACATCCCCAACAATAGGCCAGTCAAAAAAGCTCATTATTAGTGAAAATATTAATGGCCCTATTGTAAAAAATAAAAAACCTGCAATCCATGGTAAAATAAACAGATATGGAACATATGATTTTTTTACTCCACTGTTGGACTTTTTTAGATTAATCATATGCTTTAATCTAATGACATTTGCTTTCATATATTATCCTCACTTTCATTTAAATAAGAAACGTAGTTTTTTATAATTGAATAATTAAATGAATTGACCCTACACAACCCATAATTATACAATCGCTTTATCTAAAAACTACGCCTCTTATATCTATTGAAATCGTATACTGACATAGTTGTTAATTAAGTAAGAATGAATTATACAATTTCTCCAGCTATCTATTTATCAGTGAAATATTGTTTGCTTTCTTCAACTGCATAGTTTAAAATCTCTCTAACATTAACGGTTTCTCCATTTATGGTATCAACAAATATCTTTTCTATTGCATTTGAAATCTCTTCAGCTATTCTACTGTATTGAGGATGTAATAAAAAAGCTGGTGTATTATTTTCGGCTGTTTCTAGCATTTGGTAGAATGGAGCATAAAATGGATCTTCATTATAGCCTAATTCATCTGCAACGCTTTTTAATACTGGCAAGTCTGTTTTTGCCCTCATCTTAACAGCCTCTGGAGAAGAATAGAACTTGATGAATTCCCATGCAAGCTCCTTATTTTTGGCATCCTTTGCCATACTAATTGCCGATGAATTAATTACACTACTGGCAGGTACAGTTTTACTGGCTCTTGGAAGACCCACTATTCCTAGATTTTCCTCTCCAATAGCTTCTATATGAGCTGCCAATGGCCAAATACCACTTTCTTGGATTACAACATTTCCACCTCTAAAGGCCCTACTTATGCTCTCTTGAGCTCCTAAGGCAGATCCTTCCTTGATCATGTCAGCAAAAAACTGCATTCTATTTATTGTTGCTTCTGAATTTAGATATCCATCAACTGTAGAACCATCAGGCGCAATGTAGGCGGTACCATCGGTCCATAGGAATTGTTCAAAGTCATAGGGATCTGGTTGCGTAGGTACTGCAAAGCCATAACGTCCCACTGATGGATCTGATACTTTTCTTGCTATCTCTCTAAATTCATCCCATGTCCAATCATTTGTGGGATAAGGAATGCCTGCTTCATCGAATATAGCTTTATTGTAGTAGATAACATGAGATGTATAGCCTACTGGCAAGCCATAAATTTGGTTATCTATTGTGCTATAGTTGATTATACCTGGAAATAGATCAGCCAATATTGCTTTAAAGGACTGGTCTTCTTCCATATACTGGTTAAGGGATTCTAACGATGCGCTATATGTTGGGAAATCCCACATGTACATAACATCTGGTGGGTTTTTTGCTCCAAATCCAGCAGCTAACTTTTGAGAGTAACCATCAGCATAGGCTTCAACTTGAACTTTAACACCTGGATTAAGCTCCTCAAAACGCTTTGCAATATCCCTCTGTACTTCAAGTACTTCTGCACTATCCCAGGTTGCGAATCTAATTACATTTTTTTTGCTTTTGCCACAACCTACAGCTGCAATCGTTATCATAACAATTAATAAAAACAAAAACCCTTTTTTCATAATGATCCCCCTTTTTGGTAATGGAACAAATAAATAATCTTTTCTAATTTAAATTATTCCATTTAGTTTAATTTTCTTATAATTCTTATTATTATTTTACTAAAACATTTACCTGATGTAAAGATAATATTTACTAAATTGTTTACTAAAAATAATTTTTTTGTTTGAAATGGCTTATTGTCAACAATTCAAAGCCTCCTACAATAGTTATTTTCTAATTATAGGAGGCTTTTGATTTTTTATATGGAATTAAGAAAATCCTTAAAAGCATTAATTCCTATTTCACTCTGCTTAAATACACCTGCATCTAATAATATTCTCTCGAAAATTTTACCTACCTCATATTTTAAAATATCCTCAAAATTATTATTTGGGTTACAGTACTTTTCCTTCAGATACATAAACCACTTTTCATAGTTTTCCATGCCTTCACACTCATTAAAAAAGCTAGAACCCTGTAGGCACTCCTTAATTATGGATAATTCTCTTTTTAATCTTGAGGGTAAAACAGCCAAACCCATCACTTCAATAAGCCCAATATTTTCCTTTTTAATATGATGCAAATCACTGTGGGGGTGGAAAATTCCTAAGGGATGCTTTTCATTAGTTCTATTATTCCTTAACACTAAGTCTATTTCAAATTTATTGTCTTTAAACCGTGCAATTGGTGTAATAGTGTTATGGGGTTCATCTTTTGTGCAGGGAATTATGTCTACCTCCCTATCGCAATAATTTCTCCATCCATCTAAAATAACCTCACTAAGGTCTATTAGTCTATTTATGCTCTTGCTTCTTATGCGAATTACTGAAAGAGGCCATTTAACTATACCTGTCTCTACATCATCAAAGCCTTTTATTTTTATTGACATCAGTAATGGTGCTTTTTCCATTGGAAATCTGTGATTTCCTCCTTGAAAATGATCATGGGATAAGATGGACCCTCCTACAATTGGTAAATCTGCATTTGCGCCTATAAAATAGTGGGGAAACTTTTCTACAAATTCTAAGAGCCTTGTAAATGTATCCCTACATATCTTCATAGGCTCATGTTCTCCTTTAAAAATGATAGCATGCTGATTATAATACACATAGGGAGAAAACTGATAATACCATTTCTCATTATTCAGTGTTAATGGTATAATTCGATGATTTTGTCTTGCAGGATGATTTATCCTCCCTCTATAACCTTCATTCTCTCTACACAATAAACATTTTGGGTAGCCCATTGATTTCTCTTCTTTTGCCATTGCAATAGCTTTAGGATCCTTTTCTGGTTTAGAGAGATTAATCGTAATATCTAGACTCCCATATTCAGTGTTGATTTCCCAGCTAATATCTTTTTTTATTCTCTCCTGTCTGATATAATTTGATGCCAAAGATATTTTATAGTAATTCTCTGTTGCCATAGTTGGTGCTACATTGTAATCCTCATAGAATTTACTAATTACTTGACTAGGTAGCGGCATAATACAGTCCATCAACTTTGTGTCTAGTAAATCTCTATTTACGGATGTATTATCCATTAATTTTTTTTCTATAAATGCATAATCTAATAAATTGTCTAGGATAGGCTGAGGATTATCAAGCACTTCTTCCTCTATATCTACATCTACAAAATCATCTATATCCAGCACTTCTAATATTTTATTAATCCTATAGAAAGCATCCGCTTCTTCTACTAGATTATTCCTAATTCCATAATTTACAAGACGCTTTATTTCCTTATAAATATTCATAATTCGTTCCACCTCTATCTTTTGAATCCGTTGGGATTATTTTTATGCCACTTCCAAGCTGATTCAATTATGTCCTCTATTTTAGTATATGTTGGCTTCCATCCAATTTCTTCTTTGGCTCTTTCGCTTGAAGCAATTAGTATTGAGGGATCCCCTAATCTTCTATTCTCAATTACAATTGGTATTGGATGTTCTGTTACTTCTCTTGCTGCTTCAATTACTTCCTTTACAGAAAAACCCTCTCCATTTCCTAAATTATATACAGTCCTTTCTTTTACCTGACGCAATTTGTTTAACGCTAGAATATGGGCCTCCACCAAATCCATTACATGAATATAATCCCTAATACAGGTTCCATCTGGAGTATCATAGTCGTCCCCAAAAACCATGATATTGGGACGTTTGTTCAAGGCTACAGACAAAATTAAAGGGATTAAATGAGTTTCTGGACTATGATCTTCTCCAATATGAGCATTCTGGTGAGCTCCAGCTACATTGAAATATCTAAGAGAGATATATCCCATATCATAGGCTTGACTTGCCCATTTCAGCATTTTTTCAACTGTTAATTTAGTTTCACCATATGGATTAGTAGGCTCTGTTCTGTCGCGTTCAATAATAGGAATGTTTACTGGTTCTCCATATACTGCGGCAGTAGAAGAAAACACAATTTTATCTACTTTATGGTTTTTCATTGTTTCCAGCAGTATCTGAGTGCCATATACATTGTTGTTGTAATACTCTAAGGGTTCCTTCATACTTACACCTACCAATGAATTGGCTGCAAAGTGCATAACTGCATCTATTTCATTTTCATTAAATACCCTCTGTAGAAATTCCTTATCTCTAATGTCTCCTTGATAAAACCTTGCATTACTATGAATTGCTCCTAAATGTCCGGTCTGTAAATTATCAACTATTATAACTTCTTCATTCCTGTCAATTAATTTGTAAACACAATGGGAGCCAATATATCCTGCCCCTCCACATACTAAAACAGCCATAATCATTAGCCTCCTTTAATCTTTACTTACTTGGATTATAAGATTTGTCTAACCCCATCTCCTATTGTAGCTACATAAAAATCTGCTCTGCCTCCCGTTTTCTCTTGATATTTCCTTCCAACCTTATCAACGAATTCCTCAATTTTTTTATTATAAACTAGATTAATAGTGCATCCACCAAAGCCAGCCCCTGTCATCCTTGAACCAATTGAACCATACTCTAATGCTGCTTCAACTAAGATGTCTAATTCCAAACAACTAACTTCATAATCATCCTTTAGAGAAATATGTGATTCATTGATTAACTTGCCAAACTCCTCTATATTTCTATTTTGTAAAGCTCCAACAGCGTTAATAGTTCTTTGGTTTTCGTAAACAGCATGTTTAGCTCTCTTCCTATAAACCTCATTCATAATTAATTTTTTATTTGCCTCGAATTCCTCTTCTGAAAGATCTCCTAATGTATTAATACTTAACTTTTTCTGTAGATCCTTTAATGCAGCTTCGCTTTCTTTACGTCTTTCATTGTATTTAGATGCTGCTAAATCACGTCTCTTATTGGTATTTGCGATTATTATTGAAATGTCCTTTAATATTAACGGCACAAAGTCGTGCTTAAGTGTATTGGTATTCAGTAAAATAGCATGATCTTTTTTCCCCATGCCGCATGCAAATTGGTCCATAATTCCACAATTTACTCCAATGAATTCATTTTCTGCTTTTTGGGATAATTTTACCATGCCAAGTCTATCAATATTTAAATCGAATAGAACCTTTAGAGAAATACTTGTTACCAGCTCAATGGAAGCACTGGAGGATAATCCTGCTCCATTGGGAATGTTGCCAAAATACAGCATATCAAAGCCTGTTGAAATCTTATAGCCTGCATCTTTAAAGATTTTAACCACACCTTTAGGATAATTAGCCCAATCATGTTCCTTGTTATATACCAATTGATTAATATCTACTTCAACAATTCCCAAACCTTCATAGTTTTTTGAGTATAGCCTAATCTTATCATCCTGTCTTTTACTTGCAACTGCATAGGTTCCAAAGCTTAAGGCGCAAGGAAAAACACAACCTCCATTATAGTCAGTATGTTCACCTATCAAATTCACTCTCCCTGGCGCAAAGAATGAAAGTACATGATTGTTATTTCCATAAAAAACATGCCTAAATTCCTTTTTTAAACTCTTAACGTCCATATTGACCTCCTCATAAGGTATTTTTTAAGGTTTTTTTATAATTTAAACTCCTAAGAATAATTGATTATATAGTATATAATTTACTAAACATTTAGTAATGTGTCAATCGTTCCTCACGGAATCTAATGAATATATTATCTAAATTTTTCATTATAGTTATTAGACAGAAGCATTTTCCTTATGTCTTCTAGATCAACTGCCTAGAGTCGCTAAAGGTAATGTTTATATAAAACTCATTTAACTAAAGAAATTTTTAAAATTAATGTAAAATCTTTTAAATAAAAAGTTATAATAATGATATAGATAAAACTTAATACAATAAGGGGGAAATGACTAGTGAGATTGCCAGATAGTATTAATTTAGCTAATTTACCTACAAAAATTGAAAGGCTAGAAAGGTTTTCAGAAAATCTAGGGGACATAAATATCTATATAAAAAGAGATGATCAAACAGGCACAGAAATCGCTGGAAACAAAGTAAGAAAGTTGGAGTATGCTGTTAAAGAGGCCCTTGATAGTGGCTGTGATACTTTGATAACTTGTGGCGGAATTCAGTCAAACCATGCCAGGGCCACCGCAGCCGTTGCCGCTAGACTAGGAATGAAGGCGGTATTAGTATTAAGAAGTGATGAGACCCCTCAACTAGAAGGTAACTATTTCTTAGATAAGCTTTTGGGAGCTAAAATAATATTAATTTCATCTAAAGAATATGCAACAGCTAGAAATGAAATTATGGAAAACATTAGAGGGGAAATAAGTAAGTCTGGAAGTAAAGGCTATATTATTCCTGAAGGTGCCTCAAATGGCATCGGTACCTTTGGATATTTTAAAGCCATGGAGGAAATAAAGCAGCAGGAGGAAGAAATGGGTATTATTTTTGATGGAATTGTTGTTGCTGTAGGCTCAGGGGGTACATATGGAGGGTTATTCCTTGCAAATACACTCTATAAGTATGGCAAAAGAATCATTGGTATCAATGTATGTGATAATGCAGAATACTTCAAAAACAAAGTCATTAGTATTTTAGAGGAAAGTGGCCTCTATTTAAATGAACCTTTTCTTTATCAAAAGAATGATATAGAAATTATAGATGGCTATGTGGGTAGAGGCTATGCTTTAAGTGATAAAAAAGAATTAGACTTTATTTATAATTTTTCAGCTATGGAAGGGATAATTTTAGATCCTGTCTATACCGGTAAAGCAATGTATGGATTAAGCCAAGAGATAAAAAAAGGAAGTCTTATAGGGTTAAAAAACCTCTTGTTTATTCACTCTGGAG
This sequence comes from Alkaliphilus peptidifermentans DSM 18978, assembly GCF_900101495.1. GTDB lineage: Bacteria > Bacillota > Clostridia > Peptostreptococcales > Natronincolaceae > Alkaliphilus_C > Alkaliphilus_C peptidifermentans. The sequence goes on from NZ_FMUS01000040.1 coordinate 16,582, forward strand.
GAGTATTTGGCTTGTTCCCCAAAAGAGATATGTTTGAGTTTTAATTTCTGAGATTTTTCAACTCTTATACGTGTACATATATAAAAAACCTCCTATTTGGTAGTAATTATTTACACCATTTAAGAGGTTTTCACATTTTGGGGGATAGACTCCTTGTATTAATTAAATATATCCTTACTATCTATATGAACAATTTAAATTACTTTATATAATTCACTATATTTGCTTCTTTATTAATCTTTCCCTTTATTTTTGGTGTGTTACAGCTCATTATTACTGTAATTCCTGGTCCGTGTCCTGATTTTATACAGTCACTATGAACAACCACACCTATTGATACTGAATCTTTTAAATACTGTCTTCCAAAGGTATTATCACAATCCTTTAAAAGAACTAGGTCCCCAAATCTGAGGTTTTCTATACCAAACTTCAAGTTGGCTGATTTGTCACCTGTCATAATATCATAATCTCCAGAAAAAGCCGTGCTGCCACCAATACCTGAGCCCATTAAATAGGCTGGTATCTCCGTCACTACTGGCACTTCTATTACTCCTTTTTCAATTTCTATTACTCCAATATTATCGAATAGTACTGGATCGATATTCATGCATTTTATTTCTTCTATTCCTTCAATTTCTAAACCTTGCCCATATGACTTAATTAAAACTGCATCATTAATAGCCATTTTTTCTAAGTCTTCTCCATCAAAATAGATTAATACATGATCAATTCCTCCGTGCTTACCTGTTACATATCCCTTTGCTCCTTTTGCTTCTCCACTAATTACCCTAGCCTCATTTCCTATACAGGCCAATAAGTTTAATGCTCCATTCTCTAAAGAATTATCATTTTTAATACTTACTCCAGGTTCAATATGATCTCCGACCCAGCCCATACAAGAATCTCCTACCTTAACATTATATGTAATACCTCCAGTTGCAGGTAATACTTGGGCCAATCCATTTCTTCCAATACGATATGGTGACGACGCGATAGGATTATGAATTTTTCCTTGTACAGATTGCATAACTAATTTACTTTTATTAGTTAATAACATAGTAGCCCTCCTTTTTTATTTCGTAGTTCTAAATTTCTATATTAGTTTTCCTATTCCTTCAGCAAATTAATTTTTCTTTACAAATATTTTATCTTTATATTTTTCTAGTGTTAGTAGTAAAGGGTATCCCAACCCATAGCATGCTATTAATTGTCCTATGGCAACCCATACCATAGAGATTAATAATGGCAGTTGATATAGGTAGTTTAGTATAAAGCCGATAATTATTCCATTAATAATAACAGGAGGAAGCGGGACAATCCATTTTCTTGACGCTTTATAGGATAAGTATGCAGCTATTAAGGAAGCTAAGCTGCCAAATACAATGTCAATCATTCCATTACCACCAAACATATTAGCAATTATACAGCCTACAAATAAGCCTGGTATAGCAGCTGGTGTAAAAAAGGGCAATATTGTCAATGCTTCAGAAATTCTCACCTGAATTTGACCATAGCTTAATGGCGCAAACAAAATAGTTAGTATAGCATATATTGCTGCAATGGCTGATGCTTGAACAATAAATAGTGTTTTCTTCATGATAAATTACCTCCATCTATCTTTCCTTCTATTAGTTAAGCTATAAGCATTATATAAAAGATTACACAAATCTTCAAGAAATGATAATCCTTAATCAATGGGATGTTGTAGAAATCAGTGCTGTTTGTAATAAATAAAAATATAAAATAATAAATCCGTTGAATACCTCCAACAGATTTATTATTTTGCATTTTTATTATAAACTTTTTAGGTTATAGTAATGGATGTTCATCTCTAGCCTTCAATCTATTCCATCTACGATCAATTTCCTTTTGTATGCTTTCTAGTTCTTCTTTGTTCTCCTCTGTCAACAAATGCTTTGTAACTCCCATTCTATCATAAAATTTAGAAACGGGCATTTTTTTCTGTGATTTTTCAGGGTCATAGGTTATCTTAGTTATTCCGTGATATACTTCATATAATGGGAAGTAACAGCTTTCCACAGCTCTTCCAATGACACTTCTCTGCTCTTCTGGTGGACTCTTCCAATTTAATGGGCATGCAGAAATTGCTTTAACATACGCTAGCCCTTCATTGTTTGCAACATACTGAGCCTTAGCGGCTTTTTTAACAAAATCAACAGTATGGGATTCTGCTACAGTTGCTATGTATGGAATATGGGTTCCTGCCATTATCATTGGGGTATCCTTATGAAAGGTGCTAACTCCGCCTTTCTTCTGGAAGGTGCTTTTCCCAGCAAAGGATGGTCCAACGATTGAGGTTTTACTCTCCGCTAAATGAGGTGTTGTATAAGATAATTGATATCCAGTATTCATATATCCGCCATTGTCATATTCAAATATTATCATGTTGTGGTTTCTTAATGCAGTCCCTATAACAGGGCCCATACCAATATCCATTCCACCATCACCACTGACCATGACAAAGTTTATCTCTAAATTCTTATCTATTTCACCTCTCCGTTTTCTTTCCTCAAACATTTCAACTACTCCACTTAATGTTGCCGCGCCATTTTGAAAAAGGTTATGTATATAGGTTGATCTAAAAGCTGTATAGGGGTATCCTGTTGTAACAACCATGGCACAGCCAGTTTGAAATAGAAATACTACATATCCCTTTAGTCCCTTTGTAAGTAGATTTAGATTTGGGAAGATTCCACAACCAGGGCAAGCCTGATGACCAGGAGCAATTCTTTTTGGCATTTCTGTAAGATTTCTTGTATTTACTCCCTTAACTATTAATTCACCTGTTTCTTTATTTTTTTCAACAGTAATTTTATTATCAAAAAAGTCACTTACAACATCTTTCACATATTTCTTTTCTTCGTAATGCTTATTTCCTTCATAGGCTCCTATATAGTCAAACTCTTTAATTATTTTGCCAGATTCTGATACTTTTAATGTTTCTTTTAAAAGTTCTAGCGCATCATCTACATAAAACTCCTTGCCTCCTAGACCGTAAATCCGATTGAATATGAGGGTTTTGTTCTCTGGGTCATCCTTAAGTGTGGCCTTTATCTCTATGCTCATATTACCAGCCTTTGCACCATAGCTCTCTTGTCTATCAGCTATACATAAGGCTTTTACATTTCTAAATATCTCGATAATCTCTTTTTTAGGCCACGGTCTTAAAATATTGGTTGATACAATACCAACCTTCTTTCCTTCCTTTCTTAGAATATCGACTGCCTCCACAGCTGTATCAAAAGAAGAGTTAAGAACAAAAAGACATGCCTCTGCATCTTCCATTTTATAGGTTTCTAAAATGTTATAGTACCTTCCTGTTAGTCTACCATACTCTTCTAGTATTTTGGGTAATACCTCATATGCTTTATCCATCGCATTACTTAGTTGAACTTTATTGTTAATAAGGTCTGGCTCATTCATATATGGTCCTATTGTGATGGGGTTTTCAGGATCTACTGCAGTGTATTTAGGTTTATATTCTCCTAAAAACTCTTTGATGTTTTCTCTATTTTTGAATACATAGTTTCTTCTTTTTTGATGACTAGTAAAGAATCCATCGCTTCCAACTATAACTGGTAGCATTACGTCCTCATGCTCAGCAATCTTTGTTCCAACTATATTGAAGTCATAAATTCGCTGTGGATCTTTGGCCATAAGTATAATCCACCCTGTGTTTAGGGTATACATTATATCACTGTGATCTCCCTTGATATCTAATGGCCCAGAAACAGTTCTGGTTATAACATTCAAAACCATTGGTGTTCTTGTACCTGACTGCACAGGAAGCTGTTCTAATGCGTATAGCAACCCATTTGCAGAAGTAGCATTAATTACTCTGCCTCCTGCTAAGGCTGCACCATAGCAAATTCCTGCTGCTCCATGTTCTCCGTCTCCTGGTATTAAGACTATGTTATGTAGTCCTTCTGCCTTAGACGAGCTTAATTCCTCCGATACACCAGTAGAAGGGGTTATAGGGAAATACCCCATTACATGAAAATCCATATGGGCGGCGGCTATTGCTGCCATTTCATTACCATTTTTAAAAACGGCTTCTTGTTCTCTCATCTTTTTCCCCTCTTTCTATAGTTTTATAGTTATTTTATCTATTTCGTGTTCAGCTTCTAGTTCTTCAGTTAGAGCTTCAACAGGGCATACATCTACACATCTTAGACAACCCTTACAGAATTGATAATCTAATCCTTCATTAAACATTTGATTTTTACCTGTTTTTGAATCTTCCTTTTCTACAAAGCTAAAACAATAATCTGGACATGTTGTTTCACACATACCGCAGTGTATACATCGATCTAGGTGAAATAATGGGATTTTCCCTTGTCTACTTGTTTGGTTGTTTTTTAGTATACTACTTCCAGCTTCTACTATAACTCCTCCTATGGGGGCATTTTCATATCCCCAATCACCTTGTACCTCCTTAAATGATATAACTGGAAACCTACCATCTTCATCAAATTCCATGACTTCAACTTGACTATAGCCTGCCTCAAACCCCCTAAGGTTTGCCTCTAACTGTTTTTGATATTTTTTACCAAAGGTTTCACTAATTGCCTCCTTCATCACTTCTTTATCGACAAACTCCATAGCCCTTGTAATAGCACCTATCATAACTACATTCATTCTTACTTTTTCTTCATAAGCTATTTTTATTGCATCAACAGTGAAAATCTTGCCTCCAGCTAATCTTAAATATTCTCTTGCTTTTTGTGGATCTTTATCAGTATTGATAACAACCGTTGCATCTGGTTTAACTCCAGCAGTTATTGGTATACGCGCAGCTAGGTTTTCATGAAATACTCCAAGTAAATGAGGCTCTGTTACCGGACTGTTAATTCGTATTGGTTGATCTTCATCACAATAGCGTATAAATGAGCTGACGGGTGTTCCCTTCTTTTCTGACCCATAGCTTGCAAAATTTGACCCGTTGAATCCCATGCCTACTACACCTGCTTCAGCAATTATCTTACCTGCTACATTTGCTCCTAGACCACCTATGCTTTCTAGTCTAATTTCATAAAATCCAAACTGATTTTTTTTTGGTATACTACTTTTTTGCACACTTTTTCCTCCTTTACTTTTTTAAATTTCTTATGTAATGCTACGTATATATTGTTTGAATACTTCTCCATCTTCTATTGTGCTTTGAATTGTCTTAACTTTTTCTGTTTCAAAATTTTTTAAGTAAACGTTAAAATAGTTATTGGCTTCATCTGTTTCATAGTATACGCAACGGTAGCCCTGTTTATATGATTCTTCAAAATCTTTAATAATGGATATGTTGGAAAATTCATTCATTGAATCAATCCTCTCTATAGTTTTTTAGCCATTATTAGGGAAATATTTGGATACGATTTATAAAAATATATTTATCAAATGAGGTGAAGATTATTCACATCATTTTCATTATTATTAAGTTATATAAAAAACCTTGCATTTTTTTGCTCTTTGTATGGTAGAAATGGCATAATTGTGATATATAATACATAGACATACTTTTTAGGGGAGGATTAAAAAATGTTTCGATCAAGATGGATTGTCGGTATTTTTATTATTTTTTTAGGGATTATATTTTTATTAAACAATTTGAATATTACTAGCTTTGATATGTCTAGTTTAATTTCAACCTATTGGCCTATCATATTAGTTCTTTTGGGATTAAGCTTTCTTTCTAGGAAAGAAAGTAAAGGAGAAATGCTATCAGGAATTGTTATAATTTTTTTAGGTGTTGTTTTTCTTGGGAGAAATACAGAACTGTTCTATATTGACTTATCTTATTTTTGGAGACTATTTTGGCCAACAGTTATAATTTTAGCTGGAATCAGCCTTTTAACCGGTAAGCATAATGTTGGTAAAAATAATTTTGCCATAATGGGAGGCATTGAAAGGAAAAATGCACCTTGGCAGTTAGAAGCAGGTTCCTATACAGCTCTAATGGGAGGAATTGAATTGGATTTGACGATTGCAGATATTCCTGAAGGTGAAACTATACTTGATTTCACTGCTGTTATGGGCGGCATTGATGTATTGGTTCCTAAAGATATTACAGTTCATTGTCAGGGTACAGTTGTTCTTGGTGGAATAGAACTATTGGATCGATCTACTGGAGGTATAATATCTTCCACTAGAAGTGAACAGATTTATGAAAACTCTTCTAAACAATTGAAAATCTATTGTCGTACCATCATGGGTGGTATAGATATAAAAAGCAAGTAAAATACATATATAAAAAGCCCTTTCTTAATAATTCATTAAGAAGGGCTTTTTTACATTTTAAATGACGATTCTTTTTCCATAGTTTCTAATACTTTAATAAACAAGTTTAAAGTTTTTTTTCTTTCTTCTTCCTCTAAATTGTTTATTGTGCTTTTATTTTTTTTCATTTTTTTTATTCTATATTGGTTAATATCTATAATTTTTCCATTCATTTTAATCACATCCTTTAGTAATAACTCCTAATGTATATTTTCTACTTTCTTTAAAAAAATCCTGCTTCTTAAAAATAAAAACTCCCTTATCTTAAGGAAGTTTTTCTAAACCGCAACGTCCTACTCTCCCATGAGTAGACAACCAAAAGCTTGCTTTTGTGTTGGTCACTTTGTTAGCGATACAAAACTCATTTCATACTTTTACAATTTAAAAATGAGTTGTAGTTGAGCTAAAAAGCTTCCCGCCAAGTACATATTAGTTGAAGCTGCCCTATTTATAGACATAAAAAAACTCCCTTATACTTAAGGAAGTTTTTTTTAAACCGCAACGTCCTACTCTCCCAGGCAGCTTCCCGCCAAGTACCATCAGCGCTGAAGGGCTTAACTTCTGTGTTCGGGATGGGAACAGG
>NZ_FMUS01000041.1 GCF_900101495.1 Alkaliphilus peptidifermentans DSM 18978
TTATTATACACTTTTTTATTAAGATATACAAAAGTATATTTATATATTTAATTAATGTAGATCTAGTTAAATCATTTTCTATGATTAAAATTACATAAAGTACAATACACAAAAACCCATCCATCTCAACACATTACACTAAATGCATTATGATGCTGGGTTATTGGCAATATTATAATATTGTTAAAAGAATAAAATTACATATTATTAATATTTAATTAACTTGTTACAATTTTTTTAAATAATTAATCTCTTCCTCTTTCAAATGCCTCCATGATCCTAATTTTAAATTACCAAGTTGAATTTTTCCCATAGCAACCCTTTCCAATTCAATGACTGGATGGCCTATAGCATCACACATCTTTCTAATTTGTCTATTTTTACCCTCCCGAATGGTAATTTCGACAGTTGAAAAGTTGGAATCAGTACTTAATATTTTAAAATTGGCAGGGGCAGTTATATAATCTTCTATTTGTAAACCACTTTTAAATGCCTGGATTTTTGCTTGGGTGGGTACACCTTTTATTTTGCTCACATAAACCTTTTCAACCTTAAATTTTGGATGTGTTAGCTTGTAGGTAAGGTCCCCGTCATTTGTTAATATTAGTAACCCTGAGGTGTCATAGTCTAGCCTACCTACTGGAAATATTCTATAGGGTAAGTCTATTAAATCAGTTACTTTCTTTCTATTAAATTGATCTGATGCAGTGGTAATATACCCTCTTGGTTTATTCAACAAGAGGTAAATCGCCTTTTCATCATCATCTATTTTCCGTCCATCGACTATAACAGTGTCTTTATTAGGATCTATTTTAAAGCCCATCTCTGTCACTGTTTTGCCATTAACCTTTACTCTACCAGATTCAATTAATACTTCGCTCCTTCTTCGGGAAGCAACTCCACATATTGCAATGTATTTTTGAAGTCTCAAAGCTTGCACCTTCTTTACTCAGTTAATTTCGTTAAATATTATAAATAATTTACATATGCATTATTCATTATTATATCAATAATTTTTAATATCAGATTACCACAACTAGAGAATATTTTGCATTAAAATTATTGCCGTGGAAATAGTGAAATTTCAACATTTTATGCCTACTTTAGCGAAATTTGTGGTTGCAAAGTATATTATGTCATATCTATTAATAGCTAACTATTTTCGAGAATTGATGAATTAGTTAGTATTCGTAGTTCTTTGGACATAAATACCATAGTTACAACTGTTGACAATATATCTGCCAATGGGAATGCATACCATATTCCATCAAGGTTAAAGTACATTGGAAGTATTAAAACCAATGGAATTAAAAATAATATTTGTCGTGACATTGAAAGTATTAGGGAAGGTAATGCCTTACCTATTGCTTGATACATACTTGCTCCAACCACCTGAAGGCCTATAAAGGGTATTCCCAATACAATGACTCGAACAGCACCTACTGATAGATTTATCAGCTCCACATCATCACTAAAAATCTCCATGAAAAATCGTGGAAATACCATAAGCATTACAAAACCAAGTGTTGCAAGAAGAGTTGTTACTATAATAGATAAATTTATTGTCTTTTTAACTCTGTCAAATTGCTTTGCACCATAATTGTATCCAACAATAGGCTGTAATCCTTGTACAACTCCAAATAAAGGCATAAAGGTAAACATTAACAGTCTATTTATAACTCCAAAGGCTGCAATAGTTATATCCCCTCCATAAAAGGCCAGTGAATTATTTAGTATAATTGCCATAAAGCTTCCTGCCACCTGGCGAGCAAAGGCACTTGATCCAATGGCAAATGTTTCATTAATTATTTTTAAATCAGGCTTCAAATTTTCCACTTTGAATTTCAATGTGCTTTTACCTGATACAAAATAAATAACAAGATATATTGCTGTAGTTGCTTGTGCTAGAACAGTGGCTATTGCAGCACCCCTTATTCCCATTCTAAATACGAAAATAAAAATTGGGTCTAGTATAATATTTAATCCTGCAGATATCAACATTGTAATCATTGCCATTTTAGCATTACCCTCTGCTCTAAGAATACTATTACTAGCCACAGCAAAGGTAAATAACACAGTTCCTAATAGTATTACACCCATGTATTCCATAGAATAGGGCAAAATTGATTCAGTAGCACCAAATATCATTAAAATAGGCTCCATGAATGCTAATCCTAAAATTGTAATCACAATACTAACTACAATTACAAGACTAAAAATATTACCCATGGCCCTCTCTGCTCTTTCATTATCTCCACTACCCATGCTTCTAGAAATTATAGAAGCACCTCCAATTCCTATTGCCTGTGCAATCGCTAAGGAAATCATCTGCAGTGGAAAAGCAATGGCAAGACCAGCAATTGCCATGGTCCCTACTCCTCTTCCAACAAAGATAGTATCAACAAGGTTATATAATGCCTGCACCATCATACCGATTACTGCAGGAGCCGACAGTCTAAACAATAACTTTCCTATTGCTTCATTACCAAGTATTTTGCTATGATCATTCATGTTATCACTCCATTATTTTGACTTATTTATTGTTCCTATCATTACAAATTTTGAAACATTTTTTTTAATAGCTCTTGGGCTTTATTTATTTCTTCATCTGAAAAGTCCTTCAATAAAGTTTCCATCCAGTTAGAAAGAGTTTTATATATCATTGGCTGTAGCTCCCATCCCTTGTCTGTCAAATAAACACAGTAGGACCTTTGGTCCAACGGGTTACGTTTCCTAATGACAAAACCCCCATCTGTAAGTTTTTGTATTGCACGGCCAATTGTTGCTTTATCTACCTTAACAATATTTGAAAGCTCTTCTTGATTAATACCATCCTTTTTATACAGAGTTAATAATATAGTGTATTGACCACTACCAACTCCGAATTCCTCCAGCTCTCTAGATATATAACCTTGGCTTGTTCGATATATATAGGATATATATTTACCTATGTTTACATGATTTTCCATTGAATCCGCTCCTATTTTATTGGACTATATCCATTATAAATTAAAATAGTTGCGTACGCAACTATTTTAAATAAAATTATTCTGCTAATAATTACTTTTGATTATCTACAATTTAATTAACTATATTTTGAAGTTGAACTTTTTGTCAATATAGCCTTCATTATTATTTATAAATATTAGAAAAGAAAACAATGCTGTAAAAAGTGCACTTGCTCCTATTAATTCTACAGATTCCTCTATTAAAAAATCCATTAAGAAAAACCCCACCGAGCCATAGAACCTCTCGGCCATTGCATTATTTAGTACTACTTGGTGTAACCAATCGCCTGTCTTCAAATACCAATCGTTGATGTCTCTAGTGGCTGAAGCGATTGATATAACTCCATAGGAAACAAAGCCTATAATCAAATAAAACCTTGTTTTTTTACTATGCCAAATATAGGTTCCATATTTAATAATTGCAAACATCATAATAGCGCCCAATACTGAATAAAATGCCAGCTCTGTAAGGGTTGCAACAGTTTGTCCTCTTCCAAAGAAGAAATATGTATATTCTTTTATATTATGACGTACATTACCTGCATCCTCCATAAACATGATGGCTAATCCAATACCTAAAAACATAAAAAACTTAGCAGTATATTTACTGCCTTTTCCAGATAGTTTTCCCCATATAAAACCACATAGTAAAACACTAGCACCTAGGAAGGTCCACTGTAGCATTTCAGTTATTTGAGCTTCCTTAAACAATTGAAACCATAAGAAACCCCTATCAAAGCGCTGTATATACCTTTGAAGATTAAATATATTTCTTATATCTATAAAATATGATAAAAGCCAAGCTACAACCAAGTATAAAAGTGTAAGACTAAAAATATGCCATGGTTGGATTCTTTCCCATATTGATTTTGATTTTTTCACCTTATCACCCTCCTTAATTTTTTCCCTATATTCTGTGTAGATATAAATATTTTTACTATCTTTCATAGAATTATTATATTAAGGATGAATATATATTTGATATTAATATTGCCTTATATTTTGGTTGTATATGCGTTATAAATAGCTCTAACTGCAGCCTCTAAATCCTTTTCTTCTACCCCTACAATAATATTAATTTCACTTGAGCCTTGATCTATTATCCTTACATTTATATTATTTTCTGCCAGTGCTGTAAAGAGTCGTGCTGCAATTCCTGGTGTATATGACATTCCATGGCCTACAGTGGCAATCAAAGCAATGCCAGGTATTATTTCAATTGAATCAGGTTTGCATTCTGCTTGTATTTCTTTTACCAAGGAATGAATATCCTTTATTTGACTGGCCTCCAATACTAAGGATATAGTATCAATTCCAGTTGGAAGATGATAAAAATAGATATCATGCTTTTCAAGCACTGTAAGAATCCTTCTAACAAAACCAACCTCATAGTTCATAAGGTTTTTTTCTATTGTAATAATGGTAAAGCCTTTTTTACCTGCAACTCCTGTTATTCCATTTCTTGAAGCACTGTCAGAATAACTGATTATCATGGTTCCAGCATTTTCAGGATCATTTGTATTTCGTATGTTTATTGGAATACCAGCATTTAAAACTGGGAATATTGTTTCTTCATGCAGCACACTTGCCCCCATATATGAAAGCTCCCTTAATTCTCTAAAGGTAATTTGCTTGATTTGTTGAGGATTATCAACTATCGATGGGTCTGCCATTAAAAAGCCAGATACATCAGTCCAGTTTTCATATAAGTCAGCCTCTACACCACAGGCGATAATTGCTCCTGTAATATCTGATCCTCCTCTTGAGAATATCTTTATATCACCATTATAATTGGAGCCATAAAAGCCTGGTATAACTGCATTGTCATTTTCACTTAAAAGCTTGTTTATTGTAGTATAGGTTTTATTTTGGTCTAGAAGGCCATCTTCATTAAAATATATTATTTCTGCTGCATCAATAAATTCATATCCAATATACTCAGCTAAAATTATACCATTTATGTATTCTCCTCTACTTACAATAAAGTCTAGAGATGCTCCATCCTGTATTTTTTGTTTTATTTCCTCAAGTATCTCTTTTATAGGAACATTCAACTCTAATTCATTCACTATAGAAATATATCTACCCTGTAGTTGATTAAAGTATTCATTAAATAGCTTTACATCATCACTATATGTATAGCAAAGATACAATAAGTCTGTTATTTTGGTATCTTCCTTATCTCGTTTACCCGGTGCAGAAGGAACTATGAAACATCTCTCTTTATCTTGCATAATTATTTCTTTCACTTTAATAAATTGGCTGGCATTGGCCAATGAAGTCCCTCCAAATTTTGCCACCTTAACTCCCATATCTTTCTCCCCCTATTTATGTATAATTATACTCCATTATAATTTCGGAAAATTCTAATGTCAATAAATAATAAAAATACACCTCCAAATATTATTTTTGGGGTGTATTTTATTAATTGCTTATTCTGAAAGGAGTTTTTATACATAATAATTTTGATAAGTTCAGTAAAGGCTTTTATATACAATAGATTAAAAAATATTTCTATCTATGTTTGTAGTCGTATTCTGGTACACTAAACCTTCTTAAATAGGCGCACTTACCACCACATCTTTCTTCATAGTAATGGTGTCTCACATATGTTTTAATTGCACAATTAACATGGGTATTACATGTTGTAGCACCAATATAGTCCCAGCCACCTGTACCAACATGAGTAGTTGTAATATAACCATCACAACGACTACATTCTATGGCCATAATTTCTACATCATCTATATTAATATCCAGTTCAACAAAACCATGGTCATCAGCGGGAAGATCACATTCTTGTCCTTGATGGTGCTCGTGGACGCATTGATAAAAGAATATATCTTCCTCTCCTACATTTAGTTCATCCTCGCTTGTTTTAGCACTTACAAAACTAAACAAAAATAATGACATAACTAATGTTAAAATTAACAGATTCTTTACTTTTTTTACATCTTTCATTGTATTCATCCTTCCATCTGTTTTGTCTCTATAATAAGCCTTAACTGAACTAAAACTAATGCCCATAATTGTAGTAAATTCTAATCTCTCAGCCAAGAAACACTTTTCTAACAACTGGATAATTCTATTTCATAAGCTCAAAATCCTTATTATGGTAATTTTACTATATATTTCTTTATATGTCAATTATATCTTTTGCATATTATTAGTTTTATTTATATTTATTTTTGATAGACTACTAGTCTTTCTTAATAGGATTTTATACTACTTTTAACTATTAAAGACACCCCTCTATTGTTTACTGAGGGGTGTCTTTGCTTTCTAGTATGGCATTTTGAATCTTCTATCCGCCTGTTTAAGCATTGCCAGTATTAAAACTCCAACTATTATTACATAAATGAATAATGGTATGAAAAGAAAAAGTGCTAAAGGGATTAATAGAAATAAATGAACAATTGATAAGATAGCAACTTGACCAAATAAATAATAACGCCAACGTTTTTCTGTCATGATCATTAATTCATAATCCTTTATACCATCTGCCATTTCACCTATACCTTTTAAAACATTATATACCATCATCAAGTTAATAATAGCTCCAATTATAGAAATAACAACTATTAAGCTTGAACCTCCAAGGTTAATATTAATTCCATTAGTTGGAGCCTCATAAATATCTAATATAGATAAAAATATTAATGGAAATGCATATTTCCTTGCCCTTTCAAAATGTGGGCTATCTTCAATCAGTCTAGCCAGCGTTGAAAATATTATGATATAACCCACTATATCTGGTAGTACATTGAAGCCTTGAAGCCTAAAGTCAAAAAGTATAAATAGAAAACCCCAAAATAACCTGTTAAACACCATAAAAATCCTCCATTCTGAAATCATTTATGTAATAGAAATTACTAGTTATATACTTATTTCAACATTATTTAGATTTATACCTTCTAAATAGCTTAATAAATCAAAAGTATAATATGCTTTTTTGTGTAGCTTATGGACATTTTGCTAAAATTAGGGATATAATATAAGGGACAATCTTTCTGAAAGAGGTGATACATATGGCAAAGGACAGTTCTTTTGATATTATTTCTAAAGTGGACCTTCAAGAGGTTGATAATGCAGTTAATCAAACTGCTAAGGAGATAAGCCAAAGATTTGATTTAAAGGACACTAATACTAGTATCGAGCTGGGTAATGAGGAAATTACTATATCTGCCGATGATGACTTTAAGCTTAGAAATGTTATCGATATTTTACAAACAAAAATGACTAAAAGAAATATTTCTCTTAAAGCCTTAGAATATGGTAATGTTGAAAAGTCACTGGGTGGTAGAGTAAAGCAAATTATTAAGCTTAAACAGGGTATTGAAAAGGATGAGGCAAAGCTTATAACTACAACCATAAAAAATTCTAAAATCAAGGTTCAGGCATCTATTCAAGGAGATTCAGTTCGAATTACTGGTAAAAATAAAGATGATTTGCAGGAAGCAATTCAATTGTTAAAATCAGCTGATCTACCCTTCCCTTTACAATTTGATAATTATCGTTAAGAAAACCTCCCATTGGGAGGTTTTTAGGTTGATGACAAAAAATCGAGTTTGATAAATAGATATTACTTTGTCATCAATATGAAGACTGATTAAAAGGCTACAGATTCGAGGCGCAAGAAAACCTAGCGACTGCAGCGTATAGAGAAATACTAATCAATTTCCATCCCCATAACTATGCAATCATAGAATACATCATCCATCATAAATTCTCTTGTTATCAAGCCCTCCTGTTTAAAGCCCATATCCTCATATAGAGTAATACCCCTTGTATTATCACATCTTACCTTTAGGTTTATTTTTCGCACAATTCCTGTATTTTTACTCCAATCAATTAAATAATTAATTAGCTCTCTTCCAATTCCCAAGCCCCAATATTCCTTTAAGACACTAACTCCAAATTCACCAGTTTGTTTTGTCCGAGGCCTAGCCCCTCCAGTAAAATTTAAGTTTCCTGCAATTTCTCCATCTATTTCAGCAACAAGAAATAATGCATTTTCAGCCTTCAAGGTATTTTCAATAAAGGCTTCCTCTTGCTCTAAGGTTATATTTATTTCCCCTAACCCAAAGGTTAAAAAATCTGATTCTCCAGCAATAACCTGTAGGTAATCAATTAGTGCTGAAGCATCCTTCTTTTCTGCTCTCCGAATGAGCATATTTTTTCCGTTTTTTAAATTAAAGCTTTTCATGGTACTATCCCCTTTGATTTATATTAACAATCATTTTACCAGATTATAGCTATAATATTCAATAGAGGAAAAAGATATTTATATATCCTTTACTAAATCATTGGATATATCCTGAATTTTTCTTTCTTTTATCATAAAGGGAATATGAACAATTAGCTTTAATATCATACCAATGGCTAAAACTGCTATAGGGTACAAAAATACTTCCTGATTAAAAAGATATCCGTAAATTTTAAAGCCTATAAACCTTCCGGCAGCAAATAACATTATTAAAATTGATCCAAATCTACCCAATAGCTGATTTGGTATATTACTCTGATAAAAGGAAACAAAATATACACCATAATAGCCAAAGGATAAAAACATAATAAAATTTATAAAACTAAAAAATATTACTGTAAGCAGTGAACTGGTTTTTAATAAAGCTACAAAGCTTGGGATTATAAGTAGCCCCACAAACAATACTGATAACAGCATACCTACGATAGCAAAATTTATACTTTCTGCTTGATTTAACTTGTTTTTTGTTAGGGATACCAGCCCTACTGATAAAATAAATCCAACCGGCATTATACTTTGAACAGTTCCATAGGCTACTTCGGATACAGCGAATATTTGTATTAATAAATAAGGAAAGCCTACTAGGAAAAATGGAAATAAAAATACATGGGATAATATCCCATTGGCCACTAAAGAAGTAATCCTAATATCCTTAAGAAAAACCTTAAACCCATCCCACACCTCATCCATAAATCTACCAGCCTCTGAGTTTTTTTGAAGAAGAGGTAGCTTCATAAATAATTCTGAAAGGGCAGATATTAAATAGGTTAAAGCATCAACAAATATTACGATCATTAAACCATATCTACCAAATATAAATGCTCCTAAAACTGGTGCCGCTATCCTTGTTCCCTCCATTACTGTATTCTTTAAAGCGTTTCCATCAACAAGCTCTTCCTTCTTCATAATTAATGGAAATATGGTTATAAAGCTTGGTCCGAAGAAAATATCACATAAAGAAAAAAAGAGGACTGTAATATATATGGTATTTAACTGTAGCTCCCCCCTTGTCACCAGCAATAAAACTAGTAGGTATATACATCTAATTATATCTAAAAAAATGATGGTCTTTTTCTTATCAAGACGGTCAACAATAGTACCAGCAAAGGGACCTAATAATATTTGTGGAATAACACCCAGTGCCAATATTGCCGCAAATTGTTCTGCAGAGCCTGTCAAATTTAATACATATAGGGACAAAGCGATGTTTAAAAATATATCACCAAAAATAGATGTTGCCTGCCCAAAAACAAAAAGACTAAAATTTTTATTCTTGAATAATGCCATATTCATAGTTATTACCTCCAGAACAAATTAGATGAGCATCTTATTAGATAATTATATTATAGAGTTCTTCAGATGAATTGTCAATATAAAAAAAGCCCCTATGGAGGCTCCAGACTGATATATATTTACTTGTTATACAAATAATTCTTTACATCTTCAAGTAATGAATCTACTTTTTCTATATTGGCACTGAAGTATTTAATATTTTTTTCTTTATGCTCCTTTATAAAGCCTGCTGCCTTCAATTGCTCTAAATGATGTGAGATAGTTGCAGTTGTTAGGTTTAACATTGCAGCCAATACCTTTCCATAGGTGGGCTCTGAAATTATATGACGTAATATCTCTAATCTTGTTTTGTCAGAAATGACACTTAAAGCACTTGCAATGCCTTTGCCTTCTTCAATTTTTGCACTTCTATCACTTATCATATCGTAGGCTATAACTATACTTTTATGGTTATATATCATCAAATGGTGAGGACTAATAAAATATGAAGGAACAAAATAATATTCTTCTAGGTCCTTAATCTCCCACTTCTTACCTATAACCTCCTGAACCAATGCCTTTGTTTCTGTTTTTATAATTCGAATACTCATATCCTCCACTGCTTTTTGATACTTCTCCTTCAGCTCTTTAAGCTTATTATTGAAAAGATCATTATCTAATTCCTTTATTAGATTAACGAAGGCTTGTTTATAACCATCGGTTTCAAAAAAAGCATGGTGAAGTGCACCTGTATTTTCACGAACAAGCCATGGGAATTCAAAGATCACATCATTTAAGTTTTCCTTTTTATTTACAATACCCTTAATTCGTTCTATACCAATTTGTTCGCCCGTTATCTTATGTAAAAATTCAATACCATCATAGTCAAGGATAGTCTGGCATAGCTCATCGATATCATCAAAAATATAGCCTTCTAATACAAATTCAATTAACTCCATTCCTTGAAGACAGGTTTGAGCCACAATGGAAAGCATCTTTAAGCTATCTGTTGAGAGCTTTTCATACATTTGATTGGCCCATTCTCTAGCAAATTCATGATGCTTACTATCTGCCAATAGCTGTATTGCTATTATTAATTCAATATTTTTAGAATTTAAAGCTATTACTTTTGTACTCTTAACATTCATATCCATATCTGAAGGCATTTTTATACTCCTGTTCTCAGATGAATAATTGTATTCTACAATTTCATCAGTTTTTCTTGTACTTTGGTATTTTATTTATTATATACCATTATATCACAGCAATGTTAAAGCAGTACAATACTAGAATATATATTATTGCTTCTTTATGTTAATAACAAAGGAATTGGTTAACGTAATATTGTTATGTTAACCAATATCTTCAAATTCCTCTAAACTTCATATTTTTTTATCCTGTTTAAGCTATATTTTATACAAATACCATTTACAGGTCTCCAGCTCATATCTTAGCTCCAATAGCTTTATTTCTCCATTAATACAGCTTTCACAGGTGTATTTCATCATTTTGTTACCTGCAAACTTATCCAGCTCCCGTTTAATAATTTTATTTACCTTGATAACTGTGTTTTCCTCTTCCTCGTTCAACAATCTAAACTTTACGGGTGTTGTGTTCCCTTCATAATCAAACCATGCCACCATCTCTACAGATTTTTTTAAAAGCCTCATGAAAACCACTCCTTAAAGTATGCTACTCATCATGGGATAATCTTCTTCTCCTACACCTCCAAGGAGCGGAGAAATTTCTCCATCGGCAAATATACCTCTAATAATAGAGTATTTTCCATATTTTTCCCTAAGCTGATCAATAGATTCATCCAATGCTCTATATTTTTCATTACACTTTTCATCAAACAAAGAAGTTTGAATTACCTCCTCCTTCGATAAATCCGTAACCCTAACTCCTAAATGGCGGAGCTTTTCTCCCTGCCAGCATTCATCAAATAGCTCCTTAACAACCCTGTAAATTTCGTTGGTAACGTTGGTGGGAGAAAAAAGCTTTCGCTGATGAGAGTATGTGTGGAGCTCTGAGTTACGGAGGGAGATAGCCACTACACTGGAGCAGCAGTGGGATTCCCTTAATCTGAAGGCTACCGATTCTGTCAAGGACAATAATATTTTGAAGGCTGTTTCTCTGTCCTCCACATCAAACTTAATGGTACTGCTATTTCCCATACCCTTCATTGGAATATGAGAACCATTAAAAACAGCAGATTCCTCTATACCATTGGCATAGCACCAGATTAAATGACCAAAGGACTTAAGCTTATCCATTAGTAGCTTGGGATCTGCCTTAGCAAGATCACCAATGGTAAATATATTCAGATGATTTAACTTCCGATGGGTTTTTCTTCCCACCATGTAAAGCTCCTCCACTGGCAGAGGCCACATTTTTGTTTCCATCTCATGGGGCCATAGGGTATGAACCATGTCGGGCTTTTTTAATTCTCCAGCCATTTTAGCCATTAGCTTACTCCGTCCTATTCCAATGTTTACTGTAAAGCCCAGCTCCTCTTTAATTTTATTTTTAATGAAATGAGCAGCTTCAACAGCAGTGCCATGATTAGTCTCCATTCCTGTGTAGTCTATAAAAAATTCATCAACGGAAAATCGCTGTATAATAGGAAAATATTGATTCAACAATTCATAAAGAGCTTTACTACATCTCATGTAAATCGTATAGTTAGGAGGTACAATAACTATATCCGGGCATCTTTGCTTTACCTTCCACAGAACTTCTCCAGTTTTAATATCAAATGCTTTGGCGGGAATGCTTTTAGCCAGTACAATTCCTCTGCGATCCTCCTGAGACCCCCCCACCACCGATGGAATTTCCCTTAAATCAATGGTGCTTCCCTGCTGAAGATTATACACAGCCTGCCAAGATAAGTATGCAGAGTTTACATCTATATGCATAATAATTCGCTCTTTCATGCCCTTCTTCACTCCCACTCTAATAAGTAAATCTAAATTAAATTATTAATTAATAATAGGTTTTTTTCATTCAACATTCAACATTAAGCATTAAATTCATTACTAATACTAATTGCTCGCTTCTTCAGAACATATGTTCTGTTAATATTATACCACGTTTTTTAAAAAATAGAACACTAAATGAAAATTTAAATTCTGTTTTGCAAGAGTAAAATCCATAGTAATAGAAATAAAAAAACCATATCAATGGCTGATATGGCTGATTATTTTATGGTTACAGGAGAATTTATGTCAAAATTTGGATTTATTGCTAAAATGAAGTCTATAAATAAAGTATTGTATTTAACTATCCTCAAATATATCT
This sequence comes from Alkaliphilus peptidifermentans DSM 18978, assembly GCF_900101495.1. GTDB lineage: Bacteria > Bacillota > Clostridia > Peptostreptococcales > Natronincolaceae > Alkaliphilus_C > Alkaliphilus_C peptidifermentans. The sequence goes on from NZ_FMUS01000041.1 coordinate 12,847, forward strand.
TTGAGATCTGTACTCCCATATTTCTTAGCATATTCACTTGATCTAATATGACCTTCAGGTGCAGTTGGCATAGTATAATTCTTAAAAGGCTATAAAATTAGTGGGGATTCATTGCATTTACTATAAAAACTTTTATTTCATTTAAATTTTTCTTATGTAAGTCCTCTTTTTCAGTTAACATTCCCTTTTTAATTTCAGGAGTTTTGGCGAAGAAAGCTACAATTTTAATAATGTTTCTATCTATAAAGGACATACTCTTTAATAAGTATTGTCCACCTACTGGAAATATTTTTATTTTATTATATACTTTCGAAGGTAAACTTTTTTCTATTATATTATTTATAACAACATTATTACTGGCTCCGCTTGTGGCCATTAAAGCAGTAACCTTCTTACTGATTATTGTCCAATTATCTAACAAAAATCCTTTTAATGAAAAAGAACCAGCATGTATACTGCCAGCTAAGATGATAATATCATAATTATTTAGGTTATTGTTAAACTCAGTAATATTATATAATTCAAACTCAGTTTCTTCTTTTAACCATTCTGCATATTGTTTAGTGGAGCCATATTTTGATTTATAAATAATAATACCCTTCATATTTATGTTTCTCCCTCTAGATAGTTTTGTTTTTACATTTCTTATTTTATCACCATTGACCTTTATATAAAATTCTTTCTAAAATTGCCACTATGCTTGTAGTTATAACATTTAAAGTTATTATTAAACCAAACAGAAACTTATTTGACAATGTATGTTTTTTTAATATGCCAAATACCAAGGGTATTTCAACCAATATGGTTATGAATAAGTACCCAAATAATACAATATAATATGGTCCTGCATTGAATGCAGATTTCCATGCGTCTACCCAATTCGAAGCTGTTGCTTTCATCATGAATGTCCTCATAATATACGGGACTACAAAAGAAGCAACATTGGCAGCAATAACTATCCCTAAGACCTTTATTCTTTTCCAATCCATCTGTTTTAGCTTACCAAAGGTCACAATACCTAAATATTCAATTACTAAAGTGAATACTATCGCTATTGGTAACAATTTTTTTGGGCTTGAAGTTAGCCATATCCAAGACGAGTTGGCATATGCCACATCTGTTTGATATACAAAGAATAGAGTCAAATATAATACAAAATAATAAGCAAATTTCAACCTCTTTTTAGATATCATTCTCTCTCCCACCTTTTCAACAAACTCTATTCCTTTAGGAGTTTATAAAAGAATATGCGATGTATTTCTATCTCTGGATCAACTCATATAAATGTGAAGTATCATTGAATAGCTGCAATTCATTTTGACCATATCTACTTTTTGTTAGTATAGATATACTACACTCACAAACTCTGTATCTTCTAATTTGGATATTCCATTAACGTATATGTTTTATTAATATTACCGCTCTATCAATTAACTTTTTTAGATAGATTCTTTTATCAGGTAAAAGATTTATGCCACTTCTATTTGCAATTTCTTCAACAATGTAGTCAATGCTTCTGTTGTCTGTTATAATTTTTTCTTCAGTAATATCATTGTTAAAGGCCTCGATACAACGGTCAATTTGAGATTTTGCCCAAGTGTCGCCCCGTTCAAGTCGCATATTCAATCGTTTTAATATCGTTTCTTTATCTGCATATAAAATAAAATGCTTTAGAACCACACCGTCATCCATGAGTCGCTGGATTATTTCCTCATAGTATTGGCGGTTATTTATGGTCATGGGTACAATAAGGGTGCCTGCATATTCGTGAGATATATACTTTAGCATTTCATAATTAAAGAACCGCCATTGTTCATGGTTTTGAAAATCAGACCTTTGGGTTTCCTTTGGTGTATTTTTCCTGATAAAATACCCAATATTTTCCGGATCATAGATAAAAGAGTTTGGAAGCCTTCGATTTAATTCAAATGCGCATGTTGTTTTTCCGGAGCCAAATGCACCGTTTAACCAAATAATCATGTATATATTCTCCTCCAATTCTTGAGCATAAAATTAATAGAGCTTCTTATATCACCACCAAAATCACCAAGTCAGAAAATAAGAATAAAGAATCAATCAATTAACTGCGTATCATGCTCATAATCTGATCAACAAGTTGAAAGCTATTTCTTGTTAGGTTTTCGCTTAATTAGCAGCAACTTCTCCATCTCTGGAAATAGTGATGTATCAGTCAATTCAAACATCATCCATTTTCCATCGTGGTAGATCGTAGATTCATCGTAAACTCTCTGTACTTCTATCGAATAATTGTTCCTATTTGCTTCAAATTTGGCCCTTTCATCTTTGCCAAAGATAATCATAAAACCAAAAACATTTTCTTTAGCATATAAAGCACATAGAGATTTACCGCCTCTGCGATATTTATACTCGTATGTCCACCTTTTGCCACCACTATTCCAAAGCCTTTCCATATCATATTTTGATTCAATCAAATTACTCAGTTCAATCCAGACTTTAAATAACGGTTGTCCAATCAAAGCAATCATTTCTTCATTAGTCGGTACTTTTTTAAGCATTATTAATTCCTCCCCCTAACATACGGCGCATTATTTTTTATCATTATATAAATAATCTGTTGTTCATTATCTCCTACAAATTCGAAGGAATACGACAAATCATTTTCATCCGCGCCAAAGATGGCGCGACTTTTGCACGATATGTCGTAGAACGTTTCCGTGTTTACGACGTCTCTGAGCCGGACCCACTTGACCTTGCCCCCTGGGGAATTTCGCTCCCGGTGAAGGGATGTGGTGCGCTGATCCTTCCCTAAAAACGTGCCTGCAAGCACCCTTGCGTTAAACACAGTGTTGTGCGATGTACCAACCGGTCCAGCCGTACGGCGGAGTCAAAGCTGGACAAATCTATATATAATACTGCGCATTATATAAACAATGCAAATTTAAGAACAACTCATTTTTTGTTTAGCAATTACGAGGATTTCATGATATTTTCTGCCATAATAACACTCTGAATATCTGGCTTAGCATTATCTTCGACATCCCAACAGTTCGCCATTGACATTTCAATAAAATAGCATTGCTTGATTATCTTCTTCGGAATGCTTAGGCTTGTTTCTAAAGAATTAATTATAGTGCATATTTTTTCATAATACTTTTCAGAAGAAATGCCTTCTTCAGACTCATTCAAAATATATCGTGGCACATCAAATATCGGGTCACCCACAACACCTTTGGGGTCAATAATTTTATATTCCCCATCATCATTCAACAAAATATTGTCGTGATGAAAATCGCCATGCAATAGCATTTTTCTATTATATGATTGACTGATTTGCAAGCAAATGTTTTCTGCCTTTTTCATATATAAGTATAATTCTTTATAATCGTCACGACCACTCATGTATTTGGTTATTCTGCTTACCCATTCAATATAAGTCGGATACATACTGGGATTTTCAGGTTCTATATGGAGACCATTAAATAAATTTGAAAATACATTTAAACGTTTTTCCAATGATTGTTCGTCTCTCAAACGTATACCTGGTTTAATACACTCTTCCAAAATAACACCATTCTCAATATCAGAATCAAAAACATTGCAAAAACGTTTACCGTTATATTCCCGCAGTGTATTATACTCTGTAAAAACTTCTCTACAAGGTCTATTTATTTTTAAAATAGAATCACCAAATTTTTTTGAACTACATTTAAAAATACAGTTTACCGAAAAGTAATCAACTAATTCTAATATTTCTATTCCCCATTTATTCGAGTAAAATTCAATGTCATTTTGTACTTTATCAAAAAAGGCATCACCAAAATGTTCTATAATTTTCTGTGATTCAAATTCTTTGAAGTTATATATCATATAATTTCGCTCCTATCCCTCTTGAAATGAATTATCTGTACTTCGTAATATTCTACATATGTGTATTGGTAAACTATGCCTAATCGCCAAAACATTGTTGAACTAAACCGCTTATCGCGGTGGCTGTTAAAACCATATTTTCCCTTTAAATAAACTATTAGACATTCTTTTACTTTTTCCTTTACGATGATATTGTATTTAAAAATATTTTATGAAGGAGCTTTTTTGTCTAAGTTATTAGAAAAAATGAAAATGGATTTGGTTCTGCGAGGCTATAGTACAACACTCAAAAGACTTATTTGGAATCATTATGGTAAATCCCCTGAAGTGCTTGTCACCCAGTGAGAAGAGTGTGGTGCTGAACTTACCCCCAAAACGTGCTTCCAGCACCTTTATGCAAATACAGTGTTATCCGATCTGCGGTTAATGCTGGCTTTCACAATTATTTTCTATTATTACTCTTTAGGTTCATTTTCTTTATATTTCAACATTGCTTTTTTAGCTGCTTTTTCCTTGCGCTTTTTGTACATTTCTTGTATCCAAATATGTACAGGAGCCTTCCATTTTTGTTTTTCATTTGGAATATTTTTCATTAAGCTTTTGGGGTTTAATCCCATTTCTTTAGCCATTCTTATTGTATCTTCGTTAAGGCGACATTTTTTCTTTGCTTCTATCCATATCTGGTTCTTTTTGTTCTTATCCATAAAAATCAACTCTCTTTGCTTTTATAAGTATTATTTGTATGGTATCCCATTTTCTTCACACCATTCAATTGCAATTTTTTTAATTGCTTCATCACGATACTTATACCATTTTTCTTCTAGTCCATATCTTCTTATTTTATCTTTAAATCTTCGAAAAGCCCCGCCTCCTTTTATAGAATTATACATACCATCTCTAATATTATCATTTTCTATTTCCAAACAAAATTCTTCCATTATGCAATATTCATTAATATCAAACTGAGAAGGCAATAGTATAAAATAGTCCCCCTCCAAAATTTCTCGAGCAATTCTAATGTTATCTTGCTACCAAGTTGGGAATTCCTCTATTAGTGCTTCATCTTCAGCAGCTCTAATTTCTTCATCTGATATAGTTATTACCTCTCCATTTCTAAGATTTAAAAATACTCTCATTTCATCAGATTGGATTTCTAATCCTTCAATTATATCTTCTAATTTAACAATGTTCTCCATTTTCTTCACCTCTCTTGCTAGCTAAAATCACTTGCAATTTTTTTATAATTAAACTTAGCAATTTTGGATAACGTTTCGCATTTGCGACGCCTTCGAACTTACAAGGAGCTGGTAATGCCAGGGTTCCTCTGGGTCGGCTGATGCAGCGACTGACTCGGTTAGCGAGAAGGGGTGCGCTGACCCTTCGCCAAAAGCCGGCCCTCCAGCACCCTTGTGCAAACACATTGTATAAGATGTGGTGAAGTATTTTCTCTAATTATTTTCGTTTAAGCTAAAACTTGAATCATCATTCTATCTATCATTATTCTAAGCTGATTTTATTGAATTATTTTCAAATAGAAGTGTTCAGAGAACTCTTCAGTGTCATATCGTCCAACTTCCTTAAACCCTATAGATTTATAAAACTCTCGACCTTGCCAGTCAAATGTATCTAATCGAATCATATCTGCACCCAATTCCTTTGCTCTTTGTTCTAACTGCTCCATCAAGAGCTTACCTACACCTTTCCTCCTATACTCCTCATCTACGAAAACAGTTGAAACATAAAGAATACGAAAAGAAGTCATGCATGCATCTACTCCACCAATCAATTTCCCATTATCGAATGCACCAATCTGAACAAATCCATCTAATGGTTTTGGCAAAAACTTATTATCATATTCTTCTAACTTATTTTCAATATCACTAACCTGTGTTTTAGTCAAGTTCTTAATCTCATACATACTTTTATCCTCCGAAATCATCTATTTATTATAAACATTCTTTGTTTCACATTATTCTACCGTTATACAATGTCCTGGTTTTTCTCAAGCAGACCCCAGAGATCTGCCACGTTATAGCCATGTCTTATAACGTCTCGTGTTTGTGACGTCTCTAGCCAGACCCAAAAGATAGACCGTCTTGGAGGAATTTCATTCCCGGTGCAGGGATGTGGTGCGCTGACCCTTCTTACGTTATGTCTATGGATCAAGTTTCACTGACCTTGCCTCCGGCATCTCCCGTAAACATGCTGTTATACTTAATACTAAGTTCCAAAGTCTTTTATCAAAGAATGCTATTCCCATCACATCAGATTAAAGTTCAAAAATTATTCTTTTTAATCACACTATTCAAGGCTAACAAAATGTTCTATACCATCCGAAATATTTTCGATTTTATCTTTAATAAAAGATGGATAGATAGTTAACTGCTTCATCTCTTCAATCGACACCCATTTTAACATTATATTACAGTTATCTTTCTGTGAAACAAAGGAGTCATCTGGTATATCAGCGTCGTTTTTTAATGAAATAAGGTAATAAAAAGCAATTCCATGTGCATCTCGACTTCCCCATTTCCAAAAAGTTTCTTCTACCCATATAAGACGATTACAAAAAATATCTGCTCCAGTTTCTTCTTTATACTCTCTAATAAGAGTTTCTTCAGAAGTTTCCCCAATTGCAACATGACCACCTGGCAAAGCATATTCATTATTATCGCATTGAACAAGCATTCTGTTATTTTTTATCAAAACGCCTACGCTTCTAAAATTACATATGGATTTTTCATCCCTAAAACACCAGTCTTTCCTTTTCATAAAATTCCTCCAATGCTAAACTTTTGTACATTATCAAAATCTCTAAAGCATCTTTATAAATTCCGCCGCAGGACGTGGCGGTCTTCGCGCGCGATTTTATATAACGTATTGCATTTGCGATGCCTTCGAACTGGACCCCAAAGGATTTAATATCAATATTTTATTGATTACTCTTGATTTAGCTCTTTATCCATCCATATAATATTATCTAGATCAAAACCATTTTTCTTAAATAATTTTTGTGAAGCAATATTTTTCTCTCCGGTCATAGTTGCAATGTAATATATGTTTTTCTTCTTTAGCCAATTTTCTATCCATGATAAGAATGTTGAGGCATATCCAGTCCTTCTACAAGATGCATCAACGTGTATTTCGTTCAACCAAAAATAATCTCCTGCTTGTAATCCTACACCTACATTTCCGAAGGCAAACGATATAGGAGCATCGCTTTCATTATATCCAATAAAAAGTACAGCTCTACTAACAGGTTTCATTGCATTCAATAATGCCTGCTTAGTTTGTTCCAAAGATTTAGATGACCCAATAAACTCCATCTGATTTTGTATGATAGGTAAAATCAAGTCAATATGTTCTATTTGTGACTCACTAGTGTATGCTTCTATTCTAAACATATAATACACCCCTCTTAATTATTTTTAGTCTATGCCAAATTGACCCCATGCACTCCCCCGATATTGTGGTGTCAACTAACGTCTCCGTGTTTACGATGTTCCTGAACCGGACCCGCAGAGCCTTTCTTCGAAGGCGGTGCTCGCACCCGGTAAAGGAATGTGGCGAGTCCTTCTTCATGTTCAATCTACAGAGACCTACTTCATGCATATACTATCGAGTCCTTGTGTGAAGCTGTTGTTAGGCGACGGATTATGCCCCGTGACTCAGAGGGCGACAGGACGTCACCCTTAAACTTATCATTTGAACTTTACAGCGCATTATGTAAATATGATTTCATCATAACAAAGTTTTTGCTTAATTTTTATAACCAACTTATAATATTTTTAGAAATATCTCTTCTTTTGGATTTTAAACTATTTTTATTTGAATGGCCAACAGATATAACAGCCATTAATTGCAGGTCATCTGAAACTCCTAGTAACTCCCGTACCTGATCTTCATTTTTTAGTATTTCTCCAATCCAACAGGTAGCTAAACCCAACTCATTTGCAGCAAGTAATATATTCTGTATTGCAGCCCCAATCGACTGTATATGTTTCAAATGAGCACTTTCTATCTTGGGATTTGCTATTTTAGTATCAAGGAACACTGCAATTAAACAAGATGAATTTTGTACCCAATTACGAAACACTGTAAGAGACGATACCTCTTTGATTAAGTCTTTATTATTCACTACCACAGAGAATTTCCATGGCTGCAAATTATTCCCAGATGGAGCCCAACTAGCAGCAGTTAATAATTGCATTATATCATCCACGCTTACTTCCTGTGGTATATATGTTCGAACACTCCTACGATTTAATATACACGACATTACTGGTTTCACATTATCACTCCTCATTATTTTCAAATCTTTTAGCTAATTTTACTGCCAATTTGAATTAATAATAATTCTTAAACTCTGCTTATGCAATCCACCGCCGCAGGATGCAGCATCTTAGCGTGCGGTTTCTGAGAACGATTCGTGTTTACGACGTCCCTGAACCGGCCCCCTTGACCCTACCCCTTGGTGGAGCTTCGCTCCCGGTGAAGGGATGTGGTGCTCTGACCCTTCTCTTGACACGGGCTTCCAGCACCTTTATGCAAATGCTTTTGTTATGCGATGGCTCATGCTCCAATAATACTATCTAAATCAAAATATTTATACTCTTTACCAATTATCCCATGTTTTCCTTGACCTAAAATATTGGTCTGAATTATAGAACAGTCCAAATATTTCGCTAAAGAATGGAATGTCTTCTTTTCCAAGCTTCATAGCTTCATATTGGAGTGCACGTATTAACTCAACCCAAAATCTTACTACTTGAAGTACATAAAGCTGTCTATAAGGAGCAACCGCTTCGTACATTCCAGTTTGAAAACTGGCAGATGCAACATTTCCCAGAATACTGCCGTCTTCTGAAATATGACGTACTAATGCTATGCCATTAGTAATCTGATCAATTATTTCTGCGTTCTGTAAAATTCTTCTCTTTTTCTTTTCTGTTACATGCATTTCATAAAGAAATTTATCAATATTTTCATACCATCTTTTAATAGAATCACTTTTCTGTTCACAACCAACAATGATATTAATATTTGAATATCTGTCACCTTTGGCAAAATCTGATAGTATTTTCAAGATATCTTGATGAATTTCTCCATTCAAATCTTTCATAAAATTAAAATCGATTGATCGTTTTTCCGCAATAGCTATTGATTGCTCATAAATTAATTTTATATCATGTCCAATATTTTTTTTGACATAACTTAAATCAGGAAATTCACCATTGGAATTAATATAATAATCAAGAATTAGGCATATTTTCCCAATTCTCTCCAGCCCTGTTGATAAACAAATAAATGCTTGATAATATATACCTTTGGTAGCGTAATTTGCTTTTCTTATTTGAGTAATACTGGAGTGGTATAGCCTAACTGGACACATATAAATGTACATTGCTCCTGTTTACTTAAAATTACAAACTTAATTGAAATTTTTCTAATTTATCATTTTTAATAAAGTCCATATAATTCTTTTAAAGTTATTTTTTACCATTTGGTACCGTCAATTAACTAGTAATTAGTTATAGGGTCAACTTAAACATATATTTCCAACTAACCGTTTGCTAGTGACATTGAGCCTCTGTGGCTATGGTTCCAATCTTTTGAGGCATCTTATAAATTAATAAAGATTGGCCTCTTATCAAGCCTACCATACCCACACTCAATGTAAATAGTTCGCTACGCCAAACTAATTATGCAGCTTCT
>NZ_FMUS01000020.1 GCF_900101495.1 Alkaliphilus peptidifermentans DSM 18978
TAAAGTGCGCTATACAAAAATGAAAAAAACACAAAAAAAATAAGCCTTTTCAAGCTTTTAAAATGGTTTTGAAATGTTCAACTGTCAAACTCCCGGGATGAAGCAACAAGTACAATAGCTATTGATACTTCAATTGGATACGTAGAACCATAAGTATATTACAACAATTTATAGATTAAGATTATATAGATAAAATGTAATTATATGGTATAATGTATAAGTACCTAAAAAGTTATAATTCTTATATTTATGGAAATGTTTTGAATCAAAGAAATAAAGAATCTTAAGTTATAATAAAAGCTATTATATTATTCTTAGGAGGTGAAAAATTGAGCAAATTCAAAAAAATAAATTTGGATAAAATAGATGAGTTGAGCATGAATATAATAAGCTATATATTTTTAGTAGCCAGTTTGTTTTTTTTATATACTGCGTATGTTTCAGCCGATTTGCCTGAAATCCCACGAAAAACTGTTTTGTTCTTAACATCTCCCATTGGAGGGTTTTTAGTATCACTTTTGCTTTTTTTAATTTTTAGGGGAGCTCTAATTATTAAGAAGACACAAATGGCACTTGATAGGTTTAATGAATTATATGATTCTAATTTATCGAATAAAGAGCAATAAAATTTTTCTTTAGTTTAAACATTATTAAAATTAACTTAATTATAAAAAATTGCATTTCAAAAAATCCCCAGAGAATTCAAGCATAGAATTCTCTGGGGATTTTATAAATCGTTGGATTTTAGTTTTACTAAATATGTTTAACAATCCTCTATAGGAGTATAATATCTATAACTAATAGCTTTACGTACTTTTAGGTAAAGGAGGATATAATATGCTAAAAAAATCAAAGGGAATTCATCATATAACAGCAATTGTCGGTGACCCACAAGAAAATGTAGATTTTTATGCTGGAATTTTAGGACTGCGGCTCATTAAAAAAACCGTCAACTTTGATGATCCTGAAACCTACCATTTATATTTTGGAGATGATATAGGTAGACCAGGAACTGCAATGACTTTTTTCAATTGGCTGGATGGACACCAAGGTAAGATAGGTGATGGTCAAGTGGGTATTACAGCATTTATTGTGCCAAAGGGGAGTTTTTCCTTTTGGAAGGAAAGACTAGAAAAGTTTAACATCAAATATTCATTGGAGGACAAATTTGGCCAAAGTCATATATCCTTCCATGATCCCCATGGTTTACATTTGGAATTAGTTGAGAGTGAGGCAGGCAACAATGTTAGATGGAGCTTTGGCGGTGTGACCCCTGAAGTAGCCATTAAAGGTTTTTTTGGAGTAACATTGTACTCCAGTGATACCGAAAGAACCATATATCTATTGGAAAACATTATGGGTTTAACTAAAATAGAAAAAGATAAGGAGACAATACGATTTAGTACCTCAGGAGAAATAGGAAATATAATTGATGTATGCATTACTTCCCAGGGAACCGGCGATATAGGTATAGGTACGGTGCATCATATAGCCATACAGGTAGAAGATGATCAAGAGCAATTAGAGTGGAAAAAACATATTGCAGAATTTGGTTATGATGTTACACCAGTTAGGGAAAGGAATTATTTCCGTTCAATATATTTTAGGGAAAAGGGAAATATACTCTTTGAAATAGCCACTAACGGCCCAGGCTTTATGATTGACGAAGCATATGATGAAATGGGTGAAAAGCTTATGCTGCCCCAATGGTATGAGTCCAAAAGAAGTAATTTAGAAAAAACACTACCACCAATAAAGGTTAGAGAAATAGAAGTAAACTAATGGTAAAATTTCAATTTTGATAAATTTTAAAACCTTAGGATGAAAATTCACCTAAGGTTTTATTTGCTGTGGGCCCAGCATGGGTGCAGTCTAACGAATAGAGATAGTGAAGAAGTCTAGCAGCAAAAAAACATCAATGTTATATACATTGGTGTTTTTTTATTCCCCAGAAAAAGTCTAAGCCGTAACAAGCCTTCAGCTACCACGACATTAAAAGATAGAGTAGCAATAGAAGGAAGTATTAGGAAATGGTGGGGTATCGCCATCAAATCAGCAATCAAGGGGGTAATATTATGGGGATAGGAAAATTTAAAATGGATACCTCGAAGGAGCTTCAAGGAGTTCTTTCGAATATAAACCAATTAAGTTCGCTTAGATACACTTCTTCAGGCTATGACGCAAGCGACATTTTAATTGATTATTTACGGGCCTATGAAAAGGCGGGATTAACAGAAAAACAAGAGAAAATAATTAATTTAGTGTACAAGCGTGAATATACACAAAAGGAAGCGGCGGAAATACTGGGTTGTTCTCAACAGGCAGTTCAACAACATATAAAAGCATCTTTTAAAAAAATTGTTGAAGCATATAAAGGGGACCTGCCTGGTGAACAGGGCAAATAATAATATAAATATTAATCGAATCTTTTATCAGCATGGTATTGATCCAGCCAACCTTCCGAAAATTAAAGAAGAAGTTCTTAGTCTGGAATATTATGACGGCAAGTTCCTTGGTAATTATACTACAGCCTTTAAGGTGATGGTTTCACGCCTCATTAGTATGGTACCAATTCCAGACTTAAAGTTCCGTAATAAAGCCGTTAAGGTGCTAACAGATGCTTATATTTTACAAGTAGGGGAAGCACCAAATGGATTACAGCTTACCCTACTTGCAAATTGGATACTGGCTGACATTCTTCGAAATACACATCCAGACAAAGTAACAAAGGAAAATTACCCAATATTAAATAAAGGACAACTAAAAGCTCGTCATATACGGGAACGGGTGGATATGTATATTGAGGGATATGCAAATGAAAAAAAATGAAAAAATTAAATTTTGTACCTTGTATATTATGGCTCCAGCCTATTATTAAGGTGAGAGCGGTTAGTTCTCAAATATAAAAAAGGGGGAAGTTTATCATGTATTTAGTTGTAAACAAATCTGGAAGCCAAATTCCTGTTTATAGGGACAATGGTAAAAATGAAAGGATTGGAACTATTTTTAACAACGAGTATTACACAATTACAGATTCAAATCCTTGGTATGGAACCGCAACGGGTATCATGTTTAGAAATTCCAGCGGCAACTTTGTAGGCGGTTTAATCGTTCATTGGGGTTGGGGAGATGATCCGCCAACAAATCAAGATCCAATTCATTTACACCCAATTACCACAGCCACAATTGGCGGAGTTACCCATAGGGTACTTAATGTAAGACGGGACACCAATTATAGAAATCCAAACGGCACTATTCATTCAAGAGTAATTCGTGCTGGGGAAAGAGTTGCAATTAGAAATAATACCACGGGTCAGACCCATAAAGACCATCTGCTTTTCTATTATCTATGGGACGCTAACCTGGGGGTGTGGCAAACACCAACGAGCCAAGGATACGGATTCGTGAATATGGGCTTCAATGGAAGTCCTGGTGGAAGCTCTGTTTCCACAGCGTCAGTTTACGGAAGTTAGTGGATAAGGAAAAAAAGACAATAAGGGGGTTAGGAATATATGGGGAATTTAGAAAATGTTTATATAGGATGCCAAAAAATAAAATATGGTGGAATAGACCTTGGTCATACCGATGGTGGCTGTGAATTCACTTATACACCAGAATATACAGATATATTAGTCGACGCATATGGCACCACCGTTGCCGATAAAGTCTTGACTGGGGAAGCTGTTACTGTTAAGGTTCCATTGGCAGAATTTACACTGGAAAGACTTAAATCGGCAATACCTTCAGGCACTTTAGCAGGTGACGTATTGAAAATCGGTTCCTCACCGGGTAAGAGATTAAGCACCCAAGCGCAAGAGTTAGTTCTTCACCCGATGGATAAGCCCGATGAAGACAAAAGTCTTGATATCAAACTTCATAAAGCGGTAATTGTGAATGAAATCATTTTACCATTTAGGGCCGACGAAAAGACCGTTTACGAAGTTGAATTTCTAGCACTTGTCGACGAAAGCAACGAAGACGGGAACTACCTTGCTTCCATCGGCGAATAATTTCTTGACCCGTGCTTAAAGGCACGGGTTTTTTTAAAATATAGAAAATAGTGTTTCAACGGTCCAAATTTTATAAAGGGGGTTGTTATCAATGGCAAAGGAAAAATTAAGCAATATCATTCCATTGGAAAAAGTAGTTAAAATCGGGGGTAAAACCTTTAATATTAAGAAATTACCCTTGGGACAATATGCAAAGGTTCTTCTTATATTAAAGAAATTACCTGGTGGCCTTCTTAAGGAATTTCAATCACTGGATGTTAACGATGAAGAGGCACTTATGGCAACCTTATTCGGAACTGCTGCAGAAGCATGGTGGCAGGTTATCGAAATTATTGCAATTGGTTCAGGTATCGACAAGGAAGTCATCGAAAATGATCCTTCCATTGGATTGGACGGTGGTGTTGAATTATTCCTTGCTATTTGGGAGGTTAATAATCTTGCCGCAGTCATGAAGTCAGTAAAAAACGCAATGTCCCAATCAATGGCGCAATAAAAAAGCCCACCATTAGGTTGGGGAATGATAACGATGGAGCCTGGCTATATGACGTTATTCATTGTCTTGCGTCAGCCTACGGCTGGGATAAGAAGATTATACTGGAACAAATATATCCCAACGAAATAGAACCGTTGCTTAAACGTATTAGACGGGACGAAGTCAATAAGAATTTGACACAGCTTGCCATTGTCCACAACCCAAAAAGTAAGAATCCTAAAAAGTTGGTTTTACAACTTGAAAAGCAATTGAAGCAAATGGATGGACATTATTACGAAATTAAAGAAATGGACGCTGAGAACGAAAATAAGTTGATAGCTATTAAAGAGATGATGAAAGAGAACGCCAATAAGATAAGAAGCTAAAGCTTATTGGTATAACCTTGCTTAAGTTAAGGGGGTGAAAGCATGGCAGGAAGTATTATCGCAACCTTGAAGTTAAAGACTGATGAATTTCAAAAAGAGCTTGATGAAGTAAAGAATAAACTGGAAAAGACATCAAGCGATTTCAAAAAGGTTGGAACAGCGCTGAAGTCAGTAGGAGGCACAATGTTGTCCGGCGTAAAGATAGCAGCGGACTTTGAGAAAATAATGGCAAAAGTAGGGGCAGCTTCTGGCGCATCAGACTCAGAATTGAAACAATTAAACGAAACTGCTAAAAAATTAGGTGCTTCTACGTCATATACGGCTATACAAGTTGCAGAAGGCATGGAATATCTAGCAATGTCAGGCTTAGAAGCCAGCGAAATAATTGTTGCAATGCCAGAGTTTCTTGATATGGCAACGGTTGGGCATGACAGCTTAAGTGATACTGTCACATTGCTAAATTCAGCGTGGGAGGGAGTTAAGATTTCTATTGGTGAATACTTCATTCCATACGTTAATGAAGCGGCCCAATGGCTGAAAGTGTTGGTAGATTGGTTCAATGGATTAAGCGAATCACAAAAAGATAGTATTGGCAAATGGTTGGCAATTTCCTCTGCAGTATTTTTGGTTCTTGGAGAATTGATGGTGATTGTTGGATACTTGCCTAATGTAATCGATGGTATCCAATCGGTGATCAATGTAGCAAAAGGTTTAGGATCAGCGTTTATGTTCTTAACTACAAACCCAATGGGATTGTTGATTGTTGCAATTACAGCATTAATAGCGGTTTTTGTTTATTTATGGAAAACCAACGAAGATTTTCGTAACAAAGTTATAGAGATATGGGAAACAATAAAAACTGCACTTATTGCAGTATGGGACTATCTTCTACCCTGGCTTCAAGACATATGGGAAAATATAGCGGCTCTTGCAACGTTTATCTTTGAAGGACTCCAACAATTTTGGGATACCTGGGGTGACTATATTATTGCTTTGTTTACATTCATGTGGGATATTGTTTCTGCAGTATTTGAAGCAGCCTTCAATATAATAATGGCGATTGTTAAGTTTGCTCTTGAAACAATAAAGAATATATTCGGTTTTTGGGTTGCCATATTTACTGGTGATTGGGAAAAGGCCTGGGGGTATATAAAGGCACAATTCCAAGCATATTGGGACCTAATAACTGGTATATTCAGAGGAATTTGGACATTATTAACCGGACTATTTAATGCATTTAGGGATAACTTCAATAATTTGTGGTCTTCCCTATGGCAGGGCATTTATAGTATGTTTGCCAATATTATAACAAATACAATCAACAGATTCAAAGATTTGCCCAGGGCAATTATAGGGGCCTTAACCGATATGGTAAATGGTATAAAAAATAAAGTTGAACAAGCTAAGAATCTACTTTCTAATTTGAACCCATTTAAGCGTCATTCACCGTCATTGGTTGACAATATACTTGCAGGAGTAGATGTAATAAAAGATACTTATCGAAGCATTGGTGAAATGGAGATCAATGGACCTTCTATTGGAGGATTAATTCCAGGAAGGATAAACCTACATGATGCTTTGGGTAGCTTTGACGGAAGCAGTGCTGCAGCATTGAGTGGTAGCAACTACAATGCACCACTTGTTCATGTGGATAAAATGGAAGTAAGGGATGATAACGACATTAGACTAATATCATCGGAGCTTTATAATCTTCAAAGAAGCTCAGAAAGGTCGAGGGGGCGATAATCTATGGGGAAAGGTTTTAAATATGATGGGATGCATAGTGATGATCTTCATATAACTTTAACGGGCAAAAATGTCCCGATTGTTCCGTCATTAGTTGAACACTTTGAAACAATAGCAGGAAGGGATGGTGCTTGGGACTTTGGGGTTCAATACGGAACCCGTACCATCGAACTTGATTGTATTATCCTTGCAGTAAATCCACAGGATTTAAAAAATAAGCTTCGTGCTTTGGCGGGATTTTTTAACCCACGACGTGCTGCAAGACCTTTAATATTTGACGATGATCCTACAAAAATATATTTTGCAAGACTGACTGGACAATTGCCCCTAGCACAAATTGGGTCATTAGGCTCCTTTACTCTTCACATGACTTGCCCAGATCCATTCGTGTATTCTACTAATGAAGAAATAATAAGCGGAACTGAAATGATATATGTAACCAATGAAGGAACTCATTATGCACAACCAACACTTATTGTTGTCCACAATGGCGGCGCTGGTAAGGTTACCCTCAATCGCTCAGACGGTAAAGTACAAGAATTAAGCTTTGCAAGCAATTCACCAAGTGGAACATATACCATAAATTGCAAAGAAGGAACAATTGTTAGAAATAATACCGGGGCTTATAAATTCGTAACAGGTGATTTTTTTCAACTGCCTGAAGGGGTCAATACAATTGAAAAAAATGGAGGGGTGGATAATATCGAAGTAAGGTACCGTCACACCTGGATTTAGTCTTTAAGCGATAGTTCTTCGGAACTATCGTTCTTTTATAACAAAGATTAGTTTTGTAAATTTTTTATATTTAATGAAAAAAGGGCAGAAGTGATATTTCTGTCTATTAATTGGGGGTGAAGATATGGCAAAGCAAAAGGTTCTCATAACCAACAAAATGGATTTTATAAGCTTGGACACACAAAATGCCAAGTTTGTTCCCTTTCTTGCTAGTAATGCCGAAGACCACCCTGCCCAAATCGTAGATGTCGGAACTCCGACCTTTGTTGATGGGGTAAGGGGTAAAGGTATTAAGCATAATAGAAATTATGCCTATAAATGGCATAGTGTTACTTTTCCCGATGATACCAAGAGAATTATATCATTTTGGTTTAAACCTACAGCAGAAGATGTTGAAGCTACTGGCTCCAATTGGCGGATACTTGCATCTACAAGGGGAGACGGTTACGGTACCAATTATGGATTCCATGCAGCTTTATATAATGGAAGATTAAATGTAAGGGTTTACGGAAATGCCGGTTCTTTAGATATGTATTCTCAAGGAACAACGGGAACCTCAACATATCCGTATTTTATGGCTGAAGCTGATAAATGGCACCACTTTTTATTAATATATGACGAAGACGGGTTTTATAAGGTGGACGTTTTTGTAGATGGAGTGAGGATACTCTACTCAGGTGTTAATCCACATGTAAGGGGCTTTACAAGATCCTTTACTATTGGAGATATGTTAAATAGCAATGGAACAATTTCTGTGAATGCCTTCGAAGGAGAAACTGATGAAGTTTTCTTCATCAGTGGAGAAGCATGGACTATGGATAATCGAGGTAATTACTATGATGATATAACCAACAATCGATTCGTTGATTATTGGACGCTTCCTGGTTCAATACAACTTCCCCAATATATAAAAAGGACAGAAATAGAACGAGATGTTCCCGATGGTGAACCTGGCGAAACAGAGATCATTATTGTTGAAGAATTAGTGTATAGCGACCAAGTTGTTGAATGGGAAAGTAAAGCATTAGACCTTGACAAACCATTTGATAATTATGGGCGACTTCAAATTAATTATGAAGCTCCACAAGAAACAACCCTCAGATTTTTTACAAAGGTTAGCTCAGACGGTACACAATGGTCAGTATGGGAAGAACTACGTCATGACGGGGTTATTATTTCACCAAGTGAAAGGTTTTTGAAAATAAAGATACAATTATCAACAGGTAATTTGAATAAAACCCCAAGGGTAGATGAAATTCAAGTACTGGAATATGGAACCATTGAAAGACTTCCATTAGTTAATCAGCCTTTAAAGCTATATAAAGACCTTGATACTGGGCTTGAGTATATAGGTGAGTTGATGAATGCTTACGATATTATTGTTGAAGAAGAAATTAACGGCGAAGACCTTCTTACCTTTAAGGTGCCAATTAACGATCCTAAGCGAAGGGAATTGGGAGCCGAACCCGTGGAACTTATAGCTGAAATTTCTGATAGACGTTATATCATAAGGGAAGCGATAGATGAAAGAAGCGATGATGGTAAGCTGTATACCACCTTTAAGGCAGAAGCGTTATTCTATGAATTAAGAGATTTCAAAATTCCAAAGCTAGAGCTAGAAGACGCAACGGCATTTCAAGCAATTACAGAAATTTTAAAGGCTTCGGTTCCTGCATCAGGATGGACTCTTGGCCTATGCGAGATACCCAACACCCGTAAAAGGGATATAAAAATTGAATGGAAATCCGTATTGATGGCACTTCGTGAAGTTTTAAATATTTGGGGCGGAGAATTAGTATTTAACAGCATTACCAAAGAAGTTTCATTTTATCAGATATATGGGGCAGATAATGGGGTTCGTTTTTACTATAATAAAAACTTAAAACGCATTGTTCGAACTGTTGATACGTACGAACTGATTACACGCCTGTATCCACAGGGAAAAGGAAACTTAGATATAAAAACAGTAAATGAGGGAATTGAATACCTAGAGGATTTAACATGGGTAAATGCTTTGGAACTGAGAAACAAGATAAGAGTTGGACATTGGAAGGACGAAGGCTATATTTATCCCAGTGATTTAAAGGAAGCAGCCCAGCTAATACTTGAAGATATAAGTCGCCCAAGGATAGGTTACGTTGTAACAGTTCAAGATCTTTCTCTTTTATCAGGACATGAGCATGAAAGCTTTAATATGGGAGACTATGTTTACACTGTTGACAACGAACTATTATCTTCAGAAATTAAATCCCGAATTATCAGACGTCAATATAATGTTAGGGAACCATGGAAAACAGTTGTTGAACTGGCACAATCGAAGCGGCTATTGTCGGATGCACTTCGTAAAGCAGTTGATGATAAAATGGAATATTTACAGACCGCCGACCTATTAGATGCCACCGATGCCCGACAAATGACGGTCTTTAATTATCTTCTTAATTCGAGGGCAGAACAAGGGATTAACGCAGATTGGCAACAAATTGGAACAGGATTTACCATTGCTAATGAAGGTCATTCAGGGGAATGGTCTTTTAAAGTTGACGGAAATTTTGGTAAGACAAACAGATTAATACAACGAGTTTACGGGGTTTCACACCGAAACTCCTATACTATATCAGCAGCGGTTGGAACAGAGGGGCAAGTGGTTAGGGGCGGAACCCAGGGGCTAGAGCCCTTTGTTGGATTGAAGGTTGTTATAACCTACACCGATGGAACAAAGGAAGAACAGCTTCTTGGAATTGATGATACAACCAAAAACTAAGGTATAGATCTCGTGTATTAAAGTAGATTAGGGGGTGAATTAATGGCGATGAACAGTGTCTTCTTCAATATTAAAGCCAAGAATGTTCTGGCCAATGCTTCAAAAAGGGTGGATTACATTGATGTGATGCTGGAAATGACCGACTATTCTGGTGCAGTTTATTTTACTGATATAATATTCCAAGGCGGCGGGGTTGCGACGTCGTGGGTTGGTCATGTATCAGAAATAAAATGGTCCTTTGACAATGCTTAAAGCAGAAGATTGGGTTCGTTATTATGGCACATTTAGCCCGAACGCAACCGACAAAAGGGTCCAACATATTGACCTTGAAATTGTCGTTTCGGATGCTGTAATACGAAATGAAAGAAATGAAGATGTTCCAATTTATTTTACAGATCTTCAATTTCAAACGGGGGAACAGGTAACAGGGTGGGTTCCTAAAACTGAGGAATTGCTACAAAGCTTATCCCATACCAATGACGAAACACGCTTCATGGCTTCAAACAATCATCACTTAGGTAGACCACCACGTCAATGGGAGCTTCAAGAACGATTATTTAATATAGTTGGTCGTGGCCACCAGGTAATTTGTATCCCCAATTACTTTCCAGAAGATTGGGATGTTGAAATTTTACCTTCTGGAATTGACTTAACCCTTTATGCAAAAGAAGATTTTGATTTAATGCGGATATCAACAGCGGTTGGTAACCATATACCTTATGGTGAGGGGCGTATGTATGATGCAATAATTAACGATTTTTCGGCAGACAATTGGATTCAAAACTACTTTGATACCCACCCGTTGCATTATCGCTATTCTCGAGAGTTTTGGATCAATGGCGGAATTGGTTCAGCAGAGCAACCAATTAAAATAATAGCTTCTACAAGAATGGCGTCATTTGCTGGGCAGGGTATAGATATAAAGGAAAGAAAAACAATTAATATTGGGGGTTACCCCATGTATGTTGGACGCAATCAATTTATGACTATTCCAAAGGGGTCAGTCCGTTTTCTAATTGAGTTTTATAAACAAATTCCCCTTCGGCGTTCTGGGGCTCCTTACGATGGGTGGTTACATTTGGCAGATACAGGAATTGGCTATTGGGGAAGGGCGGAATTCAAGCAATGGACCTATGGACGTTCAAGAATTTAAAAGGGGGTGTTTGATATGTCAGATAATCGTCGAATAATAAGCTGGACACTTATGGCGAATAATAACGAATCAAGTGATTTTAATCGAGACATACGAAAATATAACCATAAAATATATTCAATAGGTCTTCACGAATTTGGGATTTCAAGGGAAGGATATATTTACAATCTTCGAATGGGCTTGCAAAGGGATAACAATTTTGCTGGTCGCTTCTTCAGGGGCGATGGCTCTGTAAACCATATAGCCAGAAATAGTGTTCCTGTTATGCTTGAACAACATATCATTGATTATCCCCATATTGAATGGCACCTTCAACCCGTTTGTTTTGGTTGGAGTTCTGTGAAGCCATTGTTGGACAATGAGAGTGTTAATCCTGAAGGACGTCTTCCTCAGAATCAACTTTCCTATGAGCTCAATCTTTTATTTGACCTTTTTAGTACCTCAAGGAATACAGGGACACCCCTTAACATTATCGGATTAGAACTTGACATTGAGGCCACCATGTCTGGTGACCCTGATGCTATTGGATATGACGATAAATTTGTTCAGCTATTACAAAAGATTAAGCAAGAAGTTGTAATTCCAAGGAATTTAAAGTACAGAATTAACACCTTTGCACAATGGGGAAGAAATAATCCCTTTTATTACAGATTTCATAATTATGAAAAGTTGGCAGAAGCATCAGATCATCAGGGAAACGCCCTTGTTGACGAAATACAAATAATGACCTATGACTTCGCTTGGTCCGGCTCAGCACCAGGAGCATCAACACCTGTCTATTGGTTTCGTAATGTGGCTAACTGGGCAAAGAAATGCTTCGACCCAAAGGAAAACCCAAAAAGCAAACTATCAATGGATAAGATATTCCTTGGATCAGCAGGATACGGAGTTCGTTGGGGTATATTTAATCCAGAAGAAAGACAGGGTCGAAACATCACTTTTCGAAATCTTATTGGGTGGCAAAATGGATACTACCGACATTTTCACCAAAACGAAGATGGTGTTTATGTTTACCACCATCAAGAATATCTTCAACAAGCAGCATTTGAGGATTTTCATTCAAAAAATCAAATTATGCTTCCCCACGTGTATGATATACTCTCAGCTAAATACGGAGACATTACGGGGCATAGTACCGCCAGAGATTATTATAACTCAAAACACTTTGCAACAACATATTCACGAAGTCAGCAGGGGGAATTTGGAAATGTTGTAGCAGTATTAACCGAACCCGATACAATTGATGGGAAATTCGCACCAATGGCACCCTTAACAAAAAAGGTCAATAATCAAGATTATATCTTCAATGGGTTTATCCCCCAAAGACGGCAATTCATTCCTAAGTTCAAAACAGAAGATGGTCAAGTAGTCAAATATTGTGATCTTGAGGAAGTATCTGAAGCATCGGCCATTTATAATGTGCAGGCATCAGGAACCTACAAAGTTATAGCATTACTTGGTTTTCCATGGTACTCAAATGCTAGAATAGGTGGAACAATTAACGGTCAATCCTTCAATTTTGGTAGCAATCTTCCAGACTATTATCCCCTTTACTTTAAACAATCACATTGGGCGGAGCTAGGAACATACACCTTTAATGGAGAAGGCTCCATTATTATTAACGGAGAGGCTTGTGATAGTGGTGTTCATATTTTTGGCTTTGTCCTTAGTCAAACCTACAAGCACAGCTTCCAAGGTGGAGCCATTGATTTTAATACGAATGTGCAACCCTTTGCTAAGAAAGATAAGTCATCTGCACCAATCCCTTCAAATCTAGTGCTTTCATTAGAGGTTTTAAGGCAAGATGCACGGCCAGCAATATTATGGGAAGACCGCTTTGGCCACTACTTAAATGACGACTTCGTTGTTGAAAATGGACTGCATAATACCACCTATTATTTACGTTATGGTACGCGAACCACCAATGGTGCAACCTTCGACGATAGTCTTGGTTATGATCGTTGTATAGGTACTATAACATCAGGACATTCAACCGGGACTTGGCAGGTTAATAATGATGCCTTCGGGTCAGCCAGTGCCGTTGGCAGTGGTGACTTGGTTTTTAATAAGCAATTCATTGGTAACCTCCAGGTTGAAGCAACCCTTCGACTTGAGCAAGGTAATGAAGTTGGTGTTCGTTTCGGTGGTACTGCACATGACAATGGATATATTTTTATTTATAACTATTCCACCCATAGAGTCAGACTTGTGCACCAAAGCGGTGGAACAATGACTACAGTGGTACAGGAGGCTTATGCTTATCCAAGAACTTTAGGAGAACGACTTACCCTTAAGGTTCAAATGTACAATGGAAGGGCCTATTGCTTTGTTGGAACTGTAAGGGTATTTAGTTCCAATG
Source organism: Alkaliphilus peptidifermentans DSM 18978 (assembly GCF_900101495.1). GTDB lineage: Bacteria > Bacillota > Clostridia > Peptostreptococcales > Natronincolaceae > Alkaliphilus_C > Alkaliphilus_C peptidifermentans. Next base: position 13,623 of record NZ_FMUS01000020.1, read on the forward strand.
GTATTGCCCTAGACCGTACTGCTGGCGGTGCCTGTGGTGTTTATTCACCAACTCCAGCAAGGGTTTATGTCTTAGGAATCAGTACACTTGATCGTTGGGAACCAATGGAGAAATTTGAAATCCAAGTTGATGGGAACATTTATAAGTTTGGGGAAGAATCACGTAATAATATCCAATATGATGAGTGGGGATATTTGATGTATTCAGGGAGAAATGAAATAAATACAAGAGTTAATCCTAATCAGTTCCCAAAGGATTATACATTCCATATTCAAGAGATTTCCGGTTTTCAAGGTTCAAAAAACCTTAAAATTAAGTTCGTAGACCCAGGTCTTTGGTTCGCCAATTGTTATGTCGGAGATGCACAAGGCTGTTCTATAATGTATGCTGGAGACAGCTATACCTTTAATAACTTAATGAATATCGCTGTTGAAGAATACGGTGCAAAAGGAATTGGCCTCTGGACACTGGGTCAAGAAGACCCACAAGTCTTTGAAATAGTTCCGGATACAAAATAAAGTAGGATTCAATTTAAGGGGGGTGCTTGTGTGGAAAACTTTCTTGTTACCCTTGCACAAAGTCAAGGGCTATGGGCAGCGTTGTTTATCTTCCTATTTCTTCATCAAATAAAAGAGAATAAGCAAGCAAGAGTTGAAGCGGCAGAAAGGGAAGACAAGCTTATAAATTTTATTACCAACATGTCAGCCAATTTTGAGAGTCTTGCGGCACAATACAAAAATCTTGCTAAAGATGTTGATTATATTAAAACTAAGGTCGCTGAAAATCCTCTAAGCAAATAATAACATCACCGCTGGAGGGCATTAATTATGCAATTTCCTAAAATAAAAATCATGAATATAAACATATAAACATATTAATTAATATTATGGTATATTATAATTACTTGAGGAAATTTCATTATTCCCTTTGGTTGATTCTTTTACATAAATTTCAATTATGCAATTTCCTAACTTATGAAAATTAATCAAGAAAGGCGGGCTGAACATGGTTGAAAAAAAGGCCGTTAAGAAGCCTTTTTCTGTAAGGGTTGACGAAGATACCGCAGAAAGATTACGTGTATTATCAGCGGTGTTGAATGTTGATCTTGCACAACTGTTCGAAATTATAGTACATGAGATGGAACATAAATATCTTGATGAAGAACAAAAACGTGCAATGGATATACTTCTTACGGCACGGTATAATTACAAAAAAAGATAACATAAATATAATCACAAGTCGGAATAATATTCCGGCTTTTTTTTTAAAAAAATTGTAATTAGTTTTCAAATGAAGGACAAATAGTTCTTCATTTTTTTGATTTTTACCACCGTCCTTCTAAAAAATTTGAATCGCTTGATTGGAATTTTTTACAAAATACCGCATTGTAAACATGTTTACGTTGCTATATAATGTAAATAAATTACAAAAAGGGATTATATAGGACGCTTAACAAAATATTCCCATATACACCATAACGAACCTCAAAACATTTCGACATTAGTCCCTAACTACTAATTCGAAAAGGGTCGTTATGATGAAAAATATTAACAATAAGATTATTAATCAATTGGCTTTACAATTCAATAAGGGAAACACTGGGGCAATAACTGAATTGGTTGAAGCACTAAAGGGTTTTATTAAGCTTGAAGCTGGGAAAGCAGTTTATAAGGCGGAAGGATATAAAATACAAATCCCTGCTGAAGACTTTGAAAGTGTTTTTTGCCAAGCAATATGGGAAGCCGCCAAAGATTTCAACGGTTCTTCTCATTTTATCCAAAGACTTAGAATCTTTATGAAAAGAAGGGAAGCTGACGTATGGCGGCAATATCGTACAATTAAGGATGGAGAAATTAATTACATTAAAGCAAGGTTAACTTCACTAGATGCTGAAATTAACGAAGAGAGGGACACCATAGGTGACATAATTCTTACAAAACATGCTTCGCCAAGTCATGAAGAGGAAATTGTAGGCTTAAATATCATCTGTAACGCAATTAATGATTTTGCTCGTGTGAATGCTAAATTCGCGGCAATAATTGAGATGTTATCTATGGAAGCAACCCAAGAAGATATTGCTAATTTCCTTGGTGAAGCTCAGTACGACGGAAAGTGTCGTTCGGTAGTTTGCAGGGCAAGAAAAGCCTTCCAGCGGTTTTTAGTCCAACAATACGATTATATTGATTAAATAAAGTTATATAAAGTAGCAGCAAAAACCAGTAGTCCGGTTAGCATTGAAATTAAACTTGAAGGGAGGGGTAGCGTGAAAAAAGCAATCAAGATAATGGCAAATATTATTGGGGCAGTCTTAGTAATAGTCCTCCTATTTGGACTTCCAGCCTTACTCTTTATGATGTCGTTGGAGGTTATTCTACACGTATTTTGGGGATTACCGTCTTTGAATTTCTTTCAAAGCTCTTGCTTATTTATTGGTCTTATGATTGTTGGGAGGATACTATATGGTATGGCATTTAAAGTAAAAAATTTATTCGAAAATAAGGAGGCAATATTATGGAAAAAGAAATCAATATTGATGAAATACTTGATCAAGTAATGAGGTTGGAAGTTGGTCAACCATTGGATGAAGCCATTGGTTTGGAAGTGTTTAAACTGAAGAAGAATAATATATTACTAGACGTCAAGGATGTGTTTTCTGGAAAAGTAGTAGGTCAATCTAATTGGACAACAGCCGACGGAACACCGATTTTTATACCTAAATTTTCTACAGTTCCCTTCGTTGGTTGTTTGATGATTGAAGACCTTGACGCGATTATTACGATTGAAAGGAAGAAAAAAGGCACCTATGGCGCTAAATTTGGTGGACATGAAGGATCGAATGTTTTCATAGAAGCAGCAACATTTCCAGAAGCAATTGCAAGGGCTGCGTTATTTGAAGCTTTTTTTAAGAAGGCAAAAGAAGATATATAATAAAAAACGTTATAATGGTAATTTATGGTATAGACTTTCATTGTTATTATAAATATAGTAATATTTAAGTAGAGATTGACGTAGGATGATACTGCTGATAAAATGGATAATAATAGAAAAAAATACAATAATTGAAAGGAAAGGATATTTATGAAGTTCAAAGGAATATTTATAATTGCAGGGGTTCTAATACTAATAGCAGCCCTCTTTGGAGGGAAGTATATAACTGGAGTTCTTAAAGAAACATCGGAAGAAATAGAACAATCAAGAAATGTAGAAGACATTCTAAAGGATGTTTATAATATGACGGGATTACTTGTGGGTGACAATATTATAGGAGAACATTTAGAATTTACTGAAGAAAATATAGATAATCTAATCGTTGAACTTACCAATTCCAATTACTATTATAAACCAAGCCTTATTGACGGTTTGAATGAATGGAAAGAAGGAAATCTCCATCGATTAACCGCCCTTCGCAACTTTACTGGTGAGCAATTAAACATTCACAAAACAAATAATAGTATTATATGGGAAAATATGCCGGAATGGACGGTTAAGCTTGCTAAGGAAAATGGTCATTATCCTGAATGGTTGGAGGAAGGCTTCAAATTTAACCTATGGGAAGATGCCCTTGGAAAGTTTGTAAGTATGGATTTTGCAACTGAAGAAGATAAAATTGAAGCGGCAAAAGATATTCTAAGGGGTATGGAATTTGAATCAGAAGAAGAATGGGAAGAAGCATTTCAGGAACTTATGAATAGCAAAGAATAATAAGGACAGCCTCAAAAGGAACCATAAAAAAGAGTAGCCATATATAAGATGGCTACTTAGACTGATGAAAAACCCCCATCTTCTTCGTTGCTTCGAAAACCTAGCACCCTTACGTATTACGTATACGCTGCAGTCGCTAGGTTTTCTTGCGCCTTGAATCTGCGGTTTTTTGATCAGTCTGCATTTTGATGACTTTGTCATCAACCTGAGTAGCCATATATAAGATGGCTACTCTTTTTTATGTAATTCCTACCGAAAGCGCCGTAGACAATCTTTTTATATGGCCCTAACAGTAAGAGTTCTACCACCTGGGTATCCGAGGGCCTTTGCAGCGCCATTTGATACTTCAGCAGCTCTAATTTTAAAACCTTAGGATGAAAAATAACCTAAGGTTTTATTTACTTAAAAATCGATATACCAACACACATAATGGTATATATCTCTAATGAGGAACAATTAACTAAAAATATGTGGTAGTATAAGGCAGTATTTGGGAGGATTAATATGTATACAGTATCACAGTTAGGCTGACATATCGATAGCTATAATAATATATAATACAGCGTATATACCAGCTTTGACTAAACTGGAAAATTTCTGTAAAATTATACTAAGCTTTTTTTTATTCACGTGAAACTTTGCTGTCGACAGCCCAAAATATATAAATATGGAGGGTATTATGATAAAGAAAATAAGTATAGTTTTAATGGTTGTAATATTAATATTTCTTGCTGGCTGTAGTTCAAATGGAGGAAAAACCTTAGAGGCAATTCAAGAGAGTGGATCACTGACATTTGCAATGACTGGCGCTTATCCGCCATTTAATTATATAGACTCTGATGGAGAGTTAATTGGCTTTGATATTGATATTGCCAATGCAATAGCAGAAAAAATGGGAGTGGAGGCAGAGCCACAAACTGTTTTGTGGGATGGAATACTATCTGGGTTAACCAGTGGACGCTTTGATATGATAATTGGTAGTATGGCAATAACGGAAGATCGATTAGAGAAAGTTAATTTTTCAGACCCATACTATTATGATGGAGCTCAATTTTTTGGAAGTGAAGATATAGGTGTAAATGAATTATCAGAGCTGGAGGATGCAACTATAGGAGTAGTTACAGGAACAACCTTTCAAGATTTTTTGACTGATATGGAAAATGTAGCTGATATATTACAATTTGAAAGCGATGTTGATAACATGCGTGCAGTACAACAAGGACGATCAGATGGATTAATAACAGGTTTATTGGTAGGCCTGCATGGAATTGAGAAATTTGATATGCCACTAGAACCTGTGGGAGATCCCCTCTATATTGAGGAAATCGGAATTGCCATTAGGAAAGATGATACTGCACTATTAGAAGCTGTAAACTCAGCTCTACAGGAAATCATAGAAGATGGTACTTATGAAGAACTTAGTGTTAAGTGGTTCGGAACAAATATTTTAAATAACTAAATTAGTGAATTTGAGGATGGGTAATATTAAATATTACCCATTTCAAAATTTAAGGAGGAGAAAGGGAACAGCGATATGTTAAATGAAATCATAAATAGTATAATTATTTTTGCTCACACGGTTATTGAATATGCACCTAAATTTTTTCCAGGTGTAGTCATGACATTGCAACTATCTTTTCTTTCTATTTTGTTAGGGACAGTATTTGGTTTAATTGCTACAATGCTGAAAATGACAAAAATTAAGGCTATAGTGAAGGCAATAGATTTATATATTAGCATAGTAAGGGGAACGCCACTACTTTTACAGCTTATATTTATTTTTCAAGCATTACCACAGATTGGTATTAGATTCTCTCCCTTTGTATCAGCTATTATAGGATTGGCTTTTCATAATGGTGCATACATTAGTGAGATATTTAGAGGTGCAATTGACTCCATCGACTATGGACAGAAGGAAGCTGCTAGGTCATTGGGCATGACAAAATGGCAAGCAATGAAACGTGTAACACTACCACAAGCGTTTAAAAGATCAGTACCGGCCTTAGGAAATCAGTTTATTATTGCCATAAAAGATTCATCCTTGGCCAGTGTTATAACAATAACAGAGACTCTAATGTTAACTCGACAATATACTTCAGCAACCTTTAATCCTTGGCCGATGTTTTTTATTGCAGGATTCTACTATATGGTAATCACAACAGTTTTATCAAAAGGCTTATTAAGATTAGAGAAACGTTTGAAGGTCTATGAGAGGTGAAAAAATGATAGAAATTAAAAATTTGCATAAATATTTTGGAAAGCTTCAAGTTTTAAAAGGTATAGATATGAAGGTGGAAGAAGGTCAGGTTGTTTGTATGATTGGTTCCAGTGGATCAGGTAAAAGTACTTTGCTAAGGTGCATTAACTACTTAGAAAGAAAGAATAAAGGTGAAATATGGATAGATGGAAAACTAGTAAAAGAAAAAGAAAAAAATATTAATGAAATTAGGCAGCAGGTGGGCATGGTGTTTCAGCGATTCAATTTATTTCCCCATAGAACAGCTCTTGAGAATGTTATGGAGGGGCCTATTACTGTAAAAAAGGAAGAGGTAAGCCATGCAAAAGAAAAGGCATTAGCTTTACTAGATAAGGTTGGTTTATCGGATAAAGCCCATCAGTATCCAGCAATGCTATCGGGAGGGCAACAGCAAAGAGTAGCCATAGCTAGAACCTTAGCGATGGAGCCTAAGGTGGTGTTATTTGATGAACCCACTTCTGCTTTAGATCCTGAACTGGTGGGAGAGGTTTTATCAGTTATGAAGGACTTAGCAAAGGAAGGTATGACAATGGTTATTGTAACCCATGAAATGAGGTTCGCTAAAGATGTTGCCGATCAAGTGATTTTTTTGAATGAGGGAGTTATTGCTGAAGAGGGTACACCAAAGGAAATTTTTGAAAATCCTAAGCACGAGAGGTTGAAGGCTTTTCTAGGACAGATTCAATTCTAAATAAGACTATATTTTTTCTGTTTGGGTCCCAAAGAACTTTTAAATCTATAGCATTCTCAACTAAACCATAAGTCCTTCAGAAAACCTATCAGAAGGACCTATGGTTTTACTAATGATAAATATATATTTCTTTAAAAGTAATAGTATATGCTTGGTCCATTTATAGGCTATAATTAAAATAAGCTAAAATTATTATGACTATTATCAAGGGAAGGCGAGTGGTTTTTTAGATGAAAATTGCTATTGTATATAATAGAGAAAGCCAAGCAGTAATAAATCTATTTGGAACACTGAATCGCGAAAAATATGGACTAGAAACTATAAAGAATATAAAAGAAGCCTTAATAGCTGGCGGCCATCAGGTTAAAACCTTTGAAGGAGATAAAAATATCATTTCAAAGCTTGAGAAGTTTATGCCCTCGGTTATATCTGGTGAAAGACCTGGCCTTGTACTAAATCTTAGTTATGGAATACAGGGTAAGGGAAGATATATGCATGTACCTGGAATACTGGAAATGTTAGGAATACCCTATGTTGGCTCTGGTCCAGAAACCCACGCAATAGCATTGGATAAAATCGTTACAAAAATGATATTAATTCAAAAGGGATTGCCAACACCAAAATTTACAGTAATGGATAAACCCGACTCACCAATTACTGATAACTTAAGCTACCCTATGATAGTAAAACCTAAAGCAGAAGCTGTTTCATTCGGTTTAAGAATAGTTCATAATGAAGAAGAATTAAGGGAAGGGGTTAGAATAATTTACGAGACCTTCAATAGTCCTACCTTAGTCGAAGAATTTATAGAAGGCAGAGAGGTAAATGTGGGATTATTGGGAAATAATCCTGTACAAGCCCTACCTCCTGTTGAGCTAGTATTTGGAGATGGACTACAAATTTATACCTATGAAGACAAAAAGAATATAAGTGGAAGAAATGTAGAGAAAATTTGTCCTGCCCCCATTTCAAAGGATGAAACTCTACGGATACAAAAACTAGCAATTGATACCTTTGAAGCCTTGGGCTGCTATGATAGTGCAAGGGTGGATTTTAGAATAGATAAAAATGGAAACCCGTATATTTTAGAAGTGAATTCAATGGCAAGCTTAGGCGCCGATGGATCCTTTGTTTATGCTGCAAATGCAATGGGACTAGACTATGTTAATCTTATGAATAGACTGGTTGAGGTTGCATGCGAAAGATATTTTGGTCCCTATATAATAGATAATATAAATGGAGAAGTATCTGATAAAACCATCGGTTTATTTAATACAATAACTACAAACAGAGATAAGATAGAAGGCGAATTGAAGGCATGGACTAACCTTCCAAGCTGGACAGAGGATCATGTAGGGATAAGTACTGCATTAAGAAAACTTGAGGACCGATTAAAGAAGCTTGGGCTAAAGGTAGTAGAAGAATACACTAATGAAAGCTCAGCTTGGACCTGGGAAACGGATGCAGGTTTTAAGGATGGCACCCTCCTGGTGCTTCCAATAGACATTCCAGGAAACAGAACAGGCTTTCCAATCCCTTTTCGAACGGAGCAGGAATGGATATATGGAGAAGGAATTGCATCTAGTCGTGGAGGACTTGTGACGTTGTTAAGTACTCTTAGTGCCTTGAAAGAAGTTAAGAATCTTGACAATAAAAAAATTGGTATTTTTCTGTATACTGATGAGGGAAGAGGAATGAGATATAGCAGTGGTACTTTAAAGAAGGCTGCTAAAAATGCCAAGGAAGTAATTGTCTTGCAATCGGGCTTTAAGGGTGGTAAGGTTGTTAATCAAAGGCGTGGTTCAAAAAAGTATAGCATAGTTGTTGAAGGTGACCCCTTAAGAATAGGCTATCGCTCTAATCAAATAGATGTACTTAGCTACTTTATACAGAAGGCTGAAAAGCTAAAGGAAATTAGTAGCTCTGATAAAAAAATTACAGTAGCTGTCCAAGATGTTCACTCGGAAAGATATAGTGTTTTATTATCCCATAGGGTTCGTGCAACATTGTATATAACCTTTCTAGATGAAAAATTAGCTAAAGATGCAGAGGAGCAAATACGAAATATATTCAAATCTAGTTCTAAGGGGATACAATGCTATATTGAAAAATTAGTAGAAAGACCTCCCTTTATTAAAAACAAGAACAATTTACTCATAAGCAGGTTTACTAATATTGCAGAAAAATGGAACATTCCCTTTGGCATGGAGTCTAGTCTACTGGCCACTGCTGCAGGAGAAATAAATAGTAATATACCTGTTGTATGCGGATTTGCCCCCGCCAGTAAAGGCTTATACACACCGAATGAAGCAATTCACCGTAGAGAGCTAGTCGAAAGAACTCTTCTATTGGCTATGTATTTATTGGGGGAGTAAGATTAAGTAAAACAACCGCAGGGAACGATAACTATCCTTCCCTTTTTAACCATATTTTAGAAAAAAATATTACCTAGAAAACAAATATATATTATAATAAATTAAAGCATATTTTTAGCGCAGAAGGGATTGACTGGGAATAAAGCAATATGAAAAGGGGGATAAAAATGGAGTACAAAATTGTAGGTACTACAATGCCGTTGGTTGAGCTAACCTTAAAGCGGGGGGACGTAATTAAATCACAAGCTGGAGCAATGAAGTGGATGGACAGTCAAGTTCAAATGAAAACCAGTATGGATGGCGGAGTCGGAGGTTTCTTCAAAAGAAAGTTGATGGGAGAAAGTGGATTTTTAAATTTCTTTGAAGCAGAAAGGGATGGGGATCGTATCGCCTTTGGACATACATTTCCTGGGTATATTATACCTATTGAAGTTGATCATCGATCCATCATATGTCAAAAAAGGTCTTTTTTATGTTCTACTATGGACGTAGAAGTCGAAATAGCATTTCAACGGAAATTAGGTTCTGGTTTTTTTGGTGGAGAAGGTTTTATTATGCAAGAGCTAAAGGGCAGTGGAATTGCCTTTGTTGAAATTGATGGAGAAAGTATAGAGCTTGAGCTTAAACCAGGTGAATCAATCAAAGTGGAAACAGGGGCAGTTGGTATGTACGAATCAACAGTTTCCATGAATGTTGAAATGGTAAAGGGCTTTAGTAATATTCTCTTTGGTGGCGAGGGTTTATTTTTAACAACCTTGACAGGACCTGGAAAGGTATGGATTCAAACTATGCCAATTTCCAGTATGGCAGGAGAATTATTCCCATACTTACCCAAGCCTTCAAGTAGATAATATCTGCTATTATAACCTTCTATAGAATACCTATGGAAGGTTTTTGTTTATAGAAGCTTATTAAGGTTAAAAATATATATGATTAACAAAGCTCTTAAATATGTCAAATCCTTCCCAATTGTCTAAGTTGACATGCTATAATTAAATTTATTGGAGGTGTAAAAATGGCAATTGTAGAAGCAACAATAGTGCCACTTGGTACAGGAGATACAAGCATCAGCAAATATGTGGCAGACTGTCACAAAATTCTAAAGAATGAAAAGCAAATTAAATATCAACTAACACCAATGAGTACAATCTTTGAAGGGGAGTTAGATGTAATTTTACAGGTAGTACGAAAAATGCATGAAATACCCTTCGATAAGGGAGCAATGCGGGTATCAACTTCTATAAAAATAGACGATCGTCGAGATAAGAAGGGAACAATGGAGGAAAAAATTAAAGCTGTTGAAGAAAAAATGAAGGACTAGAAAGGATTACATAGGAGGTTTTATGTATAGTTATCCATTATATAGACCGCCAAGTGAGGCGAAAAGTTTAATAATACAAGTAACAGAAGGCTGCTCCCACAATCGATGTAGATTTTGTACCATGTATAAGGGTAAGAGCTTCAGTGTTAAACCTAATACAGAAATTGATGAGCAAATAAATCAATTGCTCCAATGGGATTCTACTAATGATAGAGTTTTTTTAGCCGATGGTAATGTCCTTTGCTTAAAAACCGATAAATTATTAGAAATAATTAATCAGGTGAAAAAATCATTTCCAAATATAAAACGTATCTCCGCCTACGCTGGACCAAGGGATTTAATTAATAAAACAAATGACGAGCTAGAGGCAATTTATAAGGCTGGAATAACAATGCTCTACGTTGGTATTGAAAGTGGGAATGACACTATTCTCACTGGAGTTGATAAAGGCGCCACAAAATCAGAGATAATTGAGGGATGTCTTAAGGCCCAAAAAGCAGGTTTTACTCTATCTGTGATGCTAATCTCTGGACTAGGCGGACAAAGATTGTATCAAAAGCACGCAATAGACTCAGCAGAGGTAGTAAATATCATACAACCAAGCTATCTTAGCTTATTAACACTACTAATCGATGATAACGGAATAGAAGAAGATTTGAATAAAGCTTATGGATATACCGAATTATCTCCTAAAGAGGTACTGGAGGAGACACTAATGTTCTTAAAGGAGTTAAATCTCAATAATACAGTTTTTCGTATGAATCATGCTTCAAATTATTTAACACTGAAAGGTATATTAAATAAAGATTGTCAAAGTCTAATAAGTAAAATAGAGAAGGCTATTGAAGCAGGTGTTTATAACGATACTTATCTTCGAAGCTTGTAATAAGAAGGGAGCTTTTTTATGGCAGAAATTAAGTTTGAAATACGTGAGAGCTTAGGTACTTTATCGGAGTCGGCAAAGGGATGGAATAAGGAGTTAAATTTAGTCAGCTGGAATAACAGAGATCCAAAGTATGATATTAGAGAATGGGATCCTCAGCATGAAAAAATGGGTAAAGGGATAACTCTTTCCAAGGAAGAATTAAAAGCACTGAAGGATATATTGAATTCAGTAGAGTTATAACTCTAAAACTGTATATTGAATAATTAAGATATATTAGAAACCAATGCTCAAAAAAGAGTGTTGGTTTTTTATCTTATTATCACCTCAAAATAATATTTGATAAACATGTAAAGGGCTGAAGGATAATAGAGTAATTTATTTGGATATCAAATAGAGAAGTGGTATTGTATAGATATTTTAAATTTGATTTACCCTTTTAATCCATATAGAATTACAGTGACTGGAATATGGATTAAAATAGGGGGAATTTTTGAATGAAAAGAGTTATTTTGATTTTAATTGTTATGATTTTAACAATAACGCCGATAGGATGTAGTCCTATAGTAGAAGAAAGCGCTGAGCTATTGGAAGGAAATAATCAGGTTGAAAATGAAAATACTGAACCAAGAATACTTAGAGTTGATGAACAAAATCTTGGATATCCATCGATCTACACTGTTTCTCCAAGGGGAAGAGGATACCTGCTTATGAGTCTAATATTTGACACTTTGACCTGGAAGGATGAAAATGGAGTTACAGCAATGCTGGCAAAAGATTGGATAGTTTCTGATAATAATCTGGAATGGACATTTAATTTAGTAGAGAATGCCAACTTTACTGACGGTACAAAATTAACAGCTGTGGATGTAAAATTTTCATTTGAATATATGATGAAGCATCCTCATCAATGGGTTAACTTGAACATGGTGGAAAAGGTAGAAATTTTAGACCAGCATCAAGTAAAAATCTTCTTAAAAGAAGTATATGCTCCATTTATCACTGATGTTGCTGGAAATGTACCTATAATGCCAAAGCATATATGGGAGAAGATTGATGAACCGCAAAAGTTTAATACAGATGAGGCAGTTATTGGGTCAGGACCATTTACATTGGCAAAATATGATATTGATGCAGGCAGTTATATTTTTGAAGCTAATGAAGACTATTTTTTAGGTAAACCTGTAATAGACCAATTAATACTAAGCCCCAATAATCAACCGGCATTATCATTAAAAAATGGAGAATTAGATGCTGCCCAAAGGTTAAGTTATGGAGAAGCAATGGAATTAAAGAGAGAAGGTCAATTTAAAGTTATAGAAGGACCAGGATTATGGGTATACAGAATGTATTTTAATTTTGATATACCAGAATTTAACCAAAAAGAATTAAGGCAAGCTATATATTATGGAATAAATAGGAATGAGATTGTTGAAAAGGCACTGAAAAAGGCTGGAATACCTGGAAATCCTGGACATATCCATCCAGATTCAGATTGGTATTCTGATGTAGTTAAGGAATATACATATGACCCTGACAAGGCTAAGGATTTGATAAATCAAGCTGGTTTATCTGACAAAGCTTTAGAATATGAGCTATTGGTTACAGATGATAGAGTAGATGAAGCAGAAATGATGAAAAAATACCTTGGAGATATTGGTATTTCTATTTCGGTTAAGGCTATGGATCAAAAAAGTGTGGATTCATTAATTAGTGAGGGGAAATTTCAATTGGCCCTTAATGGACACGGTTCATTTGGAGGAGATCCAGTATTACTTGCCAGATTTATTGGTGAAGGGGTAAATTTAGGCTCAACACCTACAGTCACAGCTCAAGGAGGCAAAAAATGGAGCAATGAGATATTTGATGATTTGTTTTTAAAGCAATTGAAGGAAACTGATTACCAAAAACGTTATAAAATTGTTGCGGAGCTACAAAACATTATTGCAGAAGAACTGCCAACATTAACCCTGTATTATAGGAAAATTACATTTGCTTATAATACAGAAAAACTTAATGGATGGTATTATACAAAGGATGGCGTTGCTATTGCAGTGCCTACCACACAAAATAAGCTGATTTATATCAACGGTACATGGGGTAATCAATAGTAATTTAAAGGATTGATAGTATGAATAGTAGTAAATTAAAATATTTGACATTAAAAGTAGCGAATAACCTGTTGTTGATGGTTATGCTAATACTTCTTTCCTTTGCTTTACCGAGGTTAATACCAGGAAGTCCCATTGCTGGTTTTGAGGAGGATATACATATTCTCAACACAATACTTCCTGAGGAGACTTTTAATAGATTTAGTGAATACTATGCACCAAGTGAACCTCTTTCAAAACAATTACTAATATATTTACAAAACATTATTAATTTCGATTTAGGATATTCATTTTATTATGGATATCCTGTCTTAGAAGTAATAAAAGGTAGAATTGGGTGGACATTACTTCTTTCCATAATGTCCATCTTGTTTTCATCTTTAATAGCCATCCCTGCTGGTTTATACTCAGCTATGAAATCTAATAAAACAGATAGAGTATTAACCTTTTCCATTATTACTCTTCAGGCAATACCTGTTTTTATAATTGCATTAATAATTCAACGGATTTTTGCTTACAGATTAGGTTTGTTTCCGTCTCAAGGTGCCTATAGTATAAAAATATATTCAACTACTGTTTCATTTTTTGTAGATGCCGGATATCATTTGATACTACCTTTAGCAGCAAGTGTAATATCCCAAATACCATCCAGCTTTATTCTCATGAGAAACATAGTTTTTAGAATAAAGAATGAGCCTTATGTAGAAATGGCTTATTTTAATAATATCGATGAAATTTCCATTGGATATTTTTATATTTTTAAAAACTGCTTGCCAGAGATAATCAGTAAGTTAAACATTCATTTTATGTATGCTATTGCAGGAACCCTATTTGTAGAAATGATATTTTCATATCCAGGTATAGGATATCTGTTAAGGGTGGCAGTTTCTGCACGTGATTATCCATTAATACAGGGGATATTTTTGGTTATTATTGTATATGCAATTGCCATTAATATCTTATTTGAATGGATTTTATGTCAAGTAAGTCCGAGGGTGAGCCAATGAAAAAAAGAAGGATATCTACTAAGGACTTGGGAATTTACCTGGTTGGGTTAATGATTGTTATTGGTATACTTGCACCATATATTATACCCTATGATCCTGGTGATTTTAGTTATGAACCATTACAGCCACCAAATAGAATGCATTTACTAGGCACTAATTATATGGGTCAGGATATTTTTTCATCATTAATCATGGGATTTAGGGTTAGCATTTTTATAGCTTTATCAAGTGCTTTTATATCAACTCTAATAGGCTCTCTAATGGCAGTAATGTGTGCATACTATAAAGGACCAGTTGAGGCCATCATAATTAAGGCTACTGAGTTGTTTTTAATTCTGCCTGAAATAATTATGATCATGGTATTTTCAGTTTTTGCTGGCCCTGGTATATCCAACATTATTTTAGTAATTTCTTTTTTCTCCTGGAGTCGTGTAACAAGGATTATTTACTGGAAGGCAAAGGTTGCAATGACCTATAATACAATACAATATTCACTTTTATTAAAGGGAGGATTATTTCATACTTTTAAAAAGCTGTGGAAGCACATCTACGCTGGTGTTGTTACAATGTTTATTTTACAATGCAGCAGAGCAATAATGTATGAAGCAAATCTCTCTTTTTTAGGAATTGGCGATCCAACTATTAAATCATGGGGGAGGCTTATCAGACAAGCAATTGACTATGATGGGATTTTTATTGGCAATAGATATATATGGTGGTTATTTCCACCTATTATTTGTATCATCGTTTTAATATGTGCTTTATCCTTATTATCCTTTGATATGGAGAGGGATGAAAATGAGTTAAAGGAGATAACTGTTTATGAAGGCATTGGAGGTAAATAACTTAAAAATATCCTATCGTTGCCATAACCAAATATATAAATACCCAAACTTTACAATAGGAAAAGGTGAGTGCCTCTCAATAATGGGGGCTTCGGGCTGTGGAAAAACCACCTTATTAAATGGCCTTTATAACCTTAATTTCAATGGAAGGGTAAAATATACTACTGCAAAGCTATTTGATGCTGATATTAAGAGCTATAATAAAAAAATTTATGAAGTAGTATCATATTTACCCCAATACTCACAAAGTGCCCTTAATCCATCAATAACTATAAAAGAGCATATTTATCATATAGCAAATGGAATAGCAAAGGATAGTGAAGACTATTTAGAACTACTACAAATTCTAAAGCTAGATAAAGATATATTAAGCTTGTATCCACATCAATTAAGTGGTGGAATGAAACAACGAATTGTATTATTGCTGGGCTCCCTCAAAAATCCTCAATTGTATGTACTGGATGAACCATCCACTGCAATAGATTCTATTACATTAAAGATTATATTAAGCTTTCTTCGCGAAAAAAAAGATAAAGGTACTTCCATGATGATGGTCACTCATGATTATGGATTTTCGCGGCTTATATCAGATGAGATCTTAATTCTGGGTACTTAAGGCGGTGAAAATGATGCTATTAGAGGTTAAAAGACTTCATAAAAGATATAAAAAATCAAAGGAGGAAATTATTAAGGATTTAAATTTAAAAATTGAAGAGGGAAAAGCTATAGGATTATTGGGAGAAACAGGCTGTGGAAAAACAACACTGGCGAAGCTTATTGTAGGCTTAGAAGCACCTGATTACGGAGATGTACTCTTAAACAACCAAAGTCTTCCAGTATTCAGTAAGAGAAGCTTTAATTGTTGTGCTGCCATACAATATATCTTTCAAGACCCCTATAGTAGCCTAGATGTAGATTGCAGCATCGAGGAGGTTTTAATGGAACCAGTTAAATTGTGTCGTAAAAATGGTAGAGAAAACATTATTAATCCACAAGCTGCAATGGAATTGATAGGGATAAAGAATTATGAAGAATGGAGAAAGAAAAAAATAGTTACCTTAAGTGGAGGTCAAAGACAAAAAATTGCAATTGCTAGAGCTATAATACCAAAACCAAAGTTAATTATTGCAGATGAATGTACTTCAATGTTAGATTCAACTTCGGCAAAGGAAATACTAGAAATATTTAAGCTGCTGAAATATCAGTTTAATATGTCTTTTTTGGTGATTACACATCAACTTCTTATTATTGAAGGAATTTGTGATGATATTTATGTTTTAAAGGATGGATGTGTAATCGAAGAAGGCAAAGCAGAGGACATATTAACAAAAGCAAAAAGTAGCTATGTAAAGGAATTGATTGAAAGTATGAAATTGTTTGTGGAGGGTAAAGGATATGAAGATAGTCCATGTAGATCTTAATACAAATGAAATAATAACTAATAATTATAATATTGAGGATATTAGTAAAACAGGTAGAGGATTGGCTACTTCTGTAATTATGGAAATTATAAAACCAGATACTAAATATTTAAGCAAAGAGAACTGTATTGTATTGACTCCGGGTTTATTGACTGGTACTCAAGCACCTTGCACAGGTAGATTAACTATTGCTGCAAAGGGTGAAGACAACGTAGGAATAAAGAGCATAAATGTTGCGGGACCTATTTCTCAGAAACTAGCTTCATTACATATTAGTGCCATAGTTATTCATGGAAAAAGAAAAAACGAAGATTCCTGTGTCTTACATATCAGTGAAGATGAAATTAAAGTACATTCTGTATCAAACCTAAGACATAAATCTGTAGATGATACTATAGACCATTTGCAGGGTATGTGGGGAGAGGATACTTCTATAATAGGAATAGGGCCGGCAGGAGAGCATGTGTTACCCATTGCCAGCGTTTTTAGTACATATAGTAAAGGATATCCCAAATATTATTGTAGTCGAGGAAAAATGGGTGATATATTTGGGTATAAAGGCATAAAGGCAATAGCAGTAACCACTAGAAGTCATTTTAATTCACCCATAGAGGATGAAGCAGAGTTTAGAAAAATGTCAAAAAAATTAGGTAAAATGATAATTCAGCATCCCGTATGTGGTGGAGCACTACCCGCATATGGTTCCATAACCCTTATCCATATGATGAAGGATAAAACCAACTTTTTAGAGAAGCTTAAATTGCAATCCAAAAGGAAAAATATTGCAGGAAGGAAATCAACTGAATCAACAATTAAAATTAACAAAAATTGTGCTCCAAATTGTGTAATAGGTTGTTTAAATAGACATAGTGGTGATACTGGTGAAGATGCATATAGCTCCCCTGCAGAAAGTGAAGCAGTAGCAGCCTGTAAAGAATTGTTCAATATAACAGATGATAAATTTGTGAAGGAAGTAAATAAAAAATGCTTTGAAATGGGTGTTGATACAATTGAATTTCTTTTCAGCTGCAATATGCTCCTTAAAGCAATGAAAAATGAAGCAACCAAAGAAAAAATACATGAGCTAATTAAGGAAGTGGAGCTGGTTACCCCGCTGGGTAGAATTGTCACCAGTACAACTAAGGGTATCCATCCATTATTTGCAGAGGTGCCGGAGATAGAAAAGATGATAACCCTTCCAGCCATTCAAGAAGAAAAGAACTTTATAATAAAGTTACAGAATAGAGTTAAGGGTTGTGAAAAAATTAATGATATGGAAATGCTTTATGGATTTATGACTCTTCTGGGCAACTTGGGAATATGCTTGTTTACATCCTTCGCAATATTAGATATGGAGGAAGGCTTAGAAAATCTTGCACAATTGATTAAGGCAAAAACAGGGATGAGTGTTACATCTGAAGAATTAATTAAAACAGCCCTTAATAGTTTGCAAAAGGAAAGGGCTTACAAAAAAATGATTATATCAGCAGATCTGTCAAACTCAATTCCTGAATTTGTTAAGGTTCTATACAGATATTACTCAGTAGATAGTGAAGTTATTTAATAGAGGGGTATATACCCTCTCAGACTGTTGAAAATCCTCCATCTTCTTCGTTACTGCAAAAACCCAGCACCCTTGCGTATTGCGTATACGCTGCAGTCGCTGGGTTTTCTTGCGCCTTGAATCTGAAGAATTTTGAACAGTCTGGATATTGTTGACTTTTTCAACAACCTCAGATGGGTTTATACCCTCTCAGGCTGTTGAAAAAGTATAAAGTTAATAAAAACCCCGATTTTTTAAACTTAAGTAAATAATAAGTACATTAGCCCCTGAGAGATAGAGACTAACATAAAACCTGCTTAAAATAAGGTGTTGCAATGCATTAAATATAATTTACACATAAAAATAAAACTTTATTTAAATTTTCAAAATCTTTAGAAATAAAGAGATATTTGGATTATTTCAAAGATAATACTATCTAATCACGAAAAATAACGTTTTCCCGGGGTTTGTGTTAATCTTAAGAACTCTATATAATCGATTCTAATATCAAAACACAAATTTAGTGAATAAAAATGCGATGATGGTGTCTGTAATTTATGTAAATGCAGTTAAAGAGAGTCGGTGTTGCTGGAAAACCGATACTGCTTTAAATTACTTCTCTCTCCTGAGCAGTTTCTCTGAAAGGTAGCTTTGTTACTTAGTAGGAGAATACCGGAAGCCCCGTTATAGGCAAAGGTTGATGGACCTGTTGAGAGGTTTCTACTTAAAGGTAGAAACAATTTGGGTGGTAACGCGTGGTAAATACCTCGTCCCTGCATTATATGCAGGGACTTTTTTGTTGGGATTTCCTAACTTTAGAGGTATGAAGGATTAAGAATGTAAGTAAAGGAGGAAGAGTAATGGAAAAGTATGGGTTGGTTATGAAAATTGAGAATCACTTTGGAGTGCTTAATAGGTTATCAGGTTTACTGGGTAGGAAGGGATATAACATCGATAGTTTATCGTTGAATACTACTAATAATCCAGAAATTTATGAAATGACAATTTTTTTTACTGGAGATAAGGTTGTATATAATCAGATGATAAACCTTTTAAATAGAATTATAGATGTTACTCAAATTAATGAACTGCCTTATGGAAAGACCATGAGCAATTAGAAAACAGAAAATGATGAATGTTGAATGTTGAATGTTGAATTGAGATTGAAATTTAACAAGGAATTTTATTTCAGAATCCATATGATATTCAAGCATGAGTAATTTTGTTGAAGATGCAAGAATTGCAAGCTGAAATTTCAAAATATTTTGACATGTATATTTATAAAATTTTAATCATAAAACAAACAAAAATTAAGGGGGAAATGTTAATGAGTAAATTATTTTATGAAAAGGATTGTAGCTTAAGTAAATTAGAGGGAAAGACTGTAGCCGTCGTAGGATATGGCAGCCAAGGTCATGCCCATGCATTAAATCTTCATGATTCAGGAGTAAAGGTAATAGTAGGTCTTTATGAGGGAAGTAAATCTTGGAAGCTGGCTGAAGAAGCTGGCTTAAGGGTTGCAGTAGCAGCTGAAGCTGTTAAAGAGGCAGATATAGTTATAATTCTTGTAAATGATGAAAAACAGCCAATGCTGTATGAAGAAAGCATAAAACCCAATTTATCAGCAGGAAAGTATTTAGTGTTTGCCCACGGCTTCAATATCCACTACAACCAAGTTGTACCACCAGAGGATGTTAACGTATTTATGGTGGCACCTAAGGGACCAGGGCATACGGTTAGAAGTCAATATGAAGAAGGTAAAGGTGTACCATGTCTTTTCGCTGTATATCAAGATGTTTCTGGTGATACTAAGGAAATTGCCTTGGCATATGCAGCAGCAATTGGTGGAGCTAGAGGTGGAATCCTTGAAACAACCTTTAAGGAAGAGACTGAAACAGACCTTTTCGGTGAGCAGGCGGTACTATGTGGTGGAATATCTGAGCTAATTAAGGCAGGCTTTGAGGTATTGGTTGAAGCAGGCTATCAACCCGAAAGTGCATATCTAGAGTGCTTACATGAAATGAAGCTTATTGTTGATATGATAAACAAGGGTGGGCTAAGCTACATGAGATACTCCATAAGTGATACTGCTGAATATGGAGACTATAAAGTTGGAAAGCGGATTATAACCGAAGATACTAAGAATGAGATGCGAAAAGTTTTGAGTGAAGTTCAGGATGGCACCTTCGCAAAGGATTGGATTCTTGAAAATAAAGCCAACAGACCAAGCTTCAATGCCAAGAGAAGAATGGAGCAAAATCATCCTATGGAAGTTGTAGGAAGACAGTTAAGAGAAAATATGAGCTGGATGAAAAAGTAACTTAAAAAGGAATGATAGGTATGAGGGAGAAAATTCACATATTTGACACAACCTTGAGGGATGGTGAGCAGTCACCGGGCTGTAGCCTAAATATTCAAGAGAAGCTTAAAATAGCCAAACGATTAGAGCTATTAAGGGTGGATGTAATCGAGGCTGGCTTTGCAATAGCATCACCTGGGGACTTTGCTTCAGTTAAGGCAATTGCAGAAACAGTTAAAGATTGTAGAGTAGCAAGCCTATCGAGGGTTTTAAAAAAGGATATAGATGCTGCATGGGAGGCTATTAAGATGGCTGCTGCCCCTAGGATTCATACCTTTATTGCAACTTCAGATATTCATATGCAATATAAGCTGAAAATGAGTCCCGATGCTGTACTTCAGCAGGCTGTAGATGGAGTTAAGTACGCTAAAGGCTTTTGCAATGATGTTGAATTCTCAGCAGAGGATGCATCTAGGAGTAACCCAGAGTTTTTATATCGCATCTTTGAGGCAGTAATTAAGGCCGGTGCTACAGTGATAAATGTTCCAGACACTGTGGGATATACAATGCCAGAAGAATTCTTTAAGTTAATAAAAGGTATTAAAGAAAATGTCAGTAACATTGATAAGGCAACAATATCTGTACATTGTCACAATGACTTGGGGATGGCTGTAGCCAACACAATTGCTGCTGCAAAGGCTGGGGCAACTCAATTGGAATGTACTATAAATGGTATTGGAGAAAGAGCTGGAAATGCAGCGTTAGAAGAGTTGGTAATGACATTTCATACAAGAAGAGATTTATATAACTATGATTTAAATATAGATACAACACAAATTTATCCAACCAGTCGTCTAGTAAGTAAGCTGACAGGCGTTAAGGTCCAGCCTAACAAAGCAATAGTGGGAAATAATGCATTTGCCCATGAATCGGGTATACATCAGCATGGCGTACTAGCCAATAGAGAAACCTATGAAATAATGACTCCTGAATCTGTTGGCCTTACCCAAAACAAAATGGTGTTGGGGAAGCACTCTGGAAGACATGCATTTGAAGACCGACTTAAGGATTTGGGTTATCAGTTGCCAAAGGTAGATATAGATAAAATATTTGATGATTTTAAGCTATTGGCAGATAAGAAAAAAGTTGTATACGATGGGGATTTAGAGGCACTGGTTCAAAATAAGAATGGTGTACAAAAGGAAGTATATAAGTTAAAGGAATTTGTTATCAATAGTGGTAACCTAATAACGGCTACAGCTACAATAAAGCTAAGTAAAGATGGTGAAGAAATGACCTGTGCATCAACTGGAGATGGACCAGTTGATGCAGCCTTAAAGGCCGTAGATAATATGATTGATGATCATTTTGTACTGGAGGAGTACTCACTAAATGCAGTCTCTGAGGGTAAGGATGCCCAAGGGGAGGTTATAGTTAGAATATCCAGTAATAAAACAAATCGTTTATATTTAGGTAGAGGCTTAAGTACAGATATAGTTGAATCCAGCATAAAGGCCTATTTGAATGCTATTAACAAGTTGCTTAATGAATTAGAATTCCATGGGGAGGTGAAGCTTAATGAAAAATAATATAGTTGTCTTCGATACTACCTTAAGGGATGGTGCTCAGGCTGAGGGAATTTCCTTTTCTGTAGAAGATAAGATAAAGATTACACTGGCGTTGGATAAAATGGGAGTAACCTATGTAGAAGCGGGTAATCCCGGCTCTAATCCAAAAGACTTAGAGTATTTCAAAAGAATGAAGGAAATACAGTTAAAGCATGCTAGATTAACGGCCTTTGGTAGTACCAGAAGAGCTGGAATACCAGTCAAAGATGATAAAAATCTACAATCCTTATTAAAGGCTAATACAAAGGACGTGGCTATATTTGGTAAGAGCTGGGACTTTCATGTAACTGATATTATTAAGACTTCACTTGATGAAAACCTAAGTATGATTCAAGATACAATAGCCTATTTAAAAAATAAGGGGAAAAATATTATATTCGATGCTGAGCATTTTTTCGATGGATATAAAAACAATCAGGAGTATGCCATGAAAACCCTTAAGGCAGCAGTAGATGGTGGAGCTGAATGGTTGGTTTTATGTGATACAAATGGTGGCTTCTTTCCTCTAGAAATATTTGAAATCACAAAGCATGTGGTTGATAGCTTCCCTGTAAAGGTGGGAATTCATTGTCATAATGATGGTGGAATGGCAGTTGCAAATACTATTTCAGCCGTAGAGGCAGGTGCTCAACAGGTCCAGGGAACATTTCTTGGTTTTGGAGAACGTTGTGGTAACGCCAACCTAAGTACAGTTATTCCTAACCTACAGTTGAAGCGACAAAAATCTTGTATCTTGGGAAATCAGCTACAAAACTTAACCTCAACTGCTAGATATATTGCTGAAATAGCAAATGTATCAATTAATGAAAGAGAGCCCTATATAGGCAACTGTGCCTTCTCCCATAAGGGTGGTATGCATATAGATGGCGTCAATAAAGCTCATCATTCCTTTGAACATGTTAATCCTACCCTGGTTGGAAATGAAAGACGATTTTTAATGTCTGAGGTATCTGGTAGAAGTACAGTACTATCAGAAATACGAAAGGTTGACCCCAGCATAACAAAGGAATCAGATGAAGCTCAAAGGATAATAGATTTATTAAAGGAATACGAGCACGTAGGCTATCAATTTGAAGGGGCTGAAGCCACTGTTGAGCTACTAATTCGGAAGAAGCTGGGGAAGTATAAGCCATTCTTTCAGCTGAAGTACTATAAAATAATAGGGGAAGATCAAGCTTCAAATGAATATAGCTCCACTGCATATATAAAAGTAAATGTAAATAATGAGGATGAAATATCCATAGCTGAGGGAAATGGACCAGTCAATGCACTTGATAAAGCCCTCAGAAAGGCTTTAGAGGTCTTTTACCCAGAGCTTAAGGATGTACATCTTACTGACTATAAGGTTAGAGTATTAGACACAAACGACGCAACAGCTGCAACCGTCAGGGTTCTTATAGAATCTACAGATGGTGTTAATGTTTGGAATACTGTAGGAGTATCAACTGATATTATTAAAGCCAGCTGGATAGCGTTGGTGGATTCAATAGAATATAAACTATTAAAAGATATCGAGCAGAAAAAAGAAGCATTTCTTTAGAAGAGGGGGCATATTGATGGGCATGACTATGACACAAAAAATCCTTGCCAAGCATGCAGGGTTAGAGAAGGTAGAAGCAGGTCAATTAATACAGGTTAATCTAGATTTAGTACTGGGAAATGATATAACTTCTCCAGTAGCCATAAAGGAATTCTTAAAAACAGGTGTAAAAGATGTATTTGATAGAAGCAAGATCGCAATTGTACCTGATCACTTTACACCTAATAAAGATATACAATCAGCTGAACAATGTAAATACGTTAGAGAATTTGCTTATAAACACAATATAGAGAACTACTTTGAAATTGGAGAAATGGGAATAGAGCATTGTCTATTACCTGAAAAGGGATTGGTGGTTCCTGGAGATGTTGTAATTGGAGCAGACTCCCATACCTGCACCTATGGGGCATTGGGGGCATTTTCAACGGGAATTGGGTCAACTGATATGGCGGCGGGGATGGCAACTGGTAAAGGATGGTTTAAAGTACCCGGCGCGATAAAATTTGTTTTAACTGGAAAGCCAGCTAAATATGTTAGTGGCAAAGATGTGATACTGCATATTATTGGAAAAATTGGCGTTGATGGAGCACTGTATAAGTCAATGGAATTTGCAGGGGATGGCTTAAAGCATCTTTCTATGGATGATAGGTTTTCTATGGCCAATATGGCAATTGAAGCAGGCGGAAAAAATGGGATATTTCCTGTTGACGAAAAAACCATTGAATATGTAAATAACCATTCAAATAAGCCTTACACAGTATATACCGCCGATGACGATGCTGTTTATGATGAAATATATAACATTAATTTATCGGAGCTTCGACCAACTGTAGCATTTCCACATCTTCCAGATAATACCCGAACTATTGATGATGTAGGAGATGTGAAGATAGATCAAGTGGTTATTGGTTCTTGTACAAATGGTAGATTAGAGGACTTGAGGATTGCTGCAGAGCTATTGAAGGGTAAAAAAGTGACGAAGGGTGTAAGGGTAATTGTTTTTCCAGGTACTCAGAAAATATATTTGGATGCAATGAAGGAAGGCTTACTGGAGATATTTATAGAGGCAGGAGCAATTGTGAGCACACCAACCTGCGGACCATGCTTAGGAGGACATATGGGAATCCTAGCTAAGGGAGAAAGAGCAATAGCTACAACTAACCGCAATTTCGTGGGAAGAATGGGCCATCCTGAGTCTGAGGTATATTTAGCAAGTCCGGCCGTTGCTGCAGCATCAGCCATTGCAGGAAAAATTAAAAATCCGGAAGAAATCTAAAATTGAGGTGAGATAATTATGGAGGCAACAGGTAAAGCATTTAAATATGGAAATAATGTTGACACAGATGTTATTATACCTGCTAGGTATTTAAATACATCAGATCCAAAGGAATTGGGAAAGCACTGCATGGAGGATATTGATACAACCTTTGTAGAGCGGGTACAAGAAGGAGATATGATTATCGCCAATAAGAATTTTGGATGCGGCTCATCTAGAGAGCATGCACCTTTAGCTATAAAGGCTTCTGGAGTGTCCTGTGTAATAGCTAAGTCCTTTGCTAGAATTTTCTATCGAAATGCAATTAACATTGGACTGCCGATTTTAGAGTGTGACGAAGCGGTGGACGGAATTGAAGCTAACGATAAAATAAAGGTTGATTTTCAAAGGGGTATTATATTTAACGAAACTAAGAATGAAACATATCAGGCTCAACCCTTTCCTGAATTCATTCAAGAGATAATTTCTAGTGGAGGATTAGTATCCTACATTCAGAAGCAAATGAAATAAGTTGAGGGATAGGAGGAGACCTAGATGATAATAAATATTGCAGTAATTAAAGGGGATGGCATAGGACCAGAGATAATCGATGGAGCCATTGATGTACTGAAGAAAGTTGAAGAATACTATGGACACCGTTTTCTCTTCAAAGAAGTATTAGCTGGTGGTAGTGCCATTGATGTGACAGGAGAGCCATTACCGAAGGAAACGATACAGGTATGTAAAGAATGTGATGCGGTTCTTTTGGGGGCTGTAGGAGGGCCAAAGTGGGATCACCTCTCTGGAGAATTACGTCCTGAAAAAGCACTTTTAAGCCTAAGAGAGGAATTAGGGCTGTATGCTAATTTAAGACCAGCAGTTTTATATGAGTCTTTAAAGGGAGCGTCCCCTTTAAGGGATGAGCTATTAAGTAATGGAATAGATATTTGTGTTGTACGAGAGTTAACAGGCGGTATCTATTTTGGAGAAAAGGGACGAAATCAAAAGGGGAAGCTTGGAGAAGCTGCCTATGATGTTGAAATATACAGTGTTGGAGAAGTAGAAAGAATTGCTAAAGTTGCCTTTGAAATAGCAGCCAAAAGAAAGGGCAAGGTTACCAGTATTGATAAGGCCAATGTACTGGAAAGCTCTAGGCTTTGGAGAAGTGTTGTGACCAATGTAGCTAAACAATATGTAGATATTGAATTAGAGCATATGTACGTAGATAATGCCGCTATGCAGTTAATAAGAGATCCAAATCAATTTGATGTTATTGTAACCTCCAATATGTTTGGAGATATATTATCTGACGAAGCCAGCATGATTACAGGGTCAATTGGAATGCTACCCTCTGCCAGCCTTGGGTATGGGTCAAAGGGTATGTATGAGCCAATACATGGATCTGCTCCAGATATATCGGGAAAAAATATAGCTAACCCTATAGCAACAATTCTTTCGGCTGCTATGATGCTTAGACATTCCTTTAAGCTGGAGGAAGAAGCTAATTCAATCGAAAAGGCAGTTGAGGCTGTGCTTAGGGAGGGATATAGAACAGCAGATATAACCTCTGCCGGTATGAAGCTGGTGGGTACAAAGGAAATGACAAAACTGATAATTAATAAGTTAGGAGTTATGAGTTAATACAATTAACTATTAGTTGTTCACTGTTTTCAAAATTACAAGGGGTGAGATTATGAGAAGTGATCGAATAAAAAAAGGAATAGAGAGGGCGCCCCATCGAGCTTTGCTAAAATCAATGGGGTATACCGATGAAGAGCTACAACGTCCATTAATTGGAATTGTTAACTCCCATAATGAAATAGTACCGGGTCATATAAACTTAGATAAAATAGTAGATGCTGTAAAGACTGGTGTATTAATGGGTGGAGGAACCCCTATAGTATTTCCTGCTATTGGAGTCTGTGACGGAATTGCCATGGGTCATGTAGGTATGAAATACTCATTAGCATCTAGAGAGTTAATAGCAGATTCAATTGAAGCAATGGCAATAGCCCATGGATTTGATGCACTGGTAATGGTGCCAAATTGCGATAAAATTGTACCAGGTACACTGATGGCTGCAGCTAGAATAAATATACCAACAATTATTGTAAGTGGGGGGCCAATGCTTTCTGGAAGAGTAAAAGGTGAAAGAGTAAGTGTTTCTAACGTATTTGAAGCAGTTGGTTCCGCCATGGCTGGCAAAATGTCAGAGGAAGAGTTATATGAATATGAAGAACATTCTTGTCCAGGATGCGGTTCATGTGCTGGAATGTTTACTGCAAACAGTATGAATTGTCTAACTGAGGTATTGGGTATGGGCTTGCCGGGGAATGGAACCATACCAGCGGTTTATGCAGAGAGAATTAGACTTGCGAAAAAAGCAGGAATAAAAATAATGGAGCTATTAGAAAAAGACATTAAGCCAAGGGATATAATGACAAAGGAAGCATTTGCAAATGCATTAACTATCGATATGGCCTTAGGCTGTAGCACAAACAGTATACTTCATCTAACGGCTATTGCCTATGAAGCAGAGATAGATTTTAATCTTGATATGGTCAATAGAATTAGCGATATAACACCCAATCTATGTAAACTAAGCCCCGCTGGTCCCCATCATATAGAAGATTTGTATGCAGCTGGGGGAGTTCAGGCGGTAATGAAGGAGTTATCTAAAAATGGCTTAGTTAATACAGAAGCTTTAACCGCCACAGGGGATGTAGTAGGTAAAAACCTTGAGGTTGCAGAGGTTAAAGATTATACAGTAATAAAGGCTATTGATGAGCCCTATAGTAAATCTGGTGGAATAGCAGTGTTAAAGGGTAACCTAGCCACCGAAGGCTGTGTAGTAAAACGATCGGCTGTATCTCCTAAAATGATGAAACACAGCGGACCTGCCAGAGTCTTCGATTCTGAAGAGGAGGCAATTGAAGTAATACTAAAAGGTAACATCAATAGGGGTGAAGTAATAGTAATACGATACGAAGGGCCAAAGGGTGGACCTGGAATGAGAGAAATGCTAGCCCCAACTGCTTCTATAGCTGGGATGGGCTTAGATGAAGATGTTGTCCTTATAACAGACGGAAGATTCAGTGGAGCAACGAGAGGCGCTTCAATAGGACACATTTCACCGGAGGCTGCTGAAGGGGGCACAATAGCACTGGTTAAAGAGGGCGATATTATTTCAATAGATATAACAAAGGGAAGCATACATCTGGAGGTGTCAACAGAGGAGCTGGAGTTACGAAAGACCAGCTGGAAGCCACCATCAGCCAAGATAACCCGTGGATATCTAGCTAGATATTCCAAGCTGGTAAAATCAGCAAGTACTGGTGCAATATTATCAATAGATTAATGGATAAGAAGGAGGGAGGATTAAAATGTTACTAACTGGTGCAGAAATAACAATTGAATGTTTAAAGGAACAGGGAGTAGATGTAGTATTTGGTTATCCTGGAGGTGCAGTTATAAATATTTATGACTCATTATATAAAAATAGAGACAGTATAAAACATATTTTAACCTCCCATGAGCAAGGGGCTACACACGCTGCTGATGGATATGCCAGGTCAACTGGTAAGGTGGGGGTATGTATGGCAACTTCAGGCCCTGGAGCCACAAACCTAGTAACAGGAATTGCTACTGCTTATCTTGACTCAGTACCCTTAGTGGCAATTACTGTTAATGTATTGGCTTCTATGTCGGGTAGAGATAGCTTTCAGGAGGTGGACATTGCTAGTGTAACAATGTCTATAACTAAGCATAACTTTGTTGTAAAGGATATTAATAAGCTGGCAGATACAATTCGGAGAGCCTTCTATGTTGCACAGGAGGGTAGACCAGGTCCAGTATTAATTGACATACCTAAAGATATTACTATTCAAGCTACCGATTATGTTGCAAAAAAACCACAAGAAATAACGAGACAAGTAAAGGGAATTGATTCTAATGGAGGCCGACTTAAGGAGGCTCAAGAGCTTATTCGGAAGTCACAAAGACCCTTAATTTTTGCAGGTGGAGGAGTAATTAGATCAGAAGCCTGTCAAGAACTTAGAAGCTTTGCAGAAACAATAAAAGCTCCAGTTGCCAATAGCCTGATGGGATTAGGCGGTTTTCCTGCTGACCACCAGCTTTTTACTGGCATGATGGGAATGCATGGTAGCTTGGTATCCAGTAAGGCCGTTACAGAGTGTGACCTTTTAATTGCAATAGGAACACGGTTTAGTGACAGAACAGTTTGTAATGTAAAGGGTTTTGCACCAAAGGCTAAAATTATCCATATAGATATTGATCCTCTTGAAATCAACAAAAATGTACAAGTAGACTGTCCTATTATAGGAGATGTTAAAACGGTTTTGAAGAAATTAAATCAACCTGTTGAGGCTTCAAATCGAGAGGTGTGGTTAAAGAAAATCAAAAACTGGAAGGATCAATATGAAGTACAAGATGCTGCTAATGAAGAAGAACTAAAGCCCTATCATATACTGGCGAAAATACAAGAGCTGACAAAGGGTGAGGCAATTATTACCACAGAGGTTGGGCAAAATCAAATGTGGACTGCTCAGCACTATAAATTCACTAAACCAAGAACCTTTATATCTTCCGGTGGTTTAGGAACAATGGGCTATGGATTAGGGGCCTCTATAGGTACCCAAATAGGTAATCCAGAAAAAACTGTAATCAATATAGCTGGAGATGGCAGCTTTGTAATGAATTGCAATGAACTTGCCACAGCAGTTAAATACAATATACCAATTATAGTGGTGATTTTAAACAATCGATCATTAGGTATGGTTAGACAGTGGCAGAGTCTTTTCTTCCAAGGCCGCTATTCAGAAACTGTACTGGATAGACAGACCGACTTTGTTAAAGTAGCAGAAGCCTTTGGCGCAACAGGATTTACTATTAGAAAACCACAAGAGATACATGAAGTTTTGATAAGGGCATTAGAAACAGAAGGACCTGTAATTGTAAACTGTGAAATTAATAAGGATGAAATGGTGTATCCAATGGTAGCCCCAGGAGCTTCAATTAATGAAATGATTACCGAGAAATCGCTGGGTTAGGTATTACAGAAAACATAAGCCGTCTGAAATAGGACGGTTATTTTTTGCGGTTATTTATTTAACAAAAGAAAATACTACAGGAAATTACAAAAAAATGTCGAACACTAAGATAAGACTTCATTAAGGTATTATTCGGGGGGCATGTTAAATGGAAAAAAATTATCACAAAAATATTAGAGAAGCATTCATCACATTCTTGAATCATTCGACTATGAAATATTTCGAATTTCCATTTGCCCATGTAGACTATAAAATGATTTTAGAGGATTTATTGATATTATCATCTGCCAATCATGTGGCCCTAAATATATATGATGGAGAAAAGCATGCATTAGTCACTGAAGAAATCTCCTCTGATGAGGGTCAGCTGAAAACCTTGATGGAAATACTGGGGCACCCCGTAAAAGGGAAATGTTGGAAGCTTAATGAAGGTGATATAATAGCATTAAAATCCAAAAAATTAGAAAAATTTCCCGGCCTGTATGAGCTTTCAGATGGAGAAATTCCAAAAACAATAGCTTCAATTATAAAAGCATATTTTAAAATTGGAGATATATATTCCATAGGACTCTGTCATAATGATAAATTACTAGGAAATATATTGTTTTTCATGGGGGAAAGCAACACTTTGGTTGACCATGAAATAATTGAACTATTTGTACATCAGCTTGGAATTATTCTTTTAAGGAAAAAGGCAGAAGAAGATCTAAGAGAAAAGGAAATAGAGCTAAACTCAGTAAATGAAGAAATGCTCTCCATGAATGAAGAGTTAGAATCCTCATTGCATCAACTTGTTGCAGCAGAGGAGGAGCTTAGGGATAATTACCATCAGTTAAAGCTTAAAGAGGAAGAGTTAAAAGAAAGTGAAGAAAGATGGAAATTTGCAATTGAAGGTAGTGGAGTAGGTGTGTGGGATTGGAATTTACAAACTATGGAAATACACTATTCCAACAAGGCACTTGAGATGTTTGGATATGATGAATTTGAGGCTATTCGAATTGAAGAGACCAGGGATAGGGTGCATCCAGATGATACCAAGCAGGTGAAGAAGGCTCTAGCGGCTCATTTAGAAGGTGAAACACCAATATATGAGACCATATATCGAGTTAAATGCCATAACAAAGAGTACAAATGGATATTGGATAAGGGGAAGATAGTGAGCTATACAGAGGATGGAAAACCGTTGCGAATGGTGGGTACTTATATAGACTTTTCTGAAAGAAAACAGTTTGAAGATGAGATAACTAAACAAAAACAAATTATGGAATCACTATTTGAATATGCTCCTGACGCTATTGCAAGGCTTGATATCCAGCTTCAAGTTATTGATATTAACCGTAAGTTCACAGAAATATTTGGATATAATCGGGAAGAATGCATAGGGAAGCATATTGATGCTTTAATTGTTTATGAAGAAGTAAAGGTAGAAGCAGAGGAAATTAATGATAAAGCAACTCAAAGCATGGTTGTTATGGCAGAGACCTATAGAAAAAATAAGGATGGACATTTAGTTCCAACAATAATTAGAGGTGGGCCAACTATAGTAAATGGAGAAATAATCGGATACCATGCCAGCTATACCGACATAACTGAACGAAGAAAGGCAGAGGACCGTATTAAATACTTAAGCTATCATGATAAACTGACGGGCTTATATAATCGTGCATATTTTGAAGAGCAATTAGAAGCTTTAGATTCTTACAGATACATGCCCATTTCTATTATTATCGGGGATGTTAATGGACTAAAGCTTACTAACGATGTTTTTGGCCACTTAGAAGGTGATAATTTACTTATTAATGTAGCTGAAATATTAATAAAAGGCTGTAGGCATACAGACATCATCTCCCGTTGGGGGGGAGATGAATTTGCTATTATACTTCCCAATACTAATGAAAAGGAAGTAATTGGTATATGCAATAGGATTAAATTAGAGTGTGTTCAAGCTAAAACCGAAGCAATTCAAATTAGCATCGCCCTGGGGTATGCAACAAAAACAAGCCATACTCAAAAAATTCGTGAAATAATCAAAGAAGCAGAGGAAAAAATGTATAGACATAAACTCCTTGAAAATAGAAGTACACGTAGTCAAATTATTAATTCACTACAAACATCCCTATTTGAAAAAAGTCATGAAACAAAGGAACATGCTGAAAGAATGAACAATTTGGGAATTAAATTAGGTAAAAGATTGGGATTAAATGACAATGAGTTAGACGAGCTTAGTCTATTGACCCTATTACATGATATAGGAAAAATTGCTATACCAGATAGTATTTTAACAAAGCCAGGTTCCTTGACTGATGAAGAATGGGAGATAATGAAAAAACACCCAGAGATAGGATATCGTATTGCGGAATCATCTCAAGAGCTATTTCATATTGCAGATTATATCCTTAATCATCACGAAAGATGGGATGGAAATGGTTATCCTCAAGGGCTAATGGGGGAGGAAATACCTAAATTAGCTAGAATTTTAACCATTATTGATGCATATGATGTTATGACCAATTCTAGAACATATAAAGATCCCATTACCCATCAAGAGGCTATTAATGAAATGGAAAAATGCTCTGGTAAACAATTTGATCCCCAAATAACCAGTGTATTTATCGAATTACTAAATGAAGAATAGATAATTGCCTTATTAAGTAGACTAATAGAGGATGTTATTCTGGTTGGCATAAACTGCTGCCTTGGTTCTATCCTCCAACTCTAGCTTTGAAAGTATGTTACTAACATGAGTTTTCACTGTTTTAATTCCAATATATAATTCTTCACCAATCTCTTTATTGTTTTTACCTTCTCCAATAAGCTTTAAAACCTCAAGCTCTCTTTGAGTTAGTAGGGAATGCTTAGGAGATTTTTTTTGCACTCTATTTAACATCAAAGTGGTTACTTCACTCTCAAAAACAGGCTTATTATTAACTGCCTTCCTAATTGCTTCAACTACTTCACTGGCAGAGGAGGTCTTTAAAAGATAACTAAAGGCCCCTGCTTCTAGAGCTGAAAAAACCTTATCATCATCTATAAAACTTGTTAAAGCAATGATTTTTATAGTTTTATTTAATGTGCTATATTCCTCTATAATTCTTTTAGTTGCTTGAATCCCATCTATGTCTTCCATTACTAAGTCCATCAATATTACATCTGGGAATAGCTCAACTGCCTTTGCTATGGCCTGTCTACCACCATTGGCCTCTCCAATAATTTCTATATCTGCTTCTGTTGAAAGATATGCATTAAGGCCCATACGTACCATTTCATGATCATCTACAATTAGCACCTTTATCTTATAATACATATAAATCGCCTCCAATCTTTTCTACTCACCACTGCTATTCTGTGAAACCTCTACAGGTACTCTAATTTCTATTCTTGTTCCCTTATTGGGATAAGAGAGGATATCAAATCTTCCACCTATTTCAGATACCCTTTCCTGCATAGTCAATATACCATAAGAGCTCTTCTTATCTGTAGAAATGTCAAAACCAGCACCGTTGTCTTCTATATAAACAAGCAAAACATTTTTTCTAATGCAGAGTTTTACTGTAACCAATGAGGCCTTTGAATGTCTAAGTACATTAGACATAGCTTCTTGAAAAACCCTAAAAAGGTGGTCCTCTATTCCTTGAGAAATACTTATTAAATCTTCTATTTCCCATTTTATCGAAATATTTGTATTTTTTTCATCCAGTTCCCTTAGTAGTGAAATTAGACCTTCCTTTAAAGGCATACCATTTAATCGTACTGGCCTTAGATGCATTATTAAAGCCCTTAACTCCTGTTGTGCCAAATGGGTCATTTTCTCAAGATTTTCAAAGAGTTTTTTTGCTTCTGTAGGGTTGCTTTCTATAATATTTTTAGCTGCACTTAAAGTAATTGATATTGCAAACAGCTGTTGACTTATAGCATCATGTAGCTCCCGGGCAATCTTCTTCCTTTCACCCAGAGAAGCAGCGGCTTCTGCATTTTCTAATATTTTTTTATTTTCATTTACTAGCCTTTGTAAAGATTCAACCTGCTTCTGTATTTGTATTGCCATAGAATTGAACTTATTATTAATTTGATCGAATTCCCAAAATTCCTCAGCTTCTAATCTAATATCAATTCTTCCCCTAATTAAAGCTTCGTGGGCATCTTGCAACTCTGATAATGATTTTTTGATTTTTGCAGAGAAGGGAAATCCAATAATAATCATAGTAACTAAAGAAGAAATTAGTGCTGCAATAACAAATAAATATATATTTGAATTAGTAAGCAAAGTATCCTGGAGCTTATTGCTCCCACTATTTAAAGTAATCATCCCATAAAAAATCAGGTAAGTGGTTAGTATACTCATTAATGAAGCACTTAGTAGCTTTTCAAGGAGTGCCCACCTGATACTTTTTTGTGAACCAAAAGAAAACCATTTATTGCTCATATTTTAATCCACCCTCTTAAGCTGAATTTCACCTATCTTTAGAGTTAATCGCAAGCTTACTTTTTTATAGGCTGCATCATAATTAGGTGTCCTATAGGTTATAGTGCCTGGGGTACCTGTATGGTCAATATCAAATAGTTCTATATTTCCTAAGCGTAGGTCTGCAATAACATCAATAGCCAAATCTGTAGGGACTAGTACAGTTATGCTGCCAATGTGACCGGCTATATTTAGATTGGTCTCACCTTCCTTTATTAGAGCTTTAGTCAAATTGATGGTTGCCTCACCTAAGCCTACATGAACAGATGTATCCTCTAAACCCCAAGGCTCATTACCTAATTCAAAGGATCCGATATTAATATATCTATTCTTTATATCTTTAAAATGAATATGAACATCAGATTTAGAGCCTCCCATATAAGTGATTCGTGGAGAGGTAAAGAAGGACAAGCCTATAAATATAAAGGCTAAAGGCCAAATGACCTGCCAAACATTAATACTCCCACCAAACCAATCTAAATGATTACCTATCAGGACAAACCCTATAAGTATTAAAAAAACTGGAAAAAAGAGCCCTTGAAGCCTCATTTTATTGCCATTAAATCGTATGCTTTTATATATATCATTAAAGCCCCATAGTACAAGAATAATAGGCCAGTAGGCTTTGAGAATATCCCCAGGATGAAAGAGTAAAAATCCCATATTCCCTAGTAAGTACAAAGCTCCACCTAATATAAGTAAAAGACCAATTGTTGTTCTTTTCATAACAATTTCAACCTCCATAGAATAAATACATAAATTTTTTATATAATTTTACTTGTTTATACAAATTATATCTAATATTAGAGGATAAGAAAACATTCTATGGGTGGTTTTTTATCTAGGTCTAGAGACTGAGGCGGAAGTAATAATCAAACATATGGTTAAAATATAATAAAATGTTAATAACTAAGGAGGATGAAGATGAGTAAGAAGCTAAATGATAATATTACTTGGGTAGGTAATACTGATTGGGAACTAAGAACCTTCCATGGAGTAGAATACACTACTCACCGTGGAACCACATATAACTCATACCTTGTGATGGATGAAAAAGTTGCATTAATTGATACAGTATGGCAGCCCTTTAGCAAGGAGTTTATTGCTAATTTAAAGAAAACTATAAGCCTCGATAAAATTGATTATATTATAATGAATCATGGCGAACCAGATCATAGTGGAGCTT
The DNA here is from genome assembly GCF_900101495.1 of Alkaliphilus peptidifermentans DSM 18978. GTDB lineage: Bacteria > Bacillota > Clostridia > Peptostreptococcales > Natronincolaceae > Alkaliphilus_C > Alkaliphilus_C peptidifermentans. The sequence continues at coordinate 49,218 of NZ_FMUS01000020.1, forward strand.
TGCCAGAGCTAATGAAGGAAATTCCAAATACACCTATCTATTGTACTGAAAACTGCATAAAATCCTTAAAGGGACATTATCATAAGGATTGGAATTTTGTTGCTGTAAAAACAGGAGACAATCTCAATTTAGGAAGAAGAATTTTAACATTTATTGAAGCTAAAATGCTCCATTGGCCTGATAGCATGTTTTGTTATTTATCTGAAGATAATATTCTATTTAGTAATGATGCATTTGGTCAGCATTTTGCTTCATCAGAGCTATTCAATGATTTAGTAGATCAAACAGAGCTATATCAGGAGGCAATTAAGTATTATGCCAATATACTTACACCCTTTAATAAGCTTGTAAGACAAAAAATAGATGAGATTTTAGCGTTGAATCTTCCTGTAGATATGATTTGTCCAAGTCATGGAATTATATGGAGAGAAGATCCTATACAAATAGTGAAGAAGTATCTAGAATGGTCAGATGAGTACATAGAAAATCAGATTACCATAGTATATGACACAATGTGGAATGGAACAAAAACCATGGCAGAAGCCATAGCTAAGGGAATTAAAGAAGCAGATAAAGCAGTAATTGTTAAACTGTACAACTCGGGAAAAGCTGATAAAAATGATATCATTACTGAGGTATTTAAGTCTAAGGCTGTAATAGTGGGCTCCTCTACTATAAATAATGGAATTCTATACTCAATAGCAGGTATATTAGAATTTTTAAAAGGGCTTAAGTTCAAGAATAAAAAAGCTACAGCCTTTGGTAGTTATGGTTGGAGTGGAGAATCTATAAATCAAATTAAGAATAGTCTCGAAAAATCTGGTTTTGATATTATAAATGATGGTATAAAAGTTTTATGGATGCCAAATGAGGAAAATATGCAACACTGTATAGAATTTGGCCACGAGATTATAAAGAAAATATAAATTTTATAGATAGGAGGCACATGAAATGTGGCTCCTATCATAATGCTTAAGGGTATAAAGGTAACTGGTATATCATAAATATTAATAAAGAAGAGATAGCTATTCTGAATTGTTTAAATTTTAAAAAAATTAAAAAAATTCAAAAAGATTTAAAAAAATACTCTTGATTTTATGTATAATAAACATAAGAACAGCAAAAAAAGAATAAAAAATTTGAAAGGAGGAGAAAAAATGAAAATGAAACTGACAACAAAGATTTTTATTGGTCTAATGGTAGGTATTGTGGCAGGTCTTATTTTAGGAGGGTCCCCAGAAATTGCAACTAAGTTTATTGGACCATTTGGTACACTTTTCTTAAATTTAATTATGATGATCATTGTGCCCCTTGTATTTTCATCATTAATTGTTGGAGCTGCCAGTATTGGTGATATTAAAAAGTTAGGTAGAGTTGGTGGAAAAACTGTAGGCTTTTATCTAGCTACAACTGCAGTTGCTGTTACTATTGGTCTTATTTTAGGTAATTTAATTCAACCAGGAAGCGGTATGGTAATGCTGGAGGAGGTAACAATAGAAGCCAGAAATGCACCTCCGTTGGTGGAAACACTGTTGGCGATAGTGCCCAGAAACCCTCTTCAAGGATTAGTAAATGGCAACATGCTTCAAATTATTACCTTTGCTCTTTTCTTAGGAGTTGCTATAACAACCGCTGGTGAAAAGGGTAAGCCTGTGTTAAACTTTTTCGATAGTTTAGCAGAGATTATGTATAAAATTACAGCTTTTATAATGAATTTAGCACCTTATGGTGTATTTGCATTAATTACACCTGTGGTGGCCCATAATGGCCCTGCTGTACTGTGGCCACTAGCAAAGGTAATAGCTGCGGTTTATATTGGAGCAATTCTACATAGCATAATTGTTTATTCGTCTATTGTTAAGGTTTTTGCCAAGATGAATCCTTTGAGGTTTTTCAAGGGGGTTTCCCCAGCAGCTGCAGTTGCCTTTAGTACCTGTAGTAGTGCAGGGACTCTACCTGTTACTATTAAATCCTGTAGAGATAACCTTGGTGTATCAAATTCAGTTTCCAGCTTTGTTCTTCCACTGGGTGCAACAATTAATATGGATGGAACTGCCCTCTATCAAGGGGTATGTGCCTTGTTCGTAGCGCAAATCTATGGCTTGGATTTATCAATTGCACAACAAGTATCAATAATCTTAACAGCTACTCTGGCTTCTATAGGTACAGCTGGAGTTCCAGGTGCTGGATTCATAATGTTAACAATGGTTTTAACATCTGTAGGATTACCTCTTGAGGGCTCTGCTTTAATTGCTGGAATTGACAGAATTCTTGATATGGCTAGAACAACTGTTAATGTAGTTGGAGACTCAGCTGTAGCTGTAGCTATTGCAGCAACAGAAAATGAATTGAATGTTGAAGAAGGAAGCAAAGTGGAAGTTTAGAATCATCTGGTTTGTATAAAAATAAAAGCCCGAGAAGTCGGGCTTTTATTAAATCAAGGGGTGATACCTGTGAAAAAGAAAATTGGAATACTCGGTGGTATGGGCCCCGAGGCAACTGCTAATCTGTTTAATAAAATTATTAATTTAACAGAGGCAAATAATGATCAGGAGCATATACCTATTATTATAGATAACAATGTTTTAATACCAGATAGGACAGCATATCTTTTGGAGAAGTCTACAAATCCACTAAAATATTTGATTAAATCTGCCATAAAATTAGAATTAATGGGGGCAGATTTAGTTCTTATGCCCTGTAATACAGCACATTATTTCTATGAAGACATAATAAAATATTTAGATATACCCATGTTAAATATGGTTGATATTGCAACGACACATGTTTACAATAATTATAAAAATGTTAAACGCATTGGACTCCTGGCAACAATGGGAACATACACTTCTCGGGTTTATGAGGATAGCTTAAAGAGATTTGATATTGAAGTAGTACCTGTTCTAGAGGAAGATCAAAAAAAATTACTAGATATCATATATAGTATTAAAAAAGGAAATAAGGATAATCATAAGGAAGCTGTGTATAGTATTTTAAGATACCTAAGTAAAAATGAAGTATCAGTTATTATATTAGGCTGTACTGAATTACCTATTTTATTTGATATATTAAAAAATGATAAGGATATAATAAGACTGAAGCAAGTGTATATAGATACAACATATTTACTAGCAAAAAAAGCAGTAGAGCTTGCCAGCTTGTAAGCGTATCATAAATAAGCTATTTGAACCCAGCATAGCCCATTTATAGTGGTGTTGCTGGGTTTTACTATGTTAAGAAACAAATACTGCTACTTAACAATGTAGATGATGAGTACCCAATATATGTAATATATACAATAAAATGCATATATTAATTTTTCTATTTAAATTTACATGATTTACTTTTTCTGCTATATTTATATAATAATAACGATTACATAATAAAAATTATTAATTAAATAATTTAGTTCTGTATAGGCAAACTCTCCGAAAGGTGAGGACGCAAAGCTATGGGTCTACGGATATATCTAAGACTGCCAGGCTGCCAAGAATCCCAAGAGGGCCTATACACCACATAGGCCTTTTTTTAATAGGAAAGTCCTACTTTCCTATTAAATACGGGGTTGTTAAGGGGGCGTCCCCCTTATGATCAGCTTTTGTTCTTATCATAAAACCAATTAAAAGGGAGGAAGAAAATGAATAAAAAAGGTAGTAAACAAAATAACATATCAAACATGATAACAAGTAATAGGGTAAGAAATAGGTTGATTATTATAATGATAATTATAATTGTGTTGCCCGTAAGTATTCTTGGGTATCTAACCTATAGCAAGGCATATGAAATATTGGATGAAAAACTAATTTTAACAACTGAACAAACAACAAAAGAAGCAGGTGCTGCTTTACATGAATATTTAAGAGGGATTGAAAAGCAAGTAGCTGCACTTGCAGAAAATTCATTAGTTATGAAACTAGCTAAGGAGGAAGCTTCAGTAGAATTAGAGGATTCAAATTCAGCTATTAGCTATTACGATTTAGCAATGGAAATACTGGCTAACATTAATCATAATAATGAAACTGTATTAAATACATATATTGGAACTGAAAAGAAGGGAATGTATTTATATCCCAGTGGAAATTTGCCTGATGGCTATGACCCAACCCAAAGACCTTGGTATACTACAGCTCTATCACATCAAAACAGGGTAGTGTGGTCAGACCCATATATAGATACCGACTCAGGAGAAATAACAATTACTGCTGCCAAAGCCATCATTGATAATGGTAGGGTTGTAGGTGTAATAGGCTTCGATGTAGATATGAAGGAATTAACTAATAAATTAGCAAATGTTAAGCTTGGTCAAGAGGGATACTTAATCTTAGGAAATGATAACGGCATGGTAATTGTTCACCCTCAATCAGAGATGGTAGGCACCAGTGATATTACCCTTCAAAGCTTTTGGCAGGAAGTAAGCTCTAAAACAAATGGATTTATACGATATCAAATTGATAAGGAAAATAAATTCATGAGTTTCATTACTATACCAGGTACAGGCTGGAAGCTTATGGGAGCAATGGAAGAGCACGAGCTGATTTCAAGCACAAGTGAAATAAGAAACTATATCACAGTAGGTATTGCTTTTGCAATTGCAATTGGTGTAGTTATGGCACTTTTATTAGCCAGAATGATTTCAGTTCCTTTAAATAAGCTAAAAGAATCCTTTAGTAGAGCCGCTAAAGGAGATTTATCAGTTAGAGCAACTGTAAGCTCAAAGGATGAGTTTGGGCATCTTTCAGATAGCTTTAATAGTATGATGGAGGATATTACTATTCTTATTTCTGAGGTGAAGGAATCATCAATGATAGTGGCAAGCTCTTCCGATACACTTGCTCAGATTACTGCTCAAACAACAGCCGCCACCAATGAAGTGGCAATTACAATTGAAGAAATAGCAAAAAGTTCAGGGGAGCAGGCAAAGGACACAGAGATTGGAGCTTATAAAGTAAATGAGATTGCCAATCGGATTGAAGAAGTTGAAAAGGCAACAGGCGAAATGAACCAATATGCCGAAGTAACAGGTAAGCTAAGCAGTAAAGGCTTACAAGCAATTGACATGTTGACTTCAAAATCAGTACAGAGTGCCAATTCAGCTAAAGTAATAAATGAAATTATTTTAAAGGTTAACCAAAGCTCTGACTCAATAGGAACGATTACACAAACTATTAATCAAATTGCAGATCAAACAAATCTACTGGCTTTAAATGCTGCCATTGAAGCTGCTAGAGCAGGAGAAGCAGGAAAAGGCTTTGCGGTTGTAGCCGATGAAATACGTAAGTTGGCTGAGCAATCAGGCTCTGCTACTAAGGAAATAAATGGCCTAATTCAGAGTATGCAGGAGCGGTCAAGAGTAGCCGTAGAGGCAATGGAAGAAGCTAATGAAATTGTAAAGGAACAAGAATTAGCTGTTTCAGAAACTGAAAACATCTTTAAGGAAATTTCTGATTCTATTTCATTGTTTATGAAAAAGGTGATTGACATCAAAAATTATTCCACAGAAATGAATAAGAAAAAGGATGAAATTGTTATTGTAATAGAAAATGTTTCTGCAACCTCTGAAGAAACCTCTGCAGCAACACAGCAGGTTTCTGCAGCAACAGAAGAGCAGTTATCATCTATTGAAGAGGTTGAGTCCTATGCTCAAGAATTAAGCTCACTATCAGCAAAGCTCATAAAATCAGTGGAGAATTTCAAAATAAATTAACTCGTTTCGACATAATGTATGTATAAGAAAATCAGAATAGAGAATAATTTTTAATAATCTGTTAATTATTGAAAGATTACCTTGACACTAATATTGTTGAAGGGTTATAATTTTATTTAAAATATAGAACAAATACTTATACAGGCAATGAAGAGGAAAGTAATACTTTGCTGGACTTACAGAGACATAATCATTTGCTGAGAGATTATGATGAAGGTTTAGTATGAAAATCACCACAGAGCTGGAATTGTGAACTGAAAGTAATAATTCCCGTAGGCATACGTTAAGATGCATTGAGTGGCAGAAATACTTTTCTGTAATCAGGGTGGTACCGCGGTTTATTCGTCCCTAAGTTTATACTTAGGGACTTTTTATTTTTGATAAGGAATTACATTGTAAGACAATAGAGAGAGGATGAATAGGATGGAGAAGTATCAAGCATTATCAAATTTGCCAGTGGCCAGCCGTGAAAACAATATAGCAGATCATTGGGATCAGAATCAAATTCTTGATAAAAGCATTGAAAATCGTAAAGGACAAAAATCCTTTGTTTTTTATGAAGGGCCGCCAACCGCCAATGGTAGACCTGGAATACATCATGTAATCTCAAGAACTCTTAAGGATTCTGTTTGTAGATATAAATCTATGACAGGCCATCAGGTGAAGCGAAAGGCTGGTTGGGACACCCATGGACTTCCAGTAGAAATAGAAGTTGAAAAGCAGTTAAAGCTTTCAAGTAAACAGGAAATAGAAAATTACGGATTAGATAAATTCAATGAAAAATGTAGAGAATCTGTATTTACCTACGAAAAGCTTTGGAGAGATATGACAAGGAGAATGGGATATTCTATAGATTTAGATAATCCCTATATTACTCTAGATAATGATTATATTGAGTCGGTTTGGTGGATTTTAGACAAATTTTTTAAGGAAGACTATATCTATGAAGGGCATAAAATTTTACCATATTGCCCAAGATGTGGTACTGGATTGGCATCCCATGAAGTATCACAAGGCTATAAAGAAATTAAATCTAATACTGTAATTGCTCCCTTTAAGCTAAAGGATAAGGATGAATATTTTCTAGTATGGACTACAACACCATGGACACTTGCATCTAACGTAGCACTTGCAGTACATCCAGATGAAAACTACTTGAGAGTACAGCATCAGGACAAAATTTACTATGTAGTAGATAAGCTTGTTAATAAAGTAATAGGAGAAGACTATGAGGTGTTAAGTCAAATAAAGGGACGTGAACTGGAATATGTTGAATATCAACAGCTTATGCCTTTTGTGAAACCCGACAAGAAAGCCTTCTTTGTAACTATAGCAGATTTCGTTACCACAGATGATGGTACTGGAATAGTTCATATGGCCCCTGCCTTTGGTGAAGACGATTATCAGGTGGGAAGAAGATATGATTTACCAGTATTACAGCCAGTGGATGAAAGTGGAAAGTATACAGATACACCTTGGGCAGGTCGCTTTGTAATGGATTGTGATGTAGATATTATAAAGTGGCTTCACGCAGAAAACAAACTATTTAAGAAAGAAAAAATGGATCATAATTATCCCCACTGTTGGAGATGCTCAACTCCTTTATTATACTATGGAAAGCCAAGCTGGTATATTGAGGTTACTAAAATGAAGGAGAAGCTAATTGCTAACAATAAAGCTGTTTCATGGTATCCTGATTATGTTGGAGAAAAACGATTTGGTAATTGGTTAGAAAACTTAAATGATTGGGCTTTATCACGAAATCGCTACTGGGGTACACCACTTAATATCTGGAGATGTGAATGTGGCCATACTACATCTATCGGTTCAAGAAAAGAACTAATAGAGAAAGCTGTAGAATCTATTGATGATAGTATAGAGCTACACCGCCCATATGTAGATGATATTCACCTACATTGTGAAAAATGTGAAGGTCAAATGACCAGAGTATCTGAAGTAATTGATTGCTGGTTCGATAGTGGAGCTATGCCATTTGCACAGCATCATTATCCATTTGAAAATGCAGAGAATTTTGATGAGCTATTCCCAGCCGACTATATTTGTGAGGGGATAGATCAAACCCGTGGCTGGTTCTATTCATTGTTGGCTATTTCTACCTTTGTAAAGGGTGTGGCTCCCTATAAAAATGTTTTAGTAAATGACCTAATCCTTGATAAAGAAGGTAGAAAAATGTCTAAATCAAAGGGAAATACTGTTGATCCCTTTAATCTATTTGATGAGTATGGAGCCGACGTCCTAAGATGGTATCTATTATATGTTTCTCCAGCTTGGACACCTACAAAGTTTGATATTGATGGCCTTAAAGAAATTCAAAGCAAATTTTTCTCCACAATTCAAAATGTATATACCTTCTTCACCCTGTATGCCAATACAGATAATATTAATGCAACTGATTTCTTTGTAGAATATAACAAACGTCCTGAGCTAGATAGATGGATCTTATCAAAATTCAATAGCCTTGTAGGTGCTGTAACAGAAGATATGAAGGTATATGACTTGACAAAAGCAGTGCGTAAGATACAGGAATTTGTAAATGAAGATCTATCAAACTGGTACATTAGAAGAGCAAGAAGACGCTTCTGGGCTACAGAGCTTACAGATGATAAAAAAGCAGTATATAACACAACATATGAAATTTTGACAGGTGTTGCTAAGCTGGTGGCTCCATTTGCACCATTTCTTTCAGATGAAATGTATCAAAAATTAACAAATGAAGTTTCTGTACATCTTGCAGATTATCCAGAAATTAATAAAGAATTAATAGATAAAAATGTTGAAGAAAGAATGGACTTAGTAAGAAGTCTAGTGGGGCTGGGAAGAGCAGCAAGAGCACAGGCTAAAATAAAGGTGCGACAGCCTCTACAAAAAATCCTTGTTGACGGTAAATATTCTGGTTTAATATCTGATTTAGTTCCACTAATTGAAGAAGAGCTAAATGTAAAGGAAGTTATATTCGAAAATGAATTAAAGAATTATATGGACTTTAACCTTAAGCCAAATTTCAGAACAGCAGGTGCAATACTAGGATCAAAAATCAAATTGCTTGGTAAAGTCCTGGGACAATTGGATGCAGCAACTACTGCTGAAAAACTGGAGTCAGGAGAAAGTATATTTGTTGACCTAGAGGGTGAAAAGGTTGAGCTGGTAAAGGATTATATTCAAATAGCAATAGCTGCTAAGGAAGGCTTTACAGTTGAAACTGAGAATAATCTTTTTGTGATCCTTGATACCTCCTTAACTCAAGAGCTTATTGATGAAGGCTTTGCAAGAGAGTTTATTTCAAAGGTTCAACAGCTTAGAAAAAATAGTAATTTTGAAGTTACAGACAATATAAAGGTTTACTTTGATGGAGATGAAGAGATTACCAATGCAGTAGAGGCCCATAAGGAATACATTAAAATTGAAACATTAGCAGTGTCCATTGATAAGGTAGTAGATGATAGTCTTGAAAAACAAAACCTAAATGATCATGATACTGGAATTAAGGTAGAAAGAGTATAACAACTAAGGCACCCATTTGGGTGCCTTTCAGGTTGTAGACAAAGTCATCAAAATGCAGACTGATCAAAAAGCCTCAGATTCGAGGCGCAAAAAAACCTAGCGACTGCAGCGTATACGTAATACGTAAGGGTGCTGGGTTTTAGAAGCAACGAAGAAGATGGGGGTTTTTCATCAGTCTGGAAGGCACCCATTTGGGTGCCTTTTTAGGTTTAAAAACCAAAAATAGGTGATTTTATTATATGTCCAATATATGGTATATTAATATATGATAGTAGTCTATGAAAGTGGTGAGACATGCTTGCATATTTTAAAAAACAGGTTTTTTCACGTGTTTCTAATTGTAATAATATCTTTTTCTATATTTAACAATAAATTACAGGATAATCAGATGAATTTAACAATAGAAGGAAAAATACATAATTTATATTATAACTCCAAGAATATATACTTTAGTTTCAATAACCTTAGTTACAGTATTATTCCAGAAGAAGTCAATAAGTTTATTGATGTAGCTATAGGTGATATTATTCCAAATGGTAGTGATGAGATTCTTGTGCTTATTGGAGATGAGGGAGGAAATTTTGCAAATGAGTTGATAATATATGATGTGCAGGTTGATTCAGGTAAGCTTGAAATTAATGAGGTTTATCGAAATAACCTAAGTGTTATAAAACCTTGGAAAATTGAAATCTGTAATTTAGATAATGATGGAGAAATGGAAATCTTTATGGCAGTTAATAAAGGAACCTACTATTACCATGACATTGGTAACAGACCCTTCTTCTTTAATTTTAGAAATAATGGTCTTGTAAAGAAATGGACTGGTTCCAGGGTTCGGGCACCCTTTACAGATGTATATTTTACAGATTTCAATGGAAATGGCAGTGATGAGTTTATTGTAATAGAAAAGGCGGAAAATGGTGGAGCTATGGTTGCTGTATATTATTGGTTTGGTTTTGGGTTTATTTTACAAGCAGAAAGTCAAATATATGATAATATAACCTCTATATCATCTGTTAAGTTAGATAATGAAAATCTACTTGAGATAACTATTAAGGAACATCATAGAGTAAGAAGGGTTTTATTAGAGCCATCAACAGTTGAAACTGATAATGGAATATATTTTTTAAAGGAAAGGGGACATTTAGATGTTTAAAAGAAGTCTGATGGTTTTTTTATGTTTTATGCTATTGTTAACTGGCTGCCACAATAATAATGTTCTAAAGGACCAAAATGATAATGATAGTCAGGAATTACCTACATATGATAAACTAAATTTAGTTTGGAAGGATCAATTGGATTTTTCCAATGAAATAGTAGAATATGAGGTATCTAGCTACACACCAAAGGTACCGGACTATAGAGTTGCGGAAAATCTCAGTAATATAAAAAACCTTGATCGATTTAATGGATTTTCAAATGAACAGATTGGTAAATTGGTGAATAATGGCTTTGTGGTTCTTGATCCAAACCCAGAAAGAGCATATTTATATATGAAGATGTATGATATATATGAAAATAATGAATATAAACAAATCCCCAGTTTTATTACTGTTGATGTTGCCCTGCACATGTACCATAAATTTTTTGGTCAAACCCTTAAGGGGATTGAAGAAGAAAAACTATTTGAAGCACTACAGCAATTGACAGAAAATATGCTGAATAAAACTCAAATATTATATTTAGATGAGGGGAATATGTCCATAAAAGAAGAATTGGAAAGTATACTGGTATATTTCTCAGTTGCTAACAAATTAATAAATGATACATATGGTGATATTCCCAGTGAGTTAGCAGAAATTGCACTAAAAGAGATAGAGAATATTGATAAGGCTGAGGGCTATGTTAAATCATCTCTTTTTGGATTTGATATAAACTATGAACAGTTTATCGTAAGGGGCCATTACGCAGGCAATGAAACATTGGAAAAATACTTTAAAACCATGATGTGGTATGGATTAATTGGTTATCCCTTTGAAGATGAAATAGGTAATCCAGATTTTGAATCCATTACAAAGGCTTTAATGACAACTTATATTGCATTTCTTGAGATTGAAGAAAATGATGATATAAGTCTTTGGGACAAAATCTATTCGCCAACGAATTTCTTCGTGGGCCAATCTGATGATATAACAATTTTCGATTTAAAGGGGGTCATAATAGAGGTATATGGTGAAAAGGTTCAATTAAAGGATTTTAAAGATGAATCTTATCATGAAAAACTAATTAAAGAAATTGATGAGTTACCGCAACCTGGGATTCAAAATAAATTAATTACTGGTGCAGTGGATACACCAACTGGAAAGCAATTTAGATTTATGGGACAACGCTACACCCTTGATGCTAATATAATGCAGGAGCTGATGTTTCCAATTATTAGGCCTGTTCCAACTGGATTAGATGTAGCTGGTGCCTTCGGCAATGAAAGAGCAGAAGGCCTTGCTAAGGAAGGGTATCTCCATGAGTTGCAATCAGCTAAATATGAAGAGGAACTTCAAAAGATGAAGAACAAGGTTCAAGCCCTTAGTCTTTCAGACTGGCAGTATAACTTATATAATGGCTGGTTATGGGTATTAAAGAAGGTATGGTCACCAGAAATGCAACCGGTGGGATTGCCATTTTTCATGAAAAATCAAGCATGGCAGGACAAAAATCTACAAACTGGCTTGGGAAGTTATGCTGAAATAAAGCATGATACAATACTTTATGCTAAACAGCCGGTGGCTGAAATGGGAGGTGGAGAAGAGCTTCAAGAGCACTATCCAAATTATGTAGAACCAGCTGTAGAAGTATATAATAGGCTATTATGGTTAGTACAATTTTCCCGGATTAATTTGGAGAAAAGAGAGCTATTAACGGAGAGAGGCGAAATTGCCCTTAAAGAGTTGGAAGACTTATACTTATTACTCAGAGACTGCTCAATAAAACAGCTTGAGAATATACCAATAACAGAGGAAGAAAATAATGCACTTAAATACATCGGAGGTCGTATGGAACGAATTGACAATACTCTTTCTCCTGAATATGATAGGCCAGTTTCTTCAGCTATAATTGCTGATGTTGCTGGAATAGCTGACTTCGGGTTGTTTTTAGAAATTGCAACTGGCTTGCCAAATGAAATATATGTAGCAGTTTATGATGAAGAGAGAGTTTATCTAGCAAGGGGAGTAGTATATAGCTACTATGAATTTTTAAATGATAAGCCATTAACCGATCAGCAATGGCATGAGATGCTTGGAGTTGAAAAAATTGAAGAGTACGAATGGCATTATCAACGTATAAATCCAGAAATGCTATTAAAAAATTCCCCACCTCAACCGGACTGGGTTAAAAGCTTTAAATCAACAGGAGCTAATAGAGTAGAAATATCAGATATTGAATATAATTTAGAATAAAATATATTGATCAGTTTTGAGGGGAGGATATTAATTCGCTCCCCTTCTTATTTCATTATAAAGCCTTGTTTAGCTAGGAATTCCTTCATATGAGGGCGAAGCTCGCCTTCCATTTTTGATGCCATTTGCTGAGACCAACCCTCTTTTCTTTTTCCCTTTGTTCTTCTATAATAATATTCACTAACACTTTTATCATAATCTTGTATTTTGCTTATTTCACCTTCATTTGAGTACTTATCAATCTTATAGATTACATCAATAGGTAATCGAGGTCTAATCTCTGGGTGTTGATCTGGATAGCCTATACACATTCCCAGTACAGGGTAAGCATTTGAGGGTATCTCCAATAGCTTTACAATCTTTTCTGGATTATTTCTTATGCCACCAATAAATACACCTGCAAGTCCCATAGATTCAGCAGCAATTAATGCATTTTGTGCTGCCAGGGATGCATCAATTGTGGCAATTATAAAGGTTTCAGTATATCCCTTTTTCATCGCTGTACTATTCTGTTGGCATGCTAAATCGATATGATTAAGGTCAGCACAGAAAACAAAAAATAATGGAGCTTCTTCAACATATTTTTGATCACCACATAAATGAGCTATTTCTTTTCTAGCTATAGGATTATCAATTTGTATTATAGTATAGGCCTGCATAAAGCTAGAGGTTGATGCAGATTGGGCAGCTTCTACAATTTCCTTTATTAAATCTTTCTCTATAGGTTTTTTTTGAAATCGTCGAATGGATTTATGGGATTTTAATAAGGATAATATATCATTCATACTAACTCACTCCTAAAAAATTACTACACAAAATAAATAGTACCCTAAAAAAGCCTCTTTAATCCTTTGTTTTTAGGGTATCTGTATTTTAACAGTATAGAAGTGTTAATGACATAATAAAATTGTATTGGCAGTATAATTTATCGGAGAGGAGTTTTTATATGAGCCAACTTACTAGTAAAAAATGTATTCCCTGTAGTCTGGGTACACCACCCTTAGGAAAAGAAAAAATTAATGAGTATTTTAAGGAATTGAAGGATGGTTGGGATATAACAGACAATCATCATTTGGAAAGAACCTTTAAATTTAAAAATTTTGAAGATGCATTAAAATTTACAAATGCTGTTGGAGAGCTAGCAGAAATAGAGGGTCATCACCCTGATATTTATCTTTCTTGGGGAATTGTTAAAATCATTATGTTTACTCATAAAATTAATGGATTAAGTGAAGCAGATTTTGTCTTTGCAGCTAAAATAGATGAATTGAATTAAAAAGCATGACCTTAATTGGTCATGCTTTTTTCATTTAGATATTCTTTTGTATTAGCATCTTTAGGACTTTTTATTTGAAGTATACAAATAAATGCTATGGCAAAGGATGCAGAACCAGTGAAAAACATCACTTTATATCCCAGCAGATCTACGAAAAACCCTATAATCAATGGACCAACAATAGCAGCTAAGGATGAAAAGAAGTAGTATAAGCCTGTGTAGGTTCCAATTTTGTCATCAGTGGTACTTTCTATTACCATAGGATAAGAGTTTATATTAATGGAAGCCCAGCAAAAACCGCCAATGGCAAAAAGAACCATCATAAGTATATGATAAGGTAAGGTCATAAAAGTTGTTGTTACCCGCACTAATCCTAATAGGCCAAATACTACAGTTAATCCTGTAATGCCGATAAGTATTGTTTTGCGTTTTCCTATTTTTGTAGCAACTAAACCGCTTGGAATAGCAAAAACAAGGAAAGCTCCAGCAAAGGTACTTAAGATAATTGAACCCATTTGTTCACCAATGGATAAAAAGTGAACACTATAATTGCTGAAGGTGGCTTCAATACCTTGATAACCTACAAACCAGAAAAATATGGCCATCAAAATATATAAAGTAGTTTTATCATCATTAAAAAATATATCTTTTAATGATCCTACAATACTAACCTTTTCTTCTTCTGCAGGTACTCCTATATCTGGCTCTTTAATAAAAATATAGAGGATGATTAATGCTAAAATCATAAGAATTGAAGTGCCCCAAAAAGGAGAACTTGGATTCCAGCTATAAAGTAGTGCTCCAACAGATAATACCAAAACAGATGCCAGGCCCCCCATAAAGTTAATAATACCATTTGCTTTACTTCTTAATGGTGCAGGTGTAATATCAGGCATAAGAGCTACAGTTGGTGCGCGATAAATGGACATAGATAGATTGAAAAAGAATAATATAATTATTAAACTCCAAAAACCAGTATATCGGGGTAATAGAATAAATAAAATGGCAGATAAGGGAATCCCAATAAGTAGGAAGGGCATCCTTCTTCCAAATGATGTACGGGTTCTATCACTTAGACTGGCAAAAAAGGGTATCAAAGAAATTGCCAATATATTATCGAAGGTCATGATGGCATTAATCCAAAATTGACTATCAATAAAGTTTCTAAGGAAAAGTGGTATATAGAAATTATATAGGGGCCATACAAGGCTAATACAAAAAAAACCTAAGCCAAGTATGAAGGTTTTACGATAGTTCAGTTTCATACGTTCATTCTCCTATAGACTTTTTTATTTTTAAATCTAAACCTATATCTGGATAATTTGTAATAACTCCTGTAACACCTAAATCAATAATACTTTTCAAGTGGTGGGGCGCATTAACAGTAAAAGTATTAATAAAGAGGTTATGCTCAAGACATCCCTTTACTATATCTGAATTAATACCATAAAACATCGGATGAATTCCATCTGCACCAATTTCTTTAGCGTACTTCCATGGGTTAACCAGACCAGCCATATATAATGGAGCAGTTTTAAGTTTATTATTAATTTTTTTGATATCAACTAATGAAAAATGATTAAAGGAGGAAAAAATTGTTTGATTTATATAACCATATTTCGAAATTACTTCAACTATTCTTTTTTCTATTCCATTGTAAAAGATTGGACCACTCTTAATTTCAATATTTAATAGAATATTTTTACCAATTAAAAGCTCTAAAACCTCTTCTAGAGTTGGAATTTTTTGATTTATATACTTTTCGTCAAACCAACTTCCTGCATCTAACTCCTTAAGCATTTTTAATGACAAATCTTTAATAAACCCTTCTCCATTGGTGGTGCGGTCAACTTTTTCGTCGTGGCATACAATTAGATGCTCGTCTGCACTTAAATGAATATCTAACTCTATCCCATCAGCTCCCATTTCTAATGCTTTTAAAAAAGAAGCCATTGTATTTTCAGGTGCATATCCAGATGCTCCTCGATGGGCAATAATTTTTGTTTTCATAATAATATACCTCCTTAATATAATAATTATAATTTTTTACTTAAATTCCTTCTTTTATTATGATAAATAATACATATTTAATATATAACCAATATATTATTTTCTTTATAATTTGAAACAATATGCTAGAATTAAAGAAAATGGGTATTTTAATAGAAAGTGGAAATAGTTGTACTATGTGTAGGTGATGCTATGAAGGAAGCACAATTCTATAGGAGGCAGGAAGGTAACCTGCGATGCAGCTTATGTCCACATCATTGCTGTATAAAGGATGGACATGCTGGACTTTGTGGAGGGAGAAAAGCTATAGGTGAAAGACTATACTCGATTAATTACGGGAAAATTTCAGGAATTCAAATTGATCCTATAGAGAAAAAGCCACTATTTCATTTTATGCCAGGTAGTCATACATTATCAATTGGTAGCTTTGGGTGTAATCTAAATTGTGAATTCTGTCAAAACCATCATATCGCAGCAGGAACACCTCAAACTATTGAAATGTCACCTGCTGATGTAGTAAAAGAAGCTATTAATTATAGTGTTCCCTCAATATCCTATACATATAATGAGCCGATTATATTTTATGAATTTGTTAGAGATACTGCCCAACTGGCAAAAAAAGTAGGGATCAAAAACATATTGATAACAAATGGCTTTATTGAGGAGCAACCATTGAAGGAATTATTACCCTATATAGACGCCATGAATATTGACTTAAAGACCTTCAATGATAAAACCTATATGAAATTTTGCGGTGGGCATATAGAGCCAGTAAAAAGAACTATTAAAATTGCTGAAAAGAGCTGTCATATTGAAATAACCACATTAGTAGTCACAAAAATGAATGATAATGTGGAGGAGATTGGTGACTTGAGCCATTGGTTGTCTGAAGTGAATCCATTAATCCCTCTACACCTTACTAGATATTTTCCTCGAAATAGGTATACAGAACCTGCAACGGAATTATGTAAATTAAAGACAATTAAGAGGGAAGCTGAGAAATTTCTCGAATATGTTTACTTAGGAAATGTTTAAAAAACTAGGAGGTGTTACCATGGGTTTTCTATCAGGTATAGTAGTTACTCCTCATCCACCCATAATTATTCCTGAAATTGGAGGAGGACAAGAAAGAGAAGCAGAAAAAACAATAGAAGGATTAAAATTAATTGCAACAGCTATAAAGGACAAACATCCAGAGGTAATTATCTGCATTACTCCCCACGGAAATGGATTTTCTGATGGTATTTGTGTTCTCCATGAAGATGAAGTACATGGAAGTTTAGGAGCATTTGGGAGACCAGATATAAAGATGAGCAAATTTATTGATTTGGATTTTATTGAAGAAATGATAGATATATTTGTGGAGGAAGATGTACCTAGTATTTTTTTAAATGAATCTTACGCAAAGGAATATAATATTAAAGTTGAGCTGGATCATGGGGTTATCGTGCCCTTATATTATATTGACAAGGAATATAAAGAATACAAAATTGTCCATATTACTGTGGGTGACCTTAAACTATTGGAACTATATAAAATAGGTAGTCTAATAAAAGATGCCATTGATAGAAGCATGAAGAAAGCATTAATTTTAATAAGTGGAGATCTATCCCATTGTCTTAGTAAGGATGGTCCATATGAATATCATCCTATGGGTAAGGTATTTGATGATAAGCTTGTAACACTTATTAAAAACATGGACATAGAAGGGATTCTAGACATTCCTGGTGATGTTTATGGTCCTGCAGGTGAATGTGGACTAAAGCCTATAGCTATGGGACTTGGAGCCACAGATGGATATGAAGTAGAGGGAAGGGTAGTTTCTTATGAAGGACCCTTTGGAGTAGGGTATATGAATGCCATCTTAGAGATAAAGGATGAAAAAAAGACAAGCCTATTGGAAAAGCTAAACATCAATAAAAATGAACTATATGAGATTAAGAAGAGATCTGAAAACATTTATGTATCTCTGGCACGGGCGGCTGTGGAGGAATGGGTTCATTCGCAGCACTATTTAGACTGGGAAACATATCAAGATTTAATTCTTCAAGGGGATATTGTAGAGGAATTAGAGCATAAAAGGGCTGGTGCTTTTGTTTCTCTTCATAATAACGGACAATTGAGGGGTTGTATTGGTACCATTGGGCCTACAAAGGATAATATTGCAGAGGAAATTATTTATAATGCCATTCAGGCTGCTTCTGAGGATACAAGATTCTATCCAATAAGAAATAGTGAACTAGAGGATTTAGAAATTAAGGTAGATGTTCTTCATGAAATAGAAGATATAAAAGGGTTAGATGAGTTGGATGTCAAAAAGTATGGTGTTATTGTTGAGGCAGATGGAAAACGAGGTCTACTTTTACCCAATTTAGAGGGAATCGATACGGTTGCAGAGCAGGTAGAAATTGCAAAACAGAAGGCAAATATTAATGAAAGTGAAAAGATTAAGCTATATCGCTTTAAAGTAACTCGTCATCAATAATATGTATTTTGTATAATTGCAGCTCTACGAGTAAATAAACACTCGACATTTTTCTAGTTAATAATACCTATACCCAAAAGATTAAGACCATATTTTATGTATACCCTATGCTTTTGCCCAAGCTAAGCAAGTGTGCATGGAATATGGTTGTTATATATTATGAAACAGCAATTTAGGGGAGATATGAGTTTATACTAAAAAATATATACTGAACTTAGCAAAAAGCCTGTTGATTATTAGAAATTATTATGATTTAATTGGTAGCATAGGAGAACTTTGAAAAACAAAATTCCTATAGATGAAGAATTATATGGTAAATATATCATGTGAATTTGAGGGGTATAGGAAATGAAAAAAAAAATAGTTATCATTTCAGGTTTCATTATAATATTCGTATCAACTGTATTGATTTATAATTTGGGGGGATTTAGAAATCAAGAATTGGTTAAGATGAATTTTATTAAAGAAAATTTGTCCGAAACTCCTTTGCCTAGTTTATTTTCTCAAAATGTTAAGGATATTCTATTGGAAAACTCCCTTGATGGAATAACTCAGGTTCTTTACACAGCAATTACAGATAATGATAATCAAGTTTATTCTTATATTAGGATAGATAACAGCTACTATGATCTGGGTCAGGTTTCATATACTGCAACATATCTAGAGGATTATTTTTTACATCCCACCGATATTGCAGGTGAGAGTACTATTTATAAGTGGTCAGAGTTGCACGGTGCTAATTATACATTATCTAAATATATAACTATTAAGAATGGCATACCTTACTTGATTAGGTCTATTGATGGCCATACTTTTGAACAGGATATTGATAACAATGGAAATATTGAAACAGTTGCTTCTCATGGCACAGCAGTAGAAACCATTATATATGAGTGGGATATAGCAAATAAAAGTATATCATTTGCCAATTTGAACCATGGGTTAAATAGTCCATCGGTTGTATTTCTAGATGAAAAAAACCTGTTTGAGGCAGCTATTCAAAATTCTAAAGGTAAATATAAAAGTGTCCTATACAAATATGATGAGGGAATGCTGTACTCCATCAAGTAGGATTTTCATACAACTACCTTACGACAAAGTGTTAAAGAAATTTCATAAAATTTATACCTAAGCTTAGATTATGTTTCACTGTTAAAGCAGAGAAAACACTTGCTTAAATAATAAAACGTAAAAGCTGAGTTGCTAAAACTCAGCTTTTACTTAATTTAATGCTTAGCCCATAAGTTCAATTTTTACAGAGTTGTTGTCAAGCGGTCTACCAATTTCCACCCATGCTCTGTAGCTTAATTCTATACCTTTTCCTGCAGGTGCTTTATCCGTAACCTTGACTATTATGCTTTTTGAAGTGTTGGATAAATTCGTAACCTTAACAAATTTATTCTTATAGGTGCTATGCCAATTGTTAGTCGAAGTCATGGCGGCAGTTAAGTCTTGGGGATGGAATACTTCAGTATCTATCCACGTATAGGTGTTGGAAATATTTTGAGCACGCCAACCAAGCTCAGAACAAGCAGATGTTTTTCCAGGCTCAGTACCTTGGCATGGAATTCCATAGACATCACATCTTGCACTATTTGAAATCACCCTTGCTACGGTTGCTTTTGTATTGCTTGGTACTTCTAATTGCCGACAGGTACTCCTTCCTAATGCATCATTAAAATTAAGTTTTATAGCTGATCGAATTAAATTAGCCGTATGTAATGCATTATACCAAGGTGCTGTAGTTGAATTGCTAATTGTTAATATGGAAGTTTGTCCAGATGCTGATGTAGAGTCTGCCCAGTTGGTAGGTTCATATAGTTTTTCTTTATAATGTCGCCAACCATTAGAACCATTGCTTGTATCATAGAGATACGTTATTTCATTTACGTTGCTTCTGACTTTAGGACAGCAGACAACATAGCTGCCGTTAGCATAGGAAGGGGTAATGAAATCTAAATCTCTGTTTGGATCAGCAAAAATACGATTTAAACGGTCTCTTATTGTATTGGCTTGTGTTGAATTGTCAGTTCCGAATACCATTTTTTCATTTACTTTGACTTCATAAATTTGAAAATTAGAATTATATGTTGCTGTTGCTGAATTTGACATGTGTACACTTCCTTTCTTTGGTTTAGATTTTTTTGAAAGCTATCACCGGTTAATTGCTTCTCACTATATATAAAAGAATTTTATGCCTAGTTTGTCAACCTCTATTTAATCCTCTATTTTTAGTTGTGTTTGACAAATATTGATTTTTGTAATATAATTATAAGTTAATATTAAGCAGTGATTGGAGTGGGGATAATATGAAGTTTAACATAAAGGATGTTGCAAAAAAAGCAGGTGTATCAATATCGACAGTATCACGAGTTATTAATGAGAGTAAGGTGGTTAGGCAAGAAACTCAAGAGAAAGTACTTAAGGCAATAGAAGAGCTAGGATATAAGCCTAATGCCATTGCCAGAAGCTTAAAAATAAAAAACACCAAGACAATTGGGATTATGATACCTGACATTTCAAATCAGTTTTATCCAGAGGTGGTTAGAGGTGTAGAGGATATTGCAAACATGTATAATTATAATATATTTTTATGTAATACTGATTTAGATGAAGAGAAGGAAATGAAATACTTTGATGTGTTGGCTGAAAAACAAGTTGATGGTGTTATTTTAATGGGTAATATTGTATCGGAGGAGCTATATACGAAAATAATGTTTTATAATATTCCCATAATACTCATTGGAACAGATTATGAAAATCTTCCATCGGTTACAATTGATAACACAAAGGCAGCAAAGTCTATTGTCAGTTATCTTATAAAAAAAGAGCATAATAGAATAGGTATGATTACTGGAAAAAACTACGACCCAGTTGTTGGAGTTGCTAGATTAAATGGATATAAAGAAGCCCTTAAAGAGAATGAAATGTTATTTGAGACTGAGCTGGTTGTTGAAGGTGGATACCGCTTTAAGAGTGGATATGAAGGGGCGAAAAAGCTTTTAAGCTTATCGGATAGACCAACAGCAATATTTGTTGCAAATGATGAAATGGCCATTGGCGCCATGCGAGCTGCTTTGGAGCTGAATGTAAAAATTCCGGATGAATTGGCTATTGTTGGTTTTGATAATATCGACATGTCAGAAAAGTTTTACCCAGCATTAACAACTGTTGCTCAGCCTATGTATGAAATGGGTGCTATTGGTATGAGGGTATTAACTAAGATACTTAATGAAGAAGCAATCGAAACTCATAAAATTGTTTTAAATTATAGTTTGCTTGAAAGGGAAAGCAGCTAAAAAAATTAGAAGATAATGGAACATTAATTATTAACTCTTCGTCTAACTTATATATAACGAAGAAAGGGTGGTAATTATGAAAAAGAAAACAATATTCATAATAGCAACAAGCTTCTTCTTGTCTATGTTTCTTATATTTAATGGATTTGCCCAAGAGGTAGAGCCTAATATAAACCAACATTGGGGGCAGCCATACTTAGAGCAGCTACAGCAGATTTCAACCATAAATATTACTACAAATGACCTTGATAAAGATATAACCATTGAAGAAATAGATATGCTTATAAAGACATTTATATCTGAAGATTATGAGCTAGAGCTAAAGGATACAACACGAGAATCTGTTGTTAACGGTTTAATTAAGCTATGGAGTGAAAAAACTAATAATCCACTTGAAGAAATTGTCCTTCCCATGGTGGTAGTATTTGAAGATGAAGAAAACATTAATACTAATTATCGATGGAATGTTTTGATTGCATACTATCAAGGATTGGTACAGGGAAGCAATGGATATTTTATGCCAGAATCCAACATTACCTATGCAGAAGCATATGCCCTCATTACAAGACTCATTGACATAATTTCAGTAGATAAAGGAAATAGTGATGATGTTGTAGCTGATGGAGTAAAAACTGATGCGTTTGAAACAAAGGGAAGCTATGAGATTAAAGATAATAGTGTTGTTTTTGATTTTGAGCTAATAAACCATCACAATAAAACTCAAAAAATGGAGTTTTCATCAGGTCAGCAATTTGAAGTGATAATAGCCAATGAAGAAGGAAAAGAGATTTATCGATACTCTGATGGAAAGTTCTTCACTATGGCACTAGTATATCTTCAGATGAAGCCAGGTGAAAGCATCAGCTGGTCAGATACATGGGATATGAAGGATAAAAATGGAGTTCTAATAGAAGAAGGTGAATTTACAGCCACCATTAGAATTTTAGCAATGAACAGAGAAGAAATTAAAATATCAAAGGAAGAGCTAGGTTCGACAATTAATTTCAGTTTAATAAAATAACAATAATTTTATGACATGCAACAAGATAAATATTCTCTTGTTGCATGTTTTTATTATGGGCCCATGCTGGGCTCATAGCTAAAAACAACGAATTTTCTCTAGATCGAGCTTTTGAAATTAATGGTTGTTAATATCCATTTATAAAAACAAAACCCCTAAAATTAAAAATATAGTTATAAAAAATAAAAACACATAATAAATAATAATAAACCTTTGACAATTTTCAGAAAATAGTATAAAATGTAATCGATTACATTATGAGGTGAAATATTATGTCATTAAGAATAAAAGATGTAGCCAGCCAAGCTGGAGTATCTGTAGCAACCGTCTCAAGGGTTTTAAATAATAGCAATTCTGTAAAACCTGAAACCTATGAAAAGGTACTACAGGTGATAAAAGAAATGCAGTATAAGCCAAATGCGATTGCTAGAAGCTTAAAGGTAAAAAATACTAAGACAATCGGCATAATGATTCCTGATATATCAAGTTATTTTTTCCCTGAAGTGGTACGAGGAATTGAAGATGTAGCTAATATGTATGATTATAATATTATCCTATGTAACACAGATTTAAACAGGGATAAAGAACAAAAATATCTACAGGTTTTAACTGAAAAGCAAGTAGATGGTATGATATTTATGAGCAATATCATTACAAAGGAATTGGGTGCTAAATTAAAGTCTTTACAAATTCCTGTAGTATTGGTTTCTACTGATTATGAAGATCTACCAGCAGTAACTATTGACAACCACGAAGCTAGTAAAAGGATGATAGAATACTTAATTGAAAAAGGGCATGATAGAATAGGTATGATTACCGGCAAGGAGGATGATCCGATAGCTGGTATATCCCGTATTGAGGGCTATAAAAAGGCACTACAGGATAGAGGTAGAGAAATTGATTGCAGTTTAATAGTAGCAGGAGATTATCGTTTCAATAGCGGTTACCAAGGTGGAAAAAAGCTTTTAACTTTATCCCAAAGACCAACGGCTATATTTGCCGCCAGTGATGAAATGGCATTTGGAGTAATAAAGGCTGCGGCAGAGCTTAAGCTTGCTATTCCGACTGAAATAGCAATAGCTGGCTTTGATGATATTGATATGTCTCAAAAAATTGTTCCCTCTTTAACAACGATTGCTCAACCTATGTATAACATGGGAGCAGTAGGTATGAGGCTATTGACTAAAATATTAAATGGGGAAGATATTGAAACGACAAAGATAGTGTTAGACTACAGTTTAGTTGAAAGAGAAACCAGCTGATGTGAAGGATTATTACATTTATAGCTGGAGAAAAGGTAATGCTTCATATTTTACTAATGATATTTTCATTAAAGAGAATGGAGATTATTTTTTTAATAATAATGTAATCGATTACATTATGAAAGGGGGAGTAACATGAGGGTTTTAAATATTATAAAAAAATATAAGCTAGAAATTATATTTATTGCACCCTTAACCTTGTACATATTCTATTTTACGCTATTACCTATTCTAGAAACTATTAGATTAAGCTTTATTGATAGAAATACATCAGAAATAACACTTGCCAACTATAGCTACCTATTAGGAAAAAGTCACTTCCGACAGGCATTTTTTAATACCATTGGGATTACATTACTAGGGTTATCTATGCAAATGACTGTTGGCTTAATATTGGCATTGATTTTGAAGAAGAACTTTAAGGGTAAAGGGATTTTTAGATCCATTATATTAACACCAATGGGAGTACCAACATTGGTATCAGGTGTAGCACTCCTATATATATTTGATACCCATGGATTCTTCAATGAACTTATTTATCGTATTGTTGAGGGTTTAAAGTATATTGGGATAATGAGTGAAGCATATCGATTTATACCAATTGATTGGGGTGGCGGTGGATTTAGAACTTTATTTATTATTGCCTTTGGAGACATGTGGAAGGTAACACCTATTGTAACTTTATTACTTTTAGCAGGATTAGAGGCAATTCCCCGTGATGTATATGAGGCTACGGAAATTGATGGGGCTACAACGTGGCAGACCTTTAGATATGTAACAATACCCCTGCTAAAGCCTGCCTTTACAATGGCAGTTATATTAAGGGCTGTGGATGCATTTCGAATATTTGAACTCCCAATGATTTTAGCAGGAAGAGGTACACCAGTATTGGCAACCTATGCCTTTGAAGAATTTAGAGTTTATAATAATCCTAATGTTTCAGGAGCAGCCTCTACTATATTATTGATATTAATCATAATATTTGTATTTTTATATCTGAAATATGTTGATAAAGGGGAGGGATTAACCTAATGGAAAAATTACAAGCAGAAAGTATCTCTGATAATATGAAACTAGAAAAAGAGAACACTGATTTTTTGGATAGGTTAATCAAAGTGGGATTTATTCCATTACTTATTTTTTTCATATTTATAATGCTGATACCAATTTATATTCTGGTTAAAATATCTTTTAGTCAACCAGTAGACGTTCTTACACAGCATCCAACATTTTTAATTCACAACTTCACCACCAACCATTGGAACAGAGTGCTTCAATCGGGTAACTTGCTACCAGCCTTCTCTAGAAGCTTTAGTGTAGCCACCTTTACCACAATTCTTGCAGTGATCATCGCAACGCCTGCCTCTTATGTTATTTCTAGGCTGCCTAAAAAAGCAAAATATATTATTGTTTTAGGATTGTTCTTTACACGAATGTTTCCAAATGTGGGAATAGCATTACCTATAGCTGTAAAGTTTATTAGGTGGAATTTGCTTGATACTAATGTTGGGTTAATACTTGCTCATTTAATTGAACAACTGCCTTTTATTACATGGATACTGGTGGGAACCTTTGAAGTGATACCAGTAGATTTAGAAAAAAGTGCAATGATAGATGGAGCTTCAAGGGTTAGAGCTCTTTGGAGTGTTGTATTACCCAATGCAGCACCAGGCTTAGCTGTAGCTTCAATGTTTGTTTGGTTGAACTCATGGAATGAATTTACCTATGCATTATATCTGTCATTAGCTAGAAATACGTTACCACTACAGGTTTATTACTATGTAAACCGTGGAGGATACTTCCAAATGGCGACATATGCTACGATTCTCATGATTCCTGTTTTAATTGTTACCTATGCTCTACAGAGGTATATTAGATCTGACTATCTTGGCGGAGCAATTAAGGGATAAATTAAATCATTATATTTTTAAAAAGGGGGAAGATGAAAAATGAAAAAGGCTTCAAAATTATTAGCAATTGCAATAATGTTAGTTATGGTACTTTCTTTAGTAGCTGGATGCGGTGGTAATACATCTGAAGAAAGCATAGGAGAACAAGCAGAGACACAAGTATTAAATGTAAGCATGGCTTTAGGTGAGTCAGAATGGGAAGTGATGCGAAGCTACGTTTTTCCAAAATTTGAAGCAGAGAATAATGTAAAGATACAAGCTATTCAAACGGAACCAGCAGACTTAATTACAAGATTAGAAGCAATGCATCAAGCAGGAAAAATGGAAATTGATATTATAACTCAAGACAATATGCAGTTGGCTCAGTTAGTTGAAAAAGGCTTGGTGGAAGATTTATCAGAGTTTAAAAGTAAAATCCCTGGTAGTATTTTACCATCATTAGTACCAGTTGGAGAATTCAACGGTAAACTGTTTTTTATGCCCTATAGACCAAATGTAGAAATTAACTTCTATAATGAAAACAAATTCAATGAATATGACTTAAAGCCTCCTTCAAATTGGGATGAATTAATGAATGTTGCTAAAACCTTCTACGAAGAAGAGGGAATAGGGAGGGTTGCAATTAAAGGTACATTAGATGGCTGCACAACTGTTCAACTATTTGAATTTATTCGTCAAGCCGGAGGTGATCCATTGGTATTAAATGATGATGGGTCAATAAAAGCCTATACCTTCCTTCAAGAAATATGGCCTTACTTATCAGCGGATGCAGCAAGAGCAAATTGGAATACCATGAATAGATATTTGGCAACAGAATCGGTTTATATTGGAGCAAACTGGCCCTTTGGAGTAAATGTAATTGTTGAAGAAGGTGGAAAAAAAGAAATTAAAGCATATGGCGGTTTTTCAGGCCCTGTAAAGGAATCAAAGGTATTAGGTGGAGAGGTAATAGGTATCCCGGTTGGTTCCCCTAATAAGGATTTAGCCGTAAAGTTTATGGAATACTTAATGAGCAAAGAAACACAAGAAATATTAGTTACAAAGCTTGGTTGGCCAGCAAGTAGAGGTGATGCATACGGTGAAGTAGAAGACTGGCAAAAACCTTACTTTGCCGCTGTAAATGATGCATTAAGCGTAGCAGAGGCTAGGCCAAACGTTGTATATTGGGATACTGTTGATAAAGCATTAAATGATGCATTAAGAGAAATTGCTATGGAAGGAAAAGATGTTAAAGCAACTCTTGATAAATATGCTAAAGTGATTCAAGAAGCAAAGAAATAGTCAATGGAAAGTAAATATAGGGTTGGGGTATATCTTCTGATATACCCCGCTACTTTACATTAAGAGGGGGCATAAATTTGGAAAAAAATCAAATAAAAGCAGTAATATTTGACTTGGATGGTGTTCTAACAGATACTGCCATTTATCACTACATGGGATGGAAGATGCTGGCAGATAAATTAAATATCCCCTTCGATGAAGCCTTAAATGAAGAACTAAAGGGTATCGATAGAATGACTTCATTAAATAAAATTTTAGCTAGAGGTAATATTGACTTATCTGAAGACGATAAAAATTTACTTTGTGATGAGAAGAATGCTTACTATGTGGAGCTAATAAAAAAAATTACAGAGGATGACCTTTTGCCTGGTGCGAAAAGAGCTTTAATTGAATTGAAAAATAAGGGTTATAAAATAGGCTTAGCCTCTGTTAGTAAAAATGCATTTTCTGTAGTGGAAAGCTTAAATATAGCAAATTTTTTTGATTATATTGTTGATGCCAGAACTATTAATAGAGGAAAGCCAAATCCTGAGATATTTATTGCTTGTGCAGAGGCCATAGGAGTAAAATGCCATGAGTGCATTGGAGTAGAGGATGCAGTAGCTGGAATAGAAGCAATTAAAAGAGCTAACATGTTTGCTATTGGGATCGGAAGGAGAGATATATTAATTAAAGCAGATATTGTTTTAGAAAGTCTAAAGGACTTCGACATTGATAAACTTACCTAATGCAGGCTAGCTCAATTTGTTTAAGTTGAAAATATTTGATGAATAATTCATTAATTAACATATAGCACATATATAGGAGGGTCTAAGGATGAGATCATTTCATAAAAATAAAAAGGCAATATATTCCTATGATGAATGGAACATTATAGAAGATGAGTTTAAAATAGAAAATAATTATAGAAATGAAACCATTTTTTCGTTAGGGAATGGTTATATTGGCTTTAGAGGTAATATTGAAGAAGGGTTTGCAAAAAAAACTGAGGGGTGTAAAGGTTCTTATATAAATGGATTCTACGAGTCAGAAAAAATAATTTACGGAGAATATCAATACGCCTTTCCACTTTGGGGACAGACAATGTTAAATATAATGGATACCCAGTCCTTAGAAATATATGTTGATGGTGAAAAATTCACTATGGATAATGGTGTGGTTCTTGATTATTGTCGAACACTTCATATGAAGGAGGGGAAGCTAACAAGATATTTAATTTGGAAAAGCCCAAAGGGTAGAAATATAGAAATATATATGGAAAAATTTATATCTTTACATAATAGCCATTTATCAGGCTTCAGATTAAAGCTAACACCTTTAAATTTTACTGGTAAAGTCAAAATAGTATCATCAATTAATGGAAATGTAACCAATAAAAATTTAAGAGATAAAGCACTAATTACATTAGATAAAGGCGTTGATAAAAATATCTTGTATATGATGCAACAAACAAAAACAACAAAGTTTCAAATCGCCTGTGGAATATTACACGAAATTTTTATTAACAACAAATCTGCCGACCTACAGGCTAGCTATAGTATAGAAGAGGAATCAGTAACTGCATCATGGGAAATAGATGCAGAGGAAAATAGTACAATATTAGTGGATAAATTCATCTGCTATGATACAAATAGAAAGCATGAGAAAAAGGATAACATACTTAAAAATGTTAAATCAGACCTTTATGAAGCCTGTAAAAAAGGATATAATAAGCTATTAAATCAACATGAAAGGTATATGAAAAATTTTTGGGACAACACAGACATAATTATAAATGGCGATGAAGCCCTACAGCAGGGTATTCGATTTAATATGCTTCAGCTTTTGCAATCAACAGGGAGAGATGGATATACAAATATCGCTGCAAAGGGCTTAACAGGTGAAGGCTATGAAGGACACTATTTTTGGGATACAGAAACATATATATTACCCTTCTTCCTGTATAATAACCCAGATATTGCAAAAGCGCTAGTTATGTATAGATATTATACACTAGATTCAGCAAGGCAGCGGGCGAAAGAGCTTGACCATCCTGGGGCCCTATATCCCTGGCGTACTATTGGTGGAGAAGAAACCTCAGCTTATTTTGAAGCTTCTACTGCACAATATCATATAAATGCTGACGTAGTATATGCAATAAAAAAATATTATGAAGCAACAGATGATAAAGAGCTTCTTCTTAATTATGGAGTAGAAATTGTTTGGGAAACAGCTAGACTATGGGCTGATAGAGGGGGCTTTATACCTCTTCGGGGTAATAAGTTTTGCATCCACGAGGTAACGGGACCAGATGAATATAAGGCAGGAGTAGACAATAACTGCTATACTAATTATATGGCACAAATGCATTTGTACTATGCAGTAGAGCTCGATGATTTTATGAAGAAAGAAGATTTAGAAAAGTATGAGTCATTAAGAAAGAGATTAGAGCTAAAGGATGAAGAAGTTCAGTTGTGGAGACGGGCTGCTGAAAATATGTACCTACCATATAATGAAGAGCTGGGAATTAATCCACAGGATGATACCTTCATTTATAAAGAACCCTATGATATTGAAAGTATACCTGTAGAGAGGCTGCCATTGGTTTTTAACTGGCATCCATTAAATATATGGAGATATCAAGTCTGCAAACAAGCGGATGTTCTGTTATTAATGCTTCTACAAAGTGAAAAATTCTCCATAGAGTTAAAAAAAGCAAACTTTGATTACTATGAGCCCAAGACTACCCATGATTCATCTTTATCGGCATGCGTTTTCAGTGTTATTGCCTCAGAAATTGGTTATAAAGAATTTGCCTACAACTATTTTATGCAAACTGCTAGAATGGACTTAGATGATTACAATAACAACGTTAATAAGGGTGTTCATACAGCATCAATGGCAGGTGCTTGGATGTGCATAGTAAACGGTTTCTCAGGACTAAGGATATACGATAATAAACTTCATTTTAAACCCTACCTTCCAGATAAATGGAAAAGCTATGAGTTCAAAATTACTTTTAAAAATAGTAAGCTAAGAATTCAAATTAGTAAAGACAAGGTAGTATATCGGTTAATGAAAGGAAAGGATATATCCTTTTATCACTTTGATAAGGAAGTAGTCATCCTAGGGGAAAATAATCAACAAAGCTTTTTTGAATAGTCTTAGGCTATGGTAAATCCATAGCCTGAGGTTGTTGAAAAAGTCAACAATATCCAGACTGTTCAAAATTCTTCAGATTCAAGGCGCAAGAAAACCCAGCGACTGCAGCGTATACGTAATACGTAAGGGTGCTGGGTTTTTGCAGTAACGAAGAAGATGGAGGATTTTCAACAGTCTAAGGCTATGGTAAATCCATAGCCTTTTTATTTATGCATAAATTCTAAATTATTAGATAATATCTTATGGAATTCAATTGCTTAGAAAAAATAATAATGATATAATTACTTCTAAATTTATTGAAAATTACAAAGAAGGATGAGTGGATATGTATACATATTTTAAAGATAAATTACTATTATTAATAGTCATAATAGGAACAAGTGGCCTTTTCGTCGGATGCCTTCATCAATACACTAGTACAGATACTATGGGAGAAAAGAAAGCTATTGAAATAGAGTTTTGGTATGGTCTTAGTGGATATCATGAAGAATTAATGGAGGAATTTATTAAAGAATTTAACCAACAGCAGCAGGAGGTTTTTGTAAAGGGGTTAGCACAGTCCAGCTATGAAGAAACCGGACAAGCTCTGCAGGCTGCTATTGCAAGAAGAAAAGCCCCGGCAGTAGTGCTGCTTGAAGATACACAAATGCATAGAATCGGTGCTGTAGGAGGATTAACGGATCTCAATGGCTTAATAGATGAGGATAGCCAGTTTAATATAAGCGATTTTATACCGTCATTTATAGAACAGGGAGAAATAAACGGAAAAATGTATGCTTTACCTATATTTGGTACTACACAGGTATTGTATTATAGAAAGGATATTTTCGAGAATGAGGGATTAACAGTATCGGAATTAAATACTTGGGAGTCATTGGCTGAAGCTGCAAGACGTCTAACAAAAAGAATAGGCAATGAAACCTTAGTATATGGATGGTTACCAATGCAGGGTCGAGAGAACCTAATTGATGCAACCATAAGTAGAGGGGGAAGGTTTTTAAGTGAAGATGGTACACAGGTAATGATTGATTCTGAAGAATGGATAGAAACCTGGGAAACCTTTAGAAAGTGGATTCATGAAGAGAAAATTATGAAGGTTCATTATGGTGGAGAGGGATGGGCATATTGGTATGCCACAATAGATGATGTTATGCAGGGGAGGGCAGCAGGCTATACGGGTTCAAGTGGTGATCGAGGAGACTTAGACTTTAGTATTATAGGCATATATCCTCAGCCAGTTTGGGAGGGCTATGAAGATTATCCGAGAGCGGTTGCCAATGCTCATGCGATTTCTATCCCATCTATAGTATCCCAGGAAGAAAAAAGAGCTGCCTTTCAATGGATGAAATTTATAACTAGTCCTGAAAATACTGCCCGTTGGTCTATGAAAACTGGGTATATACCAGTAAGGAAATCGGCAATGGAGATAAGTGAATATCAGGAATTCATCAAGATTAACCCTGAATTTAATATTCCATATCAACAGGCTGGCATGGCTACAAATATTTTTTATGACCCAACAGGAGGTAGAATTTACGAAGCCTTAAAGATAGCAGCTGAGAAGGTTCAAATACAAAATATTTCTGCAGAAAAAGCCTTGAGGGAGGCTAAGAAAATAGCACAGGAGGAGTTAGATAAAGTACTCAAATAATAGAGTTTGCTTAAGGGGGTGAAGGGACTGAAGATTTTTAGATTCAAGCATATTAGAGTTAGACTAGCAATTATGTTATCAATTTTTGTAGTTTTAGTGGTGCTATTGGTAACCTTAGGAACAAGCTACATAAGCTCTCGTGAAATTATAAAGCAGACAGGAGATGTCTCGGAACAAAAAATTAGAATAATAACAAGAGATATAGATGAAAAAATAAGTGCTGTTATGAATCAGTTTGCAATTATTAGAGATCACGATGAGCTACAAAGATTAATGATACAAAATGATTCAACACCCGAGGAGGCCTACGAACGAAAGAGGCAGATTTCATCCATATTGAGGCAATATGCATATTCAGATATCACCATTAATTCAATCTTTGCCTTCAGCTTAGATAAAGAGATTTATGACCCACTTTATTTAATCCCACCCTATAGCGAAATAGTATCAAAATACCAAGCCTTTGATGAATTTATTGAATCCGGCGAGTTCAGTCGTCTATCAGAGCCAACAACCTTCCCAAATAAGCTGGAGGAAGCTGAGGAGAATAGCAAAACAACCATAACATATTTTTCCGAGTATATTAATCATGAGGATTACACTAAGATTGGCTATATTTTGATTAATATTAAGAAGGAGCATTTATTTATAGACATAAAAACCTTTTTAAAGAGGGAGTTTGATGGAACATATGTTATTAATGAGAAGGGGAATGTAATATATCAAACAGGAGATCTAATTTTTACCGATGAAATAATTAGAACTGTCTTTCAAGAACCCAATAGAAAAAATGATATTGAAAGAATTGATGGAGAAAAGTATTTAATATACAGTGAGAATTTAAGAAACTATCCTGATTGGAGGGTAGTTGGGGTAATGTCCTATGATAGGGTAAGAAAAAATGCAATTGCATTATTGAAAATATCATATTTTGTTACCGGAGTAGGTATTGTTTTAGCTTTACTTATGAGCTTATTTCTATCAAAAAAAATTACCGATCCTGTTCTTGAAATAAATGTGGCCATGGAGCAATTTCAAAAAGGTGAGTGGCCAAATAAATTGGAAGCAACAACAAATGATGAACTGAAGAGCTTAGTTCAAGGCTTCAATAACATGATGGATAAGTTTAAAGATCTAATACAACAGGTCTATTATGAACAAAGAGAGAAAAAAAAGGTGGAGGTAAAAACATTACAATTAAAGCTAGATCTACTACAATCACAAATTAATCCACATTTTGTACATAACACACTAAATGCTATGCAATATTTAGCCTTGAAGAGAGGTGCCTACGATATAAGAGAAATGATACAATCCTTCAATATATTGCTGAGGGCAAGCATGTCGGTGGGTAAAGACTATATAACAATTAAGGAAGAATTAGATTGTATAAAAAGCTATATAAAGATTCAAGGCTATAGATACGGAAATGAATTTAATGTTAGGTATGATGTTGATGAGAGGTTTATGCAATATAAAATACCTAAGCTAATACTCCAGCCCCTTGTAGAAAATGCTCTATATCATGGTATATTACCAAAAGAGAATGAAGGAACAATTGTAATAAAAATAATAGAATCAGCAAAAGGCATAAATATTAGAATTATTGATGACGGCGTAGGAATTTCCCATGAAAGAATAAATAAAATATTAGAGCATAAGGGTGGCAGTACAATGACTGGCTTAAACAACATTGGAATATTCAATATTAATGAGCGATTAAAGCTATATTTTGGTGAGGGTTATCAATTGGGTATTTCAAGCAACTCTGGGATAGGAACCTGTTTTTATTTTGACATCCCATTAATGATTGATGAGACCTTCGTAGGGGGAATAAACAATGTATAAAGTACTTATTGTTGATGATGAAGCGCCTGCCCGAGAGACATTGCAGTATCTAATTACATGGGAAGATACTGATTTTCGAATTGTTGATACAGCTAAAAATGGTAGAGAAGCACTGGAAAAATATAAAATCCACAGACCAGAGCTTATAATAACCGATATTCAGATGCCGATAATGGATGGTTTGACTCTCATTAAGGAAGTAAAAAAAATAGATAACACACAGAAATTTATTATCCTAAGCTGTCATGAAGAATTTCGATATGCCAAGGAAGCTATTACGATGGGTGTGACAGATTATCTCTTAAAGGACTTAATTACTTCTCAGGAGCTACATAGTGTATTGGCTAAGGTGAAAAATGTGCTAAATGAAATACGATTGCCCAATACGCTACAAAGAAATATAACTAGTTTAAACGATTTTGAAGAAAAGCTTTTTACTATTACTAAGACTTCTGCAGTCAAATCCATAATATTTAATAATATTCTGATTGAAGATATTGATGAGTTCATTAATAAATTTAATTTAAGCCTAAGAAGTGAATATTTCTTTATACTTGTGATACTGATTGATGATTTTGAAAAGCATTACTCTGATACTGCAAAAGAATCAACTGAAATTACTGAGAAAATAGCTATCTACATACAAAGAATTTTAGATAGTATGGGGAGTGGAGAATGCATCTACAATGAAAAAAACCAGTTTATTGCATTGGTACCAATAAGTAATTTTGATGGCGAGTTAAAATATATTACACAGAGCCATAATATAATTGCAAGGATAAGAGAAATTAAACTAAAGGATAAAGATATTAGTTTCACCATAGGAGTAAGCAGATATTTCTATAGATTTAAGAATATTTTTAATTGCTATAAAGAAGCATTAGAAGTAACAAAGTTTAGGGTTTTTGCTGGTAAAGGACAAACCCTATTATATAACTCTATGCTGGAAAAGGTATCCAGTCAAAACCCCGAGACAATTGTAGAAACTAAATTAAGCAAATTAGAGGATGCAATAAAGGATAATGATACCAGGGCATTAGAAATTCTAAAACAGTTGTACTGTCAGGATTTAAAGGGTTTTATGCAATATAACTATGTTAAACATGTTAATGGGAAAATATATAATATGATAATGAAAATCTGTAGTGAAGAAGGAATTACGTATCAATATCTGTTTAATCAAAACTATATACCAATTGGTGAAATTGAAAATTTAGAGACAGTGCAAGAGATATATACTTATTTTGCCAATATTATTAACAGACTAAGCAATTATAAAAGAAAAAATGCCTGTAAAAGTTACAGTCGCAGGGTCAGAGATGCAGTTGAGTATATAGAGCTAAATTATGGTGAGGCAATAAGTCTTCAAACTATAGCGGAGTACAGTGATCTTCACAAGGTATATCTGTCCAGACTTTTTAAAGAAGAAACGGGTCAAACCATTACAAGCTTTATTTTTAAAGTACGAATAGAAAAGGCAAAGGAAATGATGAAATCAACCAACTATAAAATATATGAAATCGCAGAGATGGTGGGATTCAGTAATCCACAGCAGTTTAGTATGATTTTTAAAAGAATAACAGGAAAAAGCCCTGCGGAATTTAGAGAAGAAATTAATTGATTATACAATGATACTCATTTTTCAGAAAATTGGGTTAACAATCTATAACAAAAGTTAATATCCTATATTATTTTTTAAAATTCTTAATGCTATAATTTTAAAAATAATATAGGATATTTTTTATGTTAAAATGCTGGTTAAAAATAAAAGGAAAACGTTTCCTAATTCAATAGTGAAGGGATGGATAATTAATGCTTGTTATAGGCCACAGAGGAGCATCGGCCCATGGGCCAGAAAATACTATAGCTGCTTTTAAAATGGCATTGGAGAAGGGCTGTAGTGGTATAGAGTTAGATGTTCAACTTAGTAAGGATGAAGAGGTAATAGTATTTCATGACTATGTTGTTGATAGGACAACAAATGGTAGTGGTTATGTTAAAGACATGACATTAAAGGAGCTAAAGTCATTAGATACAGGTACTTGGTTTGATGAAAGCTTTGTGGGTGAAAGGATTCCTACACTAGAAGAAGTGCTTCAAGCCATACCAAAGGGAGTTTTAATAAACATTGAAATTAAGAATCTCCTAATACATCAAGGGAAGATAGAAAAAAAAGTTCTAGATTTAGTAATTAAGTATGACCGAATGAAGGATGTTATAATTTCTTCCTTCGATCACTATGTACTAAAAAACATAAGAGACTTAAATAAGGAAATCAAAATAGGTCTCTTAATCTATGCAAATATAATAGAGCCTTGGAGCTATATAAGAATACACAATTTAGATGTCTACAGTATTCATCCAACAGAAGAGTACTTAAGCAAAGGGTTTGTTAAGGATGCCCATGCTCATGGATATAAGGTTTTTAGTTATACAATAAACTGTCCAGACAGAGCAAAGGAAGCATATGAAATGGGGGTTGATGCAATATTCTCCAATTATCCAGAAATCATTTAATTTAAATTCAGTTTGTGGTCTTTGGAATTATCTAATGACCCCACTAAATAAAAATTA
Source organism: Alkaliphilus peptidifermentans DSM 18978 (assembly GCF_900101495.1). Classification (GTDB taxonomy): domain Bacteria; phylum Bacillota; class Clostridia; order Peptostreptococcales; family Natronincolaceae; genus Alkaliphilus_C; species Alkaliphilus_C peptidifermentans. The sequence goes on from NZ_FMUS01000020.1 coordinate 85,597, forward strand.
ACAGTGAAGGGAGGAAGTTATAAAGGTACTGGTAAATGCAAGTAAAAAATAGATAGGAGGGAATACATTTGAGTAAAATTTTTAAAGGGCCAAAGGTGGATAAAATTGTTTTTATTCCATCTGTAGCGATTACACTTCTTTTAGCAATTTATTTTGTTGTTAACCCCACTGAAAGCCTTGCAAAACTAAACAGAGTATTTGCTTATATGACAGATGAATTAGGGTGGACATATATATGGTTTACTCTAGCTGCCTTCATAAGTGCAATATATTTAATACTTGGTAAGTATGGGAATGTAAAGCTTGGGGGAGTAGAGGATAAGCCTGATTTTTCCACCTTTTCCTGGATAGGCATGATATTCACTGCAAGCACTGGATCATCCTTGTTATATTGGGGAACCATCGAATGGGTTTATTATTGGAAATCACCACCCTTTGGTGCAGCTGTAGGCTCTTGGCAAGCAGCTGAATGGGCACCAGCCTATGGTATGTTCCACTGGGGATTTACAGCTTGGGCCATGTATGCAGTAGTTTCAGTTGCAATTGCCTATGTATATCATGTTAAAAAGCAACCAATTCTAAGATTATCAGAGGCAACAAGAGGAGTATTAGGAGATAAAGTCGATGGACCTATTGGAAAAGCAATAGATATATTTTTCGTGTTTGGCCTGATAGGAGGGGTAACAACCTCTATGGGTTTAGGAACCCCTATGCTAACAGCTGGAATAAGTAAGCTGACAGGCATTGCCCATACGCAAACATTGGAGATTGCAGTAATTACCTTCTGGACATTATCAATAGGCTTGACATTATTATTTGGGTTAGAAAAAGGAATAAAAAGAATGTCTGATCTTAACGTATATTTAGCATTTGGAGTATTAGGATTCCTACTATTCTTTGGTGGACATTTCTTATTCATACTTAATCACACCACATCTGCTGTTGGTTTAATTATGCAAGACTTTGTAAGAATGAGTTTTTGGACCGATGCAGTTGGACAATCAAAGCATCCACAATGGTGGTCGGTATTCTACTGGGCTTGGTGGGTAGTTTATGCACCAGCAATGGGATTATATATTGCAAAAATTTCAAAGGGAAGAACAATACGGCAGGTGGTTTTAGGCTCTGTTTTATGGGGAACCCTAGGTTCTTGGATTTTCTTTGCTATTTTAGGTAATTTCTCAATGGGGCTACAATTAAGCTCAATGAATCCAGCTGGATTCTCTGGGCCAGCCTTGGATGTTATTGGAATTTTTGATAATATTGGTGTTGAATGGGCAATTGTTGAGACAATTGCAGCGGCTCCCCTAGGGACCATTTTATTGGCTGCATTTACACTTCTAGCATTTATCTCTATGGTAACAGGTCAAACAACCATTGCTTTTACATTAGCGTCTGTAACCACTAAAGAGCTAAAGCAAAGTGAAGAGCCAGCTAGATGGAATTCCTTCTTTTGGGCATTAGTTTTAGGAACAATCTCTATTTCATTATTGCTACTAAATGCATTGAAACCATTACAGACCACTTCTATAGTTGCAGCCTTCCCATTAATGTTTGTTTTAATTTTGGTGGCAGTATCCTTCTTCATTTTAATGAAAAGGGATGGTTACAGTGATAATTCGAATGGATTATTAAAACCAAAGGAAAAATCAGAAAAAGTGAAGGCATAATAATTACGCAGACAATTTGTCTGCGTCAGACTGATGAAAAACGCCCATCTTATTCGTTGCTGCAAAAACCCAGCACCCTTACGTATTACGCATACGCTGCAGTAAGCAGATGGCTGGAATCTTTGATTTCATGGCAGTACGCTTATTTCATGGATTGTCGCTTTATGACATATAGTACACTAAAATAAAGAGACAAGTAATGAGGATCATTATAATATGCGCCTCGAATCTGTGACTTTTTCATCAGTCTGCATATTTTCTAAAACTTCTATTAGTAAAGTAGATTTTGACTAGAGGTGTAACAAAATGAAAAAACAACAAAATACAGTTTTCCTTTGCTCCCTGCTAGTTGTTGTGATTATGGGAGCGTGGGGCATATTAAATCCTTTGAGCTTAGGTGATAAATCAGCAACAGCCTTTAATTTTTTAGTTAGATATTTTGGATGGTTATACTTAGGTGCTGTTTCTTCATTCTTATTATTTTGTATATTTATACTTTTTAGTAGGTATGGGAAATTGAGGCTAGGCCCAGATGATTCAACTCCAGAGTACTCAAACCTATCATGGTTTGCTATGTTATTTAGTGCAGGTATGGCTATAGGTCTCATATTTTGGGGTGTGGCAGAGCCTTTAAATCATTTTATACACCCTCCAGATAACAACATAATATCAGCCAGCAATGGCGCTATGGGTATGGCCTTTCGTTACTCGTATTTTCATTGGGGGTTACATGCTTGGGCAAATTATACTTTACTGGCTTTAGCAATTGCATATTTTCAGCTTAGGAAGGGTAAGCCCGCTTTAATAAGCAGTATTTTTATTCCTTTAATAGGAGAAGAGAGAGCAAATGGAACCATAGGTCATACAATAAACATTCTGGCGATATTTGCAACAATAGCTGGTATTGCCACAGACTTAGGCCTAGGGGTATTGCAAATGAATAGTGGACTAAAATACCTCTATAATATTGACGAAAGCACAAAAACTCATATAATAATAATAGTGATTGTAACTATTTGTTTTATGGCTTCTGCAATTAGAGGTTTAGATAAAGGAATAAAAAAATTGTCTAACATAAATATGGTAATTACCTTAGTACTAGTTGTATTGGTAATAGCAGTTGGCCCAACTACAGAGATACTTAAAAACTACTTGATTGGCTTTATTGAATACTTTAAATACATTATACATGATAGTCTACCTATAAAAGAATTACTTAATGGCAGTCAATGGCTAGGAAATTGGACCATTTTCTATTGGGCATGGTGGATAGCTTGGACTCCTTTTGTTTCAACATTTATTGCTAGAATATCGAAGGGAAGAACCATCAGAGAATTTATTATGGGGGTATTAATAATTCCATCATTAGGCTCATTTTTTTGGTTTGCAATCTTCGGCACTATAGGAATGAAGGTGGGAACTGAAATAGCCACTGAAGCTATACAAACAACTTCAACAGCTTTTTTTGTTGTTATAGATACCTACCCTTTAGGAAGGCTATTATCATTAATTGTTATGGTACTTTTAGCAACATATTTTGTTACCTCTGCAGATTCCTCTACATTTGTTCTAGGTATGCTTTCATCTAACGGTAACCCAAATCCAAGTAATAGTAAAAAGATAATATGGGGACTTCTTCAATCTTTTTTGGCTATGGCACTATTACTGGCAGGAGGCCTAGAGGTTTTACAAACAGCCTCCATAGTAGCAGCATTTCCTTTTGTGTTTATAATGATATTTTCAATGTTTTCATTAGGAAAAGCCCTTAAAGACGAGAAAAGAGAAAAAGATAGTATAATTTTAATGGATCAAAAAAACACAGTAGAATGATGATTTAGTTTTGTCTACAGGTACTTTGCAAAGAAAGAGGGATGGATGTGGTAGATATTTATAATTGGGAAATTGTTTTTAGATTAGTACTATCTGCAATAATAGGTGGTCTTATTGGGATGGAAAGAGAGTCGAATAATAGACCAGCTGGTTTACGAACTCATGTTTTAGTTACTTTAGGTGCCTGTCTTGTGATGCTAATTTCTATGTATGGGTTTATTGGATTTGGTGTCGATGGAAGTGGAGGAGATCCGGCCCGGTTGGCAGCTCAAGTGGTTAGTGGTATTGGATTTTTAGGTGCCGGAACAATTTTAAGGACTGGAAACAATATTAGAGGCTTAACAACAGCAGCAAGCCTATGGGTATGCGGGTGTATAGGTTTAGCCATTGGTAATGGATATTATATAGGCGGGTTAGTTACAGCTGCAATTGTACTATTTACCTTAATTAGTTTAGGCGTATTAGAAAAAAGAATTTTTAAAAAGAAATATAAGGTGTTAATTGTGGAATGTAGAGAAAGAGCTGGGTTGATGGGTGATATTGGACAAATTTTGGGTATTCATAATATCATCATAAAGGATATACGAATATATAGGGACGATTCAGAAGATAACGAGGCAGAGATCGATGAACCTAGTGTCATTGAGATTCACTTTACTGTTAAAATTCCAAGAGTATTGAATAACTCAAAATTCTTTGAGGAAATCACTAGGGTAAACTCTGTAGAAGGTGTTGCATGGGAGGGAAATGAAAGAAATATTGAAACCAGTGAATATACAGGTAATTATTAATTGAATTACGAATCCTAGGTATAGGATTCAGACTGTTGAAAATCCTCCATCTTCTTCGTTGCTGCAAAAACTCAGCACCTTTACGTATTATGTATACGCTGTAGTAAGCAGATGGCTGAAATCTTTGATTTCATGGCAGTGCGCTTATTTCATGGATTGTCGCTTTATGACATATAGAACACTAAAATAAAGCGACAAGTAATGAGGATCATTATAATTTGCGCCTTGAATTTGAAGAATTTTGAACAGTCTGAATATTGTTGACTTTTTCAACAACCTCAATCCTAGGTATAGGATTCTTTTTTAAAAAAAATAAAACGTGTAAGTGTAGGGTTTTCTAACCCTTGACAATAAATGAACAATCTACAAAAAGTTTTTTTTTGAATTTTATGATATAATATTAAGAAATCAGTAATAGTCTGATTATTTTTTTTTGTTAAACTAAGCTTTATACGCTAATTAAATAGCTTAGAATATTTAGGAGGTAGTAGGATGAGAAAAAGAAGAGGAAAAATCGCTTTTATTTTAATCTGTATATTGCTCATAAGTATTCAAATAACTCAAAGCTTTGGGGAAGGGAATAATTTAAGCTATGAAGAAATAGAGGAGATTATTGAAGAGGTAGCAAAGGAAAAAAACATTCCATCTGTTATTCTTAAGGCCATCGCTTGGAAAGAAAGCAGATATCAACAATTTGACAGTAATGGACAACCCTTTGTATCAGCTGGTAACACAGGGATAATGCAGATTAATAGAGTACATAAGCATTTAGATCAGGACAAGCTAAGAAATGATATAAGATATAATATTGAAGCAGGAGCAGATGTTCTATTGGGTAGATGGTATTCTACAGGAAGAATATATCCTACAATAGGTGACATGGACCCCAACATATTGGAAAATTGGTATTTTGCCCTATGGGGATATAATGGTTGGGTGGCTAGAAATAATCCCAATGTGTCAGGAGATAAGGCCTATCAGGAGCAGATATTTCAGCTAATAAGAGATAAATACGATCAGTCAATTACTTCTATTGATGCCAGCTTATTACCTAGTAGCGGGCTGCCAAAGGGTAGTCTTAAGATCCCTACTCCAGAAATTCATCACTTTGGGGATTTAAATGATGAACCCGATGTTATTTTTAAGGACATAATAGATCATCCTAAAAGAGAATACATAGAAGCATTATACGAAATGGGAATTGTAAGTGGTGTAGGACATAATATGTTTCAACCTGATTCGTTTATAACAATGGAACAGGTGGCAAAGATTTTGATAGATGGTTTAGGATTAGAATTAGTGGAGGAGACAGCTATAGTGGAAGACTGGGATAATATGTCGGAATGGGCTAAAGACTATATAACTACAGCCTATCAGCACGACATTATTTTAGCTGATCAAGACAATAATGTTAATCCTAAGGTGACTATTACTAGAGAAGAAGCAATTATAATGTTATTTAATGGTTTAGGTATAAAAATAAATGAGGAGGAGCCCTTAATTATACCAATTAAGTTTAAGGATAGCACTCAAATACGCACTGAAGCTTTAAGACCTATAGCGTTTTTTATTGCCACAGAAGTATTGATGGATGAAGAAAATAAAGAGTTTCGCCCAAAGGATTATATAACAAGAGGAGAGTTAAGTGAATTAGTATATAAGGTAATACAAAGTAGAAAATAAAATTAATCTACTCATTATCGCATAGTAGACAGTGTAAGCTAAAAATTAAAAATTACTCCAAGAGGAAACCTATGTTTTTGATGGTAGCGCATGGACAAAGATATAAGATTATGAGATTATGTAACAGTGAAAATCCTCTCCTGCAAAAAAAAATGCATAATTCTTGCTGGAGAGGAGTTGCTATGTATTTTCTATCTATTAATATGAGACTAGATAAAGATATGTGAACTAATTTGAATGAATATCATATAGAATACACAATTGAATAAACCATAAAAAAATTTTTCAGTCTTATGAAAACCTATCTGTTGACAATAATACTTAAATTCGGTAGTATTAATATCTTGAGTTTTACACCTTGGAGGGAAAATAAAAGCCTATAACCTTTGTATTTCAAAGATTACGGGCTTTTTAACTTACTCACTAGTCTGTTGTTCTACAGATTATTTTTTGGTTTGAGATATGATGTTTTTAATTTCTCCTAAGGTCATAAATCTCTTCGAGAAATCTATGTTAGTTGCTTTTCCTAAATTTTCAACAACTTCATCGTAATAGTCAAACATGTAATAATTCTTGTCTACGTAAGTCCCAGAAATACTATTCATGGCATTTACCAATGTTTTAGTAGAATATCTGTTGTCGGTTTCCCTCTGTAGCAGTCTTAGTAGAAG
>NZ_FMUS01000006.1 GCF_900101495.1 Alkaliphilus peptidifermentans DSM 18978
AGAGAAATAGACCAATGGATGAGAAGACGCATAAGGATGATTTACTGGAAGCAGTGGAAGAAAATCAAAACGAAATTCACAAATCTAAAGAAGCTTGGTATCGCCGAAGGCAAAGCTTGGGAATTTGCAAACACAAGAAAGAGCTACTGGCGAACAGCCAATAGCCCAATTCTAAATAAATCTCTTACTAACCAAAGGTTATCAGACTTAGGTTATCTATTCTTCTTTAATTACTATCAACAAGCATGTGTAAACTAAAGAACCGCCGTATACCGAACGGTACGTACGGTGGTGTGAGAGGTCGGTAGATAAAATAATTATCTACCTCCTACTCGATCGACAAGCAGTCGCAAATCCATAGCCACAGGTTCATAGTGTAATATATAAAAAATCGCTTGAGTTTATTTTAATCCCCTATTAATAAGAAAAGATACAGCTAAAAAGGGTTGGTGGGTAGTAGATGCTGATATTAAAGGATGCTTTGATAACATTAATCATGAAAAGTTAATGTTATTGGCAAAACAGAGAATATCAGACAGAAGAATCCTTAAAATAATTTGGAAATGGTTAAGGGCTGGAGTGATATCACCACTGTTGTCAAATATCTACCTTCATTACCTAGATATTAAATGGGAAAGACACTACAACCACCTTGGAAAACTCATAAGATATTGGACAATTTTGTGGTAATTAGTATAACAAAGAGGGAAGTCCTTCTCTAAGTATTAACACAAAATTAACTTTAAGGTAATTTATGTATAATCATGTAGTTATATACTTAGACTGAAGGTAAATTTAATCAAATTAATAGTAATACTGGTTAACAAGCATTTGAAGTAAAACATACTGGGGGAAATTTTATGAAGCATAGAGCATTGAATAACAAAAAGTCTTCAAAAAGAAGTAATAAGAGCTCCGTCATAAACAATTTAAAGATAAAAAATAAGCTATTAGTTCTAGTGGTTATAGCAGGGTTAGTACCAATTATATTATTAAGCGGCTTAAGTATTAGAATCGCCAGTAATGAAATACAGATGGAAGTCCTTATGAGGAATCAGTTATTTACAAACCTGACCGTAGATAGGTTAAATGAGTATTTCTATAACCGAGAGGGAGATGGCGATATATTGGCAGGATCAAAAATGGTTAGACAAGGGATCGAAAGAATGAATACCTTTAACACTAGTCAGGAGGAAGAAACAGAAATAATGGCTGAGTTTCATAATTATTTAAGCAATGCTATTGAAAAGTATCAGTATACAGATATATTTCTAACTAATATGTATGGCGAAGTAATATTCAGCAATAGATACGAAAAGAATCATATTGCTCCCTTGGTATTTTCGGGAAACTTTGTTGGAAAGGCTATGGCGGGTCAACAAAATTGGTCTCAGCTATTCTGGAATAGTTTTATAAAAGATAATTTGATGGTGTTATCTACTCCAGTTTACTCAAACAACATGAAGTCTACTATTGGAACCTTAAATATAGTATTAAATCAAAGTAGGTTAAATGAAATATTGCATAATGGAATCGAAAAGGTAGGTAGAACAGGTGATGTTTACTTAATTGACTCAGAGGGACTGTTATTAACAAACACATTGAGGGGTCAGTACATAGAGGATGCGGCTTTAAAGGAAGTATTAAACACGAGGGCAGTGGAATTTTTATCAGAACCCATTGACCAGGGCGACCAAGATTTCAATATGTCTGATGTATACATGGGGTATATGGGCAAGACAGTAATCGGAAATCTATCAGTAGCAAAGATAGGAGAGAATTTTGTTGGACTAATTATTGAAGTTGAAGAGGCTGAAGCCTATAAAGGAGTTGATGGGCTCAGGAGTGCACTGCTATTAATTGCACTAGTCATTTTAGTTATATGTGCTGCTATAGCATTAAAGCTAGCCTTGTCCATTAGTAAGCCTATTGGTGAGGTTATAGAAGTTACAAAGGAAATTGCAAATTATAATTTGCGCAACCAAATAGATATTGAAGAAGTGAAGAGAAAAGATGAAATTGGAGACTTAGAAAGAGCCATTATTAAAATAAACAATAATTTAAAGGCGATAATTATTGAGGTGGAAAAGTCTGCTGGTCTTGTAGCATCATCTGCGGAAGAGCTAAAGGTAAATTCTCAACAGGCCTCCTTAGCCGCAGAAGAGGTGGCAGTAAATATAACAAGTATAGCTGAGGGATCATGGAATCAAACCCAAAGTGCTAAACAAAGCTCAAGTAAAACAAAGGAGTTGAGCTTTATAATATTTGCGGATATTAAAAAGCTGGAAGCAATGACCCATGCAACTAATAAAGTAAGTGAATTGGTTGAATCAGGCTTACAAATAGTTGAGGATTTATCTAAAACAACTCTTCTATCTAGTAAATTACATGAGGAAGCTCATGCTAAGATACAAAAAACTAGCGAAAGCTCCCTAAAGATTGAAGAAGCAAGTAAACTAATACTTGAAATAGCTAATAAAACTAATCTTCTTGCCTTAAATGCCGCTATTGAAGCAGCAAGAGCCGGAGAGCATGGCAAAGGATTTACTGTAGTGGCAGAGGAGATAAGGAAGCTAGCGGTGGAATCTAAGGAATCGACAGGAATCATAGAGAATATTATTAATAATTTGCGTATAGATAATGAAGAGGTAATAAAAGCTATTGAAAGCTTGGTTAATATTGCAAAAAATCAAGCTGCGGGAGTTCATGTAACTAGAGAAAAATATTTGGTGATTGCTAAAGCTATGGATGAAACTCTATTAAAGGTGACTCATTTGAATGAATCTAGTCTAAGTAAGGACAAAATGAGGATAGAGGTTGAGGAGAAAATACAAGAGCTTGCAAATCTATCAGAGCTTAATTCAACCACTACAGAAGAGGTTTCTGCATCCATGGAGGAGCAAAGCGCTTCTATGGAGGAGATACAAAATGCCAGTGAAAGACTTACAACACTTTCCAAAGGGCTACTGGTAATAGTTAGTGAGTTCAAAATATAAAAGTCATAAATATTATAAATGATATAAAATATTAGCTAAATTTGGTTGTTCAGCTTCAGTACTAAACTAATAAAATTTCATTTCTTAAATATGACTTAACACTGCAATTTGATTTTATATACCTAAACTGATGTAAATCAGCAAATAAAATTAGACCCACTGTAATTTCGAATCACAGTGGGTCTAATTTTATGGTTTGCACTGATTATTATAAGACCAATTGGATAAACCCATGCCTTTTAGAAAAATGCAGAGTTCCTTTCGGCTATGTAATCGAAGATCATATTGACCATCAAAAAGACACCAGTCGTATATAATTCCCCTTTCAATGCGAATGATCATATGGGTGATTTCGTCTGCACTTAAGTCACATTTAAGAATTCCATTTTCCAATGCTTGAACAATGACTTTGTGTATTGCTACATAAGTAAATCTCTTCTTGCTTAAAGTATATTCTGATTTAGTCACAAGGTTTTGTTTATACACTTGTGAAATATAATTTGATCCCAAGTCTTCTACTATTTCAGCAGCCAAATCAATGATGTCTAAAAGTTTACATATTGGTGTGGGGTATTGCCGGATAGAGATGACATCTTCTATAAGGATTTCAATTTGTTTATATGCCGTTGTAAATATACTATCTTTTGAATCAAAATGATGATAAAACGCACCCACAGAAATACCAGCAGCTCTGCATATATCTGTTACTTTAATCTGTTCATAACCCTTTTCTCTGAAAAGTTGCACTGCGGCTTCAGAGATTTTAAATTTTGTGTTGATGGCTTGTCTTTGCCTATTGGTTAATGATTTCATAATATTATCCTAGTTTTTATTATCATTATAACATAACTAAAGATAAAAACAAGATTGTAACTTTTTAGACAATGTGGTAATATTTTAACAGAATGATATTCGACGAACATTATTCTGTTAAAATATTAAAGGGGGGTATAGTGTAATGAATAGTATTTTTTTACTAACCATGTTGGGATACGCTATATTTTTATTTGTAAGCGTAGAGGCTTTTAGAAAATGGCATCGTTTTTCACTTGTTTTTTTTGTGATGCTTCTGGTGACTTTTCCAATATGGGCTAATGGTATTGAGGGATGGTTTCGGTGGGCGAAGTATTTAAGTGTCTTTATTCCGGTGGTAGTACTTGGATTATCTAGAGTTGCTGTTAAGGATAATAAACAAGGGAAGTTTTGGTCCATTTTCAAAAGTAACGGTTGTTTAAAATTTTTTTACTGTATTATTTTCTTGAATATTTTAGAAGCCACTCTTAAAGATATTGCACTTGGCAATTACTTTAATGCTGGTGCAGGTGCTATTTTATGCGCTACGCTCCCTTTTGCACCAAGATACTGGCATGTCTCTAATAAGGAAAAAGGATTGCTTTTTGCCTACACCACATGGTTTTGGGCATTCTTATACACCACTTGGAATGCTTGTTTTGTGTATGCAGAAAGCCCACTATATTTTGCAGGTTCATTAACTATTTTAAGTGTGGCTTTTTTTTATCCTATATTAAAGGGACGTTCAGAACTTTATATTCATGCCCGGGTGTACACCTTGGCCATTCATCTGCTTTTACGTGCCAGTTATGATTTTTTTCCAAGATTAATGGATGCCACCAGCTGGAATCATCCAGATGTTCTGAAATGGTGGGGATTTTTCAATGCACTCATTGGAATACCCTATTTGGTGTGGCATTTTATCCAAATAAAAAACGGCACCTCGGATGTTAAATTTGGACTAACGCGATAGGAGGCGAAGATATGGTTAAAGAACGGGTTTTGGAATTGGCGAATAAAATAAGCAACACCAAGAAAGGAAAAAAAGGTGGAATAACACCAGATCGACCAGAGTATAGAATATTGGAACCAGTTGTGACTGACGAAATGGCAGAAATAGGACTTCACCTTAAGATGAGAAAGCCACAAACTGCAGCTCAAATCGCAGATTATGCACAAAAGCCTTTAGATTACACCGATAGGATACTTAGACAATTGGCTTGGGATGGAGTGTGCATTATCAATGTGATTGACGGCGTCGATCATTTTTGGCTTGAACCATGGGTGCCAGGAATCATGGAAATGATGGTGAACAATCGAGAAAATGTTGAGAAGTACCCTCAAATTGCCCAGGCATTTGAAGCTTATGGTAGAGCTAGAGCACCACTAGCTGTGGGGATTTTCCCAGTGGGACTAGGCCCAATGCGTGTGATTCCAATTGAAGCATCCATAAGTGGTGAAACGCGAAAAGCCAGTTACGAGGAAATCTCCATGTACCTTAATGAAAATACTCTTTTTTCAGTGTCGGATTGTTCATGTAGAACGTCCAGAGAGGCAATGGGAGAAGGCTGTGGACACTTAAAAGAAGAAATGTGTATTCAAATGGGGGACGCTGCTAAATATTACATTAGAACTGGCAGAGCCCGGGAAATTACAAGAGAAGAAGCTTTCGGTATCATTAAGAAGGCTGAGGATAACGGATTAATGCACTGCATTCCAAATTTAGATGGCCCTGGTAAAACCCATGCTATTTGTAACTGCTGTGGCTGCTCGTGTTTAGCACTTAGAAATGCAGGCATGTTTTATAACAACGACATGGTTCGTTCTAACTATGTTTCGAAGGTCGAAAAAGACAAATGTGTGGCTTGTGGCGAATGTGTAGAAATTTGTCCAGTAAATGCTTTAAAGTTAGGTCAGAAGTTGTGTAGCAAAACACCTCGCCAAAAGGAGGAACGCCAAATTCCATTTGATACAGAGTGGGGTCCTGAAAAATGGAATGCGGATTATAGAACCAATAAGCAAGTAGTGGAGGAAACGGGAACGAGTCCATGTAAGTCAGAGTGCCCTGCACACATTGGCATACAGGGGTATATTAAATTGGCCTCACAAGGGCGATACAAAGAGGCCCTAGAGTTGATTAAGGAAGAAAATCCCTTTCCAGCAGTTTGTGGGCGTATTTGTCCAAGGCTTTGTGAAACGGCTTGTACACGAAGGGATTTAGATGAGCCTTTGGCTATTGACGACATCAAAAAATTCATTGCAGATCAAGATCTTAATGAAGCACATCGCTATATACCAAGAAAGAAAAACCAATATGATAAAAAAATAGCCGTTGTTGGTGGTGGTCCGGGCGGACTGACTTGTGCATATTTTTTAGCCATTGAAGGCTATAAAGTAACGGTTTTTGAAAAAGAAAAGAATTTAGGTGGGATGTTGACGTTTGGAATTCCTTCTTATAGATTAGAAAAAAATGTAATTAATGCAGAAATAGAAGTATTGAAAATATTAGGCGTACAATTTAAAACGGGCGTTGAAGTGGGCAAGGACATCACAATAAACAAACTTAGGAAGCAGGGCTATGCTGCATTTTACCTTGCTATTGGTGCTCAAGGTGGGAGGAAAATCGGTATTGATGGTGAAGACGCTAAAGGGGTTTATGCAGGCGTAGAGTTCCTAAAAAAAGTAAGTTTAGGTGAAGACTCGATGCTAGAAGGTGAAACCGTGGTGATTGGAGGAGGTAATGTCGCCATTGATGTGGCACGTACGGCAATTCGTCTCAGTAAAAATGATGTTTCGTTATTCTGTCTTGAAGGTCGAAAAAATATGCCTGCACTTCAGGAGGAAGTGGAGGAAGCGTTAGAAGAGGGAATTGCCATCCAAAATAGTTGGGGACCCAAACGCATTCTTGTTACAGATGGTTGTGTGGCAGGCGTTGAATTTATTAAATGTATTTCTGTTTTGGATAAGGATGGACATTTTTCACCACAATACGATCCATCACAAACAATGATTGTTCCAGCCCAAAATGTTCTTTTGTCAGTAGGTCAAAGCATTTTATGGGGAAATCTATTAAATGAAACCGCTGTTGCCCTCAACAGAAACCAAACAGCAAAAGCTGACGCCATCACTTTCCAAACTAATGAACCAGATATTTTTGTTGGCGGAGATGCTTACACTGGTCCACGTTTTGCTATTGATGCGATTGCGCAAGGTAAAGAGGGTGCCATATCCATTCATAGGTTTGTTAATAAAGGCCAAAGTTTGGTTATTGGTAGAGTGAAGAGAGAATATAAGTCTTTTGACAAAAATGATTTAGTTCTAGAAAGCTATGATAATATTCCACGTCAAAAGATAGCACATATTTCTGGTCAAAGGTCTAAAGAAACATTTCAGGACTTACGCACCACTTTCACTGAAGAGCAAATGAAAAAAGAAACTGAGCGTTGTCTGAGTTGTGGAATTACTGTAACAGATGAATATCTTTGTGTGGGATGTGGAGCATGTGTAAAGAGATGTAAATTTGAAGCTATTAAACTTGACCGAAAATACGATGCTGTTAATGTTGAATTAAGTGAACTAAAACCTAAAATCATTAAGGCAGCAATTAAAAGAAAAGCCCGCATCAAAGTGAAAAAATTGAAAACAGCTATTAAAAAAACATTTAGTTAATTGGTCAATGATACTGCAAAAGTACAGTTTTGAATATAATTTCAGAACTGTACTTTTTTTCAAAAAAGGTAAGCATGAAATTAGCATAGACACAAATAAATTATTCTATTATGATAAAGATGCATTTTATGCGTTGTACAATACTGTAAATACACTGTTAGTTAAAGAAAATGGTATAATGGGTTAAAAGAGTTATGGGAGTTAGACAAATAAAAAAGTATTTTGGAATGATTATAAACTGATCGATTATACCTGTGAAGTATGGATGCTAGTAAAGAGAAAATGATTATGGAGGTTAATTAAAATGAATTTTGAAATATGTAATCCCAAAGAAGACCAGTATGGAAACAGTAAGGATAATATTTTCTTAGCCTTCGATATTAGTGGAAACTACTTAGGAAGTGCCTATACATATCCTTCAATAAATTATTATCAAATATATGGCACTCCTTATATTATTTTTATAGATGTGATTGTGGAAAGTAATGATGATAAGGATTTATATAAGGAAGTTAGGCAGCAGCTTTTAGAAAAAGTCTATTCAAGAGCGATGGATCTTCGTAAAGAAAGGCCAGACTTAAAAGCTAGGATATATTCTGGCTTCAATTATGATGAAGAAAAACTTGATTTTTATTTAGGTAATGGATTCAATGAAGATTATAGCATTATTATGGAAGCAACTATATTAGAGAGTCACTCTTACAATTTACCTAAAAATGTAAGGGTAACAGATTGCAGGCTTGACTTAGAAGAAAGCATTATGGAATATAAGAGAATTTATGATGATATATTCATTACTCCTATAGAAGCAAATATACTTAGAGAACAAGCAAATTACAATCATTTTAAGAATTTATATTTTTCAATAAAGGGTAGGATTCAAGGTGGATGTACTATTTTTGAGAAGGATGGGTTTGGTTACATTGAAACTGTATACGTTTTGCCGGAAGCTCAAGGAAATGGAATATCAAAAATAATAGTTAGCTATATACTTCAGTATTTCTTGTCATTAGGATTAAATAAAACAAGGCTTGAGGTTTGGAAATCGAATAAACGCGCAGTAGAATTATATAAATCATTTGGTTATAATGAAGCACAAAAAAACTTGATGTTTCCATATATAATTCCTTAGAGACTAGCTGGGATTTGAACTTATTTTATGATAAGAAGTCAAAAATATAGCAGACTTTTTCATGACACTACCCGCCTCCACCAATTAAAATCACCAATTAATGAAAGTCGCATTTTTGCGATTTTTTGCTTTTTAAACTGGCTGTGTGACAATAAAATTCTAAATAATGTTATATTGACAATAATTGCTAAGTTCGATACTATAATATGGATAACAATATGATCTAGAAGGGCGGTATGCTATCCGGCAACACTTGATGTTAATAAATCAAATAACATAAGTGAAGCGTGGAGATGAAGGGTAAAATCTGAAATTGAAGTTAATAGGTTAATACGACTGTTATTGCAGTAACGGTTTTTTATGTTACCTATATTTTCGATTTGGATTTTAAACTTCTATCTCACGGCATTCCTTACTTTAAATTTTGGCCGTAGAGTAATTTCTATGGCTTTTTTTATTTTACTTCAATCATATTGTTATCTAATATAATACAAATAAGGGAGAGAGTATAAATGTTAAACAATTTAATTGAGTATTTAAAAAAACCAGAGCTTTACGCAAAAAGCACTTCGAAATTTTGGGACGATGAACATATTTCAGAGGGGATGCTAGAATCCCATCTAAATCCAGAGGGAGGAGCCAGTAGGCCTCATAGATTTATGGATAAATCTGTAGAATGGATAGCAGAAGTAACACCAGTTGATTCCTATGCTAAAGTATTGGATCTAGGCTGTGGACCAGGGCTATATGCAGAAAGGATGTATGGAAAGGGATATCAAATTACAGGTATAGATTTTTCTAAAAGGTCTATTGAATATGCCATTTCTAAGGCAAAGGCTGAATCTATGGAGATAGAATATATTTATAAAAACTACCTGGAAATAGACTATGATAATGAATTTGATTTGATCATCTTAATCTATTGTGATCTAGGAGCTTTAACTGTTCTTGAAAGAAATACCATATTGAAAAAGGTATATAAAAGCTTAAAGCCAGGGGGAAGATTTATATTTGATATCCATACCCCAAAGCAATACGAGGGGAGAAAAGAAGAAAACACATGGTATGTTGAAGAAAAAAATGGATTTTTTAGACCTTGTGACAGTCTATGCCTAGAATCTCATTATATCTATGAGAATAACATTAGATTGGATCAATACGTTGTAGTTGGAATAGATGATAGAGTTGATGTAATCAGAGTATGGGATCATTTCTTCACCCTAGAGGATATAAAAGCTGAGGTAAACGTACTTGGTTTCAAATATATAGAAGCATTCTCTGACGTTGCCGGTGCGCCCTATTGTGAAGAGTCAAAAACCATGTGCATTATTTTAGAGAAATAGAACTAGACATGGAAAGTACTAATGTTGAGGAATTTTTTTAAGTTACATTTAATAAAAAGCTGTCATTTTTACAGTTAGCTGGGGGAATGGCAGTACTTTGTGGAGCGTTAATGGTTATAGCAATAAAAGGGTACGAGATAGAAGAAGTCATTGATGAGGAAAATATATAGAGTATGCTTAATTCAATAGAGGTCAAATTGAAAGGAAGATAGATATGGGTATTGTTGTCAATTTAAAAAGTAAGCTCCTTAAAGGAAATGTAGATTGCTCACGTTTGTCTAAATTTGAAGTCTTATTAGATAGGGAGAAAAGCAGTATAAGAAATTCTCTAGTTTTTTAAATAATAATTATAAATTTACTTAAAGACGCTGACATAATGTTGTCAGCGTTTTGATGTTATAATGTTTTTATTCGGTAAAAATGATAGCTATTTATCCAGCTAGGGTCTTGAAAAGGCTCGAATATTTCAGCTATTAGAAAACTAAAATGGAGAAAGGGGTTAAAAATCATATGATATTTACAGTAAGGGGGCCAATTGATAAAAAACAAATGGGTAAAACACTAGCACATGAACATTTTAATTGGATATCGGATGAAGATTTTGCATGCAGAATGTATTTTGATAAAGAGTATGATGAATCTTATAATCAGGAAGTATATGATAAAGTTCTGCCTATACTAAGTGAGTTAAGTGCATCAGGATGCCAAACTATTGTCGAAGCATCACCTCCTCTTGGAGGACAAAATTTAAAGCTGCTATATGATTTATCCAAAACAACAAATGTAAACATCATTCCATGTACTGGGATGAATATTACTAAGTATGTACATAGTATTTTTCAAGAGAATTTTGTATTACAATTGTCAAAAAAGTGGATTCAAGACTTTGAGGAAGGGCTAGATGTGATTGAAGATGTATGTATAAAACCAGGCTTTATTAAATTGCTATTTGATAGAGGTGGAGTCAGTGCTGTAGATGAAGATATGCTCAAAGCGGCTGCCATAGCTAGTAACGCTACTGGAATGCCGATTCATTGTCATGTATTGGAAGCAAAATATATGACTAAAGTTATGACAATTCTAGAAAAAATGGAAGTACCACCTTGTAAATTTGTTTGGGCTCATGCAGACAAAGAAAGTAATCATGAAATGATTTTAGAAGTTGCTAAGAAGGGTTACTGGATTGGTTTTGATATGATAAGAGAGGGTACATATGAAGCACGAAAGAAACTGATTGAACATGCTGTGGCACATAATTATAGTCATCAAGTAATTCTCTCTCAGGATTATGATTTATATGAAGAGAGTGAGCAGGAAAATGGTATAAAAAAGTATAGCGCTTTTTTCAATGAATTTATACCATACTGTATAGAAAGTGGTATTCCTCAAGAGGTTATTGAAATCATTATTATAGATAATGCTGCGAGTTTTTACGATATTTAGAATTCAAGGTAATTAATCAATATAAATACATAACCAAAGTGCTATATATGTTTAGTAGACATATATAGCACTATTTGTTCTTCCCAAAGGAAGAAGTAAAGGATTATGTTGAGGGCGCTAAAAATGCAATTTAACTTAGTCCTTTTCTACGTTCTATATTCATAATAAAAGACAAAATTTATAATGTAGCATGTTGACAAAATATTAATTCTGAGTAATCATTCAGGATTATAATATTTTACAAAAACATAACCACCTTATCACCATACCTTAACATTATAGCAATATAATTAAATTAAGAAAGGATGTGAGCGAAATGAATGCAATTGGCGGTCTTGTTAGAAAAGGTGACATATCTCTTTTTTACTTATTTAATAGAAAAATACATTGTGACTTCTTAGATTTTCTTATGAAGAACATTACTCACTTAGGCTCCACTACCTTCACAACACTGCTTTCATTATTTTTATTTTTCTACCCTAAAGAAGAAGTGAGATTAATTGGAACAAAAATGATGATAAGCCTCTTAACTACTGTGTTGATAGTTCAATTTATAAAAAGAACAGTAAACAGACCAAGACCCTATATTACCTTTAGTGATATCATACCTATTAATCCACCTAACTGCAGCTATTCATTTCCATCTGGCCATACCTGTGCTGCATTTTCGATGGCTATAATTTTGTCTAAGAATTTTCCTCCTCATAGTTTAGTTTTTATTACCCTTGCCATAATGGTGGGTTTGTCAAGAATATACTTAGGTGTTCACTACCCTACAGATACAATTATCGGTGCAACACTTGCTTTTATAGCCTCTAATCTATTGATAATGGTTGGATTAATATAGGTTAAAGAGCTAATATCAATAAGCATCCATATACAACTAGTTAAAATCATTTTTAGTAAGGAGAATACAGTATGAAAAAAAATATAGAGTATAAGAAAATTATTTTTGATTTTATTTGTCTTATGGTGGGATGTATTTTATTAGCCTTTGCAATAACCTCTATTTTAAAGCCAAATGGGTTAGTTACTGGAGGTATTACAGGGATATCAATTATACTAGATAGATTAGTAGGAGTAAAATATACCTACATTTATTACACATTATCAATACTTATTTTTATAGGTTCATGGATGACTCTAGGAAGGAGAGAAGCAAAGAAAATAGTACTGCTATCCATTATATTTCCCTTAGTTCTTATAGTATTTGAAATTATAGATATTTCCTTTATAAAGAATGATACCATTTTGGCATCAATTTACTATGGAATTATCGGAGGTATAGGTTGTGGGTTAGTGTTGAAAAGAGGATTTTCTACAGGAGGTACAGATACAGTTGCCAAGATTTTGCACTATAAAATGTTACCTTTTATAAGTATAAGTCAGATTCTTTTATGTATTGATGTGGTTATTATTTTAACATCGGCCTTTATATATGATGAAAATATTGCCTTATATGGAGTATTGGCACAAATTGTAATGGTGAAATCCATAGATATTGTTCTTTTTGGTTTTGGATCAAAGTTTGTAAAAATAGAAGTGATTAGTGATAAAAGTAATGAAATTAATGAATACATTATGAACAGTATTAGAAGGGGAATAAGCACCTATGAAATTAAAGGGGGATACACAAATATTAGAAAAGAAAAATTGGTTTCAGTTTGTTCCCTTAGGGAAAGTATGCTAATAAAAAGATATATTTCTCAAATTGATACGGATGCCTTTGTTAATGTTCTTCCAGTAATGGGAGTATGGGGCAATGGAATAGGTTTTGCAAGTGTAATGGAAGAAACAATAAATAATTAAAGTGCATAAGCTATCATTCTATTCTTAGAGGGGAATGTATATGAGATTAGCTATAGTTTCTGCTTCAATAGGTCATGGTCACAATTCCGTTGCCTTTGCCCTAAAGAAGCCTTACTAAATGAAAATTGTCATAATTATGTTGAGGTCTTTGACATTTTAGATGAGATGCTTTGTAAAATATATTAAAGTATTAAATAGATGATAATATAAAAAAATCTCTTGAGTTTACTTTAATCCCCTATTAATATAAACTTTACATCCATATAACAATTGGTTGAAAAAATATTGATATACTATAAGTAGATAGAAATGAGCGTAAATAAAAGCAAATAATACTTCATATATAGAAAAGAGAGTATCTTTCCCCCCTTTATGATACTCTTTTTGTTTTTGTAGTGGTTATGAGTTATGTTTCTTAAATAAATAATGTTACCCCTGTTATAGTCTTTTTTTTGGTGAAAAAGGAGAAATCTTCAATAGGAATCTTAATAAGAAGATAACAATTATTTAAAATCATCCTTAATTCTATTTATTTTCTAGAAAATGAGTACAAAAGGCTAGAACCTAGTATGGAAATTGATATTATTTACGCTTTAAGAGTGTCTACAGTAATAAGTATTTTTATATTGAATAACTCAGTTTCAATAAAGAACAATATGTTAGCTGCATAGTCGTCTAAGCTTTAAATTTAAGTTATGTTAAAAGGAAGCTATATTTAACTAAGATTTAATCTAGTTTTAATGATTATTTCAAACGATTTTTATAGAATCAAACTAAAAATAAGTTATTAAAGCATGGTTTAACTCTACTAGTAAGAACGCCTTATAACTTTTATTAATTCTTAGGAGGGATTTTATGTTAAATGGTTGGAAACTTCGTGAGTTACGTAATACAAAAGGATATACTACTCTAGATATTGCTAATTTAACACATATCTCAAAAAGTTATATAGAAGAATTGGAGAGGGGAACAAAGCATAATCCTGCCTTTAACAAGGTTGTTTCGTTGGCTGAGGTACTAGGAGTTAAGATAGATGAGTTAATATTAAGATCTTAGAAAGCCTTATTAGTAAAAGATTCAAAAAAATAAGCAAACTAATACCTTGTTTATAAAAATATATAATAAAAGGAGGTAGGGACTAAGGATGAATATTCTTAATTTATGCATTGACATTGATGGAACAGTTACAGGAGCTTATGATTGGATTCCTAGAATAAATAGTTTTTTTAATGTAAGTCTTAAACCTAAGGACATAAAGTTTTACGAAATACATCGTGTATTAGGGGTAGAGAGTAAGGAATAGGATAGGTAGAATGGTAGGGTTTTTGTGTACTCATGATATATAATGTGAAAAAATATTTATACATCATTGTTTTAAATCTACTATTAAATAGATTAGCAAATAACCTATTATTTACCTATCATTAACCTGTCATTTACATGTCATTAATACATCATTAACAATAATAAGTTATCCTATATATGGATAAATTTATAACATGTTTATTCAAAGAATAATTGCGCAATTATTCAATAAAAAACAAGGAGGAATATAAAGGTGTTTAACTTGAAAAAGAGATTAGGTATTATATTATCTATTGCTTTAGCACTTGCACTATGTGTTGGTTTTATGGGGGATTCTATAGCAACTAATAATAATCATGCCAACAATACATACAATGGAAAAGCGCCAAAGTATGTGTTTTTATTCATCGGTGATGGAATGAGCTTTCCACAAATTGCATCTGCAGAAATGTACCTGGGACAAAAAAATGGAAAAGAAGCTATAAGCTCAGAATATTTAAGCTTCAGTAAATTTCCAGCTGCAGGTACAGCATTAACCTTTGATGCAGAATCCTTTATTCCAGATTCCGCCTCTACAGCAACATCATTAGCAACAGGAGAAAAAACCCTTGGTGGAGTAATAAATATGGATGTAACAAAGCAAATTGAGTTCACACCTATTACAGAAAAGTTAAAGGCACAGGGTAAAAAAATTGGTATTGTAACAAGTGTCCCTATTACCCATGCTACACCCGCTTGTTTTTATGCAAAGGTACCCCATAGGAATATGGCCTATGAAATAGGATTACAATTAGCTGACAGTGGATTTGATTATTTTGCAGGGGGTTCCTTTGATCAACCAACTGGTAAGGGTAAGGATCAAGAACATATTTTAGATATAGTAAGAAGTAAAGGATACAATGTAGTAAATACTAAGGAGGAAATATTGGAACTCAACTCAAAGTCAGGAAAAACAGTTGCCATTAGCCCAGTGCTAGACGGTAATGCAATGACTTATGAAATAGATAGAAAACCAGATGAATTAGCACTATCAGATTTTGTAAAGAAGGGTATTGAGGTTTTACATAATAAAAATGGATTCTTCATGATGGTTGAGTCTGGAAAGATAGATTGGGCTGGTCATGCTAACGATGCTGCTGCATCAATCCACGATACAATTCAATTTTCTAAAGCTATAGATGAAGCTATAGAATTTTATAACAAGTATCCTAATGACACCTTAATAATTGTTACAGGAGACCATGAGTGTGGTGGGATGACTATAGGATTTGCAGGTACAGGCTATGAGACATTCTTTAATAAAATTGACAGAGTAACTATGTCCCAAACAGAATTTAATAAAATCGTGAAAGTGTTTAAAGAAAATACAACAAAGGACAAAGCAAAACTATCAGATTTGTTTGAGGATATTAAAAATGCATACGGCCTAATAGCTCCAACCGATGAGGATGCTCAGAAGGAAGAGAATAAAAGCATGGTATTAACTGCATATGAAATTAAGAGACTAGAAGACGCATTAAAGCAAACAATGAGAGACGTCGATAATAGAATTTATACCGATCAAGAAAAAGTAATGTATGGAAGCTATGAACCCCTATCGATAACCTTGACTCACATATTAAATAATAAGGCAGGTATTGACTATACATCCTTCTCCCATACGGGGCTACCAGTTCCTGTGTATGCAATCGGTGTAGGTCATGAATTATTCAATGGTTATTATGATAATACAGATATCAACAAAAAGATAGAAGCTATTACTAAAGTTAAATAATAACTAAAAATGGGAGAGGAAACTCTCCCATTATAATGACTAACTTTAAGACAAAGTGAGGGTTAAATGGTGATGCTAAAAAAGATACTAAATCCAGAGTATATATTTATCATAATAATTGCGCTACTGGTAATTTTACTTTTTGTAATACCCACGGGCTTTGATAATAATGCCTATCCAAACAGCAAAAGGGCTGAGGCTTTAGTTCTTGAAGTGGATAATAGCAATATCTACAGTGCTGGAGGTGTTGTTTTACAAGGAACCCAAATATGCAAGGTTAAGATTATGAATGGAATGTTTAAGGGTGAAGAATACAGAGCATTGAATAGATTTACAGGTAAAATAGAGTTTGATAAGGTTTTTACTGAAAATGATCGTGCATTGGTGGTAATAGATTATTTAGACAATGATGTCCAACATGTGAATATGATTGATCACTATCGAATTAATTTAGAACTTATATTATTCGCCGCCTTTGTAGTACTTTTAGTTATATACGCTGGATGGACTGGAATAAAGGCAATAGTTTCATTTATGCTAACAGTACTAATGATTTGGAAGGTTTTAATTCCTTCTCTATTGAAGGGATGGAATCCGATAATCGTTTCATTAGGAATTGTGGTTACTCTTACAATTTGCATTATAACCCTTGTTGGGGGCGTTAATAGAAAATCCTTAGCAGCTATTTTAGGATCCTTCTCTGGTAGTCTATTAACCTGCATTTTGGCTATAGTATTTGGGAGATTATTCAAAATACATGGAGCTATATTACCCTTCTCCGAGAGTCTTTTATATTCAGGGTATGCCCACTTAAACTTGACTGATATTTTTATAGCTGGAATTTTTATTACTTCTGCAGGAGCAGTTATGGATGTAGCTATGGACATTTCTGCATCTATTCATGAAATTGTATTAAATAATCCTAAAATTTCCACCAGGGATGCTATTAAGTCTGGATTTCAAATTGGTAAGGCTGTTATTGGAACAATGACCACAACCTTACTATTAGCATATTCAGGTGGATATGTTGCTCTGTTAATGGTATTCATGGCTCAAGGAACACCAGTTATTAACATATTAAATTTAAAATATGTATCAGCTGAAATTCTACATACAATAGTAGGAAGCTTTGGATTAGTAACAGTAGCACCTTTTACTGCAATTTTAGCATCTATACTTTTGACTGAATCAAATTATGTTTTAAGCATATCAAAAGACTTGAAAAAAAATAAAGAAGGTAGAATAGTATCCATTCCTACTGCAGAGATTCATGAAAATTAAATTAAGATATTTCACGCGACCGGGGGGCACTCCAAACCGTAACCTGGCGCATAGGGCTTCATCTACTCTGATCAAAGCAACAAGGTCTCTTTTTACCATATTCTAACATTGAACACACTTCTTCAATTCTTTTTTTCTTGTATCAGTACTCTTGGTATTTTTGACTTTAATGTTGTGGAAAATAGAGTATCCGCCATGAGTTAATTTCATAGATTTTGGTTTCAAAGCAGATTTTTAACATGATGTTCACTCCTTTTCATGAGATTATGTCATTTCACCCAATCATTGTCAAGGGTTAACTTAATCTAAGGATTCTTATGTGAGTATTAATTCACTTTACTATACAGACTAACTGAAGGTGAAGCGCCGACCGACTTGGTCAAGGGATTCTAAAACACACTGATTATATTGTGACATGATCAACAATAAATGATATAATGACTATATTACGAACATAGTCATATGAAAGCGGGTGTTACATATGAAAATAGATTTATTTGATGAACAAGCACTATCTGATTATCATAAAAGGACGTTAAATATTCTAAAGGTGACAGAAAGGTTAACCCTTCAATACGGGTATTCAAAGGTAACTATGGAGGATATCGCTAGAGAATCAAGTCTGGGTAAAGGAACTTTATATTTACACTGGAAGTCAAAGGATAATCTCTATTATGCACTGTTATCTCTGGTATCCGCTGAAGTCATCTATGAAATAATTAAGGAGTTAGAAGAGAATAAGGACACAGTTATTTTTGATAATTTATTATGTAAGCTATATATCGCTTGTTGTGAAAAAAAAATTATAAATGGCCTATTTACTAGAGATTCTAAACTTCTTGGGAAATTACTTGATAAAAAAATAGGTTCAGTATCACAAAGGATAAAGACAGAGAGCCTGCGAAAAAGTTTAGATATGTATCGAATACACGGGATGATAAGAACTGATGTACCAGTAGAAGTTCAACTGCATTCTGTTAATATGTTGCTGATTGGAATGTTCAATTATAATAACTATATTTCAAATTTAATACCATTACATGAACAGGTGATAATGTTTAAAACAATAATTAAGAATAGCTTTATACCAGATAAGGCCAGTGAGGTTAAGCAGGAGTTGTTTGAATATGTATATAGTGAGTTTCAAGAGTTACTTGATTTTTACAGGAAACAAGTATTTAGTACTACATTAAAATTATAAGGGGGGGAATAGGGTATGCCAATGTTTGAAAGACACGGTGCCAAGTTATTTTATGAAGTAGCAGGGGAAGGGGAACCAATAATCTTTACCCATGGTGCTTCATGGAACCATCTACAATGGAATAAACAAGTGGAGGCTTTAAGAAATCAGTATATGGTAATAAGGTGGGATGTGCGGGGGCATGGCTACTCATCTTTACCTGAAGGGCCTGTAGATTCTGAGGAATTCAGTGCTGATTTGATTGCATTGATGGATCATCTTAATTTAGATAATGCAGTACTATGTGGTCTTTCAATGGGAGGACATATATCATTACAAACAGCCATTAGATATCCTGACAGAGTAAAAGGATTAGTATTAATTGGTACGCCATGCAGTAATAGATTTAACTTATATGAAAAGATATTTGTTCCAATTAATAGATTTTCAAGTAAGCTAATACCTATTGAAACAAGTGCCAAGCTACAAGCAAAAATGTTATCAAAGATTAACCCTGGCAATTATAAATATATATTTGAAGCATTTAATATGATACCTCATGATAATTGGAATAGATTATGGTCAGCTGTAACAAGGATGGAAAGTAAAAATGATCTTCATAGAGTAAAATGTAAAACATTGTTATTAATTGGTGATCATGATAATATGACATATAGACAGCAGCAATATATGGCTGAGCGTATACGGGATTCTGAACTAAAAGTAATCTCTAATGCTCATCACGGAACAAATCTAGATAATCCTGAATCAGTTAATTTGGAAATATTTAAATTTATAAAGGATATATAATAGTACCTTTCAAGCTCCCTACAGAATAGTTGAGGAATTTCAGGTGATGCTTAATTCGCTGAAGCACCATTATTATAAGGAGGAGTATATAGATGTATTACGCTGAATATGGCTCAAGGGGAAACCCCACTGTGGTGCTGCTGCATCCTGCTGGGCTAGTGGACGCATATGTAGACCTGTACGACCTGTCAGAAGACTATCATCTTGTTATTCCACATATGTATGGTTCAGGCAGAGAGGTCTCAAAAAGTTATCACTACAAAGAGGTAGAAGCTGAAATCATAAAGATAATCAAGGGACTTAATAAGGAAAAGGTAATTCTTATAGGACATTCATTGGGTGCTTGTTTATGTGTTACCTTGTTATGTAAAATCCCTGAGTTTATCGAAAAGGCTTTTATTAGTAGTCCGTGGGTGGTGCCATCCAATGAGGTTAACCGTAAATGGGCAAAAGGTATATCAAAAATCTCTGGACTAATAAAAACTAAAATAGTAGCGAGGCTTATTCTAAAATTACTTAAATATCCAAAAGAACAGCGGGATTTTTTTATGGATACTTGGCCTAAAATGCTAAAGGAAAATATCCCTCGTTGGTATAGCCAAGTCCCTCTTCAAAGTAATTGCATTCGTATAGCCAACAACCGCGTACCCATAACATTGGTGTATGCCGAGAAGGATATAAAGAGCATGAGGGACTCAGTTTCATGGATCAAGGAAATTCGCTCTGATTGTAAGGTTAAGTATTTAGCGGGCATGGGACACGACAATCCTATTACAAACAAAGGTACCTTTAGAAAAAATATAGAAGAATTTTTGAAATTATAGCTTTAACAGTGGGACAGGGATAGATGATCTTAATCAATCAATACATCTATTTATGAATGTTGGAAACTATAGTAATATTTCTCATATATTCCCACGGGATAATAACTGTGTAATAGACTTAACGAAGAGCTATAGATCTACAATGGAAATTACAAGGTTTAAGAATGCTGCTTAATGAGGAAATTAATGCTGAAACGGTAGGTAGACATGGTGAAAAACCTATAGTACTTGGATTCCAACAAGAGTCTATTAAAGAGAGGATGAATATTGCATCACCCTTTGATGAAATATTATATTCACTAGAGCTTTTAAAAAAGTCTCGTTGCAACCTGATATTGGCATATAAATAACATGAAATGAAGGTAAAAAAAAGCACATAATAATTCATACATAAAAAAGATCATCTTACTGGGGGATATGCTCTCCTTAAGATGATCTGTTTGCTTTTATAGTGGTTCTTGACACTACTGTATTAGAAGTAATTTCAGCAACTATTTTTATTTTAAAAAATGAGTTCTACCATAAAACAAAAGATTTTAATAAAGGATTTATATGAAATATGACTAATATAATACTATGAATAAATATAATATTTCGACAAAAAAGGATACGAAGCATTTTGGCTTTTTAATATTCACACACATACCTACAACCATAATAGCACCTTTACCTATGCTGAGACAGCAACAGCTAAACGATATCTATGAGTTAGAGCAGGGTTAATCAATGATTTACAGATTAAAGTAATTTATACCCCCTTTACAGTATAAGGGAGTATCCTTTTTGCAAAGTTAGTATCAACTTTGATGACCTGGAAACAGATGAGTATTTGATGAGGGGGATACATATGAAGTTTCAATACATTTCATACATTTGGCCACTTATTATATCTGCGGTTTTTTCTTTTTCTCTTGGAATATATGCGTTGCTGAGACGACGAAATTCAAAAGGAAGCAAAAATTTTATACTTAGTATGTTTGTAGTTACAATATGGTCTTTAGGAAATGCTATGGAGATGTCTAGTGTAGATTTTTCCACTAAGCTTTTTTGGGCAAATATTCAGTATTTCGCCTATGGTTATTCTCCTGTAACCTTATTAGCACTATGTATGCAATTCACTGGATATGACCGATGGGTTCGTAATAGAAAGATTTTATGGATAGCAGTTGTACCTACCATTATCATTATACTGGTTTGGACTGATGGGATACATGGCTTAGTGCGTTACGACATGAAAATGGATTACAGTGGCATGTTTCCTGTTATTGAGAAAAAATACGGTCCTTTTTTTTACATCCATGGGTTTTACTCACATTCCCTGAACATATTTGCGTGGGTACTTCTTATAAAAGCAGTCTTTTTTAAGAACACCGTATATAGGAAACAAGCGGCTATGCTGCTTGTTGGAATTAGCTTGATTGTATTGCCCAATATTTTATATATTACAGGCCTTAGTCCTGTGAAACGATTTGATATTACACCGTTGTTCTTTGGACCAGCGGGGTTGTTTATTGCTTGGGGCATATTTCGCTTTAAGCTTTTTGATGTAATCCCTGTAGCAAGGGCTACGGTGATCGAAACAATGGAGATTGGGGTAATGGTATTGGATTTGCAAGATAGGGTTTTGGATATCAATCCTTTCTTTCAAAAAATAATTGGATGGTCTGCTTCCAAAGCAGTTACAAGATCAGTAGAGGAGGTCTGCGGAAAAATACCTGATCTGGTAAAAGCTTGCTTAGATAGACAGATTTCCCATAAAGAATTTTTGATAAACACAGACAGCGTGTCAAGGATTTACGAGATATTCCTCTCTCCCCTTACTGACCACAAGGGTGTACTAATAGGCAGACTAATAGTTGCCTATGATATTACGGAAAAAAAGCAGGAGCAAATAAGGTATTTGAAACAGCAGAGGAGGCTTGCTGTAATAAAAGAACGGGAATCTAATGCTAGGGATATGCACGACAACTTGGGACAAGTGCTGGGTTTTATCAATCTTCAGGCACAAGGTATCAGGCAAGAACTTTTAAACGCAGGTGTCGACATCGTATCGGATAAGCTGGATAAAATGATTAATGCAACACAGTCGGCACATAAAGAGATTAGAGAATCTATCCGAAATGCAAGGAGCAGTGAGTTTTTAGAAAAGGATTTCATATTGTCGTTGACAAGTGCAATAGAGAGCTTTGAAGAACAGACCAACATTGAAGTAAAAATGTATATTTCCGATGGATTTACAGGTGAAGAATTGAAGCCCAATACACAAATTAATATACTGTACATTATTAAAGAAGCTTTGGCCAATATAAGAAAACATGCAAATGCTAGTTATGTGGAAATAGCATTTTTGTCTACACAGGATCAGTTAAGTGCTACAATTGAGGATAATGGTAAGGGCTTCGATATAGGTAATTTGGGTGAGGGTACTAAATCTAAGTTTGGAATAAGTATTATGAGGGAGCGGGCATCGGAAATCGGTGCACAAATTGATATAGAAACAATTATTGAAAAAGGTACTCGGATAGTATGCTGCATTCCGATGGGGGAGGAGGAGAAGATTTATGAAAATGAAATTGATGCTGGTAGATGACCATCCTTTATTCCTAGAAGGTCTGCAATACCTTCTTGGAACTCATGGCATAGAGGTTGCCGGTATAGCAAACAACGGTCAAGAAGCACTCCAAAAGGCTAGAATAATAAGGCCAGATATTATTTTGATGGATATCAAGATGCCTGTCTTCAGTGGGTTAGATGCACTGAAGCTGATTTCTGCCGAAATGCCAAACATTAGAATTGTGATGCTGACAACATCTGAAGAGAATGAAGATCTCTTTGATGCCATTAAGTATGGAGCATCTGGATATCTATTAAAAAACACAAGTGCAAAAGAGCTTGTAGATATGCTGTCTGATATTGAAAAAGGAGAGGTGCCACTTTCGCCGGGGCTTGCAGCAAGGCTTTTGAAAGAATTTAAGACAAGCCATCAATCATACGGTAAGCCCCATAAACATTCACAAGACCACACAAATAGAGGAAGCCTTACTGAACGTCATATAGAGATACTTGAAATGGTAGCCAAGGGAATTACATATAAAGAGGTAGGAGAGAAGATAGGACTTAGTGAACGGACTGTTAAATACCATATGGAAAGAATACTGGAGCTTCTGCAGCTTGAAAACCGTGCTCAGGTGATTGCTTACGCAAGTCGCATGGGGCTTTTAGATAAATAATACAATATCATAATAATAACAAAGGGTAGTTTCCGAAATTTGGGAATTGCGCTTTGTTTTTTTATTGAGACTGTACCTAGGTACATTGTAAAAAAATGTTGAAATATATATGATAAATGTAAGGATATCTGAAAACAATTCACTTTGTGTAATTTTAAATCGGAATAGATCGAAAAGGGAAGGATTCTATGAAGCTACTAGATGAAGAGGTTTATATATTACCTTATGAGAAGGCCCATGATAAAAAGCTGATTTATGCACCCATAAGAGGTGCTGTGGAGCTGGTTCAGCAGCATACAGCAGATATCATCACAAATGGAGCCATTTCTACAAAAGAAGATCTGGAGAAGTACCCTCATATAAGAAGGCTGATCAAAGAAATTCAAAAAATGCCACTACAGGATTTAGATGTGATGAAGAGGGGTCTCCCAATGCTCAACATTGATTTGTCAAGTGGCTGCAATATGCGATGTGTTTATTGTTATGCTGGTCGTGGAGAAGGTAGTATAGTGTATCAAGAAAATCAAAACATTGATATGATTTTAGATACATACTTTAATTATTTATATACATCACCTGACTATAAACATGGCACTTCTTGTTCCATCGCTTTTACTAACGATGCAGAGCCCACATTTGCACCTGAACTGCTTAAATATGCAGTGGTAACAGCGGTAGAAAGAGCTAAGAAGTTCAATATTAAACCAGTCTTTACTTTACCTACCAATGGAGCTTTTAAAGAAGATCTTAGAGGATTTATTATAAAATATTTTAGCATGGTTTCCATTTCCTTTGAAGGATTGTCTTGGGTTCAGAATCGTCATCGTCCGCTTATTAATGGGGAGCCTTCATTTCATCGTGTATATGAAAATATAAGAGCACTATACCAAAGTGGAGTGAAGCTAAGGTTCAGTGTTGTTGTTACCAGCTGTAATCTGTATTATTTAAAGGAAACTATTGATTTTTTTCATGAAAATTTTCCTGGAAGTACGGTTTCCTTCGGACAAGTTAATCTGATAGGTAGAGCCTTGGAGGAGCAAAAAGACTTAAATATTCATCAACAGAGCTTTGATGACCAGCTTTTAGACGCTTTAATGTATGGGGAAGGTACCTCCATAACAGTGGAAGGGAAGCATGGGCATATCAACCTTATTCCTAGAAGACATTACTGTTCATCCACAGTTAAACCTAACTGGAGTGTAAGCCTAACAGGTGATATGTATTCATGTATGGAGGAAAAGAGCGAGGCTATGAAAATAGGAGGGTTTGATTTCAGTGTACGACAGTTGAGCTTTGATGAAGATCGGATAAAAAGCCTCAGGAGAAAATCCGTAGACTGCAATACCAAATGTTATAATTGTTTTTCTAAATATCTTTGCGCTGGAGGATGTGTAAGCAAAATTGAAGCCCAAGCAGCTTTATGTAGTGGAATAAGACAGCGTAACTTGCATCTTATAAATAGGGCTTATGAAAATAGACTAATAAGGGTAGAAGCCCAAGAACTTTTTCAAATTAATCAGTGATAGTAAAAGGAGGTGAAAAACATGTCAGAAGCATTAAAAAATTTAGTTGATAAGGTTAAAGCAGACAATAATTTGCAAAAACGCTTTCAAGAATGCAAAAGCAAGGAAGAGCAAGTGGAACTTGCAGCGGAATTAGGATTTGATATTACTGTTGAAGAGCTGGAACAGGCCAGTAAAGTATCAGATGACCAGCTGGATCAAGTGGCTGGAGGTGGATGTACACTTTATGTTCAGTGTATTTTCTAATATTTTAATTGAAATACAATAAGCACATAAAGATGTGCTTATTGTATTTCACTCAAAAAAAGAGGTGTGATATGAAAGAATTATTACAGTTGGGTTTAGTATATACACTTAATTGCAATGCAAGCTGTGGAAGCTGTTGCTTTGAATGCCACCCTAATGTTGAATCAAAAATGAAGTTAGAAGATGCTTTTGACTTCATACGTCAAGCAGCAGAAAGCTTAGCTTTTAATAAGGTTGGTATCTCAGGAGGAGAGGCTTTACTCTATGAAGATGAAGTTTTCGAAATCATAAAATATGCTAGGAGTTATGGTTTTGAAACTGCTCTTACCACCAATGGATTTTGGGGAAAAACAGTTCAGCATGCTTTGCTGAAATTAAAGCTACTAAAAGAAAAGGGCCTGACAGATCTAATAGTCAGTACAGATGAATTTCACCAGCCATTTGTTTCATATGACTACATTGAGAATATATTTATTGCCAATGAGATAGTTCAAATTCCATTAAAGGTATATGATGTGGTGATTAAAGGCACGCCTATTCATCCACTTCGGAAGAAGTATGATCATTATACTTGGCATAGAGGCTCCTGTGAACCAATGGGAAGAGGGAAACAGACTATTCACGCAGACGATTATATCTATGGTGATTTTAGCGGCAGATGTACTAATGCTAATAAATTGACCATTATGCCTGATGGTTCCAGTTATCCCTGCTGTAGCCCAGGAATACAGCTAAGAGGGATGCAACTTGGTTCAGTATTTGACTTATCTGTGGATCAACTGTTAAAGGTTAAGGATAATTCAACATTTCTAGATATCATGATATGGAGAGGACCAAAGTGGTTGAAGGAGGCGGGAGAAGCCATGGGTTGTCTCCTACAGAATAAGCAGAATAAATATGTTTCAATTTGTCATTTATGCCATGAAATAGCTGGCGATGTAGCCTTTCTTGAGAGAATGGAGCCCTATATGAAGGATTTCCTTGTTGATATTAATTATTCAAAGTATCTAAAATTATAGAGTGCTTTTTTAAAGTCAGAATCAATGATGAGGAGTATTATCCATGGAAAATAATTTCTTCAGACGAGAAGCAATGTCAGAGGCAACCTCCCCTGATGAACTGGACCAAATCATAAAGGTGACAAACCGAAGGAGCAATCTGCTGGTTTTAGGATTGTCAGTTTTTGTTATAGCTAGTTTGTTATGGGGTTTTTATGGATCAGTGCCTGTTACGATAAAAGGGAGCGGGATTATAATGCCAGGTGGGGGGGTGCATTATGTAATTTCTCAACATCAAGGTGTTGTCAGATCAATTTTAGTTGAATCAGGACATTATATCAGAATGGGCGAGCCAATTGGGAATATAGAAATAACCGATGAGGATGGAAATTCAAGGATGGTTCAAATCAAAGCGTCAATTAACGGTCGTGTATCTGAAGTGAGATCATTGCCAGGTGATTTTGTTTATAGTGATGAGAGGATTATTAGTGTAGTTGCTGCTTCTGAGGATCAAGATACACTTGAAGCAATCCTTTTCGTGCCGATTGAACAGGGAAAAAGTCTTGAACCTGGATTAGCTGTTCATATTCAACCTACCAATGTAAACAAAGAGGAATATGGTTTCATTAAAGGGGTAGTAAAGCAGGTTTCCAGCTATCCTGTTAGTAGGCAGAGGATGCTTGCTCTATTGGGTACTGAAGCACTTGTTTCTCGTTTTTCAGACGGTAAAGTTGTGCTGGAGGTTGAGGTTGAGCTGATTTTAAGCGATTTAACCGTCAGCGGCTATCAATGGTCTACGCCTAATGGTCCACCCTTTAATATATATGAGGGAACCTTATGTAATGCAGATTTTATAATTGAAACTAAAAAACCTATTCATTTAGTTATCCCACGTTTATGTTTAATTTCCCAGTAGTGATTGGAGGTGAGCATAGTGCCAAAGAAAATCAGACATGTACCAACAGTGCTTCAAATGGAAGTTGTAGAATGTGGTGCAGCGTCATTGACAATGGTTCTTGGCTATTTTAAGAAATATGTTACCTTGGAAGAGGTTCGAGAAAAATGCGGTGTGACTCGGGATGGGAGCAAAGCCAGCAACCTTTTAAAGGCAGCACGAGCTTATGGACTTAATGCCCAAGGATATCGAAAAGATGCATCGTCGGTGCTTGATTTGGAAATGCCATTAATCATTCATTGGAATATGAATCACTTTCTAATTTTGGAGGGGTATAAAAACGGTAAATACTTCCTTAATGATCCTGCTGGTGGAAGGCGTACCATTGACAGGGAGACATTTAACAAATCCTTTACTGGTATAGCAATTGCTTTTGAAAAGACATCCAGCTTCCAGCCATCGGGAAAGAAAAGAATGACCTTTGATGCATTCAGTAGTCAAATGAAAAAATACAAGCTTGAGATAGCCTATATCAGCTTTACAGGATTTATGATGATTCTCCCCACGCTATTCATTGCCTGGTTCGCTAAGGTGTTCCTAGATGAAATATGGATGAATGGGCGTATACAATGGATTTCTACGCTACTGTGGGGATTATTGCTGTTATCAGTATTAAAGGGGTTGACTACCTATACTTGTCGAATTCTTAACTACAGGTTACTGGAAAAGATTAGACTTAGTGAAACAAGTCGTCTGCTTTGGAAGACGATCCATTTACCGGTAAACTTCTTTATGCAGCGTTATGCTGGAGATGTAAGTGTAAGGGTTAAGAATGTAGACAATGTAGCGGCTTTTATAGCGATCGACTTAGTAAATGCATTTGCTGCCTTACTGGCTATGGTGGTGTTTGTTCTTGTTCTATTTACCTATAACCAGTTTCTTACCATTATGATTTTAGCCTTATTTGCTATTAATATGCTTATCTTGGTGGTTAATGCACATATTCAGGAAAGAGTAAACAATCGATTAAGCTTATCCAGTATGAAGCTGATGGGGGCCTCCATATCAGATATCCAATTGATTGAAACCATAAAGACAACCAGCTCTGAACAGGTATTTTTTGAAAAGTGGGCAGGATATCAAGCCAAGCTAATCAATGAGAAACAAGAAGCAAGTGCAGGAATTCAAGGATTAATGAGCTTGCCATCTTTGATTTCCATGACTGCAGCTGTTGCTGTGCTATATGTTGGAGGATATTTGATCATTCAAGGCAGTCTCACAG
Source organism: Alkaliphilus peptidifermentans DSM 18978 (assembly GCF_900101495.1). Taxonomy (GTDB): domain Bacteria; phylum Bacillota; class Clostridia; order Peptostreptococcales; family Natronincolaceae; genus Alkaliphilus_C; species Alkaliphilus_C peptidifermentans. The sequence goes on from NZ_FMUS01000006.1 coordinate 28,533, forward strand.
TAGGGACCCTGGTAGCTTTTCAGAGCATCATGACCAGCTTTTTCGCATCAGGAGCTATTCTGAATCAAACAGGAATCAAACTCCCTAAAATAATGGCAGATATTAAGCGAATTGAAGATATTCATAGCTATCCATATAATCAGGATAAGAAATATGATGTTAATGAAGGAGATAGTAAATTAGTTACATTGGAGGGGCAGCTAAAGGTAGAAAATCTAACATTTGGCTTTAGCCCATATGAAGAACCTTTAATACAGGGTTTTTCCCTTGAACTAAAGCCTGGGCAAAGAGTGGCTTTAGTAGGAGGTTCAGGAAGTGGAAAATCAACAATAGCCAAGCTTATTGCGGGGATTTACAAACCATGGTCAGGAGAAATATACCTTGACAACAAGCCTGTGGGAGCTTTGAGTAAAGGTGTTGTTAACAAGGCAATTGCAATGGTAGACCAAGAGGTTGTTTTGTTTGCAGGAACCATCAGCGAAAACATTTCTTTATGGCAGCAGGATATAGATGAGGTTGAGCTTGTAAAAGCAGCCCGTAACGCATGTATCCATAGGGACATTGTAACAAGACCAGGTGCTTATCAGTATCAGATGCTGGAAGAGGGTCAAGACTTCAGTGGAGGACAAAGGCAGCGGATTGAAATAGCTAGAGCCTTTTTACATGATCCCTGCGTAATGATTCTTGACGAGGCAACAAGTGCCCTTGATCCAGCAACAGAGCTGGAGGTTGATGAAAATTTGCGAAAACAGGGATATACATGTATTATTGTTGCACATCGTCTCAGTACAATAAGGGACTGTGACGAAATTATCGTACTTGAGAAGGGTAAAATCCTTCAAAGAGGCAAGCATGACAGCCTATTGGCACAGGAAGGGCTTTATGCCGATTTGATTAAAACCATGTAGGAGGCCATATGAAAAGATATTTAGATCACAGCAAGCCCATAGTGATGGAAGAAAATATGTCCTACCATGTTGTTTCAGGGGTCATTAATCTTTTCCTGGTTAAGGATTCTGAGAAATCTGCAATAGAACATAGGCGGCACTTTTTGATCAGTGTTGAAGAAGGGACAACGATTATTGGTGGAATTGCAAAGCTGGAGCATGGCAATTACCATTTTGTGGCTATTGGAAGTGGTAATGCAGAAATTCAATCCTTTCCTATCGAAGAAACAGAAGCAAGCAGAGAAAGCATTATAAAGTGGTTAATGTATATAAGTGATCATGCTGATCGGGAACTACTTAATGCTTTATCTGAATTGCCCTGTAGTGAATTGTTAACCCTAGTACGGACGTATACCTTGAACTATGTTAATGTAAAAGCGGAAGAACTTAAATCAGAACAAATTCTTCATGACGAAAAATATTATGAAAAGAGACAAAATGAAGCTGATCTAATTAATAAAGCAGTTCAGCTGCTAACAGAAGACGAAATAGAGACAATAACTCACCATAAAGCCAGTGTCTTTCTGAAAACATGTCAAGTAGTTGCAATTGCTTTAAATATGAAGATCACCGAACCTAAACCTTTTTATGAACATCAGCAGCAGCCATATACTTTGATGAAAACATATTTTCAAAAGACAAACATAAGATATAGGAGGATTACCTTAAGTGGTTTGTGGTGGAAGCATGTTGATGGTACCATGGTTGCATTCAATTCAAACATGCAGCCAGTTCCACTGTTACCAACAACTAAAGGCCGCTATGAGATAATAGATGTGGAAATGGGAACATCTACGCTGGTGAATGAGGAATCGGCAACTGGAATATTGAAGGAAGCATTCATGATATATCGCCCTCTACCAGATAAAGAAATTCATGGAAGGGAATTGTTAAGCTTCGGCTTTCATAGGATTGCCAAAAGAGATTACATGTTATTTTTTATCAGTGTAATCAGTATTGGGTTTTTGGGGATGGCGGTTCCACTACTGACAGGCTTGACAGTGGATTGGATCATTCCACAAGGCGATTTAAGCCTACTTTTACAAATGGGAATAATGCTGGCTGTAGTAGCCATTACAACCTTTCTATTTAACCTGTCTCGTGGATTTATCCTGCTTCGGGTTGAAGGGCAATTTGATGTGGATTTACAAACAGCTGTCTGGGATCGGTTGCTTCATTTACCACTAAATTTCTTTAAACAGTTTACTTCAGCTGAGTTGGCCGCCAGAGCACTTGGAATTACCATGATACGGGATATCGTATCGGGACCAGTAATGTCAATGCTACTGACTGGAATATATTCTCTGTTCAGTTGGTTGGTTCTCTTTTATTATCATATTCCCTTGGCCATTGTAGCAAGCCTGATGATGATTATTTCTATTATAGGCAACTATTTTCTTTCCAAAAGAGTATTAGCTTATGAGTATAAAATTAATCAACTAACGAACAAGATAGCTGGGTTGACATTTCAGCTTATTAAAGGTGCCATAAAAATACAGCAATCAGGAGCAATAGAAAGGGCCTATTACAAATGGGCTACAGATCAGGCAGAAAAGCATAAGACTATACAGAGCAAGGGAATTATTACCTCTAGAATGGAAGCTTTTAACGGGCTACACCTACCTATTTCTATAGGTATTATCTATTATTTGATTACGATGCAACCATATTTTTATCTTCCTGCGGGACATTTTATAGGCTTTAATGCTGCCTATATGATATTTGCTTCTGCAGTTTTGAATATTTATAGCTCTGTTCATCTACTATTTCAGGTGGTACCTCTATATGACAGGGGTAAAATCATCCTAGAAACAAAACCTGAGTGTAAAGGGGATAAGATAATATTAGAGGAGCCTCTAGGAAAAATTAGTGTCGATAATATTCACTTCCAATATGATCCTAAAGGTCAGGCTATTCTTAAGGATGTTTCACTGGAGATTAAACCTGGGGAGTACGTAGGTATTGTGGGAACTTCGGGCAGTGGCAAATCCACATTAATGCGCCTACTGTTGGGCTTTGAAATATCAAATAGGGGCAAGATAACCTATGATGATAAAGATATAAATAGTCTGGACTTGAGTGAGCTACGTAAACGAATAGGGGTAGTATTGCAAAACGGTAAGTTGATGACAGATAGCATCTATCATAACATTGTCGGAACACATTTACACCTTACTATGGAGGATGCTTGGGAGGCAGCTAAGGTTGCAGGGATCGATGAAGATATCAAAGGGATGCCTATGGGCATGCATACTATTGTGATGGAAGGAGCAGGAACTATATCTGGAGGCCAGAAACAGCGGATTTTGATAGCTAGAGCAGTGGTTAACAAGCCTAAGATATTGTTTTTTGACGAAGCCACCAGTGCATTGGATAATATTACACAGGCGAAAATTAAGAAAAGCCTAGATCAGTTTTCTGCTACTCGGATTATCATTGCACATAGGTTGAGTACTGTAAAAAATTGTGATCGAATCATAGTTTTGGATAATGGTGAAATAAAGGAAACGGGTAACTATGAAGAACTGATAAATAGAAAAGGCGTATTTTACCAAATAGCAGAAAGACAACTGGCGTGAAGTTCACCCATCACCCTCGGTATGCAAAATAATTCATATTATGGAAAAAGCAGACGTGCTATAAATGTTGTGGTGACATATATAGCACGTTTAACGTTTAAGATTCCTCATCATTTGTTGAGGAACTTGTTGGGTGTTTATGTGTATAATGAAAAAGGGTAGTAGGAGGTAAAATAAGCTAGTATTATTTTATATATGATCCTACACATAATATATATAGTTAGAGATATTCTGGAGGAGTTGCTTAAGTAAAAGGGGGAAAATACATGAGTATAACCGAAAGGGTAAGTGAACTTGAAGAACAATTTAAAATAAATAACTATTATGGAGACAAAAGTAGAGGAATCTATAATTATAAGAGAGGTTCTATACCTATAATGGTATCTGCTCCCCATAGTGTTAAGCAAATTAGGAATAATAATGTAAAGGCAGCAGATGTGGGAACAGGGGGTATAGCTATTGTACTTCACGAGTTAACAGACTGTCATGTAATATATAGAACCTTTACAGCTAATGGAGACGCCAATAGAGACCTTAATTGTAATTATAAAAGAGAGCTTGTTAAGAAGTTAGCAAAGAACAATATAAAATATTTGATTGACTTACACGGAATGAGAAGGGATAGACCCCACGATATAGATGTAGGTACTTTAAATGGATTAACTACTGATTGGATAACAGATAATTTAATAATAGATAAATTTACTACCCACGGAATTAAAGATGTTAGGTTTAACTATCTATTCGATGGAACTCCAAGGGGCACGGTAACAAGAACAGTATATCAGCAGCTAGGTATAATCTGCTTTCAGTTAGAATTAAACGAAAGATATAGGAATCCAGAGGAAGAAGAGAATATGATAGCCATAATAAATAGTTTAAAATATTTAATTTTATACCTTCTTTTTTAGAGTGTTCCTTTCTTGTTTAAGTTGTGAGGAGATGAGGGTAAGGCAACATTTGAGCTTGGGTTACTCTAACATATGGAGTAGATTTAGTCATATAACTTGTCCTTTCTAGACAATAGAGTGAATGAATTATATAATTACTTTATGGTATAGTATCATTATATATTGCTTTAAATATATATGAGTGGGGGATGGATAAGGATGAAAATGCAATTGGAAAACTATGTTAAAGAGTATGTAAAGGATTATCCTGATAAAAAAGGTACAAAAACCAGATGGGAAGAACCTTTGATTGCCTTCGCTAATGCATCGGATGAAAAGTTTAAAAAGCTAAAGGAGGTTGTTACTCCGAAGCATGGTCTTCCTCAAGACTTTTTATTAGATGCCAAAACAGTTATAGCTTATTTCTTACCCTTTGAAAATAACGTGATTGAGAGTAACATAGCAGGTAAAGAAAGCTCAGAGACATGGGGAATAGCTTATATAGAAACCAATCAACTTATTCATGATTTAAATTCATACATATACGCAACACTGAAAGAATTAGGATATGAATCAACCATTATTCCTGCAACCCATAACTTTGATGAAGAGAAGCTCGTAAGTCAATGGTCCCATAGACATATAGCCTATATAGCGGGTTTGGGAAAGTTCGGTTTGAATAATATGCTTATTACTGAGAAGGGCTCCTGTGGTAGGGTTGGAAGTATTGTAACTAACCTAATGATAGAAGCTACAGAATTTGTTGAGGAAGAATTTTGCCTTTATAGAGCAATGGGTTCATGTAAAAAGTGTATAACAGCCTGCGTAAATGGCTCCTTACAGGTAGACCAATACAATAGGCATAAGTGTTATGAAATGTGTCTTTATAATGATAAAAACTTAAAAAATATAGGGGTTGCAGATGTTTGTGGAAAATGCACCGTTGGTTTGCCTTGTTCCTTAAAAAACCCTATAAAGAAGGGGCTTTAAAGCATATTTTAGGGATTAATTAGATTAAAAAAAATCACAGGATACTAGGCTGAAACAGCTTAATACCCTGTGATTATTATTAATCCTCCGTATTCATGATCACCTTTACTATAGAATTATTGTTAATAGCAAACTGAATTAGAGCCGCATCAATGATTGTGCCTTTGTTATAGGTCTCTTTAACTATAACAATATCTTCTAAAAGCCTTTTACCGCATAAATGCCTGTATCTTTCATCAATTTCAATTGCAAACTCCTCTTGGTTGTCTTGAGGATTGTTTTCACTTTCGGTGATCTCCTCTAAAGCCGCTGTATTTTCTATAGGTTGGTCACTAAATTCTATTATAGTATCTGCTCCTTCTGTAGGGCGGTCAGTTATCACTTCTTCAGCTACAGCAGTTTCAGTATGATGGTCATTCAATTGCTGAATAGAAGCTAGGCTTGATTCAATGATTAAATTATGATTAATTAAGTTGATATTATTGTCTTCATCAGCTGACTCATCCTTTATATCAGTGCAAACAGTACTATTTATGGTTGAGGGGGCGGGGCACTCCATGTCTTTTATGTCAATGTCTACAATTATTATATTCTCCATATGTATTATCTTATCTCTTTTAATGAATAGATTATCTACAATAATACCAGTTATATTAAAGTGATCATCCATTTCTATAGAAGAAACTGTACCTACTTCTTTACCATTGCTAGTGTATACCTTTGTTGGAGAATCAGTATGAAGTATAATTATATCTTCAGTGACCTTTACCATAATAGCATCTGAGTCTATGTATGCATCCTTAATGGGTATATAAACATATTTATCTGAAAACTTACAATACAAGAAGGTTACTTTATTGTTATTGAATATCAAACCCTTTAAAGTGCCTAATGCTTTTAAACTATCCTTTGAAATAACAGGCTTTTCTGATATTTTGATTACCAAACCTCTCACCTACTTTTTATAAGTTATTTGCTGCATCTTTATATATTCTGTAGTACATGCTGCCAATTATATTATGATATTCAGCAGTATCTGGTTTAACACAATAAAAATCATTGCCAAGATAATTATTTAAATAATCGAATAGTAGCTCACTACCGCCACCAGAAAAAATTACTTGATCGCAGTTTCCAATAAACTTTGTCTTAACAAATTCTCTAAAATCTTTACTAAGTTCATATGCGAAACCATCAAATACATCATTTACTATTGGCGTTGTATCAATAGTTTTACCTTTTTTTACTTTTAGAATCTTATCATTATATCTAATCATATTATCTATATCATATGTATATGGCTTTCTATCTAATTTTTCCCTAAAATTATTAAAGAGGATCATGGATACCTTTTCATAACAGTCTAACATGCCTTTTTCGAATGTATTTACCCCTACAGCTTTAAGTCCATTAAAGGCAGCAACATTTATTTGGCCTGAACCGATATCAAAAACAATAGTTTTTTTGTTTGTAGTATATTCATCTTTTATGGTTCCGGTTTCATTCACTGAATAATGGAAAAAGGTAGCTATACCCTCAGGACAGAAGGTAACACTCTCAATATCAAAGACTACGTCTTTAATAACTTCTGAAGTATTATTGGTATTATAATATAGAACCTTAACATTACCCTTTAAGGGTTCTCCATGACTATTAGAAAAATCCTTTTTGTTAGAAACATACTCTACTAAAGGCTGATTAATAGTAATATCTACTGACTGGTGACTTTTATCATATTTTGCGAAATTTGATGCAATTCCAGTTAAGATGCAAAACTTAATTACTTCATCATTATATTTCTTTTCATATCTGTTCCGATCCCGTATCAAAACACCTTTGTTTTCGGCAGCTTTACCTACTAGCTTTTTTCCTAATGACTCTCCATCCTTAATGATTTCAACCAACATATGGTCAAAGTCAACCTCCTGCGATTTTGATTGTAAATCAAATAGATCAAAGCTAGCTCCGTAATCCAATTCCATTCCAGGCTCCGATATAATGGTAGGAAAACTAAAGGGTTTCTTTGCCTCTTCCATGACTTTTGTTAACCTATTACCCCCGTCAACATAAATACGCACTTTGTTTTTCATCATTTAACCTCCTAGCATCTTTTTACAAAAAAATGTGGCATCTTATGTCAAATATATCCTATTATTGACCATTTTTCCTATAGGTCTTTGGTAGCAAATTGTCGAAATAATGTTGAAATTTAAAAAAATAAGTGATATTTTTAGATATATATGGTAATGGGAGGCTGAGTTATGGATGCTACTAGTAATGGTGATATACAAAGCTGTATAATAACAACAGGCGTATCCTCATTAAATTATTATAATGAGTACATGCAGTCTTATGAGGAAAATAATACAATAGTATATAATTGTATGAGGGTAAGCAGTATAAAAAATATTGCAAAGGTTGAAAATTACAAAGTAGTAATAGATTTTTGTGATAATAATATAAAGGAAATTGTTTTTGAGCTTTTTAATTATCTTTTGCCTTTTAACGTTGAACTAAATGTAAAGGTTATTTACAATGTAGCAATATCTAGTGATGATATTGAGCAATGTATGATTTTACTTAACCGCCTAGATAAACATAAATTGATTACGCTTGAAATTATTAATAAATCATCAGAACTGCCAAAAGAAAAAGAAGAGACCTCATGGATAAAAAAACTTAAAAACATGTTTTTCTTTACAGGCGCAGGGAATACTGGTAAAACATCACTGATTACTGCCTTAAGTGAACTATGTAATGAAAAAGGACATACGGTTGCATTAGTTGATATTACCGAGAATAACAAACTGATCAATTATTTTACAGATATTTATCCACTTATAGGGGCAAATCCTCAAGAGAATTTTAATAAAGAAAGAGTAAATGACAATAAAAAAGCATTTGCAAATCTTTATACATATAATTATAAAAGCTTATTAAATGCTACAGAGGAAAGAGTATTTTGTGAATCCTTAAAGAAAATTAGCTCCACCTATGATTATGTATTAGTGAACACCGATATAAATACTGTTTACGGCAATAGTGAAATATTTAATTTAGCAGAAAAAGTCTTTATAGTACATGACTTTATGCTTACAAAAATAAATAGTGCTAGAGAAATTTTATTGATGTTTGACGAAGCTGGAATAAATACAGAGGGAAATATTGCATTGATATACAATAAAATAATTAAATGCCAATTTAATATAGGATTTATTGAAGAAAGAATGATTTTTAAAAAACTAGATAGTAAAAGATTGGTGCCACTAGTGGATTTGAACTGTGAAACCTTTGAAATACCTTATAGTAAGAAAACAATGAGGGCAATGATAAATAATATTTCCCATAATAAAAGTATCATTAATAATGTAGCCTATAGCTATAGAAGAAATATAGATTATATCTATAAATACATAAATAATGTACCACACGTTGAAATAAGCGATATTGATGTCATAGATTATGCAAAAAACTCTTTGCATAATATACTGCAATACTCTCATATAAAAAACTTAAAAGAAGATGTATACAAATATATTGAGCATGTCAATAATTGAAAAAAATTACTTCTTGTCTAATGCATTCAAGAATGCTTGAAAAACACTAAAATTTTCATTTCAAATAATAACAGATTAGGATATTTTTCTAATCTGTTTTTTCCTTTGAAAGCAAAAGCATTTTTTCATATTAAACTGTCATGAAATCATAGCTGTTATAAAGGAAACTAAGGTATAATGTCGAAATAGACTTTGAACTACTAGTAGTTACAAAAGAAAGAAAAGAGGAATAATCAATGAAGAAGAAAATAGTTACAAGTATATTGGTACTAACAATTATTTTTGCATTATTAAATTTTGAAACTGTAATAGCAGAAACAAGTTATCAACAGATGAAAATAAATCTAGAAAGTGGACAAAAGACAGTAAACATTGTAACGATTGATTTAAAGGATGAAAATATTGATATAAGGGCTTTTGTAGCCGGAGATAAGGTAATGAATACAAAGGGGTTTAAGGATATAGTAGATGATATATCTGAAGAATATAATCCACTTGTGGTTGTTAATGGAACATATTTTCATGCATACAGTGATAATCAACCAGTTGGACACATAAAAGATGGAGACTTTTTAAAAGTAACTAATAGGGGTTCAGCTATAGGTTTTACATCAGATAATAACGTGAAGGTAGATAATCTACATGTAAATATAATAGGAATTCTGAATGAAGTAGAAAGAATGTGGTATCCATGGAATTTCAATCATATCTATGATAGTAATGAGTTTCCAACCACAACAGTAATATACACACCTGATTTCGGAGAAAAAACCCATGATCATAGTGATATGTCGATAATAGTAGAAGATAATATTGTAATTGAAAAAAAATATGGAAGTGCTAGAATTCCTGAAAATGGCTTTACCATTGTAACCTCCCACGATGTATCTCAAGAAAGAATTAAAATAGGCGATAGTATAGAATATAGACTTGAGTATAGCCAAATAGACTATTCAGATGGATATGCAAAACAAGGGAATCCTATAGACTGGAGGGATGTTACAACAGCAGTAGGAGCGGGGCCCAGTCTAGTTAGAGATGGAAAAATTGTGATAAATAAAGAGTTTGAAGGGTTCAGTCCAAACGAAAGGATTTTTCAGAGAGCTCAAAGAAGCTTTATTGGCGTAACAGAAAATGACATACTTATAATTGGAACTGTAGCTTCTGTTACATTGGAGGAACTGGCAGAAATATGTAATAAACTTGACTTGATAGATGCTATCAACCTTGATGGAGGTGCATCCTCTGGACTATATCATGACGGTAATTACATAACAATGCCTGGAAGGCAATTAAATAATGTCTTAGCAGTTGTAACCAGAAAACATGAGGATATTCCCAGTGATTGGGCAAAAGAGCATATTAAAAGTGCTGAAAAAAATAAACTAACTACAGAGAAAGTAATGTCGGATTTTAGAAGAGATATTACTAGAGAGGAATTTGCAGAATTAGTTATAAATGTATATAAGGCTTTATCTAATGAAGAGTTAGAAAACATATATAAAAGTCCCTTTAATGACACGGACAACGTTAAGGTTTTGCATGCAAATAAACTTGGTATAGTTCAAGGGGTATCAGAAAATAAATTTGAACCAGAAAAGTCTATTACAAGACAAGAAATAAGTGTAATGCTTTTTAGACTGCTGAATATTCTCGATGAAAATAATAAAAAAGTAGAAATAAGAAAAGATTTTACAGATTTAAATGATATTAGTCCATGGGCTTTAGATGCTGTGATGTATTTAAATAATAAAGGGATACTTCAAGGGGTAGGAAAAAATGAAATTAACCCATTGGGAAATACATCTAGAGAACAAGCGATAATACTTATAGATAGAATATTTAAGGAATTAAATTCTTCGGAATCTACTAATAAATAATATTAATTTATAGAAGACCCATCTTTTCATTGATGGGTCAGGTTGATGACAAAGTCATCAAAATGCAGACTGATCAAAAAACCGCAGATTCAAGGCGCAAGAAAACCTAGCGACTGCAGCGTATACGTAATACGTAAGGGTGCTAGGTTTTCGAAGCAACGAAGAAGATGGGGGTTTTTCATCAGTCTAACCCATCTTTTCATTGATGGGTCTTCTTGTAAGATTTTTAGTCTATATAACATAGAGCTAGGAATACTGCGTTTCATCTATTTTATGGCACCATATTGTTTTATATCAACCACAACGTCAATATTGATTTCAGCATCCTTATATATTTCCTGCCATTCTATACTTTGCCAATATTTGTTATGCTTTGCCCTAACCAAATCTCCAAAACCTACAGGATCGCATCCCACCTCTTGCATATAATTAAATAGTTGCAAATAGTCTGCTTTTATTGCTTTAGCGATGTTTTTTTCAAGTGTGTTTTGAGTTACCTCTTCATCTGTTCTATCCCATGTATGATCGTCTAAGGTTATATCAAAGGTTAACATCATATTAATTGCTAGGTTGTTCTCCCTTATTTCAATTTCGATTTTTCTTTTTACAGTTCTTAATAATACAGCAGTATAAAACTCTATTTTTAATTTTTCATCATAGTAATTACTAATAAAATATGAAGATTTCCCCAATTTGCCCATTGCAGCCAATAACAAGGAAGTTAATTTTGTATCAATTTTCCCAACCATTTTATCTCCGGAAAATAGAGCTGATCCAATAATTTTTACTCCATTTTCTTCCAACTTTATCATTGGTGTAATGGGGTCTAGGCCAGGAGCAAAGTGGGCAATATCAAAGTTATATATCCTTGTTTCTGGAATATACCCATTAGTTATATTATTCTCTAAAAGCTGATTGATATAAAAGGCACTGCGGGGCTTGTCATTAAAGGTTAATGATGCCTTCATTAGCTCATGGGGACTACCATCAACAACAACAATTTGTACTAATGCAGGATTAATAGGGTCCCTTTGAAAAACCTCCAATAGGTTATGAATACCACCTTCTGCCATTTCAGAAGATAATAGTATATGTTGTGTCTTTCCACCTTCTAGGTTTTTAGGGGAAATAAGCCTACCCTGTTCTCTTGCTTCCCTCAGAGAATGGGCGGTTGTTGTAATGATTTCCACCTCCCTTTCTTGTTGAGCTCCAACTACAGGATTGGTAAGGGTTATTAGCATCATATCATTATCTGCTTTTTCAATACCTATATTAAGTACAAAACCAATCTTCTCATAAATTTTTTGATCCCAACAGCTGATTAAAAGTAAAGTTGTCAGAAATAAAATCATTATTTTGAATATTTTGTTCATTTTATATCAACTCCCCTTTTATTAATGAAGGAAAATAAGTATGACAAGCATAAAAATCCCATTAAACCAATGCCTACAGGATTCAGCATTTCTAGTAATTCATTTGTTTGAACTAAATTTTTGGGAATTCTGCTGACTAATGCCACAATAATATAAAATATTAATAGAAATACTTCCCTCTTATTAATATTAAATAATGTATTAATGCTATAATAGGATGAAAAAAAATAGTTTAAAAAGGAGCTACCCATCGCAGGAAACCATAGGGCCACAAAAAATAAGTCTACCCGTTCAATAACAGGTGCACTATAGGATCTAGCAATATTAAAAAATGGATATTCCAGGCGTCTTAGCATTGTTTCGCCGTAAAAACCTGTTAAAAAAATTAAAACAATTACAAAAAAAGTCATAGAGAATAAGTTTGCCGCAATGGCATACATCATTGCATTTTCTTTGTCATAAATATTGGGGTAAATAATTGCGATTAACTCTATTCCAAGAAATCCGAAAAAAGAAGGAATTATGGCCATACTAATTGGACCTATACCCGTACCTCCTACTGGCATAAGGAAGGTTAAACGAAAGTCTTTATAAATTAATAAGAAGAAAACAATTACTACTGCAAAAACAAAAAGTAAAATATTTTCGAACCTACATATGGCCTTAAGACCATACCAAGCAAGATAAATTGCAGGTAGCATTATAAAAAAAGTCAGCAGAGTAGGGGGAGTCATTTTTAGTGCACTGGTTTTCATTACTTCGGTAAAAATACGAACACCTAGTGAAGCTGCAATAAAGGTATAAGATACTATAGACAGATTTATAACACCACCTAAATATTTGCCGTACAAAAGTACAGTAATTTGAAATATAGATTTGTCTTTGTACCTTTTCAACAAAAGCATAATAACTACCAGTACAAGGGTGGATATTATTCCGGCCAGTAAAATCGATATCCATCCATCATGTGCTGCTATTTGGACTATGGCTGAAGGTAGAGTGATAAAACCAATACCAATTTGTACTACTATGATAAAAACAAAGAGCTGTGCTGATGTAATTTTATGTTTATTATCCAACATTCTACCTACCTCTTCTGTTATTATTAGAATTTCCTTGACCAGGTCTTCTACCAAGTAGCTTTATTGGAACCCTTATCACTATATCCTTTAAATCCCTAATTTTTAGAGGTATAATAGGTTGAAAATATGGTTGACCTAAAGACTCTAGCACAATTAAATGGGCAAATAATAATGCGGCAGCCACCACTACTCCTACAATACCAAAAATTGCTGCAAATAACATAAATATGAACCTTATATACCTTACAGCTAGGCCCATATCATAGCTTGGTATGATGAAGGAGGCAATTGCTGTAACAGCAACTATTATAATGAATAATTCACTTACAATGCCAGCAGCAACAGCTGCCTGACCAATAATTAAACCACCGACAACTCCTATAGAAATACCAATATATGATGGAAGTCTTATGGAGGCTTCCCTTAGCATCTCTAGTGTCACTTCAAGTATCAAGGCTTCTATTATTGGGGGAAAAGGTACCTTCACCCTAGACTCTGCCAGTGGTACCAATAAATCTAATGGAACCATAAAATAGTGGAAGGATGTAATTGCTATGTAGAGGGCTGGAAAAAAAATAGCTATCAGTGCACCAAGTAGCCTTATTGACCTAATTAAACTACCCACCATCCAATTGGTACTGTAGTCATCTAATGCTTGAAAAAAAGAAAAAAAGTTTACTGGTGCAATTATTACAACAGGAGTGCCCTCCTGTATTATTACAAACCTTCCCTCCAACAAGGCTGCCACTGCTTTATCCGGTCTTTCTGTGGCAAGATATTGTGGAAATACACAAAGCTTAAAATCCGATATAAACTGTTCTACATATCCTATTGCAATCATTCCATCGAAATTAATAGATTCTATTTTTCTGGTTAATCTATCGAGAATTGCTTTATCAGATATATCCTCAAAATATGAAATAACAACTGTTTGATTAGTAGTTGTACCAACTTTTAGTACCTTAAATTTAAGTTTAGTATTTTTAATCTTTCTTCTAAGCATAGCAATATTTGGATCAATGGTCTCTCTAAAGCCCTCATGGGGTCCCCTTACATTCTTTTCTACTTCTGGTTCTAGAATATTTCTTATCTCAAATTTATTAAGTTTACAAACTATAACAAAGGGGTTACCGTCTAATACACAAATCATAAAACCCGATAGAATTCCAGTTATAACTGAAGGGAAATCACAGGTACAATCTATATTGGCAACAGCAATTCTTTCTAAAACTGAAATATTAGTTAATTCTTCATCCTTTAATGTAATTATAGAATTAATAAAATCCCTTTGAGCTAAGTCTATATCAACAATTCCCCTTATATAAATGAAGCAGCCTTCCCTATGGTTATTTAAGCGAACCTTTCTTTTAATTAAGTCAGAACAATCTTTGAAGGCTTCATCAATTCTTGTAAGGTTTACCTCTAAAGATGTTGAAACTTCATTTTCGTTATATACAGTTTTTGAGGTTCTATCTCTATTTCTTCTAGCTATATAAATCACCACCTTATAATATTGTCTTCCTTTGATAAAGTTTTATTCGCAAAGACCGACATGCTTTGTATAGTATTTGTTAAAAGAATACTTGAATATAAAATAAAAATTAATGATTTAACATTTAAAGTTACCACTTTTGATGCTTAATGAAATCAAGCTCTAATAATGTTTTCCAAAATTTTATATTCACTTTATAAGGGAATAAAGTATATAATCAGGGAAGAAGGTATCATCATGATAAAGCTTATTTTCTTAAGGAGGACTAAAATGTTAGCCAAAAATGCATTGGTAAGAATTATTAGTATTTTTATAGTTTTTATATTGATGGTTTCAGCTTCACCTATAAATATTTTTGCAGCAGCTAAACCATGGGATCAATACACACAATATTTACCGGGTCAAACACCCATTGCTAAAAGACATCTTAGAGCAGCCTGGATTTCTACTGTGATTAATCTTGATTGGCCATCTTTAGAAGCTAGAAGCATAGAAAATGATGAAGAACGGATACAAAGAAGTAAAGATGAACTTATTGAAATTTTAGATAGATCAGTTGAGATGAATATGAACGCCGTTTTTTTTCAGGTGAGTCCAGAGGGGGATGCTTTATATAAATCAAACATTGTAAACTGGTCTCGGTACCTTACAGGAACCTTTGGTAAGGACCCCGGCTTTGACCCATTGGCCTTTGCGATTGAAGAAGCCCATAAGCGTAATCTTGAGCTTCATGCTTGGTTCAATCCCTATAGAGTATCTATGTATACCAATGAAGCTATTGTAGAATCTCTTAATATTGAAAAAAGTGTTTTCAAAGAGCATCCCGAATGGATAAGAACAGCTAGGTCTAGGTTTGTGGTGGATCCCGGCATTCCTGATGCTAGGGATTGGGTAGTAGGACGGGTAATGGAGGTAGTGAATAACTATGATATAGATGGGATACACTTCGATGACTATTTTTATTATGAAAGCTATGAGGGAGAATTAGATGATAAGGAAACCTTTAGAAAATACAACTCAAGTCAGTATTCCAATATAGGTGACTGGAGAAGAAACAACACATATGTCCTTATTAAAGAGCTATCACAGAAAATACAGATAACAAAGCCTTGGGTTAAATTTGGTATCAGTCCTGCTGGAGTCTGGGGAAACAAAAAAGATGGACATACTGACGGATCAAATACAAATTCAAGCTTAACAAATTATGATCAGAGCTTCGCAGATACTAAAAGATGGGTAGAAGAGGAACTTATAGATTATATTTCTCCCCAAATTTATTTTACTTTTGCTAACTCAAGAGTACCATATGGTGAAATATCAGACTGGTGGGCTGATGTTGTTAAGGAAAGAAATGTACATCTTTATATAGGTCAAGCACTTTATAAAATAAATGACAATAATGATCAATATTTTCAAGGTAATGATGCTGTGGATGAGTTTGATCGTCAGCTTAAATTTAACATTATGAAGCCTGAAATAATGGGGAGTATAATGTTTAGATTTAAAAATTTTAATGATGCAGGTAAACAACAAGTTGTAAATGGGATGAAGAAGAACCTATGGGCTACAAAGGCTCTAGTTCCTGTCATGCCATGGAAGGGAGGACAAGCCCCCGATAATCCAACACAGGGGAAAGTTGACTCTACTAATCAAGGAATTAAGCTGTCATGGCTTGATAATGATCCAAATACAACTTATTATGCAGTATATCGAATGAATAAAGGCGAAAAGATAGATATAAGCTCTGATGGAAGTGGAGCGTATTTAATAGGAACTGTAAGGAAAGAGCAAAATGGCCTTCAAGAGTTTATAGACAAGGGAACTATTGATGCCAATAAAGTAATTTACGCAGTAACTGCTCTTGATAGGCTCCATAACGAAAGTAGAGAGCTTATAATAAGCACAAATCAATCAAAATATTTTTATGATGTTGGTAATCAATACTCATGGGCCATCGATGCCATTGACAGCTCTTACGAAAGAGGTATAGTTTATGGCGATGGTAAGGGTTTATTTAACCCAGGAAAAAATACTACTAGAGGAGACTTCATTCTTATGGTGGTTAGAGCTTTAGAATTAAAAGCAGAATTTCAAGATAATTTTAGCGATGTACCCAAGGGAGTATACTATTATGATGCTATTGGTACTGCAAGAACACTAGGAATAGCCAAGGGTGACGGTGCTACATTTAATCCCAATGGAAATATAACCAGAGAAGATATGATGGTTATAATGGCCAGAACACTTGAAATATTAGATATAGAGCTTGAGGAAGCAGGAGAAGAGAGCCTAGATATGTACAATGATGCAAGTTTAATTAGTGACTATGCTCGACAGGCGGTGGCTAGCCTAACTAAGTCAGGACTTATTCAAGGGTCTGGAGATGGGGTTAAGCCTAAGCATCAAGCCACAAGGGCAGAAATTGTAGTAGTACTTCATAGATTGCTACAAAGTATAGATTCTATTTAAAGTAATAAGGTGTAGTAAAAGCTCTATTGATAAAAAACAACTTTCAAACTATAATTATTTTAAAAGGTTATAGCTTTATAACGTAATTAATTGTCTTTGAAAGGGTCTTTAATATCCCCAGTATAATGGGAAGTAAAAAGTTATGATTTGTTACTATAGAGCTGACAAGTATAATTTATTCTATATAAATAAGAAACAAACAAATAATAAAAGAAAAAATTTTGATAAAGAATGGTGTATATGTGGAATTTAACTACTAGTTAAAAGGAGATAAGGTTATGGTTAAAAAGGCTGTATTTTTTGATGTAGATGGAACCTTAATAGATTATGTAGGGGGAATGCCCTCAATATTGGAATCAACAAAGAAGGCTATTAACGAAGTTAAATGTAAAGGTCACTTAGCAATAATTGCAACAGGCAGACCAATGTCATTTTTAAGTGATGAAATATTAGATATTGGATTTGATGCTTATATAACATCCAATGGCGCCTATATAGAAAGGAATAAGAAAGTAATATTCAGCAAAAAAATAGACGGAGCTACTTTGAGAAGTACAATTGATGGTTTTAAGAGTGAAAATGCAGAGTTTATTTTAGAGGGACAGAAAAAATCATATTTTTCTTGCTTGAATTCTGCAACAGTAAAAGATTTCCTGAAAAATTTTTCGATACCCCAAGATAATATTACTGATAAATGGGATATAGATGAGGTAGAAGCTAATAAAATGGTGGTTTTTACAAAGGATGAAAATCAATTAAATAGATTTAGAGAAAAGCTAAAGGATAATTTTATTTTTATGAGTCACCCTGGTGAAGCATCCTACGATATATATTTTAAGTCATGCACTAAAGCAGATGGCATTAAAAAGCTGATAGCCCATCTTAACATTGATATAGACAATACTTATGCTTTTGGGGATGGAATGAATGATATAGAAATGCTACAAATGGTGAAATATGGAGTTGCCATGGGAAATGCTAACGAGGAACTAAAATGCAAGGCATATTACGTTACTAATGATGTGTTTTCACATGGTATATATAATGGTTTAAAGGTACTGAAGGTCATTTGATTAATTATGGTGTATATATAAAGGTTTTAACATAAATAATTAATATTTCTTAGTTTATAAAAATTTTCAATACAATTGAAAAATAGGTACCAGTTAAGGAATATAATCAAGAACCAATTGATACCCCTGTTCATATGATATATAACTTCTATAATTTGACCACTTTTACTATAGAAATTTTAAGAATGATAAGGGGGATAGTTTATATGGCATCACAAATGTATAGAATACCAGTTGCATGTCCGACTGGGTTTAAGGGACGTTATACTGTTACACCTGGAGATACAATGTTTATAATTGCACAAATATTTAGAGTACCACTAGATCAATTGATTAATGTAAATCCTCACATTATTAATCCCGACATAATATATCCAGGTGATGTTTTATGCGTTCCAGGGCTAGTTACAATTCCATGCTGTGTTATATTAAAAAGTCAGGGGAGAGTTCCTTTTGCAACAGGAGGAGTGGGTTTTGCTAATTTTGGACCAAGGGGAGGTCAAGTAATAAATGTTATGGCTACATTGCCACCGCCTTCATACTTCGGAGCATATGATATATATATAGCTACTGCATTCTTTAGAGATATTGGAGGTTTTGGTAATCAAATGTTTCCATCTCCAGAAATTCCTCCAACATGGGCAACAAGAATTGAACTTCCAACAGCTTTAACATTAAGCCCAGATGTACAGATTGTTGTTCAACCCTCTAACTCTATTACAGGTATATCTGGCCCTATGATACTTACGGCAGATCTATTAGAATGCAATTTATGTTAAATTAGAGGCAATAGGAGGATAACAAAAAGCCACGATTTATTCGAGGCTTTTTATAGTGGGGTAGATATTTAATTCTTTATATTAACATCACCTGAAGAAGTACCAATAGTAATGCTTCCAGAACCTGTTCCAACTGTACCCTCCAGTTTGTTTTTACTAGGAGAACCAAAGGTTGTTATGGGAAAATCACTATTTATTTTACCTGATGAGGTGTTGACCCTCAAAGTAAAGGAAGCATCCCTTTGAAGAGATAAACTGACTTTACCAGAGGAAGTAAAAACATTAATACTATTATCGAATTCAGTATAGCCTAAATTAACATCACCAGAAGTAGTAACTATTGACATATCTCCATTTGAATTATTAACAGAAATCTTAGCCGAGGATGCTTCAATTTGACCATTTAAAATGTTACCCTTCTTGATGGTAAAATCTCCAGAGGTGGATTCATGCTCTAATCTATTGGTAGTTATTTCATCAATATTTATAACTCCCGAAGAAGCCCTTAAGACCATTTGATTTGAAGTAGCGTTACCTATTACAGTATCCCCTGAAGTGGAGGTTATGGTCAATAAATTCGCTACTATAATATCTTTTATAGTCAATTTTCCAGACGAACTATTAAAGCTGGCATCTGATGCTGATATATTATCAATTCTTGTATCCCCTGATGTGGATTTTCGCTGTAGCACTTCTTCAACATAAAGATCTTTTATCGTTACTCCACCTGATGAGCTGTTGATAAAAGCCTCAACAGCAGTAATTGTGCCTGCTGATAAGTCTCCTGATGTTGCAGAATAATCAAAGCTCAACAAATTCAAGTCCTTTATCTTACTATTGCCTGATGATGTATCTATTACTAAATTATTATTATAATCAACAGGCAAGTATACATCTAGCTTTAAATTAGAGTTATAAAAGCTAGGGCCAATTGAAATTACATCTCTACGGCTAACCCTAATAACAATGCTTTCTCCACTTGTTATAATAGACAACTCTGGTGCTGTATCTTCATTACTTGAGGTAACTTCACCATGAAAATGAACTCTTAAGTCAAACCCGGCATCAGTTGGAATAATATTAATATCCTGACTGGTGGTATCAATCTCAAGTGTATTTATACCATTTAGTGAAACTGTTTCTTCCTGGTTAATGACGGAGGTATATCTCCCTGAACCAATCCAATTTCCGTTACCTTCTAATAACCAAAAACCTTCACTACGAAAAATACCTCCTGCTATGCTAAAAGACACCACCATTACAAGGGCAGTTATAAGTACTAATTTTCTCATATTAATGTTCATTTTTAACCCTCCTATCGGTTATAATACGGATATTAAACTTTAAATACTTAATTGTAATCTTATATGTTC
Source organism: Alkaliphilus peptidifermentans DSM 18978 (assembly GCF_900101495.1). Lineage (GTDB taxonomy): Bacteria > Bacillota > Clostridia > Peptostreptococcales > Natronincolaceae > Alkaliphilus_C > Alkaliphilus_C peptidifermentans. The sequence continues at coordinate 49,017 of NZ_FMUS01000006.1, forward strand.
CTATTGCTAAATAGCTTACACCAATTAGAAATAGAAGGCCTAGAGAGAATATTCCAATTGATAAGAAAACTCCTCCAATAGGTTGAGATATCATTATATGTGGTACTGATACAAACCAAGGTAATATTGGGTAAAGTAAAATAGCTACCAATAATAACACTCCACTAATTGTTAATGCAGCAGAAGCGGCAAATAGACCAATTAATACACCTATCAAACCTATAAAAGGTCCTAAAACAAATATCAAATTGAAAAATCCCAAACTAACTGTAGCAAAGACTGCTCTGAAAATATTACCCGTAGATCTATTTTCCTCAGCCCTATTGATTATATAGCTAACACTAAATTCTCTCGCAATAACATTGGGATCACCTAAGGAGACAGAAACTTCTTCTTGATTTTTACCCTCCTGTAGGGCAATATCGAAATGCTCTTCATAATCATATATAATATCTTTTTTCTCTTTATCGGGAAGTTTATTTAAACCCTCAGATAATTTTTTTAAAAATTCTTCTCTATTCATCAATTTCATCTCCCTTCAAAATATGGTTGACACCTTCTACAAAGCTGTTCCATTCATCAAGTAATTCTCTTTTCATAGATTTACCTTCTTCAGTTAACTTATAATATTTTCTTGGAGGCCCTTCTTGAGACTCCTGAAGATAGGTGGTGAATAAGCCATCCTCCTTCAAACGCCTTAATAATGGATATATAGTACCCTCTGATATTGCTATATTTTTAGATATTTCATTAACCAGCTCATAGCCATAACAGTCCCTTACATCTAATATAGATAATACACAAAGCTCCAATATTCCTTTTTTAAACTGTATATTCATATTACTCAACTCCTTCACTTAGGAAGCCATATTTATCCATGGATATAATATATCACAAGCTACCTTGTTAAACAAGGTACTAAATTTATAAAATAATTACATTTTGTTAATAACCATTGAATGTAAATAAGTCAAGTAAGTTCTAAGAATAGAAAAGTAGTTATAAATATTGTTTATGCTTTATAAAGAATTATTTGCTACCAAATAATAGTATGACATTTATCAATACTCAAATAATTGGAAACAGTAGATGAGAAATGAATTTTCAAGATGAAAAATTAAGAGAAAGTGATAAAAAGGAAAATAGTCAGAAAATTATGAAAACAAGCCACTGACACTTTTCTATAATAATGGTATAATTTTATCAAACTAAGTTAAAAAAATAATAAAGGAGGAATTTAAATGTTTGGAAAATTGGGCGCACCAGAATTAATATTGATACTTGTTCTTGCCCTTGTGGTTTTTGGACCTAGCAAGCTACCTGAAATCGGGAAAGCACTAGGTAAAGGGATTAAAGAGTTTAAAGCTCATACCTCAAATATTACATCCGAGATTAGTGGGGACGTTGATAAAAAAGAATAAATATAAGCTGGTGATTAAAAATGACCGAGAAGAGATTAACATTAGTAGGGCATTTAGAAGAATTAAGAAAAAGAATTATTATTGTAGCATTTTTCATCATGGCTGGAACTATTTTTAGTTATTACAACATAGACTTAATTGTTGATTTGATATTGAAACCTGCAGTAGATTTACATTTTATTTATTTAAGCCCAGCAGACTTATTCTTAGCATATATTAAAATAGCTTTAGTTTCGGGGATTGTTATAGCTTTACCCATCGTATTGTATAATGTATGGCAGTTTGTAATGCCAGGGATGGGTATTAAGCATAAAATTTATATAGTATTGGCAAATATAGCTTCTATGGTTTTTTTCTTTGTGGGTGCTGTATTTGCATACTTAATAATAATTCCTCTTACTATTGAGTTTTTCACAAAAATGTCTCGGCAAGAAATAGAACCTTTATTTTCATTTGCCAACTATACTAGCTTTATTAGTTCAATAATATTATCATTTGGGCTGACATTTCAACTACCGATATTAATATTGCTATTAACTCAGTTTAATTTAATTACTCCTACACTTCTAAAAAAATCCAGGAGGGTGTTAATAGTGGTGATTTTTATTGTAGCAGCTATACTTACACCACCTGATGTTATCTCACAGGTTTTATTAGCAGCACCAATGATTTTATTATTAGAACTAAGTATAATTATTTCTTCCATTGTATATAAAAGGAAAAAAATCATTAAATAAAGCACCTTCATTTGTTAGGTGCTTTTATGATATGATTAAGTATATTAGTTAATAATTTAACTCAATTACTTAAAGGGACGTGATGAAATGGCATCTAGTCGTATTGAAGAGTTAAAAAGACAGAAGAAAATGGAAGTAAGCAAGAAAAGAAATCAAATTCCATATGCAATTTTACTAACTATTGCTGTATTAATTATATATCTTATTATTACGAAATATCAAATCACCTTTGGTAACTACTGGGTTATAGGGATTCTTTTAGGAATTACAATTCAGCGATCAAGGTTTTGTTTTGTTGCCAGTGTTAGAGACCCAATTATGGTAGGGAGCACCTCACTTTTAAAGGCAATACTGCTAGCCTTTATTATTTCAACAATTGGCTTCTTTATTATTCAATACAATGCGATTGCTTCAAATCCTGATATTAGAATTCAAGAGATACCTGGACAATTTAGTCCCGTTGGAATTCATACAGCTATTGGGGCTGTTTTATTTGGAATTGGTATGGTGATGGCAGGAGGTTGCGTTTCAGGCACACTTACAAGACTCGGTGAAGGTTATGCTATTAATTTGGTTGTTTTAGTAGGTTTTATTATCGGTAGTATTTTAGGAACAAAACACTTTAGCTTTTGGGATAAACTATTAATCTCAAATGCTGAAGCTATATATATACCAGAATATTTAGGATTATTTCCTACATTAATTCTTCAATTAGCTTTGTTATGTGTTTTATACTATATTGCCCATTGGTATGATAAAAAAAGTAATATTATGGCATCAACTATGTAGGAGGGAATTATGGCAGAGTACAAACTAGATTGTTTACATGAGGTATGTCCAATACCACTTTTAAAAGCATTAAAGAGCTTAGAAAAAATGGAGATCGGTGATATTTTAATTATGCATACAGATCATAATTGTTCTATTGCAAATGTAGTTGAATGGACAAAGAAACAAGGACATTATATTGATTATATTGAAATTGCAGAAGGTGAGTGGGAAATTTATATTGAAAAGGCTAGATAGATAAGAAAGTGGGTTAAATGAATGGGATTATATTATAAAATTGTAAAAAAACCTTGGCCCTATTGGGTTGGTGGTATTTTATTAGCATTATTGAATATTTCCCTACTTCTAATAACTGGCTCAGTTTGGGGTGTTACAACAGGCTTATTATACTGGGGATTATTTATTATAGAAAGCTTAGGTGCTAATCCTGCCAGCTGGTATTATTTCAATGTATACAGTCCTGGTTTTAGGGGAGGGTACACCTTAATATTAAATCCACATTCAGTTCTAAATATCGCCATTATTATAGGAGCATTATTAGCAGTTTTATGGGCTAATCAGTACAAGTTTAAAAAAATAAAAAATATGAAACAAATATTCTTTGCATTAGCTGGAGGGATTTTGATGGGTTATGGCTCAAGATTGAGCTTCGGATGTAATATCGGTGCATACTTTAGTGCTATTCCATCCTTCTCGTTACATGGCTGGGTTTTTGGTGTTTTTATTTTCGTAGGAGCTTACATTGGTACTCGAATATTATACAAATATATAATTTGAAAGCAAGCAACTTCTAAGATAAATTGAGGTTGCTTGCTTTTTAGCAAAAGCCCCGTCTTGAGGATTTGATGAAATTTATAAACTGACTTTCATAGCTGGTAAATTGGTGATCTTCTCTATAAGCGATATAATAGTCGCTGATTACATCAAGTCCGTCAATCTCTATCTCACGCAACACACCATCTCTTAGCTCTTTCTTTATAGTCATTTCAGGAATAAAGGATATACCTTTACCAGAAATAACAGAGGTCTTAATTGCCTCCATTGAATTAAGCTCATATATAATATTTAAATCCTGTAGCCTAATATCATGTTTTTTAAGATGCTGAAGAATTGTGGCTCTAGTTCCTGAACCGTCTTCCCTAAATATTAATGGTAGCATTTTCAGTTCATTTAAAGATACTTTATTTTTCAAAACAGGTAAAGATGTTGTAAGAATTAACCTGTTTGAAGTTATTTTATCAGTAATAACATTCTTTTTTTCTCTATAACCTTGAATTATACCTATATTTATTGTCCTATCAGAAAGATTATCTATAACTCCATCTGAGTTAGTAATATTGCAGTTTATGTGTATGTTACTATTATCTTGCTTAAATATATATATACTACAAGGAAGGGCATACTCACCTATGGATTTACATGATCCAATCAATAGATCCTTTTTATTGCTTTTCAAATTTTCAAGATCCCTTTCAATGTTATCATGCATCGATAATATTGTGTTGGCATAGTCAAAGACCACCATTCCTGCTTCTGTAAGCTCTACCCCCTTATTACTTCTAGTAAGAAGAGTTACATCTAAATCCTTCTCAAGAGATTGTATTTGCATACTAAGGCCCGGCTGAGTAAGATGAAGCTCTTTTGCTGCCTTAGAAATACTGTTTAACCTAACTGTAACATAAAAAGCCTTAAGGTATTGAAGATTCATGGTTTTACCCCCTTCAATGTTAATTATAGCATGAAATGAGATCCATAGTAAATTTAAAATAGATACTGATTAGATATTAATGGTTTGTTAACAAATAAACAAATATAACTCATCATTATGTATCATAAATAACTCTTATCATTGATATAAGCTGGCCTGTATTATAATAACAACAAGAAGTAAAATTTTAAATTAGTACACTTCTAAATGTTAATGATTTATCAATTAAATTTAGGGAGGACGATTAGCTTATGTCGATTGAAAAGAAAAGTAAAGAACTATCAAGAAAGGATTTTTTGAAGGGAGTAGGTGCGTCTGTTGCAGGTGTTACCTTACTAGGTGGAGTAAGTGGCATTATGACCGCCTGTTCAACACAAACTACGTCTTCTGCAGCAGCAGTAGGAAAGCCTGAGTGGCCTTTCCCATATAAAAAGCTTGATGGAAATAAAGCTGCTGATAGAGCATATGAAGCATATAAAACAAAAGGTGGCTGAGGTATCGCAGTATCCGAAGGGTTCTTCGGTTCATTGGCTGATGAGGTTGGTTATCCCTTTAACCAAATACCAGCCGAAGCATTCACCAACGCAGCAGCAGGGTATGCAGGTCAAGCAAGTCTATGTGGTTCATTGGGCGTCGCTGCAGCATGTATTGGTACAGTTTGTGATGTTGAAACTGCAAAAAAATTAGTTGGTGATCTATGGGACTGGTATAAAGAACATCCATTTCCCCAATATCAACCGGCTGAGTTAGACTTAGCTATGACAGTTGCAGATTCAGTGCTTTGTATTGATTCAGTAGGAAAATATATGGAAGCCCAGGGCTGTGGCTTTGGTGATGATGAGCGTAAAGAGCGGTGTGCAGGGGTTGCAGCAGAAATACTTAAGAAAACAGTTGAGATGTTAAATGAAACATTATAATAATTAGAATACTGATTAACTGGCTGAGGTTAGCTTCAGCCAACTCTTCTCCTTCGAAAGAATAAGGAATAAATATGTAGGCTAGGAGGGAATCAATAATGAAAAAAAATTATGTAGCTCTATTGTTAATAAGTACTCTTTTAGGAGTATTACTATTTGGATGTGGAGAGAAAGCAGTAGCAACATCTGAACCTGCTGATTTAAAATATAATGATGGAGTTTATGAAGGTGTAGGTAAAGGTTTTAAAGGAGATATTAAATTGAATGTAATAATTGAAGATGGAAAGATTGCAGATATTAAAATCGTTGAAATGAAGGAAACATCAGGTATAGGTGATGTAGCAGTACAAGAGGTAGTTGATATGGTTATAAAGAATCAAACATTAGATGTAGATGTTGTAACTGGAGCTACAATATCCAGTGAGGCCACCATCAATACCATCAAAAAAATATTGGAAGATATTTAATTATTAATAATATAACTCTCCTTCATATTTTATGGATGAGGGTTGTATTATTATTAAGGATAATTTGAAGAAGATAGTTTAAATTATTAATTCATCAGCTAAGAAATGTTATTGATTAAAAAAATATGCTATTATTAAATATATTACTAAACTAATAGGGATAGTTGGGGTAAAGACTACTAGAAATGACATGCTGCATTGAGTAAGGTTTATTAGCTAAAATTGTAAATCAAGGCTTACTTTATAGGGGTGGTAATTTGACTAAGGAATCTGATAAATTATTAGAGAAAATTAAACTGATACCAGATAAGCCTGGGATTTATCAAATGAAGGATATAAATGGAAACATTATTTATATTGGTAAAAGCAAGACACTAAGATCTAGGGCTAAGTCATATTTTAACACACAGCATGAATGGAACAAGATAAAAAGAATGGTGTTTAGTATCCATGATATATCTTACATTACCACCGATACCCACCTTGAAGCACAAATACTTGAATGCGCACTAATAAAAAAAATAAAGCCTATTTATAACTCACAATATAGAAATGACGAAAAGTATGTGTATTTAAGGATTAGTAATCAAAGTCAGGAAAAACCAATATACCTAGCATATATCAAGGAAAAAGATCCTGAAATTTGTTTTGGACCCTTCAGAAGTAAAGGTATAGTCACTGATATAATAAAAAGGCTAGAAAATATATACCCTATTGTAAAGCAAAATGGATCATATGAATTTTCATATAAGGCTATGACTGAGTCAATGAATTCAATAATGTTTGAAGAAAATTATAAAAGCTTAATAGAAATCTTCACTGATGGTAATTCTATGAAGAAATTCAAATATAATGTAGAAGAAAAGATGAAGAAAGAAGCTATAAATCTTAGATTTGAGACAGCTGCCATGTACAAAGATATATTGAATTATCTAGATTATCTATACAACTATCTATTCAAAACAAATGAAACTACTTTAAATAAAGTTTTAATGGGTGAGAGGTTACAGGATGGATATAAAATTTTTTATATTTCCAATGAAAGGATAATATTAAAAAGGAAATACAAAGATATAAAAAGAGAAGCTATAGAAGCTTTTTTAGCAGAAGCAATGGCATTAGCTGCTATATCAATTAAAATCAATGAGAAGAGACTATTAGATTTTAAAAATATTCTTCGGTCTGAAATAGAAGATTATAAGCCTTCAAAGGTATTATTGATTATTGATGAAGGTAATCACTATGATATAGATGAATTTGTTGAAAAGCTCTTGAGTATAAATCCGATATAATATCACTTAATTTTACACATAAAATATATTTACTTATATAATAATATAAGCTATAATTGTCTAAAATAAAAAAATGCTATGAAGAGGAAAGTATCTTTAAGAATACTTTTACAGAGAGCTCCTATTGCTGAGAGGGAGTAAAGGATAATAAAGAGAAAATGGCCTCGGAGCTGTGCACCGAGATTGTTTCAATTTAGGCTGCAACGGGTTCACCCGTTATAGTGATAGAGTATAACCACAAAGCTTGTGGCGTACTTAAAGAGGCTTATTCTGTGAGGAGTAGGCAAATTAGGATGGTAACGCGATGATAACTCTCGTTCCTAAGATTTTTCTTAGGATGGGAGTTTTTTATTTTCAAAAAAACTAAAATTAGGAGGTAAATATTTATGAGTATTTTAATTGGAGGTGCTTGGCCCTATGCAAATGGGTCATTACATTTAGGACACATAGCAGCATTATTGCCAGGAGACGTAATAGCCAGGTATTATAGGTCTAAGGGAGAAGATGTATTATATGTATCTGGAAGTGATTGTCATGGTACACCTATTTCTATTCGGGCGAAGGATGAGAAAGTGACTCCACAGGAAATTGCAGAGAGGTATCATAAAGAATTTCAATATTGCTTTAATAAATTAGATTTTTCCTATGACTATTATTCAAGAACCGATAGTGTTCATCACAAGGAAGAAGTACAAAGTATTATCAAGACACTATATGATAATGGCTTTATTTATGAAAAAGAAGTAGATCAGCTATATTGTAGTAGCTGCAATCAATTTTTACCTGATAGATTTGTTGAGGGGATTTGTCCAAAATGTAAAAGTATAGCTAGGGGAGACCAATGTGATACCTGCTCTACTATATTAGATCCGCTAGATTTATGTGATAGAAAATGTAAATTGTGTGGTGATGAGCCCAAAGTAAAGACTGGTAATCAATTATTTTTTGCTCTATCTAAATTTCAAGATGTATTAAGAGCTAATTTGGAAAACTCAAGAGATTATTGGAGATTAAATGCAATAAATAACACAGAAAGATACTTAAATGAAGGATTACATGACAGGGCAATTTCTAGAGATTTACCATGGGGAATAGACCTTCCTTTAAAGGGATATGAAGATAAAAAGCTATATGTTTGGATAGATGCAGTACTAGGTTATTTTACAGTCAGTAAAAGATGGGGCATTGAAAATAATCGGGATTGGGAACATTTTTGGAGTAAAGATTCAACCACATATTTTGTTCATGGAAAAGACAACATTCCATTTCATTCTTTAATTTTTCCTGCCCTATTAAATGGAATAGGCTATGAAATAAATCCAGATAGAATAATATCCAGTGAGTATATAACCCTTGAAGGTAAGAAAATCTCTACTAGCAATAATTGGGCAGTCTGGGTTAATGATGTCATAGAAAAATATAATGTAGATGCCTTAAGATATTTTTTAATAGCCAATGGACCAGAAAAGAGAGACACAAATTTCTCTTGGAGAGAGTTTATCAATAGCAATAATGGAGAGCTCCTTGGAGCCTATGGTAATTTGGTAAATAGAACTCTGACCTTCGTTAAAAAGTTTTTTGATAATAGGATACCAAAGGGTGAGGTAGATGATGAAATAAAAAGAACTATAGAAAACCTTTACCATGAGGTAGGTATAAAGATAGAAGGGGGAAATTTAAAATCAGCTATTGAACAAATTTTTGATTTTATAAGAAGTATTAATAAATATTTTGATGAAGAAACACCATGGATCACTGTAAACACAAACAACAATGAGTGCAGAACTACTATTTATAATTGTCTTTTTTGCATAGTAAATGTTACCAATTTACTAAATCCATTCCTACCAGCGTCATCCCAAAAAGTTAAAGGATGGTTTAGTTGTAGTGAAAGCTCATGGAAGTTAATTAACCTGGTATCAGAAATAGAAATTGGAGAGTTTAGTATCTTATTTGAAAGATTAGATAAAAAATTGATTGAGGAGGAAGTAGCTAAGTTAAACAGAGATTAGTTAAAGGCTATCTATAGAAAAATACAAACAATTATGATTTTGGTAATAGTACAGATAAATCTCCCACCATTTCTAATCCTGTATTTTTACCTTCGCCTTGAAAAATTATATTATTACTTTTATCTGATAGCTTTACATGTACTTGAGAAGTAATGCTCTCCAAAATTTCTCGATTCATTACTCCTTTTTGGGGAGCAATAAGAATACTTGATTTTGAAAAAGTCGCTGAAATTTCTAAACGGTGATGTCGGTCTTCAATAATAGCTTCTATTCCATTGGCATATTTTTTTAAACGTTTTATTTTAGCTCCTGTGTAGGTAGCAAATCTAAAAAAATTATCTCCAATTTTTAAGAAAGAGATATGACCAATAAAATGTTTTCTTAGCCATGGAATTTTTGCTATGGAAAACATAACAGAAATATTTTCTTGAGCAAAATGATTGGATTGAAGCCATATATATGCCTCAGGAAAGGATACACCCCAATCCTTCTCAATATATCCATAGCCTTTATCAAAGGAAATGTTTTCATGGTTTATAGTTAAAGCTCCCTTAATATTATGATGAATATTAACAATACCATGGTAGCATTCCATAAAGGGTAAATATGAAAAGGGACCCATGATGCCTGGATATATTATGGATTTGGGGAATGGGACTATATTATAGAAGCTTAACGTCCCTTGAATCTTAGTATTATTATTTTCTAAATCTAATTTAATTTTACTGCTATTAAAATAATTGTCTCCAATTTGCACTACGAAATTTTTATTAGAAGAGTGAAAGTCATCAATAGGAAAGGAAAAATAATCGACTTCACCTTCTATACCATCAAAAACTTGAATAAATGAATGAGAATTCTTACTGTCTGCCTCCAATGAAATACCAGGGATTACCCCTAAGACCGTATCTCTTTTATCATTTATCAGCTTAAAATACCAGCCTTCGAAATAGTTTTTTTTCTTATATCTACCCTGAAACATTTCTGGATTCCAAAGCTTTGTTAGTATATACATTTTGCATCATCCTTTAGTTTTAATATAAATAACAGCATGGTTTATTTTTACCTTAGAATGATTGATAATAAACTAAGCAATGCAATAAAATTACTAATAATTTTATACATTAATAGTACTTTATGTTAAAATTATATTAATTGTAATAGAAATTAGATTGGAGGATAAATTAATGGCTATAAAGATTTTAACTGACAGTACAAGCTATATAAATGATTCAATAAAAAAATTATTAGATATTAGAACAATATCTCTAAGGGTAGAATTTCCCGATAAGACCTTTAAAGAAACAGATTTGAATAATACCAGCTTCTATGAAATGATGGAGGAGAAAGGCATTCCTAAATCTTCGCAGCCTTCAATAGGGGAATTATATACTGAAATGGAAAATGTTATAAAACCAGGTGATGATCTTGTTTGCATTTTATTATCATCTGAAATGAGTGGTACATATGCAACAACCCATATGGCCAAAGATATGATTTTGAAAAATTATCCTAATGCCAATATTGAAATTATTGACTCAAGGTCTAATTGCATGCAGCTGGGCTTTGCAGCAATAGAGGCTGCAAAAGCAGCAAAGGATAATGAGTCATTAGAGCAGGTTATTAATGCAGCTAATGAGAATATTAAAAAGAGCAGATTTTTGTTTATACCCGACAATCTCAAATATTTAGAAAAGGGAGGTAGAATTGGAAAGGCAAATGCCATCATAGGAAACCTCTTGAAAATCATCCCAATTTTAACTGTCGAAAATGGTGTAACAACAATATTTAAGAAGGTTAGAACAAAAAAGAAGGCAGTTATAACAATAGTAGAGCAAGTTTTAGAGGACATCAAGAACTACGGACTAGGAGAAGTGGTAGTTCATCATATTAATTGCTTTGATGAAGCTGAAAACATAGTGAATGAAATAAAAAAGTTTATTGATGTGGATATAAAGATACAAGATATTGGGCCAGTTATTGGATTGCATGTTGGACCGGGTGCAATAGGCGTTGCATATTACACAAAAAAGTATATTAGATAGCTAAGATAAAGATAAATTGAATTAAAGTAATTATAATTGGACATATAGATTAATATGAATAACACTTTATTTAGGAGGGGCTATCATGAGATTACAGCAGTTGGCAGAAGAGCTACAGAAGGACTTAGAAGAGGGCAGATTAAATTATATAATTTACCAGCAGGGTAGACAATGGAAATATGAAAATTATGATAACACCAGTGATAATCTAAATGATGCTGAGAAAAGATATTTGACCATAAAAAATAGAGTGGATGATAAAGCTATAATTGTAAATGGAAAAAAGGATTTCAGTGATTATGATATAAAGTATATTCAAAAACAGATTAAGAGCTTAAGGGACAAATTATGATATAAAAATTATGGGTAGGTAAAATGATTAACTTAGAAGAAAAAAGATTAAGAAGAGAAAAGCTAACAATAGAGAAAATGATTGGAATATATTGTAGACGTAATCATCAAAGGGAGCTTTGTATAGAATGCAAAGCTTTGTTGGAGTATGCAATTAATAAATTGAGGGTATGTCCCTTTAAGGAAAGAAAACCAGTATGCGCAAGCTGTAGAATTCATTGTTATGTAGGTGAAATGAAGGATAATATTAAGGGAGTAATGAGATACTCTGGACCAAAAATGCTTTTATTGTATCCTATTGACACCCTAGCCCATATATTACATACTGGGCTTTTATGGATTTTTAGTTCTAAAAAAACTAATGATTAATAGCATTAAAGGAATAACTATCTGAAAAGGTATGGAGTATAATGGCCAGATTTCTATTGCCCAATTAAGCATTTGCGGGGCACTTTCATATATCCAAATACATAAACCAAGTAATATTATTCCTACAGGTATTACAAAGGGTCGATGATCATGACTATTGGTTAACTGTGCAATCCCGATTGTTGCTGCTAAATAGCATATGCAAATTTTTGTTCCTCCACTAATAAAAAAGAAAACCCCAATTAAAGCGTCAATGTTAAGGTCTGGTATCTGCTGTATTGTATAGTGGGGTGGGAAAAGAGTTCTTGCAATTTCATCTGCACCCAGTACTGATAAATCCCTTATAATGCCCATTAATAATATAGATCCAGCTAATAGGAATGAAAATATGTAGGTTTTCTTAACACTTCCTGAAGAATGCAAATAGGGTAGTATCATTAGTAATATAATGGTTTCACCGAAGGGAAAGGTCAATACTGAGAAACTTGCCATCAAAACCGGTTGAAGCCCTTCTGCTAAGATGGGCTTTAAATTTGATATATCAAAGTAGGGTAAAAGGATTAAAAAAATTCCAACCTGAAAAATGAATATAAAGGGAATGATTAACTCTGCTGTTCGAGCAGTTACCTCCAATCCACTCCGTACTGAATATCCAGTAACAAATACATAACAAGCCATTATAAACCATAATGGAGTCTCTGGTAGTGTGACGGTTAAGGTATATTCTCCAAAATTACGTAAAACAAGAGAGGCTAAATGAATGAAGTACCAAATATAAAGGATATTAACTATTGTACCTAACCATTTTCCCAGTAATATATGATTAATTTCCACCAATGTTTTCTGTGGGAATTTTTTGTATAGTAGATAATAGCAGCTGAACAAAAGGAATCCACCTATCCATGCAGCTAAATAGGCGATCCATGCATCCTGCATTGCATTGCTTCCAGGTACTATAATAATTGTACTTCCTAAAATAAAACCAATCATTAGTATAGATAATTGAGTGGATGATATTTGTGCTTTCTTGTACATTTAATTACCTCTCAGGTTGTTTACTATTTTCTCTATATGTATAGCTGGTGAAGGAATTGCTAAATCTTCTGCTACTATTAATACAATTAAGATGCCTATAATCATGAGAAAGCTATATACAGCTAAAGCCAGCTTGTTTTTACTATTATAAAGAATAGGTAAATCAACTAAAAAGAGTAAAAACAACGCAATTAATAAAAGCACTATTATCATATAATCTCACTCCTATTCAGGGGTTGATGGCTGTAAAATTTGTCCAGTTCTTCTTATGTTTGACTCTATATCTATATTAATTTCAGCGTTAGAAAAAACAGTATCCCAATCATCTTCTACTTCCTTCCAATACTTTGGGTGCTCCTTTGCAACAATTTCTCCGAATCCAAAAAAGTCTAAGCTATGTACTCTTTGACCTTTATATAAAGCTTTAAGAATTTCTTCTTTAATAAGCTTTTTACTTTCTTCTTCAACGTATTTAATCATTTCAGGAGTAGTTAAATCGATGGATTTTTGCTGCTCACCAAGGTTACTATCTGCCTTTATTTTAATCTGTAGTATTGGTTTATTATCAACCAAACTAACACTCATCTTACTATTAACCTTCATAAGCTCTAGAGAAATAAACTCAAGTGGGTCCTTAGGGCTTGGTATAACCAATATTCCCCCGTGCAAATCACCTGCTACCCATAAATAACCACGGGTTTCGAATTCATCTAAAAATCCTATAAGCATATCCTTATCAAAAACCCCAGTCCCTGCGATCCTTAAATCCTTAGCTACATCTGGTATTCCTTCGTGTCTAACAAATACTGTTGGGAGCAAAACTTGGTTACCTTTACTATTTAAATCTTTAAACAGTTCAATTAATGTAATTTTTTTAGTTGTTCCAGTGTGAATAGCATTATCAATAGCCTTAGTGATATGCTCTGCTGGTATTAACTCTATAACACTCCCGGTTTCTAAAATAGCCTTAGCACTAACTCCCTTTGTTAGCAGTATATGTGCCTGTCTTCTAAACTCATGATCCCGCTCAAAAAAATCGATGGTATCTAATATCCCTTTTTTTGCAAATTCCTCCCCTAAAACCACCAGTTGAATATGGCCGATATATATTTTGCGACTGGAAATGGTAGTGATTTTTCTAAATAGCTCAAAGGTTGTTCTGCCTGTAGTTGAATAGGTAACAACAGCATTGCCCTCATAGCCCTCTTGAGCCAAGCGTCTAGGTATTAAAACCTGAACAGTAAGCTCCATCAGTTCATCCTCAACAAGGTCGACACCAATGGCAACAGCAACACCCATCTCACTTATTTCCCGTAAATTCCAACAGCCTGTTAAGGTTAGAATACAGATTAATATCATTAGTAATATGGTGATTTTTTTCATATTATCCCACATTTATACTATTCCTCCGTAGGGTTGTGATCTTCAAGGGCTCTAAATTTAGTATTATCAAACAGTAAACTCCACAATGGTGGTCGTATATAGGTATCCTTTAGGCCATCTGATATTGGAGCCAATGGTGATAAGAATTCAACTCCGAAGGACTTCATATTGCACATATGTATAAAGATAACAACCAGAGCAAATATTATTCCATAGAAGCCCAGTATACTACCTGCAATTAATAAGCAAATCCTTAAAAAGAAAACAGTCCCATCTAGGGGAGGTACAATAAAGCCTGTAATGGCTGTTAAAGCAATTACAATAACCATTAACGGGCTAGCTATACCTGCTTCTACAGTTGCTTGTCCTAAAACAATAGCTCCAACTATACTTACTGCCTGCCCCACTGGTTTGGGCATTCTTAGACCTGCTTCTTTAATTAATTCAAAAATAATAACCATCATTAGTGCCTCGAAAAAAGTTGGCATAGGTATTCCCTCCCGTACAGCAGTTATAGCTATAAAGAGTCGAAAGGGAATAATCTCATGATGGAATGTTTGAACAGCAACATATAGGGCAGGAAGGGTTGTGGTGATAAATAATGCCAATAAACGAAGTATTCTTAATATAGTTGCATATAATGGCCTTGTATAATAATCTTCACTTACCTGTAGGTTTTCTATAAACACCCTTGGTACTAACAAGACAAAGGGTGTTCCATCACATAATACAGCTACCCTTCCTTCAAGTAGTTTACCCACTACAACATCTGGTTTTTCTGAGTTGCTGACGGTTGGAAAGGGAGATAATGGATGATCCTCTATGAATTGTTCAATGTAGCCAGATTCCAAAATAGCATCTATCTCAATCCTTTCTAATCGTCCCTTCAACTCATTAATTATATATTTATCTGCTATACCTTCGAAGTAGCAAATTACAATTCTTGTCTTAGAAAACCTTCCAAGCTTTGTTTCTTCGAACTTAAGCTTTGCTGATTTTACCTTTCTCCTGATTAAGGTTATATTGGTTATCAAATCCTCATTAAAGCCTTCTCTAGGGCCTCTGACTACTGATTCAGTATCTGGCTCATTCACACCTCGAGTATCCCACTTCTTAGCATCTATAATAATTGCGGTTTTTTCATCCTGTAAAAATAGAATGGTGCTTCCCCCAAGGAGCTTTTCAATTATTTTATCTAAGGAATTTTCTGTTGAACAATTTAGGGATTGAATAATTTCGTTAATTATTATATCAATTACTTTTCTATTGTTCTTTAAGTATTTCATTTTGTTTTCCTGTGCTTCTGCCATTAATGGTTTTAGAACATTTAGCTCTATTGACTTTTTATCCGTCAAGCCATTAATATAAACAAGGATGCCTTCACTACAATTTATAGCACTTAGCTTAAAGGATCTGATTACTAAATCGCCATCATTGTTCATAATAAGCTTAAGTTTTGAGATTAGTTCCTTTAATGTAGTGGGAATAGCATCACCATACTGTAAAACAGATGTGTCGGAATGTATATGCCTCTTTGGCTTGTATTTGAAATATTGAAGTAAACCCATAATTCGTCGAAGCATTATTTCACTCCTCAATTTCTAGTTATATTAATTTCCCCTAAAATTACAAGAATATTAGTTAATTGAAAAGATTTACAAATATTTTCAAAAAATGTAATTAAAATCCCTTTTAAAGTAGTGTACTATACTCAATTTAATTATATTAGCTACTCAATTTAAAACTTCGGAAGGAAAAAACACTTCAATGTCTAATACCAATAAAAGATGTCGATAATATACTAGCTTTTATGGTATTATTATAAATGGTATTTACAAAAGAAAAGAGGGGCATAGATGACTTTGAAAACTCAACATACTTATGATAATGATAGTTTATCAACATTAGAAGAAAAGGATAAGGTGAGACTTAGACCAGGTGTTATTTTTGGTAGCGATGGAGTAGAAGGATGCCGACATACTCTTGTGGAGATAGTTGCAAATGCTAGGGACGAAGCTCAGGAAGGCTATGGAGATTTAATTGAAGTTGTGCGCTACAAGGATAAATCAATAGAAGTAAGGGATAGAGGTAGAGGTATTCCTTTAGAGTATAATACAAAGGAGCAAAAATATAACTGGGAGATCGTTTTTACAATTCTTTATGGTGGAGGAAAGTATAATAATAACTCAGGAAGTAATTATCAGTACAGTATAGGTCTTAATGGATTAGGTACTGCTGCCACGCAATTTGCAGCTGAATACATGGATGTAGAAGTATACAGAGATGGCCATAAGTACCAGCTCCACTTTGAAAAGGGAGAAAATATTGGTGGTTTAAAAAAGCAGGAATTCAATTATACCCACACAGGCTCCATAATAAAGTGGAAGCCTGATTTGGATGTATTTAATGACATTAATATTCCATTAAGCTTTTTTAAAGAAACCCTTAAGAGACAGGCAATAGTAAACAAAGGTATTACATTTAAATTATATGATGAAGAAACTGAGGAAACCTTTGAGTATCTATATGAAAATGGTATTGTTGACTATGTTAAAGAGATAAATGGAGAAATTGGATTTACTGAATGCCAGTATTTTGAATTTGAAACCAAGGGTCGGGACAGAGAAGATAAAGAATTATATAAGCTAAAAATTGAAGTAGCATTTGCATTTAACAATGAGAATACGCTGCTTGAATATTATCACAATTCATCCTTTCTTGAGCATGGAGGCTCACCCGATAAGGCTGTAGATAGTGCCTTTTCATCTCAAATACATAGCTTTATTAAGGACAAGAATAAATACACTAAAAACGAAAAAAGAGTTACCTTTACCGATATTAAGGACAGCTTAATTTTAGTCACAAATACCTATTCAACTATAACAAGCTACGAAAATCAAACAAAAAAGGCAATTACTAATAAGTTTATACAGGAAGCAATGACAACCTTTTTAAAGGAAAAGCTGGAGGTATATTTTATTGAAAATAAGGCTGACCTGGAAAAAATAATAGATCAAGTATTAATTAATAAGAGGAGTAGAGAAAAGGCTGAGCTAACTCGAATAGATGTAAAGAAAAAGCTAAGTAAAGGCATTGACAACTTTTCCAATAAGGTAAAGAAGTTTGTGGACTGTAGAACTAAGGATATATCTAGAAGAGAGTTATTTATTGTAGAAGGTGATTCTGCTTTAGGTTCAACAAAAATGGGTAGAGACGCAGACTTTCAAGCTATTATTCCTGTCCGTGGAAAGATATTAAACTGTCTAAAATCTGATTATGAGAAGATATTTAAAAACGATATAATTGTAGATATATTAAAGGTATTGGGCTGTGGAGTAGAAATTAAAAATAAACACAATGATTTGAGTTTTTTCGATATAGAGAAACTTAACTGGAATAAAATTATAATATGTACAGATGCAGATGTGGATGGATTTCAGATTAGAACACTTATATTAACAATGCTATATGTATTAACACCTACACTAATCGAAAAAGGATATGTATATATTGCTGAGTCACCATTGTATGAAATTGCTGATAGTAAGGATAATGTTTATTTCGCATATTCTGATGGAGAGAAAAATAAAATTTTAAAAAAACTAAAAGCAAACTATAAAATACAAAGATCTAAGGGATTAGGAGAAAATGAGCCCGAGATGATGTGGCAAACCACTATGAATCCAGAGTCAAGAAGGTTAATTAAGGTAACCCCAGCCGAGGCTCAGGCAACAAAGGAAGCCTTTGAATTGTTCCTTGGAGACAATCTAATGGGAAGAAAAGAATTTATTTCAGAGCATGGATACAAGTACATTGAGGAATCAGATGTTATATAAGACCTCAACTAACTGAATCTGGCAAATTTTTAATAAAGAAGGAGGGGGTAATGGAAATGCAGTCTAATTTAACCCATCTAAATGTAATAGAAACCTTAGAAAAAAATTATATGCCCTATTCAATGAGCGTAATTATATCAAGGGCATTACCCGAAATTGATGGATTAAAACCATCCCATCGTAAGCTATTATTCACAATGTTTAAAATGGGATTGTTAAAGGGTACTCGTACAAAATCAGCAAATATTGTTGGTCAAACCATGAAACTAAACCCCCATGGAGATGGTGCTATTTATGAAACAATGGTGCGACTCACCAGAGGAAATGAAGCATTATTACATCCATTAATAGATAGTAAAGGAAACTTCGGTAAAAACTATTCGAAGGAAATGGCCTATGCAGCACCGAGATATACTGAAGCAAAGCTGGAGAGCATATGTGAAGAGTTTTTTAAGGACATTAATAAAAACACTGTGGATTTTGCGCCTAATTATGATAATACAATGCAAGAGCCTAAGCTTTTACCTACAACATTTCCTAATATACTAGTTAATCCTAATATGGGTATCGCGGTAGGAATGGCAAGCTCAATATGTAGCTTTAATTTAAAGGAAGTATGTCAAGCAACCATTGAATTTCTTAAGAATTCAGAAGTAGATGTAACACAATACCTGAAAGCTCCAGATTTTTCTTCCGGTGGACAGCTTATTTTAAATAAGGCAGAGCTCAGTTCAATATATAAAACTGGGAAGGGTAGCTTTTATTTAAGGGGAAAATATAGATATGATAAAAAAATCAACTGTATAGAAATCTATGAGGTTCCTTATACAACCACTACAGAAGCTATTATTGAAAAAATAATTGAGCTTGTTAAGGCTGGTAAAATAAAAGATATTAGTGATATACGAGATGAAACCGATAAAGATGGTTTAAAGATAACGATAGATTTAAAAAGAAATGTTGATCCAGAGCAGCTGATGAATAGATTATATAAGCTGACAACCCTTCAAGATGCATTTAGCTGTAATTTTAATATATTAATTAATGGGTATCCAAGGGTTTTGGGTGTAAAAGAGATTATCAAGGAGTGGACAAGCTTTAGAATAGATTGCATTAAAAGGCAGCTTGCATATGATATTAATCAAAAAAACCAGAGGCTCCACCTATTAAAGGGTCTCGAGAAAATTCTATTAGATATTGATAAAGCTGTTCAAATTGTTAAGGAAACAAAAAATGATAAAGAGGTTGTACCAAATTTAATGAAGGGCTTTGAGATAGATGAGGTTCAAGCTGAATTTATAGCTGATATTAAACTTAGGAATTTTAATCAAGAGTATATACTTAACAAAACTAAGGATATTAAGGCGTTGGAAAAGGAGATAAAAGGCTTAGAGGCTACTTTAAAAAGTGAAGACAAAATTAATAATGTGATTATTAAAGAGCTTGAGGAAGTAGCTGAAAAATATGGTAATCCTAGAAAAACAGAAGTTATTGAAGAACAACAAATTGAAGTAATTACTGAAGAACTATTAATTGAAGATTATAATGTTAAGCTGTTTTTAACTAATGAAAACTATCTAAAGAAAATATCCATAGCATCCTTAAGAAGTAGTAGTAATGGACACAAGCTTAAGGATAATGATTTTATATGTCAAGAGATTGAGGGGACTAATAAGTCTGATATACTACTTTTTTCCAACAAGCATGTAGTATATAAAATAAAGTGCTATGAATTAGAAGATAAAAAGACAAGTAGTTTAGGGGATTATTTAAATAATTTACTTTCATTAGCAGATGATGAAAAAATAATTTATATGACCGCTACTGATAACTATAGTGGACATATGTTATTTATATATAGAAATGGTAAATGTGCTAAAATAACTATGGAAAGCTATCAAACAAAAACAAATAGGAAGCAATTGGCAAATGCATATTCTGATGAAGCTGAATTGGTACACATTGAGCATATTAAAGAAGATAAGGAACTAGTAGCAATTAGTAGTATTAATAAAGTATTGATATTCAAAACCAGTCAAGTTAGTGTAAAAACTACAAGAAGCTCTATTGGAGTTCAAGTGTTGAAGGCTAAAAAGGGCAGTGCATTGGCATCAATTAAAGAGCTGGAGGAAGTATTTTTTGCAGACTTTGATTATTATAGAGGCAATATACCTGCAATAGGTACATTTTTAAAAAAGGACGATTATTTAGAAAAACCATTAGAAAATCTAAGCTTTATTTAACTAAAAATATGAAGCCAGCTATTTTATAGCTGGCTTCATACTGTTGAAAATCCTCCACCTTCTTTGTTGCTGCAAAAACCCAGCACCCTTACGTATTACGTATACGTTGCAGTCGCTGAGTTTTCTTGCGCCATGAATGTGAAGAATTTTGAACAGTCTGGATATTGTTGAAAAAATTAAACTTGTCTATGAACATAATTACCGTTAACTAATATAATGTACTGGAAGTAAAGATTAAAATCAGTATAGGAGACGTGATTAGATGTTTACAGACCCCAATATAGAAGTAAGTGTTATTATACCTTCATTTAATAGATATCCATTAAACTTAATAACCCTCTATTCATTTGAAAATCAAACCTTTGATTTTAAAAAAATGGAGGTTATCTTCATTGACGATGCATCAGTAGACGACACATATAAAATTATATCAAAATATAAACCCCCATATCATTTTTCATATGTAAAATGCACAAAAAATTTTGGTAGGGGGAAAGCAAGGAATATTGGTATTAATTTAGCTAGAGGAAAGATAATTATTTTTCTAGACGCAGAGATGATAGTTGAAGAAGATTTCGTAATGAATCATTATTTAAAGCATAAAGAAAAAAACAATCTAGTATTAACTGGAGCCCTTCATTTAAAGAGTGTCTACACTTGTATTTTCCCTGAATTTGATATGAAACAATTTTCTTTAATGAAGATATTATTTAAAAACGATAAAGAGTTATATATTAGATTAAATAATTTCATTAAGAATCTTGAAATAAGTCAAGAGAAGGAAAATAAAAATTTTGTACTGTTTAATAGAAAAGAAATATTGCAGCGCAAATATAAAATATTAATAACTGAAGACTCATACTTTACTAAGGAATTACTAGAGCTTTATGGAAAGGACTTCAACTTTCCATGGATGGCATTTTTGACTGGTAATGTTTCTATAAAAAAGGATCTTATTTTAAAGTTGGGTGGGTTTGATATAGATTTTGAAGGATATGGCTATGAGGACTGGGAGCTTGGATATAGATTATATTTAAATGGAGCAGAATTTGTTGCAGATGAAAGTGTTGCTGGTTATCATCAAGAACATCCAATTCCAGAAAATAAATGGAATAATGCAGTTAACAACTATTATCTGTTTACAGAAAAGCATCCTAGTATAGATGTATTGATACTAAGCCTAGAATTAGCAAGAATAGTTGATTTAAAGACAATGAATAGTATTCTAGGGGAATATAAACATCTAAAGAATAAATATTCCAATGAATTTACAAGCTTTCAGGAGAGCTTTTCAAAAATATTAAAAACAACAGCTATATTATTGAAGTATGATATACGCCATAAATTCCTAATTGAAGCTTCAGGGATAAGTAAGCAAGAAAAAGAGAAGCTATTATCTGATATTAAAGCAATGAAAAGGATGGGCGAATTTAAACAGTTAGTTAAATTATTCGAGGAAAAGCTAGTATAAGTATTGTTAAACTAAATAAAGGGAGAGATTTACTTGATTTCAGTAATAACCTGTACAATTAGAGATGAATGTATGGATAATGTATTTCAAAATTATAATAGTCAAGTAGGTAAAAACAAACAATTAATTATAGTTCTAAATAAAGATAAGATGAATTATGATAAGTGGGTTGAAAGATCAAAAAAATATGATGATATATCTGTATATAGAATAGAAGAGGGGGCGACCTTAGGAGATTGCTTGAATTTTGGCATTGAAAAATCCAAATATGATATAATTGCAAAGTTTGATGATGACGATTTTTATGGACCAAATTATCTACGTGACTCTATAGAAATTCTTAATAAAGGTAAGGATATTGACATAGTTGGTAAAAATGCGTATTTTGTCTATTTACAAGAGGAAGAGAAACTAATTCTAATGAATTCTATTGAAAATGACTATGTGGATCATGTGGCTGGAGCTACATTAGTATTTAGAAGGGACCTATGGCATAAGGTGAAGTTTCAAAAAGCAAATAGAGGAGAAGACTATTTTTTTCTTGTAGATGCTCAAGAGCAAGGGTATAAGGTTTACTCAGGTGACAGATACAATTTTACTACAATAAGGAAAAATAAAGAATTACACACATGGAAGCAGGATAATAGTTTTTTCATAGATGAGGGTGCGGTAATTAACTATACTGGAGACTATGGAGCTAAAGTAGTAAAATAATAGGTATCGAATATATAATTAACTCCCCAAAATATACAATTTAGGGGAGTTAATCTATAAATATAACAATTTACATTTCGACTATCTCTTTTTTACCTTTAATTTTTCTTTTAATCGCAACTGATAAGTCATCCACTAAGGTATATACTGTTGGTATCAATACTAATGTTAATATTGTTGACAACAATAGCCCAGCAATAACTACTATACCCATCGGAGCTTGAATTTCTGCTCCTTCACCTATACCAATGGCCAACGGAAGTAAACCCAACACTGTAGTTAGAGTGGTCATTAATATAGGTCTTAACCTAACTGGCCCGGCTGTAATTATCGCATCATGTCTATCTTTACCAGCATTTCTTAAGGTATTAATATAGTCCACCAGTACAATAGCATTATTAACAACTATACCCGATAGCATAATTATTCCAATCAATGCTGTTATACCTAAAGCTGTACCTGTTACCAATAAGCCTAGTAATGCACCAGCCAATGCAACTGGAACTGATAGCATAATTACAAGGGGGTGCAGCAATGACTCAAACTGTGCTGCCATAACCATATATATTAATATGACTGCCAGTACTAGGGCCAATAGCAAGTCTGCAAAAGCATCATTCATTTCTTTGTTTTGCCCCCCAATATTATAGGTATAGCCTTGGGGTAAATCATAGCCTTTCAACACCTCTTCAATATCTTGGGTAACACTTCTTAGATCTCTGTTACCTATTTGTCCACTAATGGTTACAACTCTTTGTTGATTTTCTCTGTTGATTTGGACAGGACCTCTTTCAATTGACACATTGGCAACTTGATTTAATGGGACTGTTCCTCCAGTAGCAGTTGGTATTTTCATTTGCTGAAGATTAGATAAGCTATCTGTTACACTATCATCACCTTTAATTACTACATCTATTTCATTACCATCATACTTATATCTTGTAGCAGTTATACCTGATGTTGTATTTCTAATGCTATTGGCTATCTGGGCGGTTGTTAAGCCATAGGTAGCCGCGCTATATTTATTAATATGAACCTGAACCTCAGGGATTCCTTCACTAAAGCTGGTGGTTATTTCTCTTGTATCTGGTACAGACTCAATCATTCTTTTAAAGTCTTCAGAAATGTTCTGTAGAATCTCTAAGTCATCACCCCGTAGACTAATACTTATAGGATCACCGCCCATCATACCCATAGCGGTGGCAGCTTCTGTGACATTTATTTCTGCACCAGGAATATCCTTAACTAATTCTCTAATTTCATCTGCTATTTCCTTTGAATTTCTATTTCTATGTTTGATATTGGTAAGGGTAACAGTTATACTGCCTCTATTTCCACTAGACCCACCTAGAGACATTTGACCTCCTCCTCCGATGGAGGAAAATACAGTATCAATTTCTTCAACGGATGAGATGCTTTCTTCAATCTCTAGAAGCACATTATTTACCTCGTGCAGTTCGGCTCCTACAGGTAAGGTAACACTAATATTGACTAATCCTTCATCTGAGGCTGGGAATAACTCTACACCAATTAGAAAAATCGATGATAAGCTTCCTAAGAATATCAAAATGGCTACAACCATTGTAATTTTTCTGTGACCTAGACTCCATGATAACAGCTTTTTATAACGGTTTTCCATTCCATTAAAGGCTTTATCGAATAAATCATATATATGCTTAAAGCCTTTTCTAATTCCTTTTCTTTCTTTTACATCCATATTATCAACCTTCAATATCTTAGAAGCCAGCATAGGAATTAATGTCAATGAAACCACCAACGATGCAACCAGTGAAAAAGTTACTGCCAGGGCAAGCTCTGTAAAGAGACTGGAAATCATACCATCCACAAATACAATTGGTAAAAATACTGCAATTGTAGTAAGGGTGGAGGCAGTAACGGCCATCGCCACCTCAGAAGCACCAGCACTTGCAGCTTCCTTTCGGGAGTAGCCTTCCACTCTAAATCTATAAATATTCTCTAATACAACTATGGCATTATCCACCAGCATCCCTACACCGAGGGCAAGCCCTCCCAGTGTCATGAGGTTCAAGGTAATATTACCAAAATATAAAAGAGCAAAGGTTCCAATTACGGCAATAGGGATAGATGTTCCAATAATCAATGTTGATCTAATATTTCTTAAAAACAGATAAAGTATCATTATAGCGAATATTCCACCCATTATAACGTTTTGAAGAACATTGTTAATGGCGCCGGTTATATAGGTAGACTCATCGGAAACAATTGTAATATTTACCTCTGAAAATTCATTTTGAAGTTTTTGTAGCTCATTATGAATCAATGAAGCTACCTGAACTGTATTAGTATCAGATTGCTTTTGAATTGTTATATTTATACTTTCTTGTCCATTGGTTCGGGATATAGTTTGTATGTCCTTGTGGGCAAGTTCGACTTCTGCTATATCCTTTAATAGCACAATACCCCCAGTGGGTAATGCTATTGGAATTTCCTTAATTTCATCAATGGTTGAGAATTCTCCCATTGTTCTAATATTAAGCTCCTTTTCTCCATTGGTAAGTGTTCCACCTGGTAAATTCATATTGGAGGCACCTATTAATTGAGCTAATTGTGTCAAAGTAATGCCATATATATCTAAAATCTGTTGATTTGCTTTAATTTCCACTTCATTTGTATACCCACCAGTAACATCTACAGATGCCACACCTTCAATTCTTTCTAGTCGAGGCTTTATTGAATCCTCAGCTAGTATCTGTAAAGAGTTTAGGTCATCACCTTCATTAGTTAATGATATCTGCATAATTGGAAAGGCATTTGGATCTATAGTTAAAACCATAGGATCCATTGCTCCTTCAGGCAACATGCCCTTTATAAGGTCAATCCTTTCCCTCATATCTAAAGAGGCAAAATCCATATCTGTACCATAATTAAATTGAGCTATAACTATTGAGCTTCCCTGAGATGTGATAGAGGTAATACTATCAATATTACTAACAGTTGCTATAGCACCTTCAATAGGCCTAGTTACAAGGTTTTCTATTTCATTGGGGCCTACTCCTGAATAAGAAGTACTAACAATTGCAACAGGTATTTCTAAAGCAGGATATAGGTCAATTGGTAATCTTGTTAAGGAAATTGTTCCCAATAAAACTATAATAAGCATTATCATTACAATAGTTACAGGTCTTCTTACGGCTAAATTAGATAAATTCATAATTACTCACCCCTTACTACTTTCACCCGTTGACCATCTGCAACATAATGCTGACCTTTAGTAATAACGGTGGCTCCTTCTTGTAACCCCTCTGTAATTTCAACATACAAGCCGGTGTCTAAACCAATAGTAACCTTCTGTTCAACAGCATAGTCATCCTTTACAAGGTAAATGATTTTTTCACCTTCTTTGTCTAGAATGGCACCACTTCTAACCGTCAACACATCCTGTCTGCTTTCTAAATCTATTTGGATTATACCACTCATTCCAGGCTTAACTTTATTATTAGTATTTGGAATATACACTTTTACAGAATAAAGCTGTGTTCTAGGATCAGCAGTAGGACTAATATAATCAATAACACCAGTTATAGTTTCATCAAGGGCTGAGGCTATAGAAATAACAACTTCTTGACCTTTAAAGAGCTTATTAACTAAATTTTCAGCTATGTCAACTCGTAAATAAATATTGTCTAAATCAACAACAGTTGCTGCAGTCTGTGCATTAGTAGCTAAATGACCTTCTACAACATTTAAGCTGGATACTACACCACTAATTGGGGCTTTGACCAATGTATTATCAAGATTACTTTTAACCTGTGCATAGCCACTTTCAGCTTGACTTAGTTGATTTAAAGCCTGCTGATATCCAATTTCAGATTGCCTAACCTGTGCTTCGGCTGCTTCTATGGTCTTGCTAGATGCAGCCATTTCTGCTTGTTCAAGCTGTGTCTTAGATACAGCCCCTGCTTCATAAAGGGTCCTTGTGCGCTCTAGGTCTGAAAGAGCAGCCTCGTAACGTTCTTTAGTAGATTCGTATTGGATTTTGGCTGATCTCATTCCATTTTCTGCTTGATCAACACCCCTTAATGCTAAATCAACTCCGTGCTTTGATTGCTCAATACTTCTATTTATATCTTTTTGATCCATTACAAATAGAACTTCATCCTTATGGACAAAATCACCCAGCTTAACATTAACACTTGTTACTGTACCAGGCATTTGAGGCATAATCATTAGTTCATTATCTGCATAAATCTTTCCATTAAGATTGACCTTATTTGCTATAGTTTCCTCATTAACCCTTTCAACCTCCACTGGAATATAGTGCTGGTCGCTAGTAGCTGATTGATCATCTACATCTTTGCTGCATCCAACTACAAATGTTGAAATAACTAGTAGGGTCAATAAAAGTATATAACTAGCTCTTTTTTTCATTTTTTTTCCTCCTGCATTTTAATTTAGTGTGAATATTCACAATAGACAGCAGTCTACTATCAAATATTTAAGATATGTTACATGCTTTAAATCGATTATAACTATTAAATATGAATTACATCTAAATAGAATCTTAAATAATTCTAAAATAAAAAAAACGAATAGTTAATATTTAGTAGCTTATAGCTCAAATCTGTATCCGACTCCCCATATTGTTTCAATGTATTGGGGATTCGACGGATCAATTTCAATTTTTTCTCTAATCTTTCTGATATGAACAGTAATTGTAGAAATATCACCATGAGATTCCAGACCCCATAATTTTTCAAATAATTCCTCTTTTTTGAAGACGATGTTAGGGTTAGAGGCTAGAAATAATAACAAGTCAAATTCTTTAGTAGTCAAAATAACCTCCTTGGCATTAACAAATACTCTTCTAGAAGCTTTATCTATACTTAACCCTCTAATTTGTATTTCGTTATTATCTTCATTTGTTTTTTTAGTTAATCTTTCATATCTAGTGATATGTGCCTTTACCCGTGCAACTAACTCACTTGGGCTAAATGGCTTAGTCATATAATCATCAGCTCCGAGTCCTAGGCCTCTTATTTTATCAATGTCTTCTTTTTTAGCAGAAACCATAATAATAGGAACATTTTTGTTCCTTCTTATTTGCTTACATATTTCAAAACCATCTACCTTTGGGAGCATTAGGTCAAGTATTATCAAATCATATTGCTGATTTTTTGCCTTTATCAGTCCTTGATCACCACTATTTTCTACTTCAACAAGGTACCCATTTATTTCTAGATAATCTCTTTCCAACTCAGCAATGCTAATATCATCTTCAATAATTAATATTTTTTTCATAATGTATCACCACTCTTACTAATTTTTATTGTGAAGAATATACTTGTACCTAAGCCTTCGATACTTTCAGCCCACATTTCTCCGCTATGCTCTTCTATAATTTTTTTAGCAATAGCCAGACCTAACCCACTACCACCAATTAAGCTATTACGAGATGGATCAGCCCTATAAAACCTATCAAAGATGTATGGAAGCTTGTCTTTTGAAATACCTTGACCATTGTCTCTAATTTCAAATAATATATAGTCATCTTTTTGATTTACTATAAAGTTTATGATACCCTCAGATTTATCCATAAATTTCACTGCATTTTCTATAACATTAACAATTACTCTTTTCAGCTGCATCACATCCACCAAGACAAATGTAGAGCTGGCAACCTGATTTTCATAGTTCATCATTACATTCTTTTTTTCTAAATCGAAATTTAATTCCTCCAATAAGTCAACCATGTATTTAGAAATATTAATCCTATTCAAATGCAATGGTAGCTTACTTAAATCTAATTTAGAGAATAAAAATAAATCATCAATTAATCTATCAACATCTACTGTTTTTGTATAAATTGTATTTATATATTTTTCAATCTTATGGGGTGTATCTGCCACACCATCTTTAATACCCTCAACATATCCTTTTATAGTAGTAATAGGTGTTTTTAAGTCATGAGAAATATTTGTGAAAAGCTCTTTCCTATTCTCTTCATATTGAAATTGTGTATCTAATGATTCCTTTAATCTTTTTCGCATTTCTTCAAAGGCATTGGATAATTCACCAATTTCATCCTTTGAATTTATATTTATTTCAAAGTCTAAATCACCCTCTCTAATTCTATTGGCGGAAGTTTTTAATTTATTTAAAGGCTTTACAATACTACCTGCCACAAGATAAGTTAAGGTACCATTAGTTAATATCAGAATAACTACAGTAGATATCATAAGCATATTTATAAAGTTCTGCATGCTTCTCATCATGGGCTCAACATTTGTTATCATGAAAACACTTCCTTTACTTGAATCATCAAAAAAGAAGTCGTGCTGATATATCTGTAAGCCTTTAATTGTAGTATCTAAGGGATATGATTGTTCGTATACATACTCACCAAACTGAGGCAGAGGATTTTCCTCAATAATATTAGTCATTCGAAGTGGAGAGTAAATAATCTCATTATTCTTCCTAACTATTAATCCCGAATTAAAGCCATTAAGCTTATCTTCATAATAAAATAAAAAGTCTTCATCCTCAAAGCTCTGGGGAGATATTAAAGCGGTCTGTTTAATGGTAGAAAAAATTGCATCTCTTTCAGCTACAACCTGTTTAGCCTTATGAATTGTATCAACACCAGGATACTCTTTTTGAAAATCTCCAATATAATAAAAACGGGCAAAAAAACTTACAATCACCAATAAGATAATAGGAATAACCAGTAATCCTATATAGGATAATAGTAACCTTAATTTTATAGACATAGTGCCTCCTAATTTAAAATAATTTATTAAACTTACTTGGACTGAACAATAAAACTAAATTTGTGCTATATCATAGAATCTGATATTGTTATTATATATAACTAATATAAATTGCATATAAAGTATTTCTTAAATTTTTCTAAAATACCAATCCTTTTTAAAACAAAAATAAAATTTATAAAAATTTAAGACTTTTTTTAGTTGAAGTTTATACTTTATTGTTATAATAATTATATATGAGTTGAAGTAGGAGGTATATATATGGAAGTAATTACTGGTTTCTTTAGGTTTTTGTTAATATTCTTTACTGTAAAAACAGTGTTAAATATGTTATTTAAAATTAGGCCTGCAAATAGAGAAAAGATAGAAGAATCAAAAATAGAAAATGATAAAGAAACTGAAATACAAGAAGAGAAGGTAGAGGATATGGTCTTTGACGAAATATGTCAAGCATATGTAGTTAAGTCTAAGGCATACCAAGTCGTTATGGATGATGGTGATACACACTATTTTTGCAGTTGGGATTGCAGACAAAAGCATATTGATAGCAAGTAGAAAAAGAAACAAAGGGACGGTTCTTTTGTTTCTTTTTCGAGGGTGAAACAAAAGAACCGTCCCTTTGTTTCTTTTTGTTTCGTCCGTGCTTACTTGCTTAAATATTTATTTATGTTGGCATAAATATTATAATAAAATTATGAAAAGAATATAAAAAACTGGGATTTTTATTATTGGTTATAAACTAAAATAGTATAAGGAGTGGATTCATAATGAAAAAGGTTCTAGTGACAGGTTCCTTAGGGCAGATTGGTACAGAGCTAGTAGTAAAGATGAGAGAAATATACGGAGTAGATAACATAATAGCATCCAACAGAAGTGTGAAAAAAGGACATCCATTAGTGGAGGGCGGAATTTTTGAAGCCCTTGATGTTACAGATGGCAAGCAATTTTTCGAGGTTGCAAAAAAATATCAGGTAGATACTATAATACATATGGCTGCTCTGTTGTCGGCTACAGCAGAAAATAATCCCATGATGGCATGGAATATTAATATGGGTGGATTAGTAAATGCCCTCGAAGTAGCCCGAGAAATGAATTGTAAATTTTTTACCCCTAGCTCTATAGGAGCATTCGGTCCCTCAACACCAAAGGATAATACACCACAAGATACGATTCAAAGACCCACAACAATGTATGGTGTAAATAAGGTTTCAGGGGAATTACTGTGTGATTATTATTACTATAAATTCGGAGTTGATACTAGGGGTGTGCGATTCCCTGGATTGATTTCATACACTCAAGAGCCCGGTGGAGGAACAACAGATTATGCAGTATACATATTTTATGAAGCACTAAGACAGAAGAAATATACTAGCTACATAGCAGAGGGTACCTATATGGATATGATGTATATGCCTGATGCTGTAAATTCTATAATTGACCTTATGGAAGCGGATCCATCTAGGCTTAAGCATAGAAATGCTTTTAATGTTACTGCAATGAGCTTTGAGCCTAACGAATTAGCAGCTGAGATAAGAAAGCATATTCCTGAATTTACAATAGATTACAAGGTTGACCCTATGAGACAAGCCATAGCCGATAGCTGGCCTAACTCTATAGACCCTTCAGCTGCAATAGAAGAGTGGGGCTTTAAAGCAGAATATGATTTATCTAAGATGACCATTGATATGTTAGCTAAGCTTAAAGAAAAAGGGATATAAAGATAATAAAATAATGTTAAGAACACCAAAACCCGTAAAACACCTCGTAATATATATACAGGTGTTTTATTATTGCATATTATTAATAAAATATAAAGAACAAAAGGATTTACCAAAGAAGAGATAGAAATATATAATATAGATAACGGGGAAGGGGGATTCATTGATGGAGGATAATATATATAATAGGTTGAATTTTGAAGAGTTAATTGATATTTTTCCTTTGGCGTTATATGTAGTGAAGGATTCAAAAATAATAGATTGCAATAAATCTGCAGTAAATATTTTTGGATATGAAGACAAAAAACAAGTAATCGGTCGTATTCCCTATGACTTGTCACCTGAAAAGCAACCAGATGGCAGTTATTCAGCCATCAAGGGAGAAGAAATTATTAATAGAGCATTAATGGGAGAGAAGGACTTAGAATTTACCTGGACCCATAGAAGAAAAAATGGAAGTGATTTCTTAACTAACATAAAGATAAAAAATAAAAAAGGAAGTTTATATGTAGTTATTAATGATATTAATGAAATTGATAAATTAAAGCAACAATTAATTCAGAAAGAACAAAGCTATCAATTGTTGTTTAATAACCATAAAAGTGTAATGCTATTGATTAATCCTGCCAATGGAAATATAATCGATGCAAACCAAACGGCTATTAATTACTATGGATATTCTAAGGACAAGCTATTGACAATGAAAATACAAGATATTAATATTCTAGATGAAGTAGAAGTATTAAAGGAAATGAGTCTAGCAAAGACTGAAAAAAGAAATTATTTTCAGTTTACCCATCGTCTATCTAATAACCAATTGAGGGATGTTGAGGTGCATAGTTTTCCTATTGATATAGAAGATGAAAAATTATTATTTTCAATAATCCACGATGTATCAGAAAAAATTGAACAAAAATTAATGTTTGATACGTTATTTTTTGATTCGCCCTATGCTGTAGCTATTTTAGATAAAGACCAAAAAATAAGAAATGTAAATAGGAATTTTACTAATATGTTTCAATATTATCTTGAAGAAGTACAAGGGCAGGCTATTAATGATTTTGTCTCCACAGAACAAGTAAGAAGTCAGGTAGATACCAATATACAGTCAGTATATAGAGGTGATATTATTAAAAAGGAAGCAGTTAGAAGGAGGAAGGATGGTAGTTTGGTGGATGTGGAGGTATTATGCTATCCAATTATTAACCATAATATCATTATAGGTGCATACATCATATATACTGATATATCTAGGAAAAAATCCTCTGAGAAACAGCTTCACTTATTTAGAAAGATACTTGACAAATCATCTGATGGAGTAGTTATTACTGATATTAAAGGAAATATAAAGTGGATAAATAAAGCTTTTATGATGAAAACAGGATATACATTTGTTCAGGTAATTGAAAAAAAGGTTAATATACTTAGGTCTGGTACACATGACAAAGTATTTTATGAAGCTATGTGGAATGAAATAAAAAATAAGGGCAGCTGGAGTGGCGTAATTTACAATAAAAATAAGCGAGGGGACATATTCCCCCAATTCCTCAGCATTAATAGTATTGAAGATGAGAATAATGTAATAAATTACTATGTTGGCATATATAAATCAATAGAAGAATAAAAAGAACTTTGCTTTAGGCAAATTTCTTTTTATTTCATCATAAGAGCAATAAATCTTTCAGCTAAAAGTGGGTCGAACTGAGTACCAGCACAGCGTCTAATTTCTTCTAGAGCTTCAGCATGACTCTTTGCAGGACTATAGGAGCGAGGATGGGTCATTACATCATAAGCATCAGTGATTGTTATAATTCTAGATATAATAGGTATTTCTTCACCCTTAAGACCTCTAGGGTACCCCTTACCATCCCAGCGTTCATGATGTGCAAGAATGTACTCACCGATTGACCTCATGTTGGCAGAGGACATCATAATATGATAACCAATTTCTGTATGCTTTTTCATTACCTCCCATTCTTTTTCAGTCAATTTGCCTGATTTACTAAGAATACTGTCAGGTATGGCGATTTTCCCAATATCATGCATTATACTGGCAAGGCTCAACTCATCCAGCTGACTATCTGAAAGACCAATAGATTTACCCAGCATAAGAGATAGCGCTTTTAGCCGTTCGGCATGCTCTCTTGTTTCCATTGTTTTTTCATCTAAGGTTGTCTGTAGAGAAGCGATGATAGAGCTTCGTATACTTTTACTCTCATTAAGCTTGTTTTTATACATACGGTCATCAGCTTCCTTTATAAGAAGCTCGTTGGTAATTTTATTTGAGCGTTTTGTTGAATAACCGAGGGCAATACTTAATTGAATTGGATTAGCCTCTGTTTGCAGGCAGAGCTTGCGAATTCTATCGCAAATCCTTTTTGCTCCTACCTCTGTGGTTTCTGGAAGGATTATGGAAAACTCATCTCCGCCTATTCTAGCTATAATATCATCTTTTCTACAGGCTTTTACCAGGATTCTAGCCATTTTTTTCAATAGATCATCACCAATCTTATGACCAAAAGCGTCATTTGCTAGCTTTAATCCATTCATATCTCCAATGATGATTGTATATGGATAGGCTCCGCGATTATCAAGTTTTTTCAATCTTTCATCGTAATAGGTTCTATTATAAAGGCCAGTTAGTTTATCGTGATAGCTCATATGGATGATTTTTTCTTCAGCTTTTTTTCTAGCGGTAATATCCTGAGCAACTCCTTGAATTTCGTAGGGAGCTCCATCTTTATATATAAGACTAATATAAGTTTCTAAAACAATAACTTGATTCTTTTTATTCAAGACCTTTAACTCGATTGGTTTTTGAAAATTTTGAAGGGTATATGTAATAATATCTAACCCATATATGTGATTTTTATTATTACTAATTATAAAATCTGCAAAATGCATACCTAGAATTTCTTCCTGAGGATAACATAATATTTGACTACAAACATTGTTTACCGAAGTGAGGCGGCCTTCCAAATCGTAGGTGAAGATGATGGCAGCGGCATTTTCGTAAAGGTTTCGGTATCTTTCTTCGCTTTCTTTAAGCTTATCTGCAAGTTTTTTCTGTTCGGTTATATCCCTAAGAATTCCTTTTTCTGCAATTGGTGTACCAGATTCATCTCTTTCAAGGATGAGCCATTCCTCAACCCATCTTATCTCTTTATTTTTACATACTACACGGTAGGTATGATTAAACTCATCAATATTCTGTTGTCTAGCATTATAAACAGCCAACATTGTTTTCTCTATATCTTCTTCATAAACAAAGTCCCAGTAATCCTTTAATTCTCCATTATAAAAATCTTCAGGAGTATAACCAAAACGAGAAATATTGTTGGTAACAAATTTAGTCGGAGCTTCCGGTGTCAAAGTCCATTCAAAAACAAAAACTGCACTTTTCTCAATGATTTCATATGCTTTTTCAAGCTCTTTATTGGATATTCTCAGCTGTTCTAAAGAGGCATGAGACTGATTTGTATAAACAACCATGCTCTCCAGCATTTGGTTAAGGGCTTCCTTCAGATGCTTAAGCTCATCCTCTGGATTAATAAAAAATTTTCTATTGTAACGGTTCTTAGATATTAATTGAATTTCCTTCACAAGTGCATCAATTTTATTGCAATCAACTTTATACACACCATTGATCCTCCTGTTTTCATTAAGTCGTAGGACTTTTTTCGCAATTTTCACTAATATTTATTTTTCTCCTTATTTCTATAAAATCCTTCTTAGTTCAAAAATAATATGAGGTTTTGACCTATTTTGAAAGGATTAATTTTACATTATAAAAGGGATATTCTTTCTTAATAATAAGGACAATACTATATACTTTAAACTCAAACTATGTCATAATAGTAAGTTGTAATCAAATGTTTTTAACAATATATAGATAGAAAACAAATTTAAAAAAGCCATTGTGAGGAGATAATATGATGATAGGATTTGACCATAAAAAATATCTAGAAGAGCAATCAAAGTATATTTTAGAGCGTGTTAATAATTATGACAAGCTATATCTGGAATTTGGAGGTAAACTCTTATTTGACCTTCACGCTAAAAGAGTACTTCCTGGATTTGATGAAAATGCTAAAATAAAGCTATTACATAAGCTTAAGGAAAAAATTGAAATCATTATCTGTGTTTTTGCAGGAGATATAGAAAGAAATAAAATAAGAGGCGATTTTGGGATTACTTATGATATGGATGTTTTAAGAATGATAGATGATTTAAGAGCATATGAGCTTTTAGTAAATAGCGTAGTGATAACAAGATATGATGGCCAGCCAGCTACTAATGTTTTTATGAATAGGCTTAAACAAAGAGGAATAAAGGTATATACCCATAGGCCAACGAAGGGCTATCCTACTGATATAGATACTATTGTAAGTGATGAAGGATATGGGAAAAATCCTTATATCGAAACTACAAAGCCTATTGTTGTTGTGACAGCTCCAGGGCCCGGCAGTGGTAAACTGGCTACTTGTTTAAGTCAGCTATATCATGAATATAAACAGGGTAAGGTTGCAGGATATTCGAAATTTGAAACATTTCCAGTGTGGAATATTGCATTAAAGCATCCATTAAACATAGCCTATGAGGCTGCAACAGCAGATCTTAAGGATGTTAATATGATTGATTCATTCCATTTAGAGGCATATGATAATATTGCTGTTAATTATAATCGCGATGTAGAAACCTTTCCTATTCTACAAAGAATTATAGAAAAAATAACTGGAGAAGAGTCTGAATATAAATCTCCTACGGATATGGGCGTTAATAGGGTAGGCTTTGGTATTATTGATGATGAAGTTATTAAAGAAGCCTCAAAACAAGAAATAATAAGAAGACTTTTTAAAATAGCCTGTGAATTTAAAAAGGGCTACGTGGATAAAGAAACCTTAGATCGAATAAAGCTCATAATGGAAGAATTAAAGCTTAAGCAGGAGGATAGAAGAGTCGTTATATATGCAAGGGAGAGGTCAGCAAAACTAAAAGAATTATCTGATAAAAACGAGATATGCCCAGCAGTAGCAATAGAGCTAAATGATGGAACAATACTAACCGGTAAAGGTTCAAAGGAAATGGAGGCAACCGCTGCTGTTATATTAAATGCTGTAAAATACTTAGCTAATATATCTGATGAGATACATCTAATTTCTCCACTTATATTAGAACCAATAAGAAACTTAAAATCAAAGACATTGGGGAGCAAAAATGCTGCTTTAGATTGTGAAGAAATATTAATTGCCCTAAGTATATGTGCAGCAACAAATCCAACTGCTCAGGTGGCTATGAATAAGCTCCCCATGTTAAAGGGATGTCAAGCCCATTCTACTACAATTCTGGGTAACAATGATGAAGAAATTTTTAGAAAGCTTGGTATAGATATAACAAGTGAACCTGAATATCCTTCAGAAAGCCTTTACTATAATATTTAATAAAATTATTAATTTAATCAAACAAAACCGTACTCAAAAGTACGGTTTTATTAATTAAAAAGCTATTTTCTAGAATAGAACTCTACAACTAATTGTTCATTGACTATTACTGGTATTTCATCTCTAGCTGGGATATATGTCAATTGTGCTTCGAAGCTTTCCATATCTTTAGTTATATAGTTATAGGGAGCTGCACCTGAATTAATAAATTGCTCACTAAATTTCAATATTTTTCTCGATTTATCGTTAAGCGAAATTATGTCACTGGTGCTAACACTAAAGGATGGGATATTTACCTTCCTACCATTTACCATAATGTGGCCATGATTTACCATCTGTCTTGCTTCCCGGATTGAAACAGCAAATCCCATTCGATATACAAGGTTATCTAAGCGACATTCTAATGTCTGAAGAATTGCCTCACCAGTTTTACCTTTGGATTTCATAGCTTTTCTCACATAAATTCTAAATTGTTTTTCTAATACGCCATAATATGCTTTAAGCTTTTGCTTTTCAAGTAGCTGAATTCCATAGCTGGATAGCTTCTTTTTACCAATGCTAGATTTCATATTTGCACGATTAAGGGCCTTAGGATGCCCATAAATATTTACCCCTAGTCGTCGACTTAATTTGAATCTAGGCTCCATCATTTTTGCCAATACCTTTAACCTCCTAATTATAGATAGTTATAAGCCGCGGTATGGTACTATATGTAAATATTATCACATTAATAATGATTTGTAAATGATAAACAGTATCAATAAAGAAGGTTAAAAAGTCTACACCCTTTAGTGTAGACCTTGATATTATAGCATATTTAAAGCTATTCACATATTGGCTTTGAATCTTGTCTTTCAGATAAAAGAGATTTTGCCATTTCTGCTGCTATTTCACTGCAAAGCTTAAATTCATTTTCCTTAGGAGATGATTGAGCTTCAACAGATTCTCCAACCTGTGGCCATTTAATTTTTTCTGCAAACTTGTTTAAAGTAGAAACACCACCACCACTCCAGGAGGCTGTTCCGAAAATACCTAAGTATCTATTTTTAAGCTGTGAATTCTCAATCTTATGTAGTACAGTTTCCATTGAAGGGAATAGGCCAGTGTTATATGCACAGCTACCTAGAATTAATCCCTTGAATCTCCAAATATCACTAATAATATATGATACATGAGTTTTTGAGGCGTCATAGATACGTATATTCTTGATATCCCTTTCGGAAAGCTCTCTAGCGATATAGTCAGCCATTTTTTGAGTATTACCATACATTGAGCCATATACTATTACTACGCCCTCTTCGGTTTCAGCCTTCGACCATCTATCATAGTATTCTATTATGCATGAGGGGTTGCTTCTCCATACAGGTCCATGAGTGGGAGCAATGACCTTTATATCAATATTTGCATCTTTTAATTTTTTCAATGCTTTTTGTACCATAGCACCGTACTTACCTACAATATTAGAATAATATCTTCTTATTTCATCTGTATAAAACTCTAGGTTTACCTCATCATCAAATACACCACCATCCAGGGTTCCAAAGCCACCAAAAGCATCTCCTGAAAATAACACGTTTTCTGTCATTTCATAGGTCATCATGGTTTCAGGCCAGTGAACCATAGGTGTCATATAAAATTTTAGCTTGTTTTTACCCAAATCCAGTATATCACCATCTTCAATTATTAAATAATTAGACATTTTTCCATAGAAATTTTCCAACAGCTGGAAGGTTTTTTTATTACCAACGATTGTAACATCTGGATATTTTTCCTTTACTGCCTTAATTGCCCCAGAATGATCAGGCTCCATATGATTAATAATCAAATAGTCTACAGGCTTTTTATCTAAGATCCCGCCTATCTTCGACATGAATGGTTCCATTTTTGTGTTCTTGACTGTATCAATAAGTGCTACTTTTTCATCATTAATAAGATAGGAATTGTATGAAACTCCCTTATCAAGAGGCCACAGATTCTCAAAAAGGTATGTTTCCCTATCATTAACACCAATAAAATAAAGACTATCATGTATTTTTATTGTATCTATCATGATTGTATATCCTCCTTTTCATCTTTTGTATTTGTTCTAAAACTAGTTTATCAACATTTTCAATATATATCAATAATATACAAGTTTAATAAAATAAAACAATTTATATTTATATATGAAGGGGATATGGCAGCCCTCAAATTGTAAGAATTATTTCTAAACTTATGAATTGCAAAGAATTCAAGCATAATAATGAGGATTAGAGAAATAATTAAAAATTATATGTAATTTATAGCTTGAAATAGAAAAGAAAATTTCGTATAATGAAACCAAGGTTCATAAAATGAAACATAAAAATTTAAATATAGGAGGAGAAGTAATGATTCCTAAGATTAAAACCTTAAAAAGAATAACAGATGTTGGTGTTGTTGCTGTTGTTAGAGCAGAAAATGCTGAGGAAGCTGGAAAAATAGCTACGGCATGTATTGAAGGTGGAGTATCAGCTATAGAAATAACCTTTACCGTACCCGGAGCAGATAAAGTTATTACTTCATTAAAAGGGAGCTTTACTAATGATCAATTAATTGTTGGAGCAGGGACTGTGTTAGATAGCGAGACAGCAAGAATTGCAATTTTAGCTGGGGCAGAATATATTGTTAGTCCATCATTTGATTTAGAGACTGCTAAGCTATGCAATCGATATCAAATTCCTTATATGCCAGGGTGTATGACAATTACTGAAATTGTAAGGGCTATGGAAGCAGGGGCAGATATAATAAAGGTGTTCCCTGGTAGTGTTTATGGCCCGGATGTTATTAAAGCCATTAAGGGTCCTCTTCCTCAAACGGTTTTAATGCCAACCGGTGGAGTTAGCTTAGACAATGTAGATAAATGGATAAAGAATGGTTGTGTTGCAGTAGGCGTAGGCGGAGAATTAACTTCAGGAGCAAAAACAGGAAACTATGAATTAATAACCGAAACTGCTATAAAGTTTGTAGAAAAAGTAAAATTAGCTAGAGGATTATAATTATTTGGGAGGTAGTTCAAATGAAAAGAATTGTTACATTAGGAGAAATAATGCTAAGGTTATCAACACCAGGTTTTGAGAGATTTGTTCAAGCAGATAATTTTGATGCTTGCTATGGTGGAGGAGAAGCTAATGTTTGTGTTTCTTTAGCAAATTATGGTTTGGACGCAAGATTTATTACAAAGGTACCTAAGCATGAAATAGGACAATCGGCTGTAAATGCCTTAAGAAAATATGGTGTAGATACAACATATATAGCAAGAGGTGGAGAAAGATTAGGAATCTATTACTTAGAATCGGGTGCTTCTCAAAGACCTTCTAAAGTAATATACGATAGAGCCCATGCTGCCATTGCTGAAGCAGATTCATCAGATTTCAACTGGAAGGAAATTTTTGATGGAATAGACTGGTTCCATTTTACTGGGATTACACCAGCCTTAAGTGATAAAGCAGCTGGAATCACATTGGAAGCATGTAAGGCTGCAAAAGAGATGGGGCTTACAGTTTCAGTTGATTTAAACTACAGAAAAAAATTATGGACACCTGAAAAAGCAGGAGAAGTAATGGCTACCTTAATGCCATACGTAGATGTTTGTATCGGAAATGAGGAAGATGCAGAAAAGGTATTTGGAATTCATGCAGATGATACAGATATTACTAAGGGTGAAATTAACCACGAAGCCTATGAAGGTGTTGCAAAGAAATTGATTGAAAGATTTGGATTCAAATATGTAGCTTCAACACTTAGAGAAAGCCACTCGGCTTCAGATAATGGTTGGTCAGCTCTACTTTACGATGGAGAAAAATCATATCTTTCAAAAAAATATGATGTAAGAATTGTTGACCGTGTAGGTGGAGGAGACTCCTTTGCTTCTGGTTTAATATATGGCTTGATAACTGAAATGCCATTACAGGAAGCTTTAGAATTTGCTGTTGCGGCATCAGCTTTAAAGCATACAATACCAGGAGATGCAAATCTTGTGTCTACTGAAGAGGTGGAAACATTAATGAAGGGTGATGGCTCTGGAAGAGTACAAAGATAAAATGGAGCTTATTACCTTTGGAGAGACCATGGTTTTGTTTAATCCTGATTCTACA
This sequence comes from Alkaliphilus peptidifermentans DSM 18978, assembly GCF_900101495.1. Classification (GTDB taxonomy): domain Bacteria; phylum Bacillota; class Clostridia; order Peptostreptococcales; family Natronincolaceae; genus Alkaliphilus_C; species Alkaliphilus_C peptidifermentans. Next base: position 89,830 of record NZ_FMUS01000006.1, read on the forward strand.
GGACCTTTGAGATATATTCATAATTTTAGTAAATCAATAGCTGGAGCAGAATCAAATGTGGCAATAGCCCTTGCAAGATTAGGACATAACGTAGGTTGGTTTTCTAAACTTGGTAATGATGAATTTGGTAGATATATTCAATCTGTTATTAGGGGCGAAGGGGTAGATGTTTCAAGAGTAGTTACTGATTATGAAAAAAGTACAGGGCTACTATTTAAAGAAAGATTTGCCCATGCAAACCCAAATGTATATTATTACAGAAGATACTCTGCTGCCAGCGATATTTCTTTAGACGACATAGATATTGACTATATTAAGTCATCTAAAATTCTACATGTGACTGGGATAACCTTAGCACTATCAGAGAAAACAAGGGAAACTGCATTCAAGGTAATAGAAATTGCTAAAGAAAATAAATGTTTAATATCCTTTGATCCAAATATTAGATTAAAGCTATGGAACATCAAAGAAGCTAAATCAGTTATTCTAGAAATGGCTAAAATGGCTGATATTGTTTTCCCTGGAGCTGATGAGGGTAGGCAATTGTTAGACACAGAAGATCCTATAGAAATAGGGAAAGCATTCTTAAATATGGGCTCTAGTATTGTAGCAGTTAAGCTGGGTAAAGAGGGTTGCTATATTACTGGAAAAGGACAAGAAGAATTTATTGAAGGATATGTTATTGATAAGCCAGAGGATACAGTAGGGGCAGGGGACGGATTTGCAGCAGGATTCTTATCTGGTATTTTAAAGGACTATAGTTTAATAGAATGCGGAAAGCTAGCTAATGCTGTTGGGGCCATGGCAACCCTTGTGAAGGGTGACATGGAAGGTTTCCCAACAATTACACAGGTTAGAGAGTTTATGGGTATTGAAAAATATGTAGATAGATAGGGTGAGTAAAAATGCTGACATTGGAGCATGTAGGTATATGTGCAAATAACACTAAGCTATTAAAGGATTGGTATATACAGCTTTTTAACTTTAAGGTGGTCTATGATAATCAAAAAGAAATGCCTACTTATTTTTTATTGATGGATGATGAAAGCATGCTGGAAATATATCCGATGGATCATAGTACTGAAACCAAAACTAATAAGCATCAGGGTATTAGACATATTGCATTTGGCACTGATAATGCAGAAAAAGAATATGAAAATCTAATGAAAAATAATGTAGAAATAATTGATGAATTAAAGTCAAATCCAAAGGGAATTAAGACAATATTTTTTAAAGATCCTGAAGGTAATATAATTCATTTTATAGAGAGACCTACACCTTTGGTTTAGTTAATTACAATTATCCTTAGAAGATAATCCCCCAATCTTCTTTCTCTTCCGAAACTCAGTAGACTATATGTGTTTAATTATACTATAGCTGCTGAGTTATATTTTATTCTTCTATAAATTAATCAGCAAAAATAAAATAAGTATTGTTAACGTGTGCAAACTGTGTTAATATATAGTTGAGGTGGTATTATGAGCGTGACAATTAAGGATATTGCAAAGCTTGCAAATGTTTCACATACAACTGTTTCAAGGGCTTTGAATGATAGTTCTTTAATAAATGATGAAACAAAAAAACGTATTAAAAAAATTGCAAAAGAGCTGAATTACACACCAAACTTTAATGCTAAAAGCTTAGTTTTAGAAAAATCTTATCATATTGGGCTTTTTTTCTCAACAATTGATAAAGGAACTTCATCTCATTTTTTCTATGAAGTAGTTAGAGGGGTTAACAGCGTTATTGGTGAACAATACAATCTAGTTGTCAAAGGCATAGATGAATATCATGATTTAAATGTAATAAGCAAAACAAATTTTGATGGAATTATTATAATGAGTCAAAGTACAAAGGACAATCCATTTATCTATCATGTTTTAGATAGGAAGATACCTATGGTTGTTTTGAATAGAGAATTCCAAGAAGGATTATCAGTAAATATTTTATCAGATGACAAAATGGGTGCATATAAAGCAGTACAATATTTAGTTAATATGGGTCATAAAAAAATCGCAATAATTGAAGGTAAAGAAGGCTTTAAATCAACACAGGAAAGAAAAGAAGGGTATTTAGAAGCTTTAGTCGATTATAATATTTCAATTAATAGAAACTTTATTGTTAAAGGAAACTATGATCTTGAAAGTGGATATATAGCAATGAAACAGCTTTTGCATAATGAAGAGTTCCCTACGGCAGTTTTCTGCTCAAACGATGATATGGCAGTAGGAGCAATGAAGGCAATTGGTGAAAAAAATCTAAAGATACCAGAGGATATATCAATTATTGGCTTTGATGACAATATATTTTCAAGCTTTTTAACACCAGCATTAACTACGGTACAAAGACCAATCAAGGAAATAAGTCAAGAGGGTGCAAATAACCTCATAAAGCTAATTGATAAGACTAAGGTTGAAAAAGATACGATATACATTAATACTGAATTAGTAATAAGAGATTCTGTTAAATCATTAGTATAATAGAAACTGCTAAGTAATTATAGAAAATTATAATTACTTAGACATTTTTTTATATTTTTATGCACACGTTAACAATAATAGGGAGGTAATTATATGAAATTAAATAAAACAAACCATTCAAATCATCAGAAATATCCAGAAAGAATTTTACAGTTTGGAGAAGGTAATTTCTTAAGGGCCTTTGTCAATTGGATGATTGATAAGATGAATAAGGAATGTCAGTATAACAGTGGCGTTGTTGTTATTCAGCCCCTTGATAACGGATTAGTGCACTTACTTAATGAACAGGATGGTTTATATACTGTTTATTTAAATGGCATTAAAGATGGTGACGTTATTAGTGAACACAATGTTGTGGATTGTGTTACTAGAGGAATAAACACATACACTGATTACGAGCAATATTTAGAGGTTGCAAAGAATCCTGATCTCAAAATAGTTTTGTCAAATACTACAGAAGCAGGAATTGCTCTCAATGAAAAGGATTGCCTAGAGGATAGACCACAAAGTAGCTTTCCAGGAAAGCTAACAGCATTTTTATATCATCGATATAAAGCATTTAATGGTGATAAAAGTAAGGGACTAGTATTTATACCATGTGAGTTAATTGATAGAAATGGTGAAAAGCTGAAGGAAATCATCTTAAAGCTTGCTGAAATATGGAGTCTAGAAGATGAATTTAAAGTATGGCTTCAGGAAGCATGTACCTTTTGTAACAGCCTGGTGGACAGAATTGTTCCAGGGTATCCCCGGGAAAGAATTGAAGAAATTAGAATAGAACTAGGATATGAGGATAGTTTGGTGGTTGAAGGCGAACCTTTCCATTTGTGGGTAATTGAAGGACCAGCATGGATAAAAGAGGAATTTCCAGCACATAAGGCAGGTTTGAATGTGTTGGTTGTTGATGATATGACACCATACAGAACCAGAAAGGTAAGAATATTAAATGGAGCTCATACTTGCATGGTGCCAGTAGCTTATCTATATGGTATCGATACAGTTCGAGAATCAGTGGAAAACCCTATACTGGGAAAATATATTAGAGATACAATATTTGAAGAAATAATCCCAACCTTAGACTTACCAAAGGATGAGCTAGAGAATTTTTCAAATGCAGTAATTGATAGATTTAAGAATCCATTTATTAAGCATCAATTAATGAGTATAGCTTTAAACTCAACTTCAAAGTTTGAAACAAGAGTGCTTCCTTCGATTTTAGAATATCAGAGTAGAAAACAGGAGTTACCTAAGAAACTGGTATTTTCATTATCTGCATTAATAGCCTTTTATAAAGGCGAAAGAAATAATGAAAAAATTCAATTAGCCGATGATACCGATATATTAAATCTATTTAAAGACCTATGGAAGGCTAATGACGGTACAGAGGACTATTTGAAACATCTGGTAACAGAGGTTTTAGGAAATGAAAGGATATGGAAAACTGATTTAAACCAAGTGCCTAATTTAACTGAAGCTGTAACAGACTATTTGATAAAAATAGATGAATTAGGATTAGAAAAGGCGCTACAGGAGGTATTGTAATGAAGCAATTTGTTAAAATCAACAGTATTGATAATGTAGCAGTTGCCTTAATAGATATAGATAAAAATGTTTCTATTTTAGTTGATGATAAGGCTCTACTGCTGAAGGAAGACATAAAGAGGGGACATAAGTTTTCTTTATCTGATATAAACTCTGGAGAGAATATTATTAAATACGGTGCTCCAATAGGTCATGCAACAAAGGAAATTTTATGTGGAGAATGGGTACATTCTCATAATATGAAAACTAATTTAGAGGGAATCAATGATTATACCTTTCAACAGGAATTAAGCGATGTAACAGAAGCGGATGCGAAGCTAACCTTTAAGGGTTATGTAAGGGGAAATGGATCTGTAGGGATTCGGAATGAACTATGGATTGTACCTACAGTTGGCTGCGTAAATGGAATAGCTGAAACAATTATAAACAGATTTAAAAAGGAAGTGAAACCAGAAGGAATAGATGCAATCGAGGTTTTTAAGCATAATTATGGATGCTCTCAATTAGGTGATGATCATGCCAATACTCAAGCTATATTAGGGGATATAGTAAAGCACCCTAATGCTGGGGGCGTATTGGTACTAGGTCTTGGATGTGAAAATAATTACATTTCAGCCTTCAAAGAAACTATTAATGAATACGATGAAGAAAGAGTAAAGTTTTTAGTAACTCAAGAGGTGTCAAATGAGATAGAAGAAGGATTGAAGCTGCTTACTGAATTATATGAAAAAATGAAAAAAGCCCAAAGAGTTGAAACATCAATTTCTGAATTGAAAATTGGTCTGAAATGTGGTGGTTCTGATGGACTATCTGGAATTACAGCAAATCCATTGTTAGGTGCCTTTTCTGATCTCTTGATTTCTCAAGGGGGAACAACTGTATTAACAGAGGTGCCAGAAATGTTTGGAGCTGAAACAATTCTAATGAGTCGAGCAGTTGATAAAAATGTGTTCAATCAAACTGTTGAATTAATAAATAATTTTAAACAATACTTTATAGAGCATAAACAACCTGTATATGAAAATCCTTCACCTGGAAATAAAGAGGGAGGAATTACCACCCTAGAAGAAAAGTCCCTCGGCTGTACTCAAAAAGGTGGCAAGGCTATGGTGGTGGATGTACTGAAGTATGGAGAAATTATTAATAAAAAAGGGCTTAATCTTTTGAATTCTCCTGGCAATGACTTGGTGGCAGCTACAGCCTTAGGAGCTTCAGGTTGTCAAATGGTGCTCTTTACAACTGGTAGAGGAACACCCTTCGGTAGCTTTGTACCAACTATGAAGATTTCAACAAATAGTCATTTGTTCAATTTAAAACCCCATTGGATTGATTTTAATGCAGGTGGACTTGTGGAAGATGCATCTATGGAGGAAGTCCTAGAGCAGTTCCTTCATTATATCATCAAGGTAGCCAGTGGTGAATTAGTAAATAATGAAAAGAATAATTTTAGAGAAATTGCAATTTTTAAAACAGGAGTTACATTATAGAAGGGGGAAGAACACAATGAAAATTACAGATCAAACCACACTAAAATTGGTTATTGAGGAAGCAGTAAATAATGTTGAAATTACAGATGTTCATACACACATCTATTCTACAGGATTTAAAAATTTATTGCTTTGGGGAATTGATGAACTATTAACATATCATTATTTAATTGCCGAATTTTTTAGATATTCAACAATGAGCTACAATGAGTTCTTTAAGCTTTCTAAAAAAGAACAAGCCAATTTAATATGGGAAACCTTATTTATTCAAAATAGTCCAGTAAGTGAAGCCCAAAGAGGTGTGTTAACAGTCCTTGCAAAGCTAGGTCTTGATCTTTCTACAAGGGACCTGGAATCCTATAGAAAATATTTTAACGATATGACAGTAGATGAATATATTAGTAAGGTTTTTGAAGTTGCAGGAGTTAAAGAAGTTGTAATGACCAACGATCCCTTTGATAGTCTAGAGCAGCCAATTTGGGAATTAGTTGGAAATAAAGACTCGAGATTTAAAGCAGCCCTTAGGATTGATCCTCTTTTAAATCAGTATGAGACCACTTATATAAAGCTACAAGAATGGGGTTATAATGTCAGCAGGAATTTAGATGAGGAAACAATAGGAGAAATTAAAAGGTTTTTAAAGGATTGGATCAAAAAAACAAGCTCCCTTTATATGGCAGTATCCTTACCTCCAACTTTTATGCTTCCAGAGGCCTCAGATCGCTCTAGAATTATAGAACAGTGTATTGTACCAGTTTGTAGTGAGTTTAACATACCATTTGCAATGATGATTGGCGTTAATAAATTAGTTAACTATGATCTAGGCTTAGCAGGAGACTCACTAGGCAAATCCAACATTGAGGTTGTTGAGTATCTATGCAAAACCTATTCTAAAAACAAGTTCATGGTAACAATGCTATCAAGAGAAAATCAGCATGAGCTAGCTATCACTGCAAGAAAATTTAGAAATCTTATGGTTTTTGGTTGCTGGTGGTTTTTAAATAACCCAAGTATTATTGAAGAAATGACACGTATTAGGATGGAAACATTAGGATTATCCTTTATTCCGCAGCATTCTGATGCAAGGGTATTAGATCAACTTATTTATAAATGGACACATTCACGTAAAATTATTGAAAAAGTGCTAATCGATAAATATAACGACTTGTTGGTTAATAATTGGATAATTACAAAAGAAGAGATAAATAGAGACGTTGAAAATATATTTGGTGGAACCTTTTGGACCTTTATAAATAAAGAAATATAAACCATAACAAGTTAGACAAACTTGATTATTGAAATGTTAGCTTGAATAAATAGACATTATTTAATTGGAGGAATGACTATGCTGGAGGTAATCGGAATAGAAGGCAACGGATTTGTTCCACTTAAGGATTACAAGTCATGGAGAATAGCACAATTAAGCTATAAGGAAAATAATAATTCCCTGGAGGGAGTACAATTCTTTGGTCGTCATCTAGAAACCGATGAAGTATTCTTGCTATTAAAGGGAGAGGCGAAAATTTTTACGGCTGGATTTGAAGATGAATTTGGAGAAATTCAAGCTGAAGAAATGATAAACTACAAATTATATACCGTAAAAGAAAAGCAATGGCATGCAGTTATTTTAAAACCAGGAGCTCAAATACTAATCGTTGAGAACAGTAGCACAGATGATAGTAATTCACAAAGTTATAAACTAACCCCAATAGACAAAATGAATATGAATAGTTTCAAATAAGCATAAATTTTCAGTTGCAACTTGTTTTGACAAGTTGATAAGATAATAACAAAATGACAATATAAGTTAATCATTGTTATTGACAAAATTGTAGAAATTATTATATAATTTAAACTAGAAAACGTTTACAATCATTATCTCACTAAATCTTGAAAAATCAATTATCTGGCTAGTTGAACACGTTTGCATGAACGGATTTAATCCATAATTATTTTCAAGATTAATTATTTAAAACTTTTGAACACGTTTGCATTAATTCAATAAAAACACAATTAAACATTGATAAATAAAGATTCGCTAGTCTTGAACACGTTTTCAAACAATGGGTTTTGTCTAAGCAAAGAGTACAAATGTAATTTCTCTAATAAAACAGAATCAAACATAAAAAGGAGAGTAATTATGGCTGAGGTAGTGTTGAAAAGAATTGAAAAAGAATACCCAAATGGCTTTAAAGCAGTCCATGGAATTGATCTAGAGGTTAAAGATGGAGAGTTCATGGTATTTGTAGGTCCATCAGGATGTTCTAAGTCTACAACTTTAAGAATGATAGCAGGTCTGGAGGATATCACAGGTGGAGAAATATGGATTGGAGATAGATGTGTAAACGAAGTCCCTCCAAAGGATCGTGGAATAGCAATGGTATTCCAAAACTATGCATTGTATCCTCATATGACAGCCTATAATAATATGGCTTTTGGGCTAAAATTTCAAAAAACACCTAAGGATGAAATCGATAAAAGAGTTAGAGATGCAGCAGAAAAACTAGAAATAACAGATCTTTTAGATAGAAAACCTAAAGAAATGTCTGGGGGCCAAAGGCAAAGGGTGGCAGTTGGAAGAGCAATAGTAAGAAAGCCAGAAGTTTTCTTATTCGATGAACCATTGTCAAACCTAGATGCAAAATTGAGAGTATCAATGAGGGTACGTATTAGTCAGCTTCATCAACAGTTAAAAGAAGAGGGGCAACCTGCTACCATGATATATGTAACACATGATCAGGTAGAAGCCATGACAATGGGAGATAGAATTTGTGTATTGAAATTTGGTGAAATCATGCAGGTAGATACACCTTTAAATTTATACAACAAACCAGCCAATAAGTTTGTTGCAGGCTTTATTGGGGCACCAGCTATGAATATTGTTGAAGCAGAACTAATTAGTGAAAAAGATAAAGCTTGGTTAAAAATTGGAGAGTTTACGTTCCTTCTTCCAGAAGAAAAAGCCAGCAAGGTAAAGAATTATGTAGGGAAAAAGGTATGGTTTGGTATAAGACCAGAGAATATAAAATCCTTTGAAACCAATCCTAATGAAGAGAATAATTATGCAACTGGCGAAGTATCTGTGGTTGAACAAATGGGTAATGAAGAATTTGTTTATTTTTATATGGCTGGCAACCAATTTATTTCTAGGTTAAATCCAGAAAAAGTAAAACAAATTTCCTTAAGAGGAAGCTATAAGTTTTGGTTTGATTTAAGTAAATGTCATTTGTTTGATTTTGAAAGTGAAGAAAATATATCACTGTAGTGGTGAATAAAGAACTAAGTATTATACTTTAAGCAGTATTGCTAAGAACTTAATTTTAAATCTTAACAATAAGGAGTTATATGATGGATATACAAAAATATGTAGATAATTACCTAAAGAATTTTAAGCGATATAGAGAAAAGTGGAATTACGAAGATGGATGTGTTTTTATCGGAGCCTTAAACCTATACAAAACCACTGGTGAGGATAAGTATCTTTCTTTTATCTTGAACCAATTAGATCAGTTAGTTTCAGTAGAAGGACAGCCATTGAATTATCAAGCAGATGAATATAACATCGATAATATTAATTCTGGGAAGGTTCTTTTTGATGCATTAGAAACAACTGGTGATGATAAATACAAAAAAGCCCTGAATCTATTAAGGGAGCAGCTGAAAAAACATCCTAGAAATAATGAAAAGAGTTTTTGGCATAAACAAATATATCCTAACCAAGTATGGTTAGATGGTCTATATATGGCAATGCCATTTTATGCAAAGTATGAAAAAACATTTAATAATAAAGAAGGATATGAAGACATTCATCAGCAGTTCTTAAACGTAAGGAAAAGAATATGGGATGCTGAGAAGCAACTATATTATCATGGCTATGATGAGAGTAGAAAAGAAAAATGGTGCAATAAAGAATCAGGCTTATCCGAAAACTTTTGGGTGCGGGCTATGGGTTGGTTCGTTATGGCGATGGTTGATACACTAGAGATTATAGAAGAGAATTCAGACTTTAAAAGAGATATACAATCAATGCTTATAGAGGCAATAGAAGGATTACTTAGGTACCAAGATGCAAGTGGAATGTGGTATCAGGTAATAGATGAAGGAAATCGCGAAGGGAATTATCTAGAAACATCTGGAACATTAATGATTGCTTATTCTATATTAAAGGGAGTAAGGCTGGGATATTTACCGTTGGAGTTAAGGGAGTACGGAGTAAAAGCCTTCAACGGAACAGTTAAATTATATCTAAATACTGAAACTATGGAGTTAGATGGAATATGTGGTGTTGCAGGGCTTGGAAACGTCCCCTACAGGGATGGAAGCTACGAATATTATATTTCAGAGAAGCCTGTCATCAATGATCATAAGGGAGTTGGAGCTTTTCTAATGACCTACAGCGAGATACTAAAATTATCTTGATAATAATATAATTTGCTTTGGCAAAGTTTGGCCGTTGCCAAGCTTCCCAAAGGGTGTTATTGTAGTAACTAATGCTGTTTTTACAGGAATTCATAAAACAGCACCTTGAAGAAACTATATTATATAAAGTCGATATGTTTTTAAATATTATGTCTTAATCTTATATATTGAGCTGGAAATGGATAGTATGGTTAAGTTGTTCAGTTAAGTTTATGCTTAAAATGATAGTACATTTAAGCTATTATTATAGGCAATAAATAAAGGGAGGAGAATTATAATGAAAAAGATTAAAGTGTTATCGATTTTTGTGGCATTAGTTCTACTGCTTACAGCATGTGCTGGTAATACAAGCACAGGCAACAACGATGGAAATGGGGAACCAGAAGAGGTAACCTTAAGATTTTCTTGGTGGGGTGGAGATGCTAGACATGAAGCAACTTTAGAGGCCATCAGATTATTTGAGGAAAAAAATCCTGGAATTAAAATCAGTGCTGAATACGGTGGATGGCAAGGTCACCAAGAGAAGGTAACAACACAAATGGTGGGTAACACAGCTCCTGACGTTATACAAGTTAACTGGAACTGGTTATGGTTATTCTCTAAGGATGGTAATGGTTTCTATGATTTAAACCAAGTTAGTAATATTATTACGCTAGACAACTATGATAAAGCATTATTAGACCAAACTACAATTAATGGCAAATTAAATGGACTACCTGTTGGAATCGGTGGTAAAGTGTTTTACTTCAATGAAAGCACATATGAAAAAGCAGGCGTGGAAATTCCAAAAACCTTTGAAGATTTATTTGCAGCAGCAGAAGTTTTTAAGGCTGAGCTAGGTGCAGACTATTATCCATTTGATTTAGATCAATATAATGCATTTTTAATGGTATTATACTATCTAGAGCAAAAAACTGGTAAGCCCTTCATTGGTGCAGACAATCAAGTAGCATACACAAAGGATGAATTAATTGACGGATTAAACTTCTATCAGAAAATGGTAGACGAAGGAGTAACACCTTCACTGGAAGTTAGAGGTGCAGCAGGTGATGTTCCTGTAGACCAAACTCCAAGCTGGATTCAAGGTAAATATGGTGGAACCTATGAATGGGACAGTGCAATTGCTAAGTTCCAAGCAGCCCTTGAGGGAGATCAAAAAATAGTAACAGGTGATTTCTTAAAGGATATTGGACCAAACAAATCTGCTTTAGCAAAGGTTTCTATGGTTTACTCTATCAATAAGAATACTAAACACCCAGAAGCAGCAGCTAAATTCTTAGATTTCCTAGTTTCTGACCCAGAAGCTTCAGCAATTTTAGGAACATCAAGAGGTATTCCTGCAAACCTTAGTGCGCTAGCAACTCTTGAAGGTCAAGGCAAATTAGAAGGACTAACCTATGAAGGAAATGTAAAGGTTAAAGAAAACTTAGGTGCTGGTATTTCACCATACTTTGAAGATGCAGAGCTTCAAGCCTTCTATAGAAACTCAATGGAAGAATTCGGATACGGAATCTTAAATGCAGAGCAAGTTGCAGAGAAAATTATAACAACAGTAAATAGATTAGTAGCAGAATTAGCTAAGTAGGTTTGGGGGGGAGAGATTCTCTCCCCTGTAATTCCTAGAAGGAGGCAGGCATGAAGCTAAAGAAATATGAAGGTGTCATTTATATTTTACCTTGGTTAGTAGGTTTAATGATTTTTACAGCATTTCCGTTTATTGCATCCTTTTTACTGAGCTTTACTAATTACAACCTGATGTCAGCACCTAGCTTTGTGGGTCTTGATAATTATAGAACAATGTTTGAAAATGAACTATTTAAAAAGTCTATTACTACTACGTTTATATATGTATTTGTTACTGTACCATTAAAGCTGTCATTTGCACTTTTTATCGCTTATATTTTAAACTTTAAAATTAAAGGAGTAAACTTCTTTAGAACAGCATATTACTTACCTTCGATTTTAGGGGGGAGTGTTGCAATCGCAGTTTTATGGAGATTCTTGTTCTCGGATAGTGGTTTAATTAATCTGATCATAGGTTTCTTTGGAATAAGCTCAATCAGTTGGTTAGGTAATCCAAGATATGCGATATTTACTATCAGTCTACTACGTGTATGGCAATTTGGTTCACCAATGGTTATATTCTTAGCAGCATTAAAAAATATACCAGAGTCCCTATACGAAGCAGCCAGGATTGATGGAGCTTCAAAGGTTAGTATTTTCTTTAGGATAACATTACCATTAATTACACCCATTGTATTCTTTAATTTTATTATGCAACTGGTACAAGCCTTTCAAGAATTTAATGGACCCTATATCATAACTGGAGGTGGACCGTTATACTCAACCTATTTATTTCCTCTCTATATTTATGATAATGCATTTAAATACTTTAGAATGGGTTATGGTAGCGCGCTTTCTTGGTTCTTATTCATTATTATAATGATTTTCACATTAATTACCTTTAAGTCTGAGAAGTATTGGGTTCACTATGATGGGGGAGATGAATAATGAAAGCAAAGGAAACAAAACAAAAACAAGAAACCACACAAGTGAATAATGCAATATTAGAGAATGATCTAATACTGAGAAAAAGAAGAGTAAGAAGAACAAAAATAAATGAAGGCATTCGATATGCAATTTTAGCAATAGTTGGGCTATTTATGTTATATCCATTAGTTTGGCTTGTTGGAGCATCATTTAAATCTAATGCAGAAATTTTTACTTCTATTGGTTTTTTACCGTCGGAATTTGATTTTTCAGGATATGTAAGAGGTTGGAAAACATCAACAGAGTACACCTTTACAACTTATTTTATTAATACCTTTAAAATCGTAATCCCTAAGGTTATTTTGACAGTAATTTCAACAACAGTAACTGCCTATGGGTTTGCTAGATTTAAGTTTGCAGGAAAAAAATATCTTTTCTCAATTTTGATTGCAACATTACTTTTACCAAATGTTGTTTTAAGAATTCCTCAATATTTGATGTTTAGAGAGTTTAATTGGTTAGACACCTATAAGCCATTAATAGTACCTGCAGCTTTTGCAGTTGATGCATTCTTTGTATTTATGATGATACAATTTATGAAGGGTATACCAAAGGACTTAGAAGAAGCAGCAGTCATTGACGGTTGCAACTCACTACAAGTATTATTGTATATTCTAATACCAATACTAAAACCAGCAATGATTTCAGTTGCCCTTTTCCAATTCATGTGGACAATGAATGACTTCTTAGGACCATTAATTTATCTATCAAGTGTTAAGAAATATCCAGTATCCATTGCCCTCAAAATGTCTATGGATGCTAGTGCACTGGTTCAATGGAATCAAATTATTGCAATGTCAGTTATTGTATTGATACCATCTCTGGTAGTATTCTTCATAGCACAAAAACACTTTGTAGACGGTATAACTACTTCAGGATTAAAAGGTTAATAAGACTATGGTTAATACCATTGTAATAAGCTATGTAGAGGTGAATTATGAGATTTGAAATTATTACAATATCATCCAGAACAGCTACTATAGAAGTAATGAATGATCTGTGTGTCTACACAGATTATGAGTATCAGATTTATGCAAATGAAGAATTAGTTAGAACAACTAATAAAAATGTAGTAACTCTATTTAATCTGGAACCAGATAAAGAATATGAATTATATTTAAAGGACTCTAAAACAGATAAAAAAAGTAGTATTAAGATATTTAAAACTGAGAAAGAATATGTTTCCTTAAACGTAATGGAATTTGGCGCAAAAGGAACAGGAGATATCTATGATACTGCAGCAATACAGGCTGCTTTAATGGCTTGTCCTGAAAATGGAAGGGTGGTTATTCCTAAAGGAACATATTTAACCACACCCATTTTCCTTAAAAGCAATATAACCTTGGAAATTCAAGAAGGAGCTATACTTTTAGGCAGCGTAATTAGAGAAGATTATCCTATTTTACCTGGATTGACTCAAACTACCGATGAAAAGGATGAATTCTATTTAGGCTCATGGGAAGGTGAACCAGTAAATTCCTTTGCTAGTCTATTAACCGGTATTGGACTAAGTAATGTAAAGATTATCGGTGAAGGAATTATCGATGGTAATGCTTCCTTTGATAACTGGTGGAAGGATGCAAAAAAGCAAAAAATTGCATGGAGACCCAGAACTATATTCTTAAAGGATTGCAGCAATGTTTTAATTGAGGGTGTTACAGTTCAAAATTCACCTTCATGGACTATTCATCCTATTTTTTCAAAGGATATAAAACTTATTAACTTAAAGGTTATAAATCCAAAGGATTCTCCAAATACAGATGGAATTAACCCCGAGTCATGCCAAAATGTTGATATTATTGGGGTTGATTTCTCTGTTGGAGATGATTGTATTGCCATAAAGTCTGGAAAACTTTATATCGGAGCAAGACTTAAAACTCCCTCAGAAAATATAATAATACGAAACTGTCATATGAAATTTGGACATGGTGGAATAGTTATTGGGAGTGAAATGGCAGGAGGAGTAAAAAACGTTTATGCAATAAGGTGTATATTTGAAGAGACAGATAGGGGTATAAGAATAAAGACTAGAAGAGGTAGAGGTAAAGATGGAATAATCAATGGTATTAATGCTGAAAATATTATAATGAAAAAAGTATTAACTCCCTTTGTCATAAATGCTTTTTATTTCTGTGATCCAGATGGGAAGACTGAATATGTATGGAGTAAAGAAGAGCTCCCTGTAGATGAAAGAACACCTGTTATCAGAAACATATATCTAAAAGACATGATATGTGAAGATTGTGAAGTAGCAGCTGGATTTATTTATGGTCTTCCAGAAAAAAAAGTAGAAAATATAATACTTGAAAATATTAAGGTTTCATTTGCTAAAGATGCAAAGCCAGGGCATCCTGCCATGATGAGCTTTTTAGAAGAGCAAGTGAAAGCAGGATTTTTTATTGGAAATGCTAAAAATGTAACCGTAAGAAACTTTAAGACGGAAAATGTTGTAGGTAAACCATTTATAATGTCTGATGTTGAAGATATTACATTTATAGAATAATTCCAATATTAAAATGAATTTTAAGACAAATGTCATAGGTTGTTTAAACTGATAGATTATTGATAGTATATAAATTTAAAAGGAGGTATTTAGATGCTAGAGATTAGATATGCATCAAACAATAAGGACGCCAAAGCTTACGACACCAGTAGATTGCGTGAAGAATTTCATATAGGAGGCCTTTTTAAGAAGGATGAAATCAAGTTGGTTTACTCCCATATTGATAGGATTATTGCAGGGTCAGTGTGTCCAGTAGAAAAAGAATTAAAGCTGGAGGCTGGAAAAGAAATTGGAGCAGAATATTTTTTGGAAAGAAGAGAGCTTGGAATTATTAATATTGGTGGTAAGGGAACAGTACTGCTTGATGGAAATGAATATGAATTGGATAAAAGAGACGGCCTTTATGTGGGTCTTGGAATAAAGGATGTTATTTTTAAATCAGCTAACAATGCTGATCCAGCTAAGTTTTACATAAATTCGGCTCCAGCCCATAGGGAATATCCAACGGTTAAAATTAATATTAAGGATGCTAATCCTGTACACTTAGGCTCGGAAAAAGAGCTTAACAAGAGAACCATTTATCAGTATGTACATCCAAATGTTTGTAAATCCTGTCAGCTATTGATGGGAATGACATTATTAGATGAAGGTTCAGTTTGGAATACTATGCCTTCTCATACTCATGATAGAAGAATGGAAGTTTATTTTTATTTCGATATGGACGAAGATGCAATGGTATTTCACATGATGGGAGAGCCTCAAGAGACTAGACATATTATCTTGAGAAATGAAGAAGCTGTTATTTCACCTTCTTGGTCTATACACTCAGGGGTAGGAACAAAGAAGTATACATTTATCTGGGGTATGGTGGGAGAAAATCAAACCTTTACTGATATGGATCATATTGATAATAGAGACCTACTATAGTAGTTTACTAAACTTAATAAGGAGGTTATAGCTATGGCAACAGTTGAATATCTTTACGAGCATTTTGGATTAGAGGGAAAGGTAGCAATGATAACCGGTGGAAATAGTGGTATTGGCTGGGCTATTGCAAAAAATCTTGCTAAGGCAGGAGCAGATCTATTTCTTTTTACCCACTCGACAAGAAATAAAGAGGAAATAACCAACGAGATCGAAGCTTTAGGAAGAAAAGTAAAGTTTGCCCATGGAGATTTAGATAAAGAAGATGATGCTATGGGAGCAGTGGAAAAATGTATAGAAGCCTATGGCAGAATAGATATTCTAGTTAATAATGCAGGAACAATTCATAGAGCACCGTTGTTAGAAGGAGATAATGAGGGGTGGAAGAAGGTAATAGATTTAAATCTAAGCTCCATCTATTATTTATCTAAGGTTGCTGCCAAGTACATGGTAGAGCAAGGAAGCGGTAAAATAATAAACATTGCTTCTATGCTATCATTCCAGGGGGGGAAATTTGTTCCATCCTATACAGCCTCTAAACATGGAGTTGCAGGACTAACAAAGGCCTTTGCCAATGAGTTAGCAGAGAAAAATGTACAAATAAATGCCATTGCACCAGGCTATATTGAAACTGCCAACACAGCTCCTATAAGAGCTGATGAAAAGAGAAATGCAGAAATTTTAGGGAGAATCCCTGCAGCAAGATGGGGAAAACCAGAAGATTTAGCAGCAGCTGCAGTATTTCTTTCATCAAAGGCATCAGATTATATGAACGGACATGTACTATGTGTAGATGGTGGTTGGCTAGTTAGATAGATAGAAGAAAAAGAATCCTTTTTAGGATTTATAGACAAACTCATATTTTCGAAACTACGTAAATCCGCTCAGAACCAAGTCTGGAATGAGCTAAAGATAATCAGGAGATTTCAAAACTCGCTTTCGCTCAAACAGTTGAAAACTCTTATCTGATTATCTTTTCGCTCTTTTTATTTTAACTTCACTGATTATTTACTTAAGTTTTAAAAATCGAGTTTGCTAAATAGATATTACTTTGTCTGCAATCTGAAAGAATCCTTTTTAGGATTCTTTTTTTATGGATTTGAATATTTTAAATTCTCGTTAATGTTTGTAAACAATATATGGAAAAAAGAATTATTATGATAAAATATATTTACATAAGCATAAACATATACTATATGGGTCAGGGGGGGATTATTATTAAGCTTTTTAAAGGTAAACCATATACTCTAAACTATAAAACTGCAATACTTAGCTTAGTAATTGCATTAGCTGTTATCTTTAGTGGCTGTAGCAGTGATGGTATCGAAAAAAATAATTGGAGCACAGTAGACCTACAAGATTACCTAGATGCCTTTGATGGAGAAGCAGCTTATCAGCATGTAGCTGAACTAGCTTCAGATGGATTTTTAGGAAGAAATCCAGGAACAGAAGGTAATGAATTGGCAGCAGAATATATTAAAGATCAATTTGAAGCCTTTGGGTTACTGCCGGGAGGAGATGATGATAGCTATTATCAGCATTTTGATATACAGACAATACTATATAATAGTCCAGTTGTTTTAGAATTGATTAATGAAGATGGAGCTGTTGAAGAAAGCTTCACTTACCGTAAGGATTACATTAAGATACATAATATAATTAGCTATAATCAATTAGGAAGGGCTACCTTTAGAGATGTTTCATATGAAATAGAAGCACCATTTTTAATCCAACGAAAGGACGAAGCAGCTTCAGCAGGTGAGGAAACCGTGCTAATAATAGATCAACAACACATTAATGCCCTGGGATCTATTACTAGTCAAAAGCTTCGTGAGGCTAGTAATAAGAGTGAATTCCCACTGGTTTTATATGTACACCAGCCATTTAGTGGATATGGCGGTGGCATAGTTTCAGAATTCATGTCAATTATTCGTTCACCCATTAACTCTATTAGTAAACCAATGATACTTATTACCCCAGAGGTACTTCAGACCCTCGAGAGCTATGAAAATGATCATTATATGCTTCGTGTATCTAGTAGTGTTAATTATCCAAATGTAAGTGCGGCCAATGTAATTGGTCGACTACCTGCTGCTGAAGAAACAGATGACACATTAATAATTTCTGCTCATTTTGATCACTTTGGAGTAGATGCAGATGGTCAAGTAAACTATGGTGCCCTTGATAATGCATCCGGTGTCGGCGCTATGCTGGAAATAGCAAGGGTGATTTCAAACATGGAGAACTTACCACCCTTTAATATAGAGTTTATTGCCTTTAATGGGGAAGAACATGGACTCTTAGGGGCTTACCATTATGTATCGAAAATGGAACATAATCCTAATAATTTAAAGATGATTAATCTCGATATGGTGGGGGCAAATAATTCTGAATTAATGCTACTATATACTAATGCAAATGATCAGTTATATAGAGATTTAACCAAAGTTGCACTGCAGCAAAATACAAGAATTAGAACTAGTTCTGACAACGGTCGAAGTGATCATTCGGTTTTTGGTAATGCTGGAGCAGATGCAGTAATGTTTATTCATCTTTCTCAACAGGTATTTGATGAAATATATCATAGGCCATACGATACTATCGATCAAATAAATAAAGAAAAGCTCGAGGAAGTTGCAAGGGTAATTCTTCAATATATTTATGATAGTGCAAATGAACAAAAAATTAGTGAAGCAGGTGTTAAACACCTGCTTTTATCTTTTTTTCTTATATCTCTTAACCCTTAAACTCTTTATTTTTATTTTTGTTTTTTTCATTCAACATTCAACATTTAAATAATATGTTCTTAACTCTTAACTCTTAACTCTTAATTTTTATCTTTTCGCTCTCAACTCTTAACTTATTCTAACCCTTCCCAATCTATAAGCATATATGGGTCAATATTGGTGGTATAATAGGAGGTTGTCCAGTGAAGATGGGGCCCTGTTGAAAAGCCAGTAGAACCAACAGTACCAATTGTTTCTCCCTTAGTAACCATATCACCCTCAATAGAATAACGTTGGTCCATATGATAATATACTGTGAAAAAGCCTAATCCATGGTCTATGACGATTGTTTCACCAGTCAATATTAGATTCATTGATAGAACAACTTTCCCTCCGTTGGATGCTAATATTGGAGTGCCCTTTGGGGCAGCTAAATCTAAACCAGAATGGGGACTTGATGCAAGAGAACCATTAACAAATCTCATCATACCATATTCTGTTGTAAGTCTACCCTCAACTGGTATAATGAAATCTCCCTCCCAAAGCTTTGATGGCTCACTATTTTTACGTACTGGTGTAAAATATTTAGCGAATTCTTCGTAAGCAGCATCATTACGGGTTGCCTCTTCAATTTTAGAATCTATTACAAGGTACTGCTTTCTAAAATCTCGATTAATAATTTCTAGGCTACCTTGATAAATAAGCTGATTTTCTGAGTTTGATTCAAGGTATATCTCCAATGGATAATCTCCAGTTTTGACCCAATAATCAAGGGGAATGATGGCGATTTTATAGTCATCAAAATTATGTACTTCAATATTATCAGTTATGTCTTGTTGTATGATTGGTACTTGATTATCATCGAGATTCTCAAGCTTTATAACAAATAAGCCACCTGGGGAAACTTTAGAGTTTTGAATTGTAACTTTAGGTGGTAAATCCATTTTACCAAGAAAAGAGTATACTATGGTACCATAGTAATCCTTTTCATAAGTTTTTTCAAAACCTAAAGTTATTGTGTAAGTGAAGGTGCCATTACCTTCTAATGGTTTAAAGGTATTATTTATCATTGCAAGCTCTTTTAGTGTTTTGCCATCCTTCATAACCTCAATAGTAATACTATCTGGGACAATGGAAAAATCAAGCTCTAGTATATCATCCGGGTTAAGGGATAAAGCACTTGTGGCTGGGCTACTTAACTGATCCATAGTATGTATATAGTAGTTTCCATCTATTTTCAAATAATTCCAAATAAAAGAAATAGGGGTTAAAATATTTGTGACATTATTTTGATTCAATGAAACTAGAGGTGGTTCATATGTAGGATATATTGATTCTAATCCATTAATCAATAGAAACTCCTGCATGCTGGCATTTGAGGTCTTTAAAAAATCTCCTTTACCATTCTTTAAAATATAAAGTTCCTGATTATCGAAATCCACAAATAGATCATAGTAGAGGATTCTATTATTTATAGTAATTTCAAGTCTTTGGTCCAATTCGGCATTAACTATCTCCTTTGTTTTTAATGAAGAATTTATTAAAGAGGCGATTACATCAATTTCAGAAATATCTTCAACAGAATTGAAGGAAGTAACCAGTTCATTGTCGAATTTATAAACATTAATTAACGTTATCTGGTCTGCTGAAAGCTCCTTATTACTAAAATAGTAATAAGCTGTAGAAATAGTACTTAATAAGAGTATTAAAATAATAAATTGTCTTTTTTTCAATAGAATCGCCCCCTTGTATATATCTATTATAATCGACAGTTCATGTAAAAATAAAGAGCATTTAATGTAATATGTAGATAATGCCCCCTTATCAAACCCGTATTCATAGGAAGTTGAAGTTTCCTAGGGCAATAAAAGAAAAAATTTAGGATGAAAGAGGTGATATCCAATGATCAATAAAAAATATGAAAATACTAATATGACTTTGTTTGATGATGCATTAATGGGAATCTTTCGCAGTACACTGGATGCTAGGTTTCTATACGTAAACAAGTTATTTGCTCATATTTTAAAATACGATTCACCTGATGATGTCTTGAAATCTGTTCATAACATTGAAGAACAGGTATATGTTAAGAAAAATAGAGAAGAGCTAACTAATATAATTAAAAAAGAAGGTAGACTTTCAAATTATGAAATAGAATATTATTGTAAGGATGGTAGTATAGTAGCAGCAGTATTAAACATGAGGTTAGTGGAGGATATTGAAGGAAATTACTTTTTAGAGGGTTTTATTAGTGATGTATCGGATATGAAAAAGAAAGAGGTTATTTTAAAAGAGAATGAGCAAAGGCTACAGGAATTGAATGAAGAGCTGGAGGCAGCATTGCAGCAATTGAAGGCGAATGAGGAAGTATTACATGATCACTATAATCGTTTAAAGGAAAATGAAAAAGCACTGACAGAAAGTGAAGAACGTTGGTATTTTGCCCTTGAAGGAAGTGAAAATGGAGTTTGGGACTGGGATATATTAAATAATAAGATTTTTCGTTCTGATCAATATAAAAAAATGCGTGGATTTACAAAAACTGAGATGAATGACTCATTAGATAGCTGGACTTCGCATCTTCATCCTCTAGATAAAGAAACTGTTTTGAAGGAATTAAAGGATCATATTGATGGTAATTCTCCCATCTACTCAGTTGAGTATAGGTTAATGTGTAAGGATGGTACCTATATGTGGATTCATGAGAGGGGAAAGGTAATGGTTCGGGATCATATGGGTAAGCCCATAAGAATGGTTGGTACCCATATGAATATAAATAAGAGAAAAGAAGCAGAGGAAGCTATACAATATCAAAAAAACCTTTTTGAGTCTCTTTTTAATAATTCACCAGAAGCCATTGCTTACTTTGATAGTGATGAAAAAATATTGGACATAAATTCTAGATTTACAGAATTGTTTGGGTATAATGACTGTGAAATAAAAGGTAAAAGAATAAGTGAAGTTGTAGATACAGAGGGAAAGCTAAATAATTTTGGGATTAGAACTGTACTGGAGGGTAAACCCTTCCTTTTGGAGGATGTTATCCGTTTTAATAAACAAGGTAAACCTCTTCACTTGATAGTAAAGGGAGCACCAATTATAATAAAAAATAAAACAGTTGGTGGTTATGCTATATATACAGATATACGTGCTATTAAGAAGGCTGAAGCTAAAATAAGAAGACAGCAAAAAATATTGGAATCTCTCTTTAAATACTCACCAGACGCTATAGTGCACATGGATATGGAGGGAAACATTATACAGATTAATGAAAAATTTTATCAAATGTTTGGGTACTCCCAGGAGGAATGCAAAGGTAATCACTTAAATAATCTAATTGTTACAGAAGAGTACATTAACGATGCAAAAAATATTGATATAATGGCATTTAATAGGAGCGACTTGGATATAGAGTCTAAGAGAATTAAAAAGGATGGTAGTTTTATAGATGTAAAGCTTCGTGGAGGGGCAACTGTAGTTGATGGTGAAATAATAGGGTATCATGCAATATATACTGATATTACTGCCCAGAAAAAGGCAGAAGAACATATAAAATACTTAAGTTATCATGATAAATTGACAGGATTATATAATCGAGCTTACTTTGAAGAAATACTAGAAAAGCTGGATGCAGAGAATCAACATCCTTTAGCTATTATTATTGGTGACGTAAATGGTCTTAAGCTTATTAATGATGTATTTGGGCATCAGGAAGGAGACAAGCTATTAATTACAATTGCTGAAATACTGAAAAAAGCCTGTCGTTTTGATGATATCGTTTGCAGATGGGGTGGCGACGAATTTGCAATAATGCTCCCCAATTCAAATGAGTCTGATGCTAGAGAGGTCTGTAAGCGTATTGATCAATTACGGTTAGAATCTAAGAACACTCCTATTAGAATAAGTATTGCAACTGGATTCGCTGTAAAACAAGATAAATTCAAAAACATGAAGGAAGTTAAAAAAGAAGCTGAAGAGAAAATGTATAGAAATAAGCTTATGGAAGAAACCAGTATGAGAAGTAATATAATCTTGTCACTTCAGCAATCATTATATGAAAGAAGCAATGAAACCGAAGAACATGCCCAGAGAATGAAGGATTTAAGTATTAGATTGGGAAAGAAGCTAGAACTAGATAGTGATAAAATTGCAGAATTAAGTTTGTTGGCAATAATTCATGATATTGGCAAGATAGCAATCTCTGATATAATTCTAGATAAGCCCAGTAAGCTAACTGAAGCCGAGTGGGAAGAGATGAAAAAGCATACGGAAATAGGTTATAGAATTGCTAATACTACACCAGAATTAATGCATATATCAAAATATGTACTATTCCATCATGAAAGATGGGATGGTAGGGGATACCCTAAAGGATTAAAAGGGAATGAAATTCCTTTATTGTCACGTATTATAGCAATTATAGATGCATACGATGTAATGACCCATTCCAGACCATATAAAAAACCAATTTCCCATGAAGAAGCAATTGAAGAGATAGTTAAATGCTCAGGTAGTCAATTTGATCCAGAAATTGCAAAAATATTTGTAGATCTGTTTAAATAGCCGCTCTAAATCAACAGTTTACATATAAAACCCAGTAATAAAAACGTTGTTAATAATACGTTTTTATTACCGGGTTATTAGTAGTATTATATAAAGATATAATAAGCAAAATATACTATAATTATTTAAGAATGTGATTTAACCTTTTTACTTTCATTTTTACTTTCATTTAGAACAACCTGTTCTATTAAGCCATCCTTCATTTTTAAAATCTTCATTGTAATATCACCGATTTCATATTCAGCGCCTTCCTCTACAGGTATACAGGTTTCCTCTGAAAGGTGGCAAATAAGGCCTCCTACTGTATTTCCTTTATCCTCTGGAATGTCAAGGTCTCCTTCAAAATTGAGAGCATGTACAGGCGAGGCAGCAGATATAATTCTACCTTCTCTAAATGAATACTTCGGCGACATTAAAAACTTACGAATGAGAAATACTATTGCAATAGCAGCTGTTCCAAGAAGTAAATCCCACGGTGTCTCACTATAAACCAACATTTTTCGTGCAATTGCGAAAAGAACAAGCTCTAAAATACTGCTGGTTGAATGAGATAATAGCATTAACACAAGCTCTACTCCAATAACTAGTAACAATGAAACACTAAGGAATTTCTTGAATACCTCATATGTGTAAGTTACATCAGTTTGGTAAATAATAACGAGATATTTAACTATTGTTATTAATCCAATACCGATAGCAATAATAATACATAAGGCCAATAGAAGCTCTAGACCTGTTGCACATTTAACTAGTTTTTTCTTAGCATTTTCTAACAGCATTGTTAACCCTTCTTTCAATAAATTATAATCCAAACATAGTATACTCCTGTATGACAATTTTTGCAACTAAATTTTTTGGGTATTTTGACTTTGTATACTGTATATAGAAATATAATTAGGGCTATAAAACCAATGGATTTAATGGTTATAATTCATCCACTTTTCAAGAAGTATATCTAGCTCTTGCTGTAGCTTGTCTTTTGTTATCTGCAAGCTTTCTAAAGCTGCATAGTTTGAAGCATTATTAAGCATATCTTCATCGATTAATGTGATTTGCTTTTCCAAAGCTTCTATTTTATCTTCAATAGCGTTAACATCTATTTTTATGCTTTTCGGTTTGTCTTTTCCTTGTCTTGAACTATGTTTTTCCTTAATTTCGACAGTTTTCTTTATATAGTTTGATTGATTATGACTAATTAAGTCTAAAGTCTGAGTCTGCTTTTCCTTATAGTAGTCATAATTTCCAACATATTCAGTGATCTTAGAATCCTTTATCTCAAAAACTTTTTCTGCAAGCATGTTAATAAAATAGCGATCATGGGATACGAATATTACAGTTCCATCGAAATCTTTAAGGGCATCCTCCAGCATTTCTCTAGATTCAATATCCAGATGATTTGTTGGTTCATCTAAAATTAATGTATTAACATCTTGATGCATTAATTGGCATAAGCGAAGCCTGCTTTTTTCTCCACCAGATAAGGTTCCTACTTTTTTAAAAACATCTTCATCATAAAACAAAAACTGAGCCAATATGCTTCTTGCTTCACCTTCATTAACACTAAGGTTAGATCTAAAGGCCTCTAAGACAGACATCTCCAAATCGTTGAAGGTTATATTTTGCTGTAAGTATCCTACTTTTGTACTGTTCCCAATTAATATTTTCCCTTCATCCGGTAAATACTCACCAGTAATTAGCTTAAATAATGTGGATTTTCCAGCTCCATTTTTTCCCAATATAGAAACTTTATCGTTTTTATAAATATGAAGATCTATTTTACTAAGTATAGTAGTGTTATTAAAGGCTTTACTTATTTGATGAATTTTCACTACATCCTTGCCACTAAGTTCCTTAGATGTGAATTCAACCTGAATTTTGCGACGATCTAGAATTGGTTTTTTGATCTTTTCTAATTTTTCTATTTTTTTAAGAATACTAGCAGCTTTTCTGTGGAACTTTGGATTATCTCCGCGATTACCCCAATCTTTAAACCTTTTAGCAGCTTCCTCCATAGATTTTATTTTCTTCTGTTGGTTTTTATAGTCCTCCAGCATTTCAATTAATCTTCTGTTTTTTTCTTCTACATAGTAGGAATAATTTCCTAAATAAACTTCACACACTCCATCTTCAATCTCTATTATTTTATTAACTGTTTTATCTAAAAAGTATCTATCATGGGATATAACAATAACAGTACCTTCATAATCGGTTATGAATTTTTCTAACCATTCGATAGATTCCATATCTAAATGATTGGATGGTTCATCTAATAGCAATAAATCACAGGATTTTAATAGAATCTTTCCAAGTAAAATAGTAGTTTTTTCTCCACCACTTAGGCTGGAGAAATGTCTAGACTTAAGTTCTTCACTTATCTTTAATCCATTACATATTCTACTAAGCTTTTCATCGATTTCATAGCCACCTAAGCACAGAAACTCCTGCTGTAAAATACTGTATTTTTTCATTATCCCATCGAGAGTTGCTGTACTAGAATCAGCCATTAAAACCTCCAACTGCCTCATCTTCCCCAATATTCTAAACTCTTCTTCGAAGGCGGTATTTAAAACATCAATAACTAGATAATCATCTGAAAATATAGGTATTTGATCTAGGTATCCTATTCTCGTATCTTTTTTAATAGATATATCACCACCGTCGTGCTTTTCTACTTGGTTAATTAGCTTGAATAAAGTTGTTTTTCCGGTGCCATTTCTGCCAATAATACCTACCTTTTCTCCAATTTGCACATCAAAGGTTATATCCTTTAATATTTCATTACCACCAAAATATTTTTTAATATTCTTTAAATATATATGTATCATATAAGTACCTCCTCAAATTAATGGTATATTAAACTCTTATAAAATTTAAATATCAAAAACAAAAAAACCTAGGTTAAGTAAATCTATACCTAGGCTATTTCTATGTTATCAATTATTCTCAAACATGTGGCAAAGGTGACTCACTTTCTTTAATCATTAAAATATCTAATTTTGGATAGACTACTCCCTTGTTTGAAAAATTCACATGGATTATTCCAAGTATTGGAAGTCTATTCAAAATCATATTGATTAAAGTAAGTAACTTCATTTCTTTACCTCCTGTTCCCAAGTATTTTAACACATTTATAGTTATTAAATCAATGATTTTTATTAAATCGTAAATTAAAGTAGCAAATTTAACCAATAAAAAACGGTTTTGATAATAATTCTCAGGGTATATAAGAAATATAAATTAATAAAAGGAGGCATTTAAATGAAATTACTAGTATTATTTTACTCCACCTATGGACATGTGTATCAGATGGCCAAGGCTATTGCTGAAGGAGCAATGGAAGTAGAGGGAGCAGAAGTGGAAATTAAAAGAGTTGAGGAAACTTTGCCAATGGAAGTTTTAGAAAAGCTAGGTGCTGTAGAAGCTCAAAAAGCTTTTAAAGATATTCCAATTGCAAATATAGATGATTTAGAGAAGGCAGATGCCATTATTTTTGGAACACCGACTCGGTTTGGAAATATGGCAGCTCAAATGAAGCAGTTTTTAGATGCAACAGGCTCTCTTTGGAGCAAAGGATCATTAATAGGTAAAGTTGGTAGTGTTTTTACAAGTACTGCAACTCAGCACGGTGGACAGGAATCAACAATTTTAAATTTCCATACTACATTGCTACATCATGGAATGGTGCTTGTAGGTCTACCCTATAGCTTTGGCGGACAGACTAGAATTGATGAAATTACAGGTGGCTCTCCCTATGGGGCTTCGACAATAGCTGGAGGTCAGGGGGAAAGGATGCCAAGTGAAAATGAGTTGGCAGGTGCTAGATTTCAAGGTAAACATGTAGCTGAAATTGCACTTAAACTAAATAAATAGACAGTAGTAAAAAAGATCTAATTGTTTATCGACAATTGGATCTTTTTCATTTATATTTCTGACAAGATAGAAACCGTTTACTTACATTTATAATGGGTAAAAATACAGCACTAGAAGAATATCACTTAATATACTATACATAAGTATTAAATATAATTAATAAGGTTAGATAGTTAAAAAAGGAGATGAGTCCATGTATGATATTGGTATAATAGGTGCTGGTGTTATTGGGTCAGCCATAGCTAGGGAATTATCAAAATACAAATTAAATGTCTGTTTAATTGAAAAGGAAAAGGATGTTTCGCAGGGAGCAACTAAGGCAAACAGTGGCATTGTCCATGGTGGATATGTAGCAAAACATGGAACCTTGAAGGGAGAGCTATGCTATAAGGGAAACAAGATGTTTCATAAGCTTAATGAGGAATTAAACTTTGGATATAGAAAAACTGGAGCACTGGTTATTGGCTTTGACCAAGAGGATGAAGAGAAAATTTTAGAAATATATGAAAATGGCTTAAAAATTGGGTGTGACGATTTACAGATAATAAATTATGAAGAAATTAAAAAAATAGAACCCCATATTAATGATGAAGTAAAGGTAGCACTTTATAGTAAAAGTGTTGGAGTAACATCACCCTATGAATTAGTTATAGCCTTGGTGGAAAATGCTATGGAAAATGGAGTTGAATTAAAGCTAGAAACTGAAGTTTTAGATATTAAAAAAAGGAATGGATCATTTACAATAGTCACCAATAATGGCGAAATAAATAGTAAATATATTATTAACGCTGCTGGATTATACAGTGATAAGATAGCAAAACTTCTAAATGTGGATAACTTCAGTATACTACCAAAGAAGGGTCAATATATTCTTTTCGGGAAAGATCAAGCCCACTTAGTAAATAGTGTTGTTTTTCAAGTGCCAACAAAAAAAGGTAAGGGGATATTGGTGACAACTACATATCATGGAAACTTTATGATTGGTCCCAATGCAGAAGAGGTGAATGATATTAATGATGTGGCTACCTCTATAGAAAGCCTAGAATATATTATTGAAACAGCGAGAAAATCAATACCAGGCTTTAAGGTTAAAAGAGCATTAACAACCTTTTCAGGAGTAAGGGCTAAAAGTAATCTTGATGAGTTTATTATAGAAGAAAGTACAGTAAAGGGTTTTATTAATGTAGCTGGTATAGACTCTCCAGGGTTAACTGCAGCTCCAGCCATAGCAGAAAAAGTGCTGGATATTTTAGAAAATTCAGGAATGGAGTTAAGCAAAAAGGAAGAATTTAACCCATATAGAAAAGCAATTTTTATTAAAAAAGATAAGGATTTTGATGGCTCCACGGAAGAAAATAATCCAGAAAAAAAGATTATTTGTAGGTGTGAAAATGTTACAGAAGCAGAAATTATTGATGCAATACATAGAGGTATTCCTATTAAAGCCACTGACTCCATAAAATTTCGTACAAGGGCTGGAATGGGAGCCTGTCAGGGAACTTATTGTAGATCTAGGGTGCGGGAGTTAATTGAAAAAGAATTGAAAATTCCATCTGAAGATATTACTGTAGAAATAAATAAAGCTACTAAGGATTCCCAGCGGGTAGATATAAAGATAATAAGAAAAAGTGAAAAATAAGCACATTGACTATAGGTATTCTCCATTTAGAATACCTCTTTTTTTATAAAAATTGTTGTAAAAATTCTTTCCTATTAATTATAATAAGTCATATTTTTTTCACATAAATATATCATAATTTGCTTTAAATTTCAGCTTATGGGTATCACAATTTATAGAAGGAGGAAGTGAATATGAAAAGAAAAAAAATAACAATGCTTTTAATTATACTATTACTGTTGGCTTTCTTTGTGATAGGTTGTAAAACAGAAACAGGTCCAACATCAGAAGAGGGGCTTCAGGAATTTACAATAGAAGAGCTTGCACAATATAATGGTAAAAATGGCATGGCAGCTTACGTAGCGGTTGATGGTGTTGTATATGATGTGACTGAGATTTCAGCGTGGAAGGATGGACAGCACAATGGATTTGAAGCTGGTAAAGACTTAACAGATGCCATAAAAAACCAGTCGCCCCATGGAGTATCTAAGCTTAGAAATGTTAAAAAAGTTGGAATATTAATTGAGTAGAAGGTGAATAATATGGGCGGATTATTAGGATGGATTAACATATTTTTAATTTTAACTATGGCTATGATTTATCCAATAAAAATGCAATATCAAAGGACAAGAAATAAAGATCTATTAGCAGTTTATAAGAGGGTGAAAATAGCTCATCCATTTGTAGGGGGAGCCATCATAATAATTGCTTTTGTACATGGGTATCTACAATTAGGAACACTCCGGATGCATTCAGGTTTATATGTTTTGATAACTATTGCCCTGATGGGGATTATAGCATTGATAGGACCAAGAATAAAAGTCCTTAGAAAAAGATGGAGAAGTATTCATAGGCTTCTATTCTTACCTTTAATTATACTTATATTGCTACATGTTTTATAAGACTGAACCTAGCACCCTCACGTATTTCTCTATACGCTGCAGTCGCTAGGTTTTCTTGCGCCTCAAATCTGTGGCTTTTTCATCAGTCTGCATTTTGATGACTTTGTCATCAAACTATCCATATCCTTTTAGGATATGGATTTATTTGTGGATTTCTATATAAGAAAGTATAATAATATTTACAAAAATGTAAAAATTATGAACAAAATGAAACAAGGAAAGAATTAAAGATAATCGAATAAACTAAAATAATTGAATTACATTAATAAACTGAATTAACTTACAATTATACATGACACATCAAAACAAATTTTAAGGAGGGGATTAAAATTTTTAAACAAGGATACAAACGTTACTCAATACTAATAGCTTTAGTTTTAACATTGGTTTTAATGGTTGGATGTGTTCAGACACCACCAGCTTCAACTGATTTTGTTTTCAGTATTAATGAGGATTTAGTTAATGGAACCAATGCAATGGAAATTATTGAAGAGCTAACCTCAGAGGCATACTCAGGAAGATTAACCGGAACAGAAGGTAATGAAATGGCAGTACAATATATTGAGAACTATTTTGAGGAAATTGGGCTAGAGAGTCCAAGTGGTCTAGAAGGGTATAGACAAGCTTATAAGCAAAAGGTGTTAATAAATAAAAGTAAACCAGTAATTGGAGTTACTGATGAAGAAGGAAATATAATCAAAGAGTTTGATTTTCTCTTGGATTATAGAATAATTACTAGTCAAGAGGAAGTAAAAATACAAGGTGAAACAACAGCTGAAATGATTATTATTGAAAAAGCTGAAGAAATTAATGATGAAAATGATGCTCTAGCTGGAAAAATATTACTTGTGACCAATGATACAATTATCAATAATTCCAATGGACCATTTGACATATTGGAAAGAGTTTCAGAATTAAATAGCAAAATTGCGGGAATTATTATACATCTAGATAACAGAAAAGAAGGGTATTATATAGTAAGTACAACATTGGGAGACATAAGCGCTAATTACAATGAAGCTTATAATAATGAAAATGGACCTATAATGGCCTATTTCAGCGACGAAGCATTTGAAGAGTTAACCCAAGCTGCTTTGGAAGGAAGAAGCCTGCATATGAAGGTTGATTACAGTTATACTGATGATATTATGAATAATGTTGTAGGTGTTATTTCTGGAAGAGATGAAGAAAACGAAGGATATATAATAGTAGGTGCTCACTTAGACCACGTTGGAGATAATCAAGATGGAACCTATAACCCAGGTGCTTTAGACAATGCATCAGGAACTGCTGCATTAATGGAGATCGCTAGAATTTTAAAGTCATCAGGAATAGCTCCTAAAAAAACTATAATTTTTATTGCCTTTAATGGAGAAGAACAATTTTTATATGGCTCGAGATATTATGCAAATAATCCATTATATCCTCTGGAAAATGCAACAGTCATAAATATGGATATGGTTGGATCAAATGGCAACAGCCCTTTATACATAGCAGGTTTAAGTTATAACTTGAATATGGATTTAACTGTAGTGGCAAAAGAACTAGGAATAAATGCAGTTGCCGAAACAGTATCAGTAGGCAGTGATCAAATGCCATTTAACGATCTTGGCATCGAAGCAGCAACAATTATTCATCCAGATATGAACAGAATTCATACTCCACTAGATACAATCGATAATATTGATGAGGATAGATTAAAAGATGTAATAATGCTGGTACTAAGCTATATTGTTAAAAATGCATATTAATCAAATAATTTTATCTACATACATGCTCTAATTACTAAAATCCATACCTTAACGGAATGGATTTTTAGTTTTTTCAATTGATTTATCGAGAAGTTTTTATATTATTTAAAAAATTGTAAGAGTTATGAATAAAATGACACAAGGAAATTTAAATAGTATATTGAATAAACAAAAAATACATATAAATGATTAATACATATAATTTAATAAGGGAGGGGATTAACATTATTAGTAAACGGTTTAGAGGATTAGCGATTTTTGTAGTTATATTTGTAGCTTTATCTCTAATGGTAGGATGTGTTGAAACAAAGCCAGTATCATCAGATATAGTTTCTAACATAAGCATAGAATCAATAAATGTCACCAATGCAATGGAAATTATTGAAGAGCTTAGCTCAGAAAAGTATATGGGTAGACTAGCCGGGACTCATGGAAATGAACTTGCGGTTAAATATATTGAGAATTATTTTAAAGAGATTGGTTTAGAAAGCCCAGAGGGGTTAGATGAATTTAGGCAGACATATCCTCAAAAAGTACTTATTAATGAAGCTGCACCAATAATTCGTATAGAAGATAAAAATGGAAATATAGACAAAGAATTCGACTTCCTACTGGATTATAGGATAATGGCTATTTGGCAAGATGTAAAAGTTCAAGGAAGTACAACAGCAGAAATGGTTGTAATTAACAGCGCTTTAGATATTAATAACAGTAATGAAGATTTAGATGGTAAAATTCTACTTATAGATAATAGTATAGTAGCAGGTAATCCAAATGGAGCTTATAATATTTTGCAAATGGTATTAAAGCTGAACCAGCAAATAGAAGGTATTATTATAAACCTAGATAACAGAAATAGTGAGTATTATATAGTAAGTACATCATTATTTGGTGTAGATAGAGGTAATAAGGTTGATGCCTTTAATAATAAAACAGGTCCTATTATGGCCTACTGCACAGACGAAGCATTTGCTGAGCTATCACAGGCAGCATCAGAAGGAAAAAAGCTTCATATGGAAGTAAATTATAATTATAGAGATGATATATCCCATAATGTTATTGGTGTAATACCAGGTAGTGAGGATGAAAGTAAAGAATACATAATTATAAGTGCTCATTTAGATCACGTGGGGGATAATAAGGATGGGACCTATAACCCTGGAGCCTTCGACAATGCCTCGGGGACAGCCGCATTAATGGAAATTGCAAGGGTTTTAACGTCAACAGAAGCAACTCCTAAAAAAACTATAGTATTTCTTGCATTTAATGGTGAAGAGCAATATCTATATGGGTCAAACTATTATGTTAATAATCCTTTATATCCATTAAAGGATACGGTTCTTATAAATATGGATATGGTGGGATCTAAAGAGATAATACCATTGAAAATTTCAGGTGAGCTTGATCTATTAAAAAACAAACTGTATGATTTAGCATTAGAGTTAGGATTAGATGTAGTTAAAGATGCAGATGTGGCAAGTGATCAAAGACCATTTAACCAAGCAGGGGTAGAGGCAGTAACCTTAATTCATCATGATGTTAGCAAAATTCATACCCCGAAAGATACAATAGAATATATTGATAGTAATCGACTTGAAGAAGTTATAGGTTTTGTACTGAATTATATAGATAGATATGGTTACTAGTTACTGATTCTCTTGACAGTTAAATAAGAAAGAAAGCTATTGATGTCCTATAAATACGGAAGCATATCAATAGCTTTTTTTATTGGGAATAATACAATTATAAATTTAATTAAATATTCTCTAAAAATCATAAACGGTCAGTTGACATAGTGAATATCTAATGATATAATCATAAACAATCATATAAAATCACAAACAATCAAATAACATCAAAAATTTTTAATGTATATTTTTAATAATAAATTGGAGGTATGTATATGTTTCCTGAGGAACGTAAAGCAAATATATTAAGAATCTTAGAAAGAAACTATAGAATTCAAGTAAATGACTTAACGGAAGAATTGAAAGTATCAGAATCAACAATTAGAAGAGACCTACAAGACTTAGAGCAGGAGGGTCTTCTTAAAAGAACACATGGTGGAGCAGTGAAACTCGAAAATACAAGTTTTGAGCCTACTATGGATGAAAAAGAACAAGTGAATATTGCTGCAAAAGCAGAAATTGGCAAAAGGGCGGCTGCCTTAATTGAAGATAATGATACTGTTATTTTAGATGCAGGAAGTACTACGCTTCAAATAGCAAAAAATATTAAGTCTAAAAATGTTACTGTCCTTACAAATTCAATTTTAATTGCTTTAGAGTTATCTAAAAACAATGATGTGGAGGTAGTAGTAACTGGGGGTTATATTCGTAAGGAAATCGTTTCTCTTGTTGGGCCGATTACAGATAAAATAATTAAAAGCTTTAGAGTAGATAAAGCTTTTATAGGAGCTAATAGTATCACTATTGAAGATGGATATACAACACCAAATATAGATGAAGCCCATACAAAAAGTATTATGATTAAATCTTCAAAAGAGGTTTATATTGTAGCAGACAACAGCAAGTTTGGGAAAGTTTCGTTTTCAAAAATTGCAGATGCCAATGAAGTCGATGGGATTATCACAGATAATGGAATTGAACAACATTTAATTGAGAAATATATGTCAAAAAACATACAGATTATATACAACTAAGGAGGATAATATGATTACTACTGTTACATTAAATCCTGCTGTTGATAAGACAGTAGAGATTGATGGTTTTAACCCAGGAGAAGTTAACAGAATATTAAATACAAGGTTAGAGCCTGGAGGAAAAGGAATTAATGTTTCTAAGGTATTAAGAGCCTTTGGCACAGATACTTTGACCACAGGATTTGTAGGTGGTGAAAATGGGAAATGGATAGATCAATGGTTGAAGGCGAAAGAAATACACACAGATTTTGTATGGATAGATAAAGAAACAAGGACGAATATTAAAATTGTAGATATTGCAACAAGTACTATAACAGATATTAATGATAAAGGGAAAAAAATACATGAAACCTATTTAACTGAGTTTTATAAAAAAATAGAGTATTGGGCTGAAAAAAGCAAGGTAATGGTTTTTTCAGGAAGCACACCAGATGGTCTGCCAATAACAACATATACAGATTTAATAAGAATTGCTCAAGCTAAGGGTTGTAAAGCAATACTAGATGCTGAAGGAGATAAGCTTCTTGAAGGGATTAATGCAAAGCCCTACATGATAAAGCCAAATATTCATGAATTAGAAAATCTATTAAATGTTAAATTTAATAGCGAAGGAGAGATTGTTAATTATTGTAAAGGCTTTATGAAAGATGGAATTAAATTTGTAGTTGTATCAATGGGAGAAAATGGAGCTCTACTTGTTAGTAACAAGAAAGTACTAAAGGCTGAAAAAGTCTCAGTAGAAGTGAAAAGCACTGTAGGTGCAGGAGACTCGATGGTAGCAGCATTTGCGTATGGGATAATGAAGAATCTAAATTTAGAAGATACTTTTAGATTAGCTGTTGCTGCAGCATCACTAAGTGTTAATAAAGGTACTACGCTATTTCAGTTAAACGAGGTAGAAGAATTAAAAGAAAAAGTTCGAATTATATCCATGGAGTAAAGGAGATTATATATGGAAATTAAAGATGTACTAGATCGAAAGCTAATGATTCTTAACTTAAAATCAAATAGTAAAAAAGAAGTAATAGAAGAACTTATTAATCCGTTGGTTGATGAAGGGATTATTAATAGCAAAAATGAGTTTCTAGAGAAAGTTATGGCTAGAGAGGCTCAATCAACTACTGGAATTGGCATGGGAGTTGCGATTCCACACGGAAAGTCAAAAGTAGTAAGAAAGCCAGCAATTGTTTTTGGAAAGTCACAGAAAGGTCTCGACTATGAAGCGCTAGACGACAAACCAAGCTATATCTTCTTCCTTATTGCTGTACCAGAAGGCTCTGAAAATGAACATTTGAAAGTACTTAGTCTGCTTTCTAGAAAGCTCATGCATGAGGAAATACGTACTAAATTGATGGATGCAAAAAGTGAAGAAGAAGTAATAGAAGCATTTAACTAATATTAAAAAGGGGGATTAAAATGAAATTAGTAGCAGTAACTTCTTGTCCAACTGGTATTGCCCATACCTATATGGCAGCTGAAGCCTTAGAAAAAGCTGCAAAACACAAAGGAGTTAATCTGAAGGTAGAAACCCAAGGGTCAGTTGGTGTTGAAAATGAGCTTACCACTGATGATATCCAAAATGCCCATGCTGTTATTATTGCAGTAGGTTCATCAATTTCAATGGAACGATTCGAAGGAAAGTCTGTTTTAGAAGTTTCTCTTTCTGATGCAATAAAAGATCCAGAAAATATAATCGATAGAGCATTAAAACTAAAATCCAATAAACTAGATTTGTCAAAGCAGGTAAATGAAATTAAAGAACAAAGAAGTCAGGAAAGAACAGGACCTTATAAGCACTTAATGGCAGGGGTATCATTTATGTTACCATTGGTTGTAGCAGGAGGGTTAGCAATTGCATTATCATTTATATTTGGTATAGAAGCATTTAAAGAGGAAGGAACCTTGGCTGCTGCATTAATGCAAATAGGTGGTGGAGCAGCCTTCGCATTAATGGTACCTATACTAGCGGGATATATAGCCTTTTCCATTGCAGACAGACCTGGACTTGCACCTGGATTAATTGGTGGAATGCTGGCTTCTCAAATTGGAGCTGGGTTTTTAGGTGGGATAATAGCTGGTTTTGTAGCGGGATATACAGTTGATTTCTTAAAGAAGGTAATTAAATTACCAAAAACCTTAGAAGGATTAAAGCCCATATTAATTTTACCACTATTATCATCTTTGTTTGTAGGTTTATTAATGATGTAATTGGAACACCTGTAAAAGGTATAATGGATGCTATGACAGCTTGGCTTCAAGGCTTAACAGGAACAAATGCTTTGCTCTTAGGAGCTATACTAGGAGCAATGATGGCCTTCGATATGGGTGGTCCAATAAATAAGGCAGCATATACCTTTGGAGTTGGATTATTAGGCTCAAATATTTTTGAACCGCAAGCTGCAATAATGGCTGCGGGAATGACACCACCTCTAGGGCTTGCTTTAGCGACACTACTTTATAGAAATAAGTTTTCAAAGGCTGAGGTTGAAGCAGGAAAAGCAGCATGGGTTTTAGGTATTTCATTCATTACGGAAGGTGCCATACCCTTTGCAGCAGCTGATCCTTTTAGAGTAATACCATCCATCATGGCTGGTTCAGCAGTAGCAGGTGCACTATCAATGGTATTTAATGCAGGCTTAAGGGCACCTCATGGAGGAATCTTTGTATTATTCATACCTAATGCAGTAGAAGGCTTAGTTGGCTATATGGCAGCAATTTTGGCAGGAACAGTTGTTACTGCACTACTTGTTGGGTTATTAAAGAAAAGGGTAGACGAAGCATAATAATTGCTAATAACAGAATAGAGAAGCTTTCTCTATTCTGTTTATTTTCTAAGAAAATTCAAACTAGTTTGAAAGGAAGATAAAAATGATAAAAGAAACAGTAACAGTAAAAAATGATTCTGGCCTACATGCAAGACCAGCCACAGTGCTCATAAAGAAGATTTCCATGTATAAAAGTGAAGTCACTATAGCTAAGGCAGATTATGAAGCAAATGCAAAAAGTATAATGGGAGTATTGGCTATGGCTATCAAGAAAGGCGAAGAAATAGATATTATTGTCGAAGGCCCTGACGAAGAAGAGGTTTTAAGGGAAATAAAAGTATTATTTGATACTAAATTTGGTGAATAGTAAAAAGATTGATTAATTTAAGTAATAATGATTAAATCATTAAGATATACGTAAGTTCTGGTTTTTTCAATAATGAAGAATAATTTTTTTGGAAGCCACAGTCTCCTATATGCTATCAGTATAGGAGGCTTTTTAATGATATAACTTTTAAAACAAACATATCAACTAAAGTTATACTATATATAACAATGTTTACCATTGATAGAAAATTTTACTAAAAATCTAAAAAATTACTTCAATAATCATATCAATTAGCGTATACTCTTTATATGAGAGAAATATCCAATGTATGGGTAGTTTTTTCAAATGATAAAATTATTAAAAAAGTTATTTTATCAAATTTTGCAGACTTTTTTTATATGGTTACGTATGAAAAGGTGTAATTAATTTAAAGAAATATATGGAGGTATGATATAGTGAAGGTAAAAAAGATTATAGGAACCATTTTGGTTATCTCATTGGTAATAACAACTATTGTTGGTTGTGGTAGTAAGGAGCAGGAGGAAGTAACAATTCAACTGACTTCTGTAGAGGCATATAATGCAAAAGTAGGTAATATTCAACATACATATAATGCAACTGGCAGTATAAAACCAGTAACTGAAGTGTCTATTGTACCTAAGGTTGCTGGAAAAGTAGATAATATTATGAAGAAAATGGGAGACAAGGTTTCTCAGGATGAAATACTATTTACCATTGATAATACAAATTTGTATCAGCAGCTAGAGCAATATGATGCTCAACAACGTCAACAATTGATGTTGGCAGAAAGCTCCTTAAAGCAGCAGGAATTACAATATAATACTGCAAAAGAAGATTATATTAAAAATGAAGCCCTTTTTGAGGCACAGGCAATTTCTCAGCAAATACTAGAATCATATAAAAAGGCACTTGAAATCGCAGAGTTAAATTATATGAGTGCACAAGAAAGTTACTATCTATTACAAAATAAAATTTTGCTTGGGATAGAGGAAGATGGTACTAAGCAATTGAAGGAAACTAAGTCCATAATAGAAACTCAAAGAGAAGCAACTGCCCAATCAATCAGGGATTCAGAAGTAAAATCTCCAATTTCAGGAATTGTCATACAAAGAAATGTTGAAGTAGGGGAAATAGCATCACAACAGATGCCAGCCTTTATCATAGTTGATATTGACAGAGTTGTTGTTGAAACAAGTGTTACAGAAAAAATGATAAATAGTATTTCAAAGGGACAGGAAATTGTAGTCACCATTAAAGCACTAGATGGAAAGAAATTCAATGGAATTGTTGATACCATAAGTCCTGCAGTCTCTGGGCAAAGTGTAGGTTATCCAGTTAAAATAGTGATAGATAATATAAACCATGAGCTTAAGCCTGGTATGTTTGCTGAAGTTTCATTCGTTATTGAAAATAAAGAAAATGTTTTATTGGTTCCAATGGAATCAGTTTTGACCACCAATAAAGATAGTTATGTATACTTATTAAATGATGACGATACTGTTTCAAGAAAATTAGTTAAAACTGGTCATAAGGACGGTAAATATTTTGAAATAATTGATGGTCTTAAGGAAGGTGATCCAGTTTTAGTAAAAGGTCAGCACTTTGTTTTAGATGGAGAGAAGGTTCATCCTGTAGGAGGTGCACAGTAATGAAAATTTCTCAGATAGCCATTAGCAGACCGGTTACGGTAATGATGATGGTGATGATGATTATTGTCCTAGGGGTTGTATCCCTTGTGGGTCTTAATCTGGATTTTTTCCCTGACATAGCATTTCCAATGGCAGTAGTTATTACCAATTATGATGGTGTTGGACCTCAGGAAATAGAATCCATTATAACAAAACCCTTGGAGCAGGTTATGGGTACAGTTGATAACTTTAAGAAAGTATCTTCTGTATCATCAAATGGCCAATCTATGGTCATGGTAGAATTTACACAGGGAACCAATATGGATTACGCTGCTCTGCAAATGAGAGAAAAAGTAGACATGGTAAAGGGAATGTGGTCTAATGATGTAGCTGATCCCATGATATTTCAGTATGATATGAGTATGATTCCTATTATTCAGCTTGGAATGTCATACGGAGACGATTTGGCTGGTTTAAAGACTTTGGCAGAAGACAAGGTAAAAGATCGGTTGGAACGTATAAAGGGAGTTGCAGCTGTAGACATTTATGGTGGACTGGATGAGGAAATAAAAATTGATATCATCCCACATAAATTGCAGGGCTATGATTTGTCATTGACACAAGTGGCCCAGGCTTTAAGAATGGAAAACCTTAATTTACCAGGCGGTCTGCTTAATGAGGGTAAGTACCAATATACAATAAGAACCACAGGAGAATTTAGCAATATTGATGAAATCAATAATTTACCCATTACAACAACAAAGGGCATAATACGACTATCAGATATTGCAGAAATCAGACAGGGCTATAAAGATGTTTATGTTAGAGCAAATATGAACGGTGAAGAATGTGTTATGATGCTGATAAGAAAGCAGTCTGGGTTTAATACTGTTAAGGTTTCCAACAGAGTAAATGCTGAAATGGATAAAATACTGAAGGAATTAGATGGTGTAGAAGTAAAGACACTATTCGATCAGGCTGACTTTGTAAAAGAATCATTAGGCAGTGTTACAAAGAATGCTGTTGTTGGTGGTATTCTTGCAATCTTCGTGCTGTTTGTATTTTTAAAAAATATTAGAAGCACATTAATTGTAGGTGTAGCTATTCCAGTATCTATAATTACTACATTTATACTTATATATTTTAGTGGTATTACCCTTAATATGATGTCCCTTGGTGGATTGGCACTGGGTATAGGAATGCTGGTGGATAGTGCCATTGTGGTACTTGAAAGTATATACAGGTACCGTGAAGAAGGATATAGTCGTATTGATGCTGCAAGAGAAGGTAGTAATGAAGTTGCAATGGCAGTAACCGCATCAACCTTAACAACTGTGGCAGTATTTCTTCCGATTGCCTTTATTAGAGATAATATGGCCATTGAAATGTTTCGTGAGCTTGCATTGACAGTTGCTTTTTCATTGCTGGCATCATTGATAATTTCTTTAACCCTTGTACCTATGCTGGCATCTAAGATATTAAAAATTGATCGTAATGGTGGTACAAAAAGGAAAACTCCTGGTGCAATAATAGGTCGTGGGTTCGACAAAATAATGAAAAATTTTGAAGTTAAATATGAAAAGCTTCTCCATTGGTCTATAGGACATAGAAAAACGATAGTTATTGGTATTGTAATAATGTTTGCATTAAGCATTGTAATTGCTGTGATGTTTACTGGTGCCGAATTTTTTCCCAATACAGATGAGGGAATGTTTACTATAAAAGTAGAACTACCAAAGGGTTATTCTCTTAACGAGACATCAGAGATAGCTGCTGAGGTAAGTCAGAGAATACAGGAGTTCAACGAGTTAGATTATATTTTTGTGTTGGAAGGTGATGATGGTGATCCAAGTACTGCAGTAATTTATGCATCTTTTGGATCTAAATCTACTAGAGAAAAAGGGATAGATGAGCTATTAGACGAGACGCGTGGTAAGCTACATGGTATTGCTGGTGCTAAAATAAGTGTGGATAAATATTCCATGATGAATATGGGAGCAGGTGGTAAGCCAATTACCATTAACATCATGGGTGATGATCTAGAAACTTTACAAGATATTGCAGAAACTTTAATAGAGGAAGTGAGCCTTGTACCAGGAACTAGAGAAGTTTCATCATCAATATCACAAACTATTCCAGAAGCTCAAATAAAAATAAATAGAGAAAAAGCATCACAATATGGCATATCTACATATTCACTAGCCAATACAGTTCAAACTGCAATTATGGGTCAGACAGTAACACGATACAAGGTAAGAGGAGAAGAAATAGACGTTAGACTAAGACTTCAGGAAGGCTGGAGAAGTGATTTAAAAGATTTAGAATATATTATGATTACTTCTCCAATGGGACAGCAGGTACCATTGTACGAGTTGGCAGATATTTTTTATGACCAGTCCCCTGCAAGCATTCAAAGAACTGATCAGGTAAGACGGGTTAATGTTACAGGAGATATTAGTGGAAGAGATCCCCGTAGTGTATTTGTAGATATCCAGAAGAAGATTGACGAAATGGATATTCCCAATGGATATGAAGTTAAGCTAGGTGGGGAAAATGAAGAGATGATTGAAGCTGCAATGGCCTTTGGTCTTGCCTTATTATTAGCTATATTGCTGGTATACATGATTATGGCATCACAGTTCGAATCACTATTGCATCCATTTATCATTATGTTTACTGTACCACTTGCTTTTATTGGTATTTCAGTTGCAATGGCCTTGGCAGGAAAGCCTTTTAGTGTCCCAGCATTTACAGGGATAATTATGCTGGCGGGTATTGTTGTAAACAATGCAATTGTACTTGTAGACTATATTAATACCTTAAGAAAAAGAGGAATGGAGCGAACCGATGCTATTTGTAAGGCAGGTCCCATTAGACTACGGCCTATCTTAATGACTACACTTACTACAGTATTGGGGCTTATACCTTTAGCATTGGGAATAGGAGAAGGTGCAGAGCAGCAAGCACCGATGGCAATTACTGTTATTGGAGGATTAAGCTTCTCAACATTGCTTACTTTAGTATTCATACCAGTTATATATACAATACTTGATGATTTCAAAAACTGGATGAAAAAGAAAGTATTTAGGAAGAAAAATACCACAATTAATGTTTAGAGAAGGGCTAACTATTTAGATATAAGAATATTAGTTATGTAAATTTAGTTTTATAATTATCCCCTTAGAGTAGGTACTGTGAATCTATTCTAAGGGGATTTTGTTTTTTTTCGTTAATTGTTGTATATCGCTTTAAATTTATCCTGTTTTATTATAAAATGTTTAGCATGGTACTTATAACTTATAAAAAAGGAGGAAACCATGCTATTAAATAATAAAATCATTATATTCTTTGCAATTATTATTATAGCAATAATTTTAAGAAAGATATTTGCTAAAACAATCTTACAAGGATTACTTAAGCTTACAAGTAAAACTAAAACAAATGTAGACACGGAAATTGTTAAAGCCGCAGAAAAACCACTAAAGATGTTTTTAATTGTATTTGGATTCTACCTAGCATTTAGATCATTGGAGCTTCCACAAAACTATAATCTCACCTTGACTCAGGTTTTAAGATCCTGCATTATTATACTAATTGCCTGGGGACTTATCAATTTTTCAAAAACGATATCAGAGCTTATGCTTAAGACAATGAATAAATGCGAGGTTCAAATAGAAGGTATATTTGTGCCCTTTATATCGAAAGGAATCAAGATACTAATTATTGTTTTAGCAACCAGTATAGTAGCAGATGAATGGGGTTTTGATGTTAATGGATTTATAGCGGGTTTAGGAATAGGAGGTTTAGCCTTCGCATTAGCAGCCAAGGATACGATTGCAAATATTTTTGGTGGTTTAGTGCTAACTATGGATAAACCCTTTTCAATAGGGGATTGGATATGTACTCCAAATCTAGAAGGGACAGTAGAAGAAATCTCATTTAGAAGTACAAAGGTTAGAACCTTTGCCCATGCAATTGTCCATGTACCTAATTCAACCCTTGTTAATCAACCAATAACAAATTGGAGCAGAATGGGGAAAAGGAGAATAACATTTAATTTAGGTGTAGAGTATAGTACATCAATAACAAAACTAAGAAATTGTGTTGCTGAAATAAAAGATATGTTAGTTAATAATAAGGATATTCATAAAGATACTATATTTGTAACCTTTGATAAGTTTAATAATAGTAGCTTAGATATTTTTATATATTGCTTTACAGTTACAACAAATTGGGGAGAATTTTTAGAGGCTAAGCAGGATGTTAATATTAATATTTTAGACATCCTTGAAAAAAATGGTGTTTCCGTTGCATTCCCATCAAGAACACTATATATGAAGAGTGAATAGAGATTAATCAGATGGATGAAACTATTTTATCTAAAAAAATAACTAGCCAGCTGAAAAGCTGGCTAGTTATTTTTATTTAAATAGTCTACAGCATATTGTGCATACAAGGCAGTACCAATTTCCAATCCATCCTCATCAATACTAAACATAGGATGATGATGGGGATAACAAGCTTTTTTAGCTTCATTTCTAACTCCCACAAAGGCTATAGCACCTGGGACCTTTTCAACAAATAGAGCGAAATCTTCTCCACCTGTTATCTTATCCATTTTAATGAGGGCATCTTTACCTATTAGTTGTTCTACAGATTTTTGTGCTATAGCTGCAGATGCAGCATCATTAATTGTAGGTGGAGTACCAAAGGTGTATTCTAATGTGGCCTCTGCACGATAGCTGGCAGCAGTATTTCTAATTACCCGTTCTAGGATATTTGGAAACTCATTTCTAATTTCTGGGTTAAAGCACCTTGTAGTTCCTTCTAATATTGCCTCACTGGCAATAACATTAAACCGAGTTCCCGATTGAAAAACCCCTACACTAACTACAGCAGATTCTAACGGACTAATCTCTCTACTCACTATCGATTGAATATCCATAACAATAGCAGATGCTGACACAATAGCATCAACTCCTTGATGAGGTAGTGAACCATGACCACCCTTACCCTTAACAATAACCTTGAAAATATCTGCAGAAGCCATTCTAGGGCCTTCCTGAACAGATATTGTGCCTGTAGGTAAGTCAGCCCATAAATGAATTGCAAATATATTATCTATACCATTTAAAGCGCCTTGTTCAACCATTAGCCTAGCTCCTTGAGCTATTTCCTCAGCAGGCTGAAATATTAGCTTAACTGTGCCATTAATCTCATCTTTAACATCATTAAGTATTTTTGCTGCCCCCAACAACATAGCAGTATGTCCATCATGGCCACAAGCGTGCATAATCCCAAAGTTTTGAGAAGAATAAGCCACATCGTTTTTTTCATGAACCTGGAGAGCGTCCATATCAGCCCTTAAAGCAACAGTTTTACCTTTGTTTCCTCCAGTAATTGTTGCTATAACACCTGTCTTTGCAATGGAGGTGTAAGGAATCCTCATTTTATCCAGTTCTTCTTTGATTTTTTGAGATGTTCTTACCTCCTGCCAGCTGGCCTCAGGATATTTGTGAAAATCTCTTCTTAAATCTATTACATATTGCTTTTGTTTCCT
The DNA here is from genome assembly GCF_900101495.1 of Alkaliphilus peptidifermentans DSM 18978. Classification (GTDB taxonomy): domain Bacteria; phylum Bacillota; class Clostridia; order Peptostreptococcales; family Natronincolaceae; genus Alkaliphilus_C; species Alkaliphilus_C peptidifermentans. The sequence continues at coordinate 134,129 of NZ_FMUS01000006.1, forward strand.
AGCTAATTCTTTTATGTCCATTAATACACCCCTAACTGTTTATTATATTTAATACTAATTATATCAATATTTAATGGGAAATGGCAAACTTAGAAGTTAAGAGTGAAGAGTTAAAAGAGTGGGAAAAACCAAACAACCCATTGGGAATATTTCCTTAATGGGTTGTTTTACTGACACGAAAGGGAAGGAAAAATCCTGTTGATAAAAACTCTCATGATTCATTATATATTTATAAAAAAGGATATGGATCAATAGATTTTAACTAAGGGATTGCAACAAAATCAGAGATTTTAGCCATCTGACTTAAATTTTCTTACTCTTAACTTAAAGAAGGGGTGTTGACTTTTCCTTAAGTACAACATCTTTTTCTGGCATTAAAAACATAATATACCGAACTAAAACATATAAAACCATTGTAATTGACCATAGCTCTAAAAATTTAACAACATAGAATAATGAAGCTATACCTCTGTTTGAGGTGACTAAAAATCCATTAGTTGCCTTTATTGCAACTGCACTAATTACAAAGGGAAAGGTGAAAGCAGAATAACTTGGGTAAAATTTAAGCTTGAATAATTTAAGCATATAAAATATTGAAGAAGTGACCATTAATAGGGATAATATTGCTAAGAAACCAACAATATAAATGTTTTTCTCTTGAAATGAGTTCAAATATCCTGCTAAACAAAGACTGGCAGGTGCAGCAAAAATAATAATTGTTGGCAGTGCAGCCTCTGGAATTTCTTTAACTGAAAACACCCTATATAAAACTAGTGGTAATAAAATTAAATAAGAGACAAAACCAAACCAAAATAAAATTTGACCCCAATTAGATAAGCCATATACAGGTGCAGTTACACTACCTACTACAATGCCAACATATACAACAAAATAGCTTGGAAAAACCTTCTTGATATTAAAGCTTAATATATATTTTTTTGTAAAGTAGATTATTAGTAAAGCGTGGAGTGTTAAACCTAAAAGCCATATCATATAGGCTATTGTTGGTAGGTAAGGCTTTAAATATGTAGATAAAATCATTACTCCCATCGTTAGAGTTGGTGTAACACTGGCCACAACAGGGTTTTCAAAACCTTCAACTAATGCATTTGGATTATTTGCTAATTTAATTAATATAAGTAATAGAATAATAGCAGAAATAACACCAAAAATATTTCGATAAATACTACCATAAGAAAGCACCAAATTACCAGTAGTGGCCAATGCAAGCATTAATCCAGCCATAGGTATTGGAATCTTTTTAATAACCTTATCCATTAATTATCACTCCCATTTAGAATATAAAAAACACAAGGAAAAACTTTTCCCTCATAGAGGATATCATATTTACTAACCGAATAATAATTGAACTTATCAATAGTTAACCTATAATATATCAAAGTTCTTTATACATGATACAAAATATTAACGCAATTATTATAAAATGTAAATAGAGTAAAATTATGCTTTATGTTATATTTATATATATAGCTAATATTACGTAAAATTAAATAGCTACATAGTTAAATAATTTAAAGCATCCTTATATAGTAATTGATTGGAGGTGAAGTGAATGAGTTGCCCTTTAACTAGAGCCTGTTGTCCTGAATGTGGAGCAGATATTAATTTTAAAAAGACAACTAAACCTTTTTGTAATTGTAAAAATTGTGATTGGATATGTAAAGGAGAATGTGAACAAAAATAGTAATATGAAATAACCCCAACTTGATGTTAAGCTGGGGTTTGTTTTGTTAAAATATTATCATTGCGCCATATCTTTGATGTTATATAATTGATAAAATATGATATAATATCAACTAAAAGTTCTTTACAAAGAAAGGTGGGAGAAAATTGAATTGCATTTTAAGTGTTGAGGGTATATGTAAGGAGTTTGGTGGTAAAAAAGTTGTTGATGATATATCCTTTCAAGTATCAAAGGGAGAAATATTAGGAATTTTAGGACCTAATGGTGCAGGAAAATCAACAACCATCAGAAGCATTATGGGAATAATTTATCCTGATTCAGGTAATATAGATTTTAGAATAGAATGTGCAAATAATACAATTCCAATAGACAAAATTGGATATTTACCTGAGGAAAGAGGTTTATATAAAAATGTAAGGATTATAGACATATTAATGTACCTTGCAGATTTAAAGAATTATCCAAAAAACAAGGCTAAAAAAAGAATTTTTGAATACCTAGAAAAGTTTGATTTAAAGGGGAAGGAAAAGGCTAAAATCGAAGAGCTTTCTAAAGGAATGGCACAAAAAGTACAGTTTATAGCAGCAGTTCTTCATGAACCTGAGATCCTAATTCTTGATGAGCCCTTCTCCGGTTTAGATCCTGTTAGTCAAGATGTTTTTAGGGAAGAAATCATTAACCTAGCTAAGGGTGGTACATCTATTTTGTTATCTTCTCATCAAATGAATTTAGTAGAAGCACTTTGTAATCGCATTTTTCTTATCCATCAGGGTAAAAAAGTTATTTATGGAAACTTAGATGAGATTAAGGAGTCCTTTGCTAATTTCAAGTGCACCATCAATGGATCGTTTAATGGAATAGATTTATTGAATTTTCCTTATGTTGATAAGGTAGAGGGGGATGAAGGTAAGAAGACTGTATATTTTAAGCCAGATGCTTCAATAAATACATTTATTAATGAAATATCAAATCATATGGAGATAAAAGAGCTCCACATCGATAGAATTTCTCTTCATGATATATTCGTAAGAATAGCAAAAGGAGGGATACCAAATGAATAACAGCATGAAGGTTGCTTTATGGGAAGTAAAGAAAAACCTTACAAATAAGTCATTTCTTATTTCAATTATATTAACCCCATTAATAATGATCATATTTGGTGGATTACCAACACTCCTAAGTATGCTGGAATATAATCAAACCCATAATCTTTATATAAGAGACGAAATAGGAATATACCAAGAGCTTCATCAGTATTTTGATGAACAAGAAGTAGACCTTATTAATTATTCTGGAACATTAGAAGAGCTTAAAGCACAGGGCAACCATAACAGGACAAGCTTTGTTCATTTAGATGATGAAATTATGGAGGTCAATTCAATTAGCATTCATGCTTTAGATGATTCTAGACCACCAACCGCCTCTATTAGAAATGCTTTAAATAATATTATTCGGAATAGAAAGATGGAAGGTTTGGGTTTAACAGCTGAGCAAATTCAGCAGGTGGATACAAATTTTGATATAAGTATTATTACTGTAAAGGGTGAAGAAGAAGACTTCTTAAGAAAAATGATTCCTGCTATTTTTGCAGCTATGATTTATTTTTCCATTTTCTTTTCTGGAGCAATGACATTCCAAAGTTCAACGCAAGAGAAAAAGGACAAGATGGTAGAAATTTTGCTATCATCTGTAACACCAGGACATTTAATGCAAGGAAAAATAGTTGGATGCTTTATTTTAGGTATGATTCAGGTGGTAGTTTGGTTAGCAGTTGGTATACCGATAGCGTATCTAGTTTTAAATATCCCTATTATACAATTAATAGCTATTAAAGAGCTTCCCTTAATGATTTTTTATGCTTTAGCTGGTTATTTATTGTTTTCTTCTATTTTTGTTAGCCTTGGTGCTACAATTGAGGATCCCCAATCGCAGGGTAATTTCCAGGGCATGATATTTCTATTACCAATGCTACCATTCTTTTTCTTTGGACCAATTATAGCCAATCCCCATGGCATAGTAGCAAAAATAGGTACCTATTTCCCATTTTCTACTCCCGGGGTAATGTTACTCAGATTATCTTTAGCTAATAGAGTACCAACATTTGACATTATACTTAGCATTATAATAATTGTTATAACAACATATTTTGTTATGAAGCTAGCTGGTAAGTTATTTAAAACAGCAATACTAATGTATGGTAAAAATGCTACACCTCAAGAAATTTTTAAATGGATAAGATATTAATGAGATAAAGACCGAGGTATACTTAGGTGTAATTCGGCCTTTATCTTAAACACTTGATCACTCAAATAATTGGATGTAATCTCCATAGCCCTCCTTTTCCAGTTTGTCTTTTGGAATAAACCTTAAGGAAGCACTATTAATACAATATCTAACTCCCGTGGGCTTGGGTCCGTCATCAAATACATGGCCTAAATGAGAATCAGCCTTTTTACTCCTAACTTCAGTTCGAATCATACCATGACTCATATCTTTTTTTTCTATAATCTGCTCTTGGTTAATGGGTTTTTTAAAGCTTGGCCAGCCGCATCCAGCATCATATTTATCTTTTGAGCTAAAAAGAGGTTCGCCTGAAATAATATCAACATAAATACCATCTTCATCATTATCCCAATACTCATTTTGAAAGGGAATTTCTGTTCCGTTTTCTTGAGTTACTTTATATTGTAGAGTCGTTAATTCTTTGATTTTTACTTCTTTATCTAATTCTATTTTTTTACTCATTTAAATATCCTCCTTTACAAATATTAATGATAATATACCCAATATTTTAATAAAACTATAGGTGATTAAACTAAAGGACATTTATTTTTCTTTATTGTATAATTGAATTAAATGTAAATACATTATGATAAGTTTATCGTCAGACTTGCAATGGGAAGGGAGCTTGAAATTTGAAGAATATACATGAAGCGTATCAAAAAAGGTACAGCTACTATGACAAGTTATCAATAAAGCTAACAAAGGATATCAATTTGATTAGTAACATGAGGCTATTACTATTTATTATTGCAGCCATCACTTTATACATATTGAGAAATAGTAGCTTCACTATTATTTGGGCAATAATTGCCATAGCCATGTTGATTTTTGTTAATCTTATATGGTTACATCAAAGCAATAAGAATAAACATAAATATGTAAGTCATTTAAAATTTATTAATGATAAGGGATTAAAAAGACTAAAGGGTGAATGGAATAAGTTTGATGATGTAGGAGTCGAATTCAGTGATTCAAATCATCCATTTTTAAATGACTTAGATATATTTGGTCAGGGCTCACTATTTCAAATGATAAATGAAACCAAGACCCAAATGGGAAGAAAAGCACTCGCTAAAATCCTAACTGCTACTGAATGTAATAAAGAGATAATAGTCAAAAATCAGCAGGCAATCAAAGAGCTATCTAAAAAAAGGTGGTGGCGTCAAAGGTTAGCCGTAGAAGGTATGATGATTGAAGGAAAGGATATTAGTAATGAAGATTTAGTTAATTGGGGGACGGCTAAAAATCAAATTTATAGGAGCTTTGGCATCATTATACTAATTCGTGCTTTACCAATAATGCTAATGATTAGCCTAGTAGCTGCCTTTTTTTTAGAGCAAATAACCTTTAAAATTCCAATTTATTTGTTTTTATTAAATTCATCCATAATAGGACTGAATATAAAAAATATTAACAACGAACTAAATAAGGTATTAAAATATAAAAATCAAATAAAGAAATATAAAAGAATAATAATACACTTTGAAAAAGAATTATTTCAATCTGAATATATTAAAGAATTGAAAAAGGGGCTTATTAATGATAACGGTAAAACTGCTGTAGTACAATTGAAGAAGCTAGAAAGATTAGTTGATAGCATATTGAACAGAACTAATTTTGTATTTTTTCCTATTAATATAATACTATTATGGGATTATCAGTGTTTAATAGCATTAGAAAAATGGAGAAGCCAGTCAGGAGGGTTAATAAAAGAATGGCTAAATTCAATAGGTGAAATAGAAGGATTATCTAGCTTAGCCTTAATACCCTACGAAAATCCCAATTGGGTTTATCCTTCAATTACTGATAAGCCATCTAACTTTACAGCAATAAAAATGGGACACCCTTTACTGGGCAATAAACAGGTTTATAACGATATCAGCTTTGGAGATGCTAAAGTATTATTGATAACAGGCTCTAATATGTCAGGAAAAAGCACATTGTTAAGGAGCGCTGGTATCAATTTAGTACTGGCCTATGCAGGAGTTCCAGTTTGTGCCAACTATTTTGAGCTGTCTATTATGAATGTTTATACCTGTATGAGGATTAGTGATAATCTAGAAAAGAGCATTTCTTCCTTTTACGCTGAGCTCTTAAGGATTAAAAGTATTGTTGAAGCAGGTAAAGGGCATAAACCAGTATTTTTCCTACTGGACGAAATATTTAAAGGAACAAATTCTCAGGATCGTCATTTAGGGGCTAAGCTATTAATTAAACAGCTATATGAAAATGGAGCAATTGGTTTTGTTTCAACCCACGATCTTGAACTGGCAGATATGGAAAGAGAAACAAATGAAAAGCTAATAAACTATCATTTTCAAGAGCATTATAAAAACAATGAAATCTTTTTTGATTATCGACTTAGGAGAGGTGTATCAACCACAAGAAATGCGCTGTATTTAATGAGGCTTGCTGGAGTTGAAACAGGATATAATTGAATGGTAGATGTTGAATGTTGAATGATGAATGTTGAATGTTGAATGTTGAATGAGATTAAAGCAATGAGTAAAGATCGCAATAATTGCTATAGCAGGTAAGCTAGAAGACATTAGAGAAGTTTGGTATTAATTTAAGTAGGGGCGGACGACTCTGTCTGCCCATTTCAGTATTTAATGACAACTAACCAGTTTAAGTTAGAAGTATATCCTTTTATAAGTTAATATGAGTCGGAATTTATAAATTAGAATGTAAACTTATGTAGAAGTGGTTTCAACACGAGACCATTAAATCAAATAATAAAAAGGTGTGGATATTTCCACACCTTTGAGATTGTTGAAAAAGTAAACAATAGTAATCCTACTGATAGAAGGCATGGCCTCCAATTTTTGTTACATAACTTTTATTTCTTACTATCCATGTTCCTGCTGCTTTAGACGGATTAAAGAAGTAAGTTGAATTACCAACTGATCTAGAACCGTTAATTGCTTCTCTGGCAGCCTGTGTACATTCATTACATGGATTATTGTATATAGAACCATCAGCCACAGGACTAAATTGAGGAATGTTTTTGTAATACTCAAAAATTACATTGTAAATTGTATTGGGGAAATCTTTAGAATTTACCCTATTTAAAACTACGTTTCCTACTGCTACCTTTCCTCTATAGGGCTCACCAGCAGCTTCTGCATGTATAATTCTTGCCAACCAATATACGTCTCCTGTATTAATACTAGCTGTAACTGTATTGCTTCTTGTAGAAACAGGATTTGTTTTCCCGTATAAGGTAGATTGGGTTTGAGGGCCGGCTATTCCATCAATTCTTATTCGACTATCTATTTGAAAATTAATAACAGCTCTTTCTGTAATTTTTCCATAGATGCCGTCAACTGTGAAATTATAATAGGCCAAGTTTTGCAAAGCCTGTTGTAGTCTTACCACTTCATTACCTCTGCTGCCAAACCGTAGCATGCTGTAAGACTCTCCCGCAAAAACTCCTATTACCTGTATCGATATTAAAAATATTATTAATATCAACGATACAACCTTTTTATTGTTTAACTTCATTTCCTACACTCCTTCCTTTATGCTTCCGAAGTTAGCTGACGGGTTCGGGATAGAAGGCTCCCTACCATATACATGGATTAACCCCTTAGATGGTTCCTCCGTACTCATATAATATGAGATTCAGCTGTGAATAAAGTAAAGCATAAAGGTATTATACAGGAGTGAAGATATTATGTAAACCTGAAAACTGAATATACCAGTAAATACTAACTTTCATATATAAGTATTTAAAGATATTTAAATTAACTTGTTCTTTTAAGTTTAAATGCACCTTAATAGTAACTATTCCCTTACAGCACTTGAAGGTTTTAGTCAATTAAAGAAATATTATAATACCGCTTGAATATTGGAATAATAGCATTTAATAAATAATCTATTTTGTAATGATTTAATTTATGTTAAGATAATAAGATGAAACCTAGTTAAGAAAGGAGATATACATATATATGAAGGATATTGTGCAGTCTGTTGATAGGACTTTATCTATTTTAGAAGTTCTTTCAGATTATCAAGATGGTCTTGGGATTACGGATTTAAGTGGTAAAATTAATCTTCATAAAAGCACAGTACATAGATTATTAGCAACTTTAATACATAAAGGATATGTTATACAAGATAATGTAACCAATAAATATCAAATAACATTTAAATTATTTGAATTGGGGAATAAGAGACTTGAAAATATAGATTTATTTAGTGTTGCAAAACCTTTCTTAAAAGAATTAATGAGTAAAACAAATGAAGTTGTACATCTTGTTATAAGAGAAGGAAATGAAATTGTATATATCGATAAAGTAGAATCAGAAAACACCATCCGAATGTTCTCGAAAATAGGTAGAAGAAGCCCGTTATATTGTACTGCTGTTGGAAAGGCAATTTTAGCACAGCTACCAGAAGAAGAAATAGAAAGAATCTGGAATAATAGTGTTATTGAAAAGTTTACTGACCATACAATAATAACAATTGAAGAAATGAAAAAGGAATTACAAGAAATACGCAAAAAAGAGTATGCAGTAGATGAACAGGAAAATGAGCTGGGAGTACGATGTGTTGGAGCGGTTGTATTTAATCATACTGGCGAAGTAGCTGGTGCAATTAGTATATCTGGCCCCACAATACGGGTTACAAAGGAGAAGGCCAGTGAGTTTTCTAAATTAGTCATTATGTATAGTAAGATGATATCAAAAGAGCTTGGTTACAGAGGATAGATGTAATCAAGTTTTTTATTGATATTTAAGTATATTTTACTAGATGAAGAAGCACACCATAAAAGTAGTATAATAACTTTTCAATTATCATCATATTTAAGAGAAATTAAAAAAATTTGATTGACACATACCCCAAGGGGGTATATAATTTATACCATAGGGGGGTATATGAATGTTGTAATTGATTTATTTGACACAATTAGTGAATAATACTTAAATAACTAAGGTATAAGTAGAATAATGTTATTTAAGATCAATTTCAATTTACATTATATAAATATAGTTGAGAGGAGAAGTGTTTATGAGCAATGATATAAATAAAAAAACAATTATATTCAAAATTGAAGGGATGTCTTGTAGCAGTTGTGCTGCAATAATTGGAAAAAAGCTAAATTCAATTGATGGCATTATAAACTCTAATATTAATATTGCCACCGAAAAGGGGCAGGTAGAATATAATAACAATTTAATAGATGAAAAGATAATTATAAAGGCGATAGATGATGCAGGCTACAGAGCTGTGCTGGAGGAAGACAATAAAACAGAAAAGATTACTTTGAAAATTGCAGGCATGACATGTACAGCCTGCGCTAGTAGGGTTGAAAAAACATTAAACAAATTAGAAGGGGTTATAAATGCAAGTGTTAACTTTGCGGTAGAAAAGGTAACTGTGGAATATGATCCCCAAAAAATTAGACTATCCCAGATGAAAAATAAAATTAGTGATTCAGGATATGAACTCATATTAGAAGAGGAAAAGTCTAATGATGTAGATGAAGATGAAGTGAAAATGCAGAAGGCTAAGAAAACAATGTTAACATCAGGCTTCCTTTCAGGAGCAATTATGACCCTTATGGTAATACACATGTTCATTATACCAATTCCTGTTTATTTACCGATTGTTGCACTATTAGGTTTCCCAATTATTTTTGGGACAGGACTTCATGTTCATAAGGCTAGTTTTAAGGCACTTAAAAACAAAAACCCTAATATGGATGTATTGGTAACACTTGGGTCTTTACCTCCCTATGTAATAGGCTTAATGGGTTTCTTTTTTCCAATTCAAACATTTATTGAAATGGCAACAACTATAATGACTTTTCATTTGATTGGAAAATATTTAGAGGTTCGTGCTAAAGGAAGGGCATCTCAAGCCATAAAAAAATTACTTCAAATGGGTGCTAAAACAGCAAAAATTATAGTCGATGGAGAAGAAATGGAAATTCCAGTTAAAGACTTACAGGTAGGAGATATTATGGTAGTGCGTCCTGGAGAAAAGATTCCTACTGATGGTATAGTTGTTGATGGCAATAGTTTAGTAGATGAGTCTATGGCAACTGGAGAGTCTATGCCTGTAAAACGAGAAAAGGGCCATGAAGTAATAGGAGCAACGTTAAATAAGCAAGGGTTGTTAAAGGTAGAGGTAACAAAAATAGGAAAAGATACCTTCTTATCGCAAGTAATTAAGATGGTGGAGGAATGTCAGGGTTCTAAAGTACCAATACAGGAGTTTGCAGACCGTGTTACTGGATATTTCGTTCCTGCAATAATCATTATTACATTTGGTACGTTTATTTCCTTTAATATATTTCCAGAATTTCATTTAAGAATTATTCAGTGGGGTTCAACCTTCTTACCATGGGTAAACCCAGACCTGACACCACTTACTTTAGCATTTATTACAGCTACTGCTGTTTTAGTTATCTCTTGTCCTTGTGCATTAGGGTTAGGAACACCAACTGCTTTAATGGTAGGTAGTGGTATAGGAGCAGAAAAGGGTATTCTAATTCGAAACGGTGAAGCCATTCAAACCTTTAAAGAAGTAAGGGCTATTGCCTTTGATAAAACTGGTACCATTACAAAGGGTAAACCAGAGGTGACTGACTTAATAATGGTAGATGGTGTTACAGTAAAAGATTTTCTTTACTATGCAGGTACAATTGAAAATGGATCAGAGCATCCTTTAGCTCATTCTATTGTTGAAAAAGCTAAGGATGAAAAGATAAAATTAGGTGAAGTTATAGATTTTAATGCAGTTGTTGGTATGGGTGTAATAGGGATTATTGACGGAGAAGGTGTACTTGTAGGAAATAGAAAATTAATGAAGGAAAACAACATTGCATTTGAGGCCTATGAAGAAGAACTAATTAGATTAGAGGAAGAAGCAAAAACAGCTATGCTGCTTGCTAAAGGAAATGAATTATTAGGTATCGTAGCCGTAGCCGATCCAATAAAGGAAGATTCAGCACAAGCTATAGCAGAATTAGAAAGTATGGGTATTAAAACAGCCATGATTACAGGAGATAATAGAAGGACTGCTGCTGCCATAGGTAAAAAAGTAGGAATAAGTCATGTGATTTCAGAAGTGCTACCAGATGGTAAGGTAGAAGAAGTTGTAAAGCTACAAGAGAAATATGGTACAGTAGCTATGGTAGGAGATGGAATAAATGATGCTCCTGCATTGAAGCAATCTAATGTTGGAATTGCCATTGGAACAGGGACAGATATCGCTATAGAAGCTGCTGATGTTACGCTAGTAAGAGGAGAGTTAACGGGCATAGTATCTGCAATCAAATTATCTAGAGCAATCTTCAAAAAGATTAAAGAAAATTATTTCTGGGCTTGGTTTTATAATGCTATAGCAATACCAGTAGCAATGTTTGGATTATTACATCCAATGATAGGGGCAGCTGCTATGGCCATAAGTTCATTAAATGTTGTTTATAACTCATTAAGACTGAAGAAAGTTGATATAGAGCCCAGCTATAAGAGGGCGTAGAGGTAATATACTAAAGAATGTTCTTTAGTATGATTAGTAAAAAACTCTGTATAGATAAACTGAAATAGCTTTAATATGAGATAATAGATAAGTTAAAAATGATGTCCAGTATATACAATGCTGGACATCATTTAATTTTTGCTTGTTGTAGATAAATAATCTGCTATTGTAATTAATTTGAAATTGTAAGATTATTGTGTAAATTTCATTTTTAAAGAAGGAAAAATAAGAAATCTGTCGAAAAACTAGTAGTGATTAATTATGTAAAACAAAATACTATAAAAGAGGGATGCTAGTGAAATTAACCATCAGAAAGAAAATTACAGTAATGGTACTTATTCTAATATTGACATTAGTATCTACTTTAGGAATTATAGTATATAGATATTCAAAGGAAATTCTAATTGAGGACACTAAAACCAAAAGCTTAAACACTATTAATAATATAAATGACTACTTTTTGAAGAATTTCATGAGAGACATGGAACAGGTTGTGAATTATTGGGCACAAGACGAAGATATTATTAACTATAGAAACATGCCTAATCAGCCGAAGCTAGTAAGAGATATTCCCGAACATTTTCAATACGTTGCAGATCAGTGGGGGGGGTATATATCGGTAAACCCTGATGTTGCTTGGATATATTTTGGAGTACAGGAGGATGGATCTATTCTTTTAAATCCATTAGATCCCACAATGCCAGAGGATTATGATTGTAGAGAAAGAGATTGGTATTTAAGTGCAGTAGATCAAGATGGTAAAGTTATTTGGACAGACCCCTATCTTGATGCTGGAGAAACGGGTGAAATAGTTGTAACAGTTGCAAAGGCAGTAAAAAATGAGAATGAGTTAGTTGGAGTTATTGGCATTGATATAAGGCTTAATAAATTCACAGAAATAATTAAAAATCTAGTTTTCGGTGAAGAAGGTCACTTAATGCTTGTAAGTAATAATGGTGACATTTATGCTCATCAGGATGAAGCTAAGGTATTGGAGAACCTTTCTGAAGAAGCTTGGTTTAATGAGTTGTTATTAAATGACACTGGAGTGAACCTATACAAAGATTTGGATGACAATGATATTATTGTTACTTATCTTACAATTCCAGAAACTCAATGGAAGCTTATAGGGGTTACCCCATTAAATATAAATGAAATCATGATTCCTATTAGGAATCAAGTGATGGGTACTGCTTTAATTAGCTTTATAATAACACTATTTTTAGGTTATGGACTCTCACTAATTTTAACGAAACCAGTTGAAGAAATAATGAGTACCATAAATAAAATTTCCATTGGTGAAATGGGTGTCCGAGTTAACATTAAATCAAGAGATGAATTTAGGATATTAGGTGAGAAGTTCAACGAAATGATATTTGAAATAGAAAGCCTATTGAAGGAAAGAAGCCTTCATGTAGGTGAACTAACAGAAAAGAATAAAGAAATAATGGAGCAAAATGATGAAATTCTAGCTTACTCAGAGCAAACTGAAGCGATGAACAGAGAACTATCAAACCTTGTTGGTGAGATTAGAAATAATTACTTATCTACAGTAAAGGCACTTGCTAATTCTATTGAAGCTAATGATAGATATACACGTGGTCATTGTGAAAGAGTAAGAAATTATGCATTAGAAATAGCTAATGGGATGGGGTTTGGAAAGGTAGATTTGAATAATCTTGAGTTTGCCAGTCTTCTTCATGATATAGGGAAAATCGGTATTACCTCTGAAATATTAAATAAGGAAGGCAAACTAACCTTTGATGAATGTCAAATTGTTAAAAGCCATCCACAAATAGCCTATGATATTTTATCTGATGTAGACTTTCTAAAGGATAGCAGAGAGATTATCTATCAACATCATGAAAGATTTGATGGCAATGGATACCCTAGAGGGTTAAAGGGTGATGAAATGCATTCCTCAGCAAAAATACTAGCTGTGGCTGATGCATATGATGCTATGACAAGCACCAGACCCTATAGAAAAACTCCACTAACTAAGGAAGCTGCAATAAAACAGCTGCAGAAGGGAAGGGGTACTCAATTTGACCCTACAATAGTTGATGTATTTATATTAATTTTATTAAATAGTTAAGAAGTATAATGGGATTCCATATGTGGGGGTCCCTTTTAAAGTTCTTATCAGTTTATTTTTGTTTATATACTAGAGGAATTAAATGCAGTAAGAAGAATATTAGTAGTATATAATTTAAATAGAAGACACATATATATGAATTTAGTTGGAGGTTGAATCTAGTGAAAAAATACATTTATATTACTCTTTTAGTATTGAGTATTTTTATATTGTCATCTTGTAGCTCAGTGTACCCAAACAAAGCAAATGAAGAAAATCAAGGAAAACCGGTTAAGACAGTAGACTTGATTAAGACAGGATATCCGCTTTATCTTGAGTACATAGGTATGGTTAAACCAGAAGAGATAAAAAAATATAGCTTTAAGACCTCAGGTAGAATAGAAAAAATATACACAGAAAAGGGAGAATTTGTACTAAAAGGAACACCTTTAGTACAGCTAAGCTCTGAAGATTTAAACTCTGCATTAAAGGCTTCGAGGGCTCAATTAGATTCTGCTTCAAGTCAATATAATAAAGCGTTGAAAGGTGCAACAGCAGAAGAAATTAATCAAATAGAGCTAAAGGTAACACAGGCTCAATTAGCATATAAGCATCGACTTGACCTATATAACAAAATGAAGGAGCTCCATGAGGCAGGAGTGATTTCAAAACAAGATTTAGATAATTCAAAACTAGAGCTAGATTTGAGTAGAACTGAGCTGAATCTTGCAGAAGAGGTAGAAAAACAAATAAAGGAAGGTACCAGAAAAGAGGACCTCGAAACACTTCGTTCTCAGTTAAATATGGCAGAAGCAGATTTTCAGCAGAAGGAAAGTTTATTGGAGGATGCCATAATATTTGCAGATACAGATGGATATGCAATTGATATTCTATATAAGGCTGGAGAAATGGCACCAGCCGGTCATCCGGTAGTTATTTTTAAAGGAGAAGGTCAGATTCTTAAAACAGGGATATCACAGAAGGATAAAAATAGAGTAGAAGTTGGCATGCCAGTAATTGTGAAGGGTAACGATATTGAGGTGGTTGGAGAAGTAATGTATATTCACTCATTACCAGATGAACAAACGTTAACCTATGAGACGGAGATAAGTATCCCCTATGAGACCTTTTCTATAGGAGAAATATTGAAGCTATCAATAGAAGTTAGTCATGAAGAGGCTGTACAAATACCCATTCAATCAATTATGTCTAATGACATAGACTATGTATTTTTAGTTAAGGAAGGAAAAGTAGAGAAAAGAGAGATCGAAATATTAGAGATCAGAGGCAGTCATGTAACAGTAAAGGGATTAGAAAATGGAGAAGAGCTTGTAGTACAAGGGATGAAAAGACTAAAACCAGCAGACAAGGTTATTGTTGAAAGATAGGGATGGGGTGAATGAGGTGAATAAGGGCATATTGCAATCGGCTATTAAAAATAGAAGGGTGACTCTTTTTATTGTAATATTAATATTTATATCTGGTATTTACAGCTTTTATATAACCCCTAAACAAGAGTATCCAAATATAACAGCACCATTTGCTTTAATTACAGCTGTTTATCCAGGTGCATCGCCTGAGGATGTCGAAAAGTTAGTGACATCTAAAATAGAGGATGAATTGGTGGAAATTGAAGGCTATAGCTATTCAAAATCCTTTTCTAAAAACAGTATCTCTATAATAATTTTAAGACTAGATGATAAGGTTGATGTTGAAGAAACCTGGACCACTTTAAGATACAAAATGAAGGAGCTTCAAAAAAAACTACCAAAGGAAAGTCAGGATATTGAAGTAAATACTGATTTAGCTGATACAGCAGGAATGATTATCAGTCTTTCAGGTGATGGATACAGCTATGATGAGTTAACCAATTATGGAGAAATATTTAAAAGGGAACTGAGTAGAATTAGTGGCATGTCTAAAATAGATATCGTTGGGAAACAGGAAAAGGTCATAGTGGTGGAAGTATCTGTTGAAAGACTAAATTATTATTCAATTTCCTTAGATGATATTGTGGGTATAATTAAATCACAAAATTTAGATATACCTACAGGAATGATAGGTGATGGTGAAACTAAAATTAATATCAGGGTACCTGGAGGACTGACTGATATAAGGGATATCGAAAATATAATTGTAGCTGTTTCACAAAGTAACGGAAGTCTAGTTAGACTAGGTGATATAGCAGATATTTATATGGAGGTAGAGGATGCTAATTATAAAATAAAACAGGATGGTGAAAATGCAGTATTAATAACAGGATATTTTAGTGAAAACGAAAACATTTTATTAGTTGGAAAAAATGTAGAAAACACATTGAATAAATTAAAGGCTGAAATCCCTTCAGATATACTAGTACTAGATGCCGTTTATCATCCAAGGGATGTTGGAAGTGCGGTTAAAAACTTCTTGATGAATCTTATAATAGGAATGATATTTGTTTTGATTATAGTTTTTATTGGAATGGGCTGGCGAAATGCATTAATAGTTTCAGCAGCAATTCCACTATCTATATTATCTGCCTTCACAATTATGAATGTACTTGGTATTAAGATTCATCAAATATCAATTGCAGCACTAATAATTGCACTGGGAATGTTGGTTGACAATGCAATTGTAATAAGTGATTCTATACAAGTATATCTAGACAATACTGAAAATCGTATTGATGCATGTGTTAAAGGTACAAAAGAGGTGGCAATTCCTGTATTGACTTCTACCCTTACAACAATAGGAGCTTTTATTCCACTAATAATGCTGCCATCAGTGGCTGGGGAATATATACGCAGCATTCCGCAGGTTGTAATAATTACCCTAACTGCCTCCTATTTAGTTGCAATATTTGTTGTACCTACTTTAGCCTTTATGTTTTTAACAGAAAGCGTTGCAATAGATAAAAAAACCCGGACTAGACTATTTTTTATGGATACCCTGAAAAAAGCTTTAACGGCTAGAAAAAAGGTTGTTATTTCTTTAATAGCTATCTTTATTGGTACAATTTATATTGTAACACTATTAGGATTACAGTTTTTCCCAAAGGCTGATACAAATATTATTTATATCGATGTCACTAGTGAGAAGTTAATGGATATAGATGAGACAGAGAAGGTTGTAGAACAGGTATTAGAAATTCTTCATAGAGAAAAAGAGGTAATTAGCACAACAGCATCTATTGGAGACGGACTTCCTAAGTTTCATAATGCATTGCCTGCGCCAATTAAGTCTCAGGATTATGCTCAAATAATGATGCAGCTGGATCTTAAGAAAGGAAAAAGATTGAAAACAAACTCACAGTTTATCGAGTATCTACAGGAAGAAATTAATAATTCTATTGCAGGTGGTACTATTATTGTAAAGGAATTAGAACAGGGAGAGCCTATTGGAGCACCTGTTACTATAAGGGTTACAGGAGAAGATATTGAAAAAATACTAGCTGTAACAGAGAATATAAAGGATATTTTAACAATAATTGAAGGCACTATAAATATTCAAGATGATTATGAAGATAAAAGCTATGAGTATTACCTTGATATAGACAATGATATAGCTGCATTGCTTGGAATCACCAATTATGATATCCAAAACGAAATGAACATTGCTTTAATGGGAAGGGAAGCGACATCTTTAATTAAGGAAGGTAATGAGTATAAGATCATTGTAAAAAGCAATATAAAAAGCATTGATGATATGGAAAACTTTCATGTTGCATCCTCCTACACCAATAATAAGGTGCTATTAAAGCAATTGGGGTCAGTTACTTTAAATAGTAAAACTCCAACCATTAAAAAATATAACAGAGAAATGGCTGTAACTATTCAAAGTGATGTTAAGCCTGGATATAGCTCTGTAGTTATACAAAAGGGTGTAGAGAATAAATTGGATGATTTAGATTTAACCGATGTAGAAGTAGTGTTTGATGGAGAAAGAGAAAAAATTAGAGAGTATTTCGGCAATGTGGGTGTTTCTTCTATCTTCGCTATTTTCTTAATTTATTTAGTATTGCTATTGCAGTTTAAATCACTAATTCAACCCATAATTATTCTATTGACTATACCCCTTTCTGCTATTGGATCAATACTAGGATTATTCATTTTTCGCCAACTACTTTCCTTTACTTCACTGTTGGGAATCGTAAGCTTATTTGGAATTGTAGTTAATAATGCAATAGTACTAATGGACTTTATTAACAATGAGAGAAAAGACGGAATGGAAATTAAAGATGCCTGTGTTACTTCAGTGGCTAAAAGATTTAGACCAATTATGTTGACCACCATTACAACAGTAGCAGGTTTATTGCCTTTAGCCTTTGGTAGAAATGAGCTTTTTGTACCTATGGCCATATCACTAATAGCAGGGCTAATGGTATCCACACTATTAACACTAGTAATAATACCTGTTGTTTATAGCTTAGTTGAAGGATATAAAATAAAGCAAAATTAAAAAAAAGCCAGATCATTTGATCAGGCTTTTTTTTAATTCAACATTCAATTTCTTTATAATAATTATTTTAATTATTTCTTAAAGTTCATATCTATTTTACAGGCAGTGTCCTCATCCTTCATCAATTCTTCAGCAATGAAGGCAGCAACCTCTCCAGTAATTTTTACACAATGGTTTTTTCTTTCTGGGCTTGTAAACTCATAATCCTTCACCAACACACGGCAACAGGTACTCTTATACATATTTTTAATATGATCATGAAGAGCTGCCGATATAGGAAACATCTTTTCTTGCATAGTCTCTCCGTGACTTCGACCATATACCATTCCTAGAGCCATGGAACCTCCACTAACTGCACCACAAAGACATCCTGACTTTCCTAAACCAATTGGGAAGGCTGATGACAACTTTGTAATTTCTTTAGGAAATGGCCATCCTAATAATTCATTAATTGTATGTACAACTGCTTCAGAACAGAAAAATTCACCTCTTTGAAAATATCCTTCAGCTTTTTCTCTTACATCTTCTATTAATTGCTTATTATCCATTTTCATTACCCCCATCTTTAATTTACCTCTATATATTATTATATTGATTAGTAAAGGACAAATAGATTTTATCAATAATAGATGTAATATCTATAGAAAAACCTTAATGAATTCATTGAGAATTGGTTTTATAATTAATAGAATGATATACTGTGAATAGTAGAGCTACTTAATAGAAATGGATATAATAAATGAAAAAGCGTGAATCAATACATATAGCGTAGAATGATTATGCTACTTGAAAGGATGTTTACATGTTAAAGAAAATAGTTATAGCTGAAAAACCTTCTGTAGGAAGAGATTTAGCAAGGGTATTGAACTGCAATAAAAAAGGTAACGGATATTTTGAGGGTGAAAAATATGTTGTTACATGGGCATTAGGACATTTAGTAACATTAGCAGATCCTGAAGTATATAATCCCAAATATAAGACATGGAATATTGACGACTTGCCAATGCTGCCCTCAGAATTAAAGCTAGTTGTTATTAAGCAAAGCAGCAAGCAGTTTCATGTAGTTAAAGAGCAATTGCATCGCAAGGATGTAAATGAAGTTGTAATTGCCACCGATGCAGGTCGGGAAGGAGAACTTGTAGCCAGATGGATACTGGAAAAGTCAAATGTAAAAAAACCAATTAAAAGATTATGGATTTCTTCCGTAACTGATAAAGCAATAAAGGAAGGTTTTAATAAATTAAAAAATGGTAAAGAATATGAAAATCTTTTTGCTTCTGCAGTTGCTAGAGCCGAGGCAGATTGGTTGGTGGGATTGAACGCATCTAGAGCACTAACCACTAAGTTTAATGCACAATTATCATGTGGACGTGTTCAAACTCCAACATTAGCCATTATTGCCAAGAGGGAAGAGGAAATACAAAATTTCCAATCAAAAAACTTTTATGGAATTGCTGCTAAAGCCAATGGATTCAAATTAATTTGGCAGGATAATAAATCCAATGAAACAAGATCCTTTGATAAGAAAAAGATAGATAATATTGTATCATCTATAAAAAATAATGATGCAGAAATTGTTTCAGTTAATAAGGCATATAAAAAGAGCTATGCTCCACAGCTATATGACTTAACAGAGCTTCAGCGGGATGCAAATAAAATTTTTGGGTTTACTGCTAAAGAGACACTATCTATTATGCAGGGGTTATATGAAAGTCATAAGCTTTTAACCTATCCTAGAACAGATTCTAGGTATATATCAAATGATATTGTAGAAACTTTGAAGGATCGTGTAAAGGCCTGTGGTGTAGGACCATATTCTCAAATAGCCTCAAAGATTGGAGCAATAAATGTAAACAAATCCTTTGTTGATAATAGCAAGGTATCGGATCATCATGCAATAATTCCAACAGAGCAAAAGGTGCTACTGGGTGCCTTAAATGACAAAGAAAGAAAAGTATATGATTTAGTAGTTAAGCGGTTTTTAGCAGTATTATATCCACCCTTTGAGTATGAACAGACTACAATTCAAGCTCAAATTGCTAAGGAAAGCTTTATAGCTAAAGGGAAAATTGTTTTGAAGCAGGGATGGAAGGAAGTGTATGGGAATTATCAAGATAAAGAAGAGGATGAAGAGACAGATTCTGGTCTAACCGAAGAAATTTTACCAAATGTAAAAAAGGGTGAGCTCTTGAAAATTAAGGAAATCGTTGAAACTACTGGCAAAACAAAGCCACCTGCACTTTTCAATGAAGGTACTTTGCTTTCGGTAATGGAAAACCCTAAAAAGTATATGGAAAAAGATGATAAAGCCCTGATAAAAATGATAGATGAAACAGGTGGACTTGGAACTGTGGCAACTAGGGCAGATATAATAGAAAAATTATTTAGTAGCTTTTTAATAGAGAGAAAAGGTAAGGATATTCTAATTACCGGTAAAGGTAAGCAACTATTAGAACTAGTGCCTACTGACTTGAAATCGCCAGCATTAACAGCTCAATGGGAAGAAAAGTTAGCATCCATTTCAAAAGGTGTATTACGAAAAGAATCTTTTATACGTGAGATGCGAGACTATACAAAGGAAATTGTTAATGAGATTAAAAGAAGTGATAACAAATTTAGCCATGACAATATAACGAGAAATAAATGTCCAGAATGTGGCAAATATATGCTGGAGGTAAATGGCAAAAAGGGGAAACTACTAATCTGTCAGGATAGAGAATGTGGAGAAAGAAAAAGTGTATCAAAAATTACTAATGCTAGATGCCCAAATTGTCGTAAAAAATTAGAGCTGCGTGGAGAGGGTGAAGGGCAAATTTTTGTGTGTGTATGCGGTCATAGAGAAAAGCTGTCCTCCTTTAATGAAAGGAAAAAGGAAAAGGGTAATGCTGCTTCTAAAAAAGAAATATCTAAATATTTAAAGGATCAAAAAAAGGCAAAGGATGAACCAATAAATACTGCTTTAGCAGATGCTCTATCGAAATTGAAGCTGTAAAAATGGTGAAATTTTATTTATTAATAATTAGGCTTCCATCGTTGCTGCCATTCAACTAGTAAAGTCAGCAAAGAATGATATTTGACTTAAGGAATTTTCCAATGTAATTTTAAACTTATATTTCAAAACTTCTTGTTAAGAATATTTATAATCATTTCAGTAATATTGATATATAAAACAATTCTTAAAATGAAAGAAGGGGTTAATAAATGAAGTCAAAATATCACTGGGAAAAATATAACAATAACTATTAACAATTAAATTATATATAAAAAAATAGCTTCCTATATACCTAGGATGCTATTTTTTATAATTTATTATAATTTTAGACAAAATAATTGAATTAATTACCATTTATGGTACAATATATATATAGCGATAATATGAAAAAACGACTGAAGGGATGATTAAAATGATTTATAAGTATGACTTAAGGCATAAGCTTTATACTATATTTTTTCTACTAGTTTTTTTAATAAAATCAATTCATTCGTTGTTAACAACTACCCATAATGCCATGTTATTAGTATATTTAGTTGCATTGGGTTTTCTTATTATTAGACTGATTTACATTCTTTTTTATAAAATAGTATTACTAGATAGAAAGATTATTTTAAATGGCTTAACTAAAAAAGAGATAGACTTCTATAGTATCAAAAAAATAGTAATCAATAAAAAAAGTGTTGCAATAGAAACCTTAAACAACCAAAACATAAAGGTTTGTAGTTCTGACATTGGTAAATTCAATGAGTTTGCTGCAAATTTATCTCTAAAAATTGAAGAAAGTATATAATGAATTATTTTTATAGCAGCTAGTGCAAATATTATATTGATTTTTCAAGTTTTTCAGATATAATAGTTTATAAGGATTATTTTGTCGAGGGGAGAGTTGTATTATGAAAAAAATATCTAATAGGGTGATAAAATCATAATTTAATAGATGCTCTATAATAATAATGCATAGTCCAGTGGAAACTGGTCTATTTATTGATGGCTTCTAGAGCATAAACACAATTAAGTAACTATTAAGCCTGAAAATGAATAAGAAATTATGTAGGCACGGTAGGTTATCGTGTTTTTTTGTGTTCAAAAATAATATAACTAATAGGAGTGTTTGAATGAATCTAAAAATGCTAGGATGGAATGATTTTTTTCAAGAAGGCTATAACAACTCACAATCTGAAGGGTATGAGATGGGAAGGATTTGTGTAGAGCATAAGCATATCTATAGGATATATACACGAATAGGAGAAGTTATAGGCGAGATTTCTGGGAAAATGAGATTTCATGCCAATGGAATGAATGATTATCCTGCTGTAGGTGATTGGGTTTTAATCAACCTAAGGGAAGAAGAGAAAAAAGCAACTATTAATGGGATTATTCCTCGTAAAAGTAAAATTTCTCGAAAGGTAGCAGGGAATGAAACAGAAGAACAGATTTTAGCAGCTAATTTTGATACGGTTTTTATTGTTAGCTCATTAAATAAAGACTTTAACGTTAGGAGAATAGAGAGGTATTTGATTATGGCTTGGGAAAGTGGAGGAAGCCCTGTTATAATTCTAAGTAAAGCAGATTTATGTGATAATATAGATGAAAAAATTGAGGAGCTCTTACCAATTGCACTTGGGGTACCAATACATATAATTAGCTCTGTTGATGGTATTGGAATGAGGGAAATAGAACAATACTTTGGCATGGGAAAAACAGTGGCAGTTCTTGGGTCATCGGGGGTTGGCAAGTCAACATTAATAAACCATCTAGCTAAAAAAGAAGTTCTGGAAGTTCAAAATATTAGAGAAGTAGATGATAGAGGACGCCATACAACAACACATCGTCAGCTAGTTATACTTCCATCTGGTGGAATAATTATTGACACACCGGGGATGAGAGAGTTTCAATTGTGGGATGGAGATGAAGGGGTAAATGATACATTTGAGGACATCAACTCCTTGGCTCTAAATTGTAAATTTAATGATTGTAGCCATGAAGCTGAGCCTGGATGCGCAGTAAAAACTGCAATAAAGGATGGCAATTTACTTGAAAGTAGATATAAAAGCTTCAAAAAGCTAGAAAAAGAGCTTATACATTTTGAAAAAAGAAAAAATGAATTAGAGCGAATTAATAATAAAAAGAAGGGAAAGAAATATTAAAATAAGAGTATAATGCTAGTTATAAGCTTTGTATTTTAAATATTTAAAGCCAAGCCTCCTTAAGGGAGGCTTGAGGTTGATGACAAAGTCATCAAAATGCAGACTGATCAAAAATCGCAGATTCAAGGCGCAAGAAAACCCAGCGACTGCAGCGTATACGTAATACGTAAGGGTGCTGGGTTTTTGCAGTAACGAAGAAGATGGAGGATTTTCAACAGTCTGAGAGCCTATGAAGGGCTCTGAGGTTGTTGAAAAAGTCAACAATATCCAGACTGTTCAAAATTCTTCAGATTCAAGGCGCAAGAAAACCCAGCGACTGCAGCGTATACGAAATACGTAAGGGTGCTGGGTTTTTGCAGTAACGAAGAAGATGGAGGAATTTCAACGGTTTGAGCCTCCTTGAGGGAGGCTTGTTTTTTATTAGTGTTTAAACGTATAATAATAATGTTATATTTCACCTTAACATTACTATTAGTACTATATTTGAGAGGAGGCAGTATAATGGATAAAATTGCAGGTGAAGGCTGTGATATTCTGAAACCCTTAAGTGAAAGAAAACCATTGCAGGAAATAGAACGCTCAATAATTACTAAATATAGAAAAGATATATGGTCAAAGTTTATTAAAGCTATTAAAGAGTATAAATTAATCGGAGACGGAGATAAAATAGCTGTTGCTATCTCGGGTGGAAAAGATAGCATGCTTATGGCAAAGCTATTCCAAGAATTAAAGCGACATGGTCATGATAATTTTGAATTAGAATTCATTGTAGCCGACCCAGGTTATCATGATAGTATAAGAAAGCTAATGATAGATAATTGTAAATATTTAGATATCCCAATTCATATATTTGATTCGGGTATTTTTCGGATTATTAACGATCTATCAAAGGACTACCCCTGTTATATGTGTGCCAAAATGCGAAGAGGAGCTCTTTATAATAAAGCATTAGAACTAGGCTGTAATAAATTAGCATTAGGGCATCATTTTAATGATGTAATAGAAACCACCCTGTTAAATTTATTGTATACAGGGAATTTTGGCACAATGCTTCCTAAACTAAAGTCTACTAATTATGATGGAATTGAGCTAATTAGACCATTATATCATATTGAAGAAAATGTAATTGCTGATTTTACACAGTGGAATGGTATATGGCCTCTAAATTGCGCCTGTATGGTGGCAGCAAAAAAGACTGGCAGTAAACGTAATGAAGTTAAAAAGTTGATAGAAGACCTAAAGCAAAATTTTGATGCTGTAGATAAGTCGATATTTAAAGCTGCTTCAAATGTGAATCTAGATAGTGTATTGGGTTGGCAAAAAAATGGATTTAAACATTCTTACTTGGATTATTTTGATGCAGAATGAGTTAATAACTAAGTCTATTTAAAACTATTATATAAATACAGTGATCAAAGTAGTTAAATATGCAATATAAGTTAGAAGTAGGGCAACACCAAGGCTTCTATTAAGTTTTTTCAGAAATATTCCAGCCAGGGTTAATATCGAGATCATTAGTATAGCGACAGGTAAATCGAAATATAAAGTTTGCGGAATAAAATAACTAACCTCCCTACCAAAGGAAGCAATTTGATAGCTTAACTCCAAACCACCTTTTGAAAGCTGTGAAGAAAAGCCCACAACCATTAACATATTTAAAATATTGGCACCTATAATGTTACCAACTGATATTCCATATTCCTTTTTAAGAATAGAAGTGATGGCAGTTACCAGCTCTGGAAGAGAAGTGCCAAAAGCAACTAAGGTTAAACTTATGATTTGCTCTGAGACTCCCAGCATACTGGCTAATTTCACTCCATTATTCACCAATAAACGGGCTCCCAATACGATGAACAGAGCGCCTAGTAAAAACCGAAGCATATTTCGATGCAGCATTTTTTTTGATATTTTACCATCTTTAGTTTTCTTATTAAGAGCTTTTTCATCCCTGCGGACTTCAATAATGTTTAATATAAGGAAAAACCCACAAAATAATAGAAGTACAATACCCTCAATGCTGGTTATAAGGGTATCAAACGAGAAATAATATAGTATAAGCGCCGACATAAGCATAAAAAGGCTCTTTATTGCAAGGCTTTTACTAACCAATTGCTTAGGGGAAAAGATAAGTGATATTGGTAAAACTAACCCTAAGTTGCAAATAACAGATCCTAGTGCATTACCAAGGGCCACATCATAATGACCTTGATATGTAGCAATAGATGAAACAAGCTGTTCTGGTAAGGTAGTGGCTATACTTATAATTGTTGCACCTATTATAACATTTGGGATACCAGTTACCTTGGCAACCCAAACAGCAGATTCCACAAACCAATCTCCACCTTTAATAATAATTATAATACCAATAACAAACAACAAAACAATTGATACAGTTTCCATTTTAATCCCCCTAAATAATTTGATTGTAATACTTAAGAATAAGGCTTGTTTAATTATTAAAATAAAAAAGACCTTTAACACCATTCTGCTAAATACACAGAATCATGTTAAAGGTCTTGCTTCCCATATGGAGTAATGAGCCAGGCACAATGGCCGGTTGTTGACTCGTTAACTTATAAGCTACTCCCCTTTATACATTTTTAATATAGCATAAATATTAAGGGAATACAATACTAGAATTAATAAAAGCTATAAACAGATTATGCTATATTTTATCTAAAACCTGATGTAAAAACTTTTTTGTCCTTTCATTTTGGGGGCTAGTAAATATTTCTTTTGGGGTTCCTTCTTCTATGAAAACTCCATCATCCATAAAAATAACCCTGTCAGCTACATCCTTAGCAAAACCCATCTCATGAGTTACTATAAGCATCGTCATTTTTTCATAGGCAAGCTTTCGAATAACATTCAATACTTCGCCCACCAATTCAGGATCTAGGGCTGAGGTTGGCTCGTCAAAAAGGATAAGCTTTGGATTTACAGCCATGGATCTTGCAATAGCAACTCTTTGCTGTTGACCTCCAGATAAGGATGAAGGGTATTGATGTTTTTTCTCTATTAGACCTACTGTATGAAGAAGAGCTTCAGCAATTTCATTAGCTTCATTTGTAGACTTTTTTTGCACTATAATTAGTGATTCTGTTATATTTTCTAAAACAGTTCTATTCTTGAACAGATTATAACTTTGAAAAACCATAGCGGTTGATTTTCTTAATGCATTTATAGTGCTACTATTTGGATTCTCAGCATCTAAAATAATACCATCAATTGATATTGAACCGCTTTGTGGGATTTCTAGATAATTTATTGACCTTAATAGGGTAGATTTTCCAGATCCTGATGGCCCTATAATAACAACAACTTCACCCTTATTAACAGTAAGATTAACTCCCTTTAAAACCTCTAAATTCCCGAAACTTTTATAAAGATTCTTAATAAATAACATAATTTATCATCCTTAATATGCTTGATTTAATTTAGCCTCTAGCTTATCTTGAAGAATTCCAACTACTATAGCAATAGCCCAATATACAAGAAGAACTACAAGATAGCTTTCAAAAAACTGATAGGTTGATGCTGCAGACATTTTAGCCTGAGCCAGCATTTCAGCAACACCCAATGTAAATGCCAAGGAAGATTCTTTAATTAAGCTTATAAAGGAATTTACTAGTGGTGGCACTACAATTCTAAAGGCTTGAGGCAGAACAACTCGTCTCATACCCTGTAGCTTGCTCATACCAACAGATAAGCATGCTTCCATTTGGCCTTTGTCTATAGAAATAACGGCACCTCTAATTGTCTCAGACATGTAAGCAGCACTGTGTAAACTTAAACCAATTAATGCGGCGGTATAAGCATTCATGCCAGCAAAAATTGGAAGAACCCTAGGAATACCGAAGTATAGAAGAAATAGCTGTGCCAAAAGTGGAGTACCTCTAAAAAAAGATATATAAACCTTTGAAAGTGGATGTAATACTTTTATTTTGAACACACCTATTAAGGCTAATATAGTGGCGATGATTAGACCAAGGATCATCGCCATTGTTGCTAAACCGAGGGTTATATGCAGAGTTTTGAGAATTCTAGGTAATATTTGTAGCATAAAGCCATAGTCAATATTGAAATTCATCGGGAATCACCATTTCTAATTATTTTGATGTAATATCTACATTAAACCACTTATTTGAAATTTCCTGTAAAGTACCATCTTCTCTCATTTCGTTGATTGTCTTATCTATAGTCTTAATGAACTCTTCATTTTTTTCATTTTTTACAAATGGGAAAGAGTTTTCTAGCGGATGAACTGGGTCTCCACCAAGCTGTAGATCTAATCCAGATCTATCTATATTAATTATTGCAGCTAATTTATCATTCATTACAGCATCAATTCTGTTTAGGGCAACATCCTGAAGAGATCCACCAAAATCTTCATAGGTAATGATGTTTATCTCATTATTAACGTCAAAGTTTCTAATTAATTCTTCATAATTAGAACCAAGACTTACACCAATACTTTTACCTTTTAAATCTTCCAGAGATTGTATTTCATTATTGCCTTTTTGAACTATCAATTGAGCTCCTGAAAAAACATATGGTGTTGGAAATAAATATCTTTCTTTTCGTTGCTCTGTCATTGTTATTTGATTGGAAATGGTATCAATCTTATCTGTATCTAGCATTCCAAATAAACCACTGAATTCGGCTGTGTTAAATTCAATTTCATAACCAATTCTTTTGCCAATTTCTGTCCATACATCAATTTCGAATCCATCTAATGCTCCCTTTTCATTCATAAAGGTGAATGGAGGGTAACCTCCTGAAGTACCAATTCGAATTACATTTCTATCTTCCGATATAACAGAAGAATTGGAAGAGCAGCCTACAATTAAAACCATTGCTAGAATAACTGCCGAGATAGTAATTATTCTTTTTTTATTAAGTATCATATTTCATCCTCCTTTAATTTTAATTCCAAGTAAACACATCGGAATATAGTAAATTTATTTTAACATTAATTTATTGATTGGTCAATATTGATTATCAAAAAATATAACTTATTATTTTTACTGGATATTTATTGCATTTTAATAAGTCAGATTGTTATACTATAGTTATAACTGAAACAAGGAGTGTTTATATGCCATTTATTAGCTTTGATGGACCAAAATTAACAAAAGAACAGAAAGAAAACCTTGTCAAAGGGTTAACGGAAGTATCCAGTGAAGTACTAAAAATGCCAAAGGAAATCATTAGTATTGTAATTCGTGAAAATGAGGCAGAAAATGTAGGGGTTGGTGGTGAGCTGCTGGTTAATAGGCATAAAAAATAGGACTCTAATTTGAATTAGAGTCCTCAGATTGATGAATAACCTTCATCTGCATTAAGCAAACTTATTTTTTAATTTTTCAATAACATCCACGTATTTTCGGTTATAATTATCAAAGGAAGCATCGGTAGCTATAAATCTTTGATTCATTTCATCTATTATTTCATCATTGAGAATTCTATCTAGCCAAGGATATAGTATTTCGTCTTCTTTCTTAATATGCTCTTGTAGTAAAGTACCATAATTCTTAAGGGATTCTATTAATAAATTTTTATCATTAGCCTTAATTCCCTTAATCATCGATGCTACATAACCTCTACCCTCTATATGATCCATCTCCATTGCTTCAATTATATCAACACCTCTATTTGCATAAGGGAATAGTATATCCTCCTCCTTTGCATGATGGAAACCGTCAGCATAGGATCGTATAAAATCTATAATATCTGCCATCATATTTCTATCTATAGACTGAGAATGAACAATGTAATTGCAAACATCTGGTATTAGCTTTAATAATTCTTTTATAACAATATGTTCATCGACTAACATTTTCATTGGTCTAGAATAGATTAGTTCTGTTTTAGTGCTTTGCTGCTGTGGTATTCCTTCTGATTGAATGTTAATTTCTATATTTCTTTCAGGGTATATGGCCTTTTCAATTCTTTTCATCATTAGTTCTTCAACTTGTTTCGGTACATCATGAATACTAATTATATCCTTCAATAAACAAATACCAACACCGCAGGTGGTACAACCTATATCAAACTCCTCTAATATTATACCTACCTCTGGGAATTCTGACATTACTGACTTTATATCGCGATTCAATTGTTTTTCCATTATAGTGCCTCCTTAGTCTTTTTACATCTCTCTTTTCTTAATATTAACCAATATTACTTCGAAATTATATGACATATATCAAATTTTTACTCATATAAAAAATAAAATATTATATAGACAAAAGGATATTTTATTAACTTGTAGAATTCATTAATAAGTTATATTTATACTATCATTATTAAACGGGGTGTGAAATGAAGAAGAAATTATTTTCCAGTATACTTTTTATTCAAATCATTACAGCAGCAATTATAATCATTGGGACATTTATGTTATCAATTCTATTTAGTGAGAACTTCGTTTTAATAGAAATAATATTTGTATTAACTGTCTTAATCAGTATGTTTTTTTTAATTAATAGTGTAATCCAGAAGAAATTGCATAAAAGGAATCGATTATATGAAGGGAATAGGAAGCTGCTGGAGAGCCTAATAGAGATTAGTGACTGTATTTTGAAAATTGAAAATGCTGAAGAACTATTTAAGCTTATAATTGAAAAGGCTGTTGATATAATTGATGGAGCAGAGAAGGGTAGCTTAATGATCATTAATGATGATAATAAATTTGAGTATAAAGCATTGGTGGGTTTTGAGAAGGATATAATGGATTTAAAAATAGATTTGGAAGATAGTTTTCTTTATCGTATTGGGGAAGGTAAGATTAACAATTGTTCATATATTATAGAGGACGTTGAAGAATTTGATAAACGTGTTATGGATTATAATGAATATGAAAAAGTAAGAGATTCCGATTTCTTTAATACTAAAACAGCAATAAGTGCACCAATTATTATTGATGATGTTCTTTATGGAATAATAAATGTAGATAGCACAAAAAAGAATGCATTTAAAAAAGACGATAAAATTATAATGGAATACTTTGCAAAACAGGCAGGTACAGTCATACGTAATCACCAATTGGTAGAGAAGTTGGTCTATCTATCGCAGTATGATAAGCTTACTAATGTGTTAAATAGGGGTTACTTTGAAGAATTATTTCAAAATTTTTTTAGTAAGGCCGAAAGGTATAATGAAAAATTTGCTTTAGTCATTTTTGATTTGGATAATTTAAAAACTACAAATGACACCTATGGCCATGAAGTAGGTGATCAGCTGATTGTCAATTTTGCTAGAGGAATGAAGGAGAAAATCAGGCAATCAGACATCTTTGGTCGTTACGGTGGAGACGAGTTCATAGCCGTATTTTTTGAAACAAATTATGATAATATTGAGAAGAAAATAGATAGTATATTAGAAGAGTTTCGAAGAAATCCAATTACCATGAATGGTAATGAGCTGTTTATTGAATTTAGCTATGGGGTTGCCCATTATCCAGATGATTCAGTTGCAATGAATCAGTTAATTAGAATAGCTGATGATAGAATGTACCAGCATAAACAAAGAGTTGAGTAAATATCAATAATGTAGAAGTCTGTATTTTAAAGATTATGACTACAATATAAGAGTTATATAATTAGTTAATCTTTAGATAATGATTTATTAATAAAATTAATATTGTTCCATAATTAATTAGTTAAATAGCAAAATTCGACAAATGAATTATTTAATTATATTGTAAAATAGAAATATACAGTCGTTAGGACTAAATACCTATATGGTGAGTAATAAGAAAAAGTTAGGAATGATGATATACGTTCTGTACTTGGGCACCTTGAACGTATGGAGTGTGTGGTGCAACCGACCTTTCAATTTATAATTGAGGGTTTTTTTGAATAGAAATATATTTGTTGATTTTTAAAAAAGTAAATTGGGTAATTATACACAAATAATGTTAAATATATATTTTTTTTAGAAAACAAGACCAGCTAAAACCTTTAAATACCTATATACAAGTTAGAAGAACTAAGAAAAATTACGATATTTAGAAAAGATATAGATGGGGGGAGAAACCACATGAAATTAGGAATTAAGACACTTGGAGCCTTTGATATAACGTATAATGATGAATCATTAATGAAGGAAAATGGAATAGCCTATAAGCTGAATAAACTGTTAATGTATTTTATAACCTTTAGGGGTAGGAAGCTATTACCAGAAACAATAATTGATAATTTATTATCAGATATTGAGTACAATGATCCCAAAAATGTACTCAGAACTCAAATTTTTAGACTAAGGCAAAGCTTAAAGAAACTGCTGCCTGAGGAATTAGAAGGTGAAAGTACTTTTAATATTACTTTTAATAATGGCTATTATTGTCTTGAGTTGGATAATAGGGCTGTGATAGATGCCGATGAGTTTACTAGTCTTATTAACTTGGCAGTAAGTGAAAGCAACATTAGTATTGATGATAGAATTCAGCTTTATAAAAAGGCTCTAGGGCTTTATAGAGGATCTTTTTTATCGGAAAATTCCTATGAGGTTTGGCTGGTTCCCATTAGAAATCACTACCGTAGACTTTATTTAAATGTCTTTTCTAAGCTAATAGAACTTCTGAAGGAAAGGGAGGAAAATATATTAATAATGGAGCTATGCGAAGAAGCAATATTAATAGAGCCCTTTGAAGAGGCTTTACATATATATTTAATAGAAGCTATGCTAAAGGCAGGTCAAGTTAAAGCTGCATTGAGCCATTATGAATATATATCATCCCTAATTAGGAATGAAATGGGCATTAAATCTTCACCTGGCTTAAGAAATATATATAGGAAAATACAAAGCTATTATGAGGAGAAAAGTGAAGGAAGCATAAAAAACATTATAGTAAAGCTGGAGGAATCTACACTAGATGGTGCTGTATTATGCGATTCTGACTACTTCAAATTTTTATACAATATAGAGAGGAGAAAATGTCTAAGAGGCGAAAAGAATGAATTTGTAAGCTTAATTACTCTAAAACATATGAATAGTAAAGAGCGAAACAAGGAAGAACTGTATAAATCTACATCTTCCATGGCAAAAGTATTAGAAAGATCCTTAAGAAAAGGGGATATCTTTTGCTTCTGGAATGATACTCAGGTCTTGATTATGCTGCATGAAGCTAAGGAAGAAAGTCTACCTATAATTAAAAATAGAATTATAAAAAATTATAATTATCTTGTAAAGGCTAATATATGTAGTATAAATATAGAATTCTTTTCTATAACTTCCGATAATAATATTGTTTAGAGAAATAAAACCTAATATTTTACTTTGAAATCAGTCTGGGCCCTCTTAGGGCTTTTTTTTATTTAAATACTAGGCATGTTGAAATTTTAATATTCATTAGGAGAAATTATAATGTTGTAATTGGATTGTAATTTGAATGTAATTATAAAAAAATTCTTATTTAATTTCTTTGTAATTCAAATAAACAGAATATGTAATTATTAGATGATATATTATTTCTAAGAGTTACGGAAGTATAGTTTGGAGGTGAAATTATGATGGAATTTCCTTCGCGGAATGATTTTTTTCTTAGCTTTAAAGCATTAAAAGATGATGACGGACATTTTTTTGACTATATATTAGTGAATATAAGTAGCAATTTTCATCATGTTACAAATATAAAGTTTGCAGGAGTTCTTGGAAAACGGTTAACTGACCTCATCATCGAATGGGAGGACGAGATGATAGGGTTAAAGGAGCTCCATTACTATATGATACCCAAGACAAGAAGAAAGTTTGAGAAGTACTTTGAAGAAATCGATAGATGGTATTTAATAAGTATTTTAAGTGATGATATAGATACACTGGTTGTTTTTTATACCGATATTACGAGGATCAAAAAATCAAAGGATCCAATAGCCGAGCCATTAGATGTTAATGGAAGGGTATTCAACCTTGGAGATAAGCAAAACTGTTATGGCTATAAGGATAAATTAACTGGAGTATATAATCGTGGCTTCTTTGAAGAAGAACTTTCTCGTCTTGACAGTGCAAGGCAACTGCCAATTAGTATTATAATGGGAGATTTGTGTGGACTTAAGCTAATAAATGACGCCTTCGGACATAGCATGGGTGATAGGGCTCTGAAACAAGTTGCAGAACTGATGAAAAAGATCTTCCGTAAAGAGGATATTATTAGTAGGGTTGGTGGAGATGAGTTCGTGGTGCTATTGCCCCAGACAAATGAACAAACAGCCGAAGGGATAGTGGAAAGAATCCAAGCAGAATGTTCTGAAAGTCCATTGGAATTTATTAACATCAACGTAAGCTTTGGAGTGGCTACAAAAATCAGAGAAGATGAAGATATACTTCAGGCCTATAGAAAAGCTGAGGATAGAATGTATTTTAATAAGTTGAAGGAAAGTAAAGAAATCAAGCTATCTATGATAAAGTATATAAAGGACAAGCTTGAAGAACTAACATTCGAGACAAAGGACCATTATAGTCGTTTAAAGGCTCTTAGCTTGATGATAGCATCAAAGCTTGGACTTACTGACCTAGAGAAGGAAGAAATAAAGCTTTTGTGCGAATTTCATGATATAGGTAAGGTTGGAATCTCATTAGATATTTTACATAAGAGTGAACCACTTAATGAAGACGAGTGGGATCAAGTTAGGCGCCACAGTGAAATAGGCTATCATATAATCGGTGCATCAAAAGAAAACTTAGCAATTGATGAATTAATACTTGTACACCACGAAAGATGGGATGGGAATGGATATCCTGGCCTTCTAAAGAGAGATGAAATACCCTTAATAGCAAGGATATTTGCAATAGCAGATGCATATGAAGCAATGGTTAATGAGAGACCCTATAAAACCTGCATGAATAACAGAGAAGCATTATTAGAAATAGAAAATCAAGCAGGAAAACAATTCGACCCATATTTGGCAAAGGTTTTTGTAAATATGATGAATGAAAGAGTAACATCAGTTGTATAAGATATGCAAATTAGATGAATTGCTGTGATTATCATACTGCACAATGAAATTTAGCAGTATGGTTTATTATAGAATCAATAAAAATTACGAATTCAGCTTATAAGAAAAGGAGGTGAAAAGATGAAAGGAAAGGTAAAAAAATCCATTGTATTAATAATGGTATTGGCATTGATTTTTAATGGTTTTGCTGTAACATATGCTGGAACTGTTCCAAGTAATCTAGATGACGATAATGAAGAATGGGTGGACACTCAAACCCAGGATGAATTTAACTCCGGTGAAGAAGACAATGATGGTGAGGACACTGATAAACCAGAGGATTTGGTTGGAGAGGAAGAGAATTCAGAAGACCCAACTGATACAGACGGGGAAGATGAAAATTCAGAAGACCCAGCTGATACAGACGGGGAAGATGAAAATTCAGAAGACCCAGCTGATACAGACGGGGAAGATGAAAATTCAGAAGACCCAGCTGATACAGATGGAGAGGAAGAAAATTCAGAAGACCCAACTGATACAGACGAGGAGGAAGAAATTTCAGAAGACCCAACTGATTTAGAAGAAGTGGAAGAAGAATTAGGAACAGGAACAGGAACAGGAACAGGAACAGGAATAGTAGTACCTGTACCTGTATATGAACGACCTTATGTAATCAACTATTTAGTTGAAGCAACAGAGGATTCAGTTCCTGGTTTGGAAAGCCTATACGGCTTTGGTCAAGTGGGAGACACAATAGAAGTTCTTTATCCAGAAATAGAGGGATACTTTGTTCTGGAGAACCAGCCTGTTAGCTTCGTAATAGTCGAGGAAGAAGAATTTAATATTATCAACGTCTATTATGGGAAGGTAATAGTGATTTATGAAAAAGCATCTTTAACTGTAAATCATATTTTGGTGTCTGAAGGTGGAGAAGTACTAATAGACACCACCTTACTAGAAGGCTTGGAAATTGGAGCACATGTTAATCTATTGGATTTTGCAAAAGAAGATGACACTATGGAACTGCTCTATGATAATCTCGAAGAGATTTTCCTGACGGAGGAAGAAAACTTAGTAAATCTTTATTACCAAAAGAAGCCTGGAAATGAGCAATTTTATGTAATCAACTATTTAGTTGAATCAACAGAAGATTCAGTTCCTGGTTTAGATAGTATATCTGGCTTTGGTGAAGTAGGAGATACAA
This sequence comes from Alkaliphilus peptidifermentans DSM 18978, assembly GCF_900101495.1. Taxonomy (GTDB): domain Bacteria; phylum Bacillota; class Clostridia; order Peptostreptococcales; family Natronincolaceae; genus Alkaliphilus_C; species Alkaliphilus_C peptidifermentans. The sequence goes on from NZ_FMUS01000006.1 coordinate 169,405, forward strand.
TAGAAATTCTTTATCCAGAAAGAGAGGGATACTTTGTTCTGGAGAACCAGCCTGTTAGTTTCGTAATAGTCGAGGAAGAAGAATTTAATATTATCAACGTCTATTATGGGAAGGTAACAGTGATTTATGAAAAAGCATCTTTAACTGTAAATCATATTTTGGTGTCTGAAGGTGGAGAAGTACTAATAGACACCACCTTACTAGAAGGTTTGGAAATAGGAGCACATGTTAATCCATTGAATTTTGTAAAAGAAGATGACACTATGGAACTGCTCTATGATAGTCTCGAAGAGATTTTCCTATCGGAAGAAGAAAACTTAATAAATCTTTATTACTATGAGAAGCCTGTAGCTCAAGATTTCTACTATCCGATAATGCCAATGATGATGAGATTTTCAACTCTAAGTTATGGTACAGAATGGCCTAATCCCGGAGCGATAAAGCTGACAAAGGAAGCAGAACCAGTTCAAGACTCTGAAAATAGTTGGGAAGTTACCTTGACTATTGAAGGCAAGAACATACAGAGCAGCAGCAAGGTTGTTTTGGTAATAGACAAATCCGGCAGTATGGGGCCCGGATATGGTAGCGGTGACAGAATGGTAAATACAAAATTGGCAGCCAAAGAATTTGTAGATCGTCTGCTACTTGATGATGGAGCTACAGAAATTGCTGTTGTCACTTTTGATCAAAATCCTCAGGTTGTCGCTAACTTTACAAGCTTTGAGGATAAGGACACTTTAAAAGCAGCCATAGATGGAATCCAGGCCGATGGCGGTACAAATATCCAAGCAGGTATCCGACAGGCACAAATACTATTGGATGCAGTAGATGCTGATAATAAAGTGATGGTTATTCTAGGAGATGGAGAGCCTACCTATAGCTATAGGGTGACTGGTGTCAGTGGAATTACATTGACGTGTAGTTTCTGGTCTGGTCATACATTCAATTATGACAATGCAGAAATAACCAGTTTTAATTATAATCAAATACGTGGAAATGGGAGGGATTATAGCCTGCCAAGTAACCACCGTTATTCAGTTACAATTCCATGCTCCACATGGGGACACGGTTCCCATACTACAACTTATCCTAATGACAATGGTATACCCACCATCTACGAAGCAGGCTTAGCTAAAGACAAAGGTACAGATATTTACTCTATTGCTCTGGAAGCTGATGCTAATGGTCAAGCTGTTCTGAATAGTATTCAGAACAAGGGATATTATCAGCTTAATAACTCAAACTTGTCGGGCTTGGAGGCAGTTTTTAATGAGATTGCAGGAAGTATAACTTATGCCGCTAGTAATGGTATAGTAGTAGATCCAATGGGAACAATGTTTGATCTTATAAGTTCTGAAGCTGAAATTTATGTTTCTCAGGGAAGTGTTACCATTAATCCAGCCAATACAGTTAATTGGAATGTTGGCAACGTAGCTGAAGGTACACCTGCCATCCTGACCTATATTGTACAGATCAAGAGCGATGCAGATGCAAATGTAATGTATCCGACAAACGATACTACTACTTTTACCTATACCGATGTTGATGGAAACACAGTAGAGGATGAGTTTGATATTCCTGAGGTTTCCATAGCTGGAGGTAGAATTCTTTTAAAGGGATACCTTGTAAATGATAATGGAGATCCAATTAATAAAAATGGTGTAGTGGTAGATAGACCTGATCTTGCATACAAACTATTCGATAAAGAATATCCCGGCAGTCCATTAGGATTTAATGAAGTCTATACTGTAACTCAGCCCGGAGCTGAAGGGTATCATTATCTTAAGTATGTTTGGAATAACTCAACTGGATCCGATGAAACGGTATCAGTGCTTCTGCAAGCTTCTAAACCAACTGAAATTGTTTGGTTTGGGTATAGGGAGGTAGCAGAATTAGAGTATACAGTAGAATACTACATCAATGGCCAAGGAGAACCATTTGCTACAATAGCAGGTGAAGTACCAGTAGCCAATCCAGTAGTAGGAAGTGTAAGCTACGAAAATAAGCCAGCAGGTTACAAG
>NZ_FMUS01000043.1 GCF_900101495.1 Alkaliphilus peptidifermentans DSM 18978
GTATTGTATGGGCATACGGTTCAATCTCTTTTCTACAAGCTCCCAAAACTTTCTACAAATTTCCTGGGAAATTTCCCTTTCTGGATATATGTGAAGTTGTATTCTTTCAAAATTCATTATATTACAAAGAATAACCTCTGCATCTAGCTGAGGTGTCTCTATACCTGCAGACTTGAATTTATTCACTGCTTCCTTTAGTAATTCTGCTACTGTAGTCAATTAGCACCCTCCTTACCTTTTGCTAATATCAAGGCTGCCATAGCCAATTCAATTTCATCATCAGACCTTTATTTTTTTCTCTATCAAAATTCTTATTATTCAAATATAACACATAATCCGACGGATTTTAAGCATATGGATTAAATATTTAGAGTAAAAATATAATTTGTAAAGACTTGTAGATATCAATAGAAATAATTTAATATATATATTATTCTGTTATTATAGGACTATATTACCAATTTATCTAGCGTATCTTTGTAATATATGGTAATATATTGGAATAGTGTATTTTATAAAGGAGTATGTTAAATATGTGTTCTATAAGTGAAAAATCAAAAAAAGCCGAAATTCACCTTCGTCTAACAGAGTTTGAAATTCCCCCAATGCAGGATGTATTAATTGTTGGAAAAAAAGCCCCCATCGGCCCTGAAGCAGCAAGGAAAATGGTTGACGTTCTTTCCCCTGATCAATATGAAATAATCAGAATTGAGCACGAAAACATTGAAGCCATTATTATTAGGAAGGGCTTATTAAATATGCTTTCTAAGGAAACATTAATACCTTTAATAGTTGAGGAAGGAGGAAAAATTGCTAACAGTACCGCCATTTTAAAGGCTCAGATGAATATAATTATTCAAGTTAGCAAAACAATTGACCTATGATGAAAAGAATATCTGATGTTATGATTAAAGACTTAGTAGTTGTTGATTTTCTTGATGGCATACAAAAAATCAAATCCTTGCATTGCAATACGCAAAGTGGTAATATGTATTTTCCAGTTAAAGACAATGGGGAAATAGTTGGCATTACGTCTGTTTATCAGTTAATCAACGTCCACCCAAACAGGATTGTGGCAGATGCCATGACAACCCATTATATAACTATTTCTCCTAATGATTCATTATGGAAGGCACATGAAGTATTCGTTAAAACCCAAGAAGGCTATTTAGTGGTAAAAGATAAAGATGTTTTTCTTGGAGTTCTCCCTAAAAATCATCTTTATATCGAATTAGGGAAATACACTGATCCTCTAACAGGTTTATATCGTTCTGATTATATTTATTATAAAGCCAGTAATTTAATACTGGAGGGAAATGAATTAACAGTAGTTTTCTTAGATGTTAATGATTTTGGTAAAATTGATAAAGAATATGGACATGTTCAAGGTGACATTATTCTTAAGGAATTATCTGAGCTAATTAGGGATTTACTACCTTCCGACACACATCTATGCCGTTTTGGTGGCGATGAATTTGTTTTTATATCAACTAAAATTAAATCTGAAACAGTAGAAATAACCAATGACTTGCTGAATAAAGTGTCATTACATTCCTTCAGTGATGCTATTCCTGTAACCCTTTCAGCAGGTATAGCTGGGGGTAATAGAATAAACAAGAGGAATCATGATGTTATTTCAACAATTTCTAGTTTAATAAATCTTGCCAGTTTAGCCTCAACTAAGGCTAAAAAAGGAAGCAGCTCAATATATGCTTTAGAAAGTGATTACATTGCTTAAGCCTTATTTTAGGTGTCCTTTACATCATCACTTTCCGAAATGTCTTTTTTATCACTTAGCATGTCTTGTGTACGATCTATATAAAGATTGTCATCTACGTCTAATGTAGCGTAAAAAACATCCTTAATATCTTTCACTCCAGCTATTCTTAACTGTTCAATTAACCATTGTGCGGTTAAATTTTTTTTTCTTAAATTCTCATATATAATACTGCCCGTGACAATCACTTCTACTGGTAAATCCGCTAACTTAGGTGTTATATTCAAGTCTTCGACTTTTACTGACTCTTTTTGTGCAACCTTTAAAACACTTAAGTCACCTGTCGGCTCAAGTATTCCATATTTAACATCTACAATATTAAAAATATCTTTTTTTCTTAAAAGTATATTTAAATCCTCTAAAGTATATTGAAACCTAGCCAAATTCTTCTCTAAAATTTTCCCATCTTGTATTACTAGTACCGGTTCTCCTTGTAATACCTTTGATACTATTTTGCTTTTCATAGTTAAATAGGATGCAGTAAAAGTTAGAATTCCAAATAATATAAGTCCCATAAGATGATGCCATGTTCTTTGATTTAAGTCAGTGGCTAGGGTTGCAGCAATTGAACCAAAGGTGATTCCATTAACATACTCATGCATAGTAAGTTGCGAAACCTGCTGTCTACCCAGTACTCTAGTCAAGAATAATAATACAAAAAATGCCAATAACGTCTGTAAAACAATCTCCATACCCACCTTCATAAAAATACCACCTTTGAATATTGTATAACATCTCTAGCAATACTATATCAGTAGTAATATAAAGCAAACTTCATTAAATTATACAGGAGGAGTAAAAATGCCCCTATGGCTACAGGCAATTATTACTTTTTGTATTATTGTTGCTGGATGTATATGTTTATACATATTATATAAGAAGAAGTTGATATAGGATCACTTCATCAATCAACATTTTTTTTGTATTCTATCGTCATAATATAATGATTTTTTATTGTAATTTAAGTATTGTAGAAAATTAGCCTATACTGACTCCTATCTATAATATTCTAATTGCCAGGACCAACTTTTCTATCTATTTCACATATTTTCTTAAATGTTATGGAATTTTAGTTGTAAAATACATATTTTTATATAATAATGTAAAAAATAGTAATACATAATAGCAATGAGCAATGAGCAATGAGAAATAAGTAATAGATATAATATAAAAAATAAATTATTGGAATTTTCAAAAAAATATGTTTAAATTTTTTTAGAGTTGGTATATAATTAATACATAGAATCCGGTAGCTTCCTACCAGTCGAATTTAAAACAGTATTGAGTTTGTTATGAAGTACTTGATTATTTGGATTCACTTTACAAATGATTCTAGGAAAGGAAGTTGATAAAAAAAGTATGATGAGTAATAGTCCACCAAAGCTACAACAAATCGATTGGTATAGTTACTTCCGATTCTATAATAGATAAACGGGTGATTTCATATTTGAGAATGAAATCACCCGTTATCATTTTTTGTATCACTTTAAATTATAACAACCCAATAATTACACCAAGAATAAAAATAAAAAATGAGGCAATTACAACCATCGCTTGAGTTTTAGATCTTCTTGATTTGTTATTTAATACCCTATATATTGGAGATAAGACACCCAAAACCATCCCCACTAAACCGATTATCATCATAAGATTAGCCATTTTACCCCTCCCAAATGTATCCAAAGAATTCGAAATAATCTATAATATGTATTTTAACTTATCTTATACTATTCTCCGTTATTTCTGCAAGTTTTTTAACTATTATATCTATTATTACTTAGAATAGTATTAAAGAGGTATATTTAAATCATTCTTTTTATTTTCACATACTCTTCAAAAGTATTAATGTTAATAAAACTTTGCAGATCGATATCAAACTTTTTTATTGCACTTTCATCTACCTTTTCAACCTTCACCTCATTAAAAAAATTAATTATCTTGTACTCTTCTTTGCTCAACATCTCTTCTATTGGCCTCAAGCATTTTTTCCCATATATAGCATGAAGAGGTTGATAATGCCCTTCTAGATAGGGTATAAGTACATCTTCTTCGTTACTTAATACATCTATCATATATTTTATTATGGATTTATTTAATAGTGGCATATCACAAGCGACAGCAAAAACATATTCATTCTCAGCAGCCCGAAGTCCTGAATAAAGTCCTATTAGTGAATTTTTTTCGTTAGTAATAAAATAATCCGGAACAAATTTCACATCTTTTAGCATTGAAAATGTATCTGGACTGTTGGTTACAACTATAACTTCATTAAAAAGAGGTTGAAGTATTGTAACTATCCGTTCAATCATAGTAATAGATCCTAATTGTAATAATGCTTTATTATGCCCCATTCTCTTGCTATTCCCACCCGCCAAAACCACAGCAGATATATGTTTCTTATCCATAAGTAAATCATCCGTTTCTATTGTAATTTGAGTAGACAATTTTAGTATTTCTATATTATATCATAGGTTAGGTATAAGTATCTATTCTCACGTTTCATGGAGTTTACTCTAGCAAATTCTAAAAAACGGAATTTAGAATTTCATTTTAGTTTTTATTAGAGTACTGAAAAAAGTGCTATTTTTTTAGCCATTTAATCGGACATATGTTCTATTTATAGAATAAAATAACAAAAATAACTTTTATTGGTTGACAAATAAGTTTCAACAAATATTTTAATAAATATAACTTATAATTATAAGTATCTAAAGAAAATAGTGAAGGGAGGGTAACAACAATGAACCGATTGATGGTGAATTATTTGAATGAAGAAAAAACAGGTATGGACGTTGTTAACAAGATGGGCACGTGCAATGTTAACAAAGAAATGCGGCGAAGTGGATTTAATGACTACGTATTTAAGGCATACTTATATAGCTATATAAAAAAAACAATAGTATATTCAGCACTGCAAATAAAAAAGAAACACAAGCTATTGTATGACACTGAAGAGTTGAGCCTAAATGTTGTTGACCCGGATTTTTCTGAGGAGAGAGTGAGTTATGTTATTGATAATGATGATTCATCGAAGGAAGTTATAGCAGAAGAAGTAAAAGGTGATTATAATTACAATGAGATTTCACATAAAAAAGAGATAATAGATGCTATAGAAGCCCTTACAAATAGACAAAAAGAGATTATATATAGGTGTATTATCATGGATGAAAGTGATACTTATGTAGCAAGGAAATTAGGTATTTCCAAACAAGGAGTTAATAAGACTAAAATCGCAGCGTTAGAAAAGCTAAAGAGAAGTCTAAAAGATAACTGTAGGGATGCTATTTAAAAATGGAGGGAGAGTAATGGATGATACAAGTTTAAAAGAAACTTTCTATAAAGCACAGAGTGGAGATGAGGATTCTATTAAAAAAATATTGGAAATATTTCACCCCCTATTACATAAAAATAGCTTTATAAATGGAAGTTTTAATGAAGATTGTTATCAAGAGTTAAGTATAAAGCTTATAAAATGTATAAAAACCTTTAAATTTTCCTCCGGCGAAAGCATAGCTAAATCGCTTGAAGAATATCTAAAATAAATGAGGAAGCTCATAAAAGAGCTTCCTCTGCTGCTTAAAGCTATATGTAAATTGCAATATAACTAAAGTGTGTAATGGATCACTATGTCAGGGTTTAGAACTCTAAAGGTAAAGGATTCAGTTATAAAAAGCTTTACCTTATGAGAATCGTGACTTTCATATCCAATACTAAAATCTTGACCAATTGTAAACTCTAAATCATCATGGTTATATGGAACCAAAAGGGCCCCATCAATTGTCGGTGTATAAATAATTTCTGTTCCTAATAATTCTTCAATAATCTTTTTTAAAGGATATCCATTTACTATCATGTTGATTTTTTCGTATGCAGCTTCACCTACAACAAGAGTATAAGGACCTTCAGTATATGCATGTTGTAACTTCAATATTCCTTTAGACAGAGCCGACATAATAGCATTGGCATCATTGCCCAACTCAAGCTTATGACCAGCTAATTCTAGTAACCCATCAATGTTACCAGCTTTATAACCATTATAGATAGCATTTTCTTCAAAAATTGCAATTTTTTCTGCTGCTTCTTCAAGTGCAGTTAAATCTGCATCTTTAGCACCTCTAATAATATTATCCATTTCCCAACGATCTAACTCAAAGGTGATTCGTGTTTCTACAAGTGGCTGTACACTATATAATCCACTACAAACTTCATTATTATTTTCATTTATTAATTCCAAGCGACCCTTAGGAACCGCATTGTAATTCCAACCTTTGGGGCCTTCAACCTTTACAACTTTTCTAGCTGATAAGTGGGTTTTAAGTACTTCTGCTGCTTTTGCTTCAATTTCTCCCCATGCTTCCTGTGTCAATGGAGCAAGTGTTCTTTTTAGCATATCCATTTATATTACCTCCAAATTTTATTTTTTTAGATTTCCTATATTTAATCCTCCAGATGTTGATGGTGTACCATGGTCTTCTTCATCTCCATGGTCTCCAACGATTGGACCATCTTTAAATAAGCATCCTCTCAACTGTTCGTCCCATACAGGCATATTTCTTCGAAGCCATTCTAAAGTCATACAAGCATGCTCAATTTCTTCGTCTCTATTATGAGCTAAAATAGCCTTTAATTCAGGGTCCTTAGTAACTGCAACCCTTTGATTATACCAATCAACGGCTTCAACCTCTTCCTTAAGACTGCTAATTGCTCTAGTGATATTCTTCGTCAGTTCATCTAATTGCTCTACTGGCTCGTGATAGTTTGACATAATAACAATGACCTCCCTATAAAAATATTATATTTTTTTCCATCATTTTAACTTTACCCCAAAACAGTATTTGAAAACAACCAAATTCAAAAATAATAACAAAAAAAATTGTTTTTGAAATGCTATATTATAATTATCTTAAAATATGGTAAAATGTTAAGGTAGGAGTTGGATCTGTGGTAAATGCTTTTGGTTTATGATATAATATTTAAATGTGCAAAATATTATTGGTTGAGGTGAAAAACAATGCTAGATAAACTAGCTTTTCTAGAAGAAAAATATATTGATCTAAATAAAAAGATTAGTGATCCTGATGTTATTAATAATCAAAACGAATGGAAAAAACTTATAAAAGAACATTCGGACATAGAGCCTATCGTTAATAAATATAAGGAATACCAACAGGCTGAGGAAGCCCTACAGGGAGCAAAGGATATTCTATATGATAAATCCTCCGATGATGAATTAAAGGAAATGGCTAAAATGGAAATCAGCGAGATGGAGGACAAAATAGTAGAGCTTAAGGATAATTTGAGGTTGCTATTGCTTCCTAAGGATCCTAATGATGATAAGAATGTTATTGTTGAAGTTCGTGCAGGAGCAGGTGGAGATGAAGCCGGCTTGTTTGCTGCTGAGTTATTTAGAATGTATACTAGATATGCAGAGAAAAATGGTTGGAAGACTGAAATGATGAGCTTGAATGAAACTGGTGTAGGCGGTTATAAAGAGGTTATCTTTATGATAAAAGGTAAAGGTGTTTATTCTAAGCTGAAATACGAAAGTGGAGCCCATAGGGTACAAAGGATACCTGCAACTGAATCGGGAGGAAGGATTCATACTTCTACAGCAACAGTAGCGGTGTTACCTGAAGTAGATGATGTGGAATTTGAGATTAATCCAAATGAATTGAGAATAGATGTTTTTAGATCTTCTGGCTGTGGCGGGCAAAGTGTTAACACTACAGACTCTGCTGTTAGGGTAACCCATATTCCAACAGGAATGGTGGTTTCTTGTCAGGATGAGAAATCACAGTTAAAGAATAAAGAAAAAGCCACAAAAATTTTAAAGGCCCGACTACTTGACCTTAAAATTCAAGAGCAACAGGCAGAAATAGCAGAAAACCGTAAAAGTCAGGTTGGTACAGGGGATAGAAGTGAAAGAATACGCACCTATAATTTTCCTCAAGGACGTATAACAGATCATAGAATTAATGTAACGATATATAAGCTAGACAGCTTTATGGAGGGGGAAATCGAAGACATGATTGAGTCTTTAATTACATCCGATCAAGCTGAAAAGCTAAAACAAGTAGAAAACTAATTTGAATTAACAATTAACTTTAACTGCAAAACCCAGCACCTCTACGTATTTGTGTACGTTGCCTTGGCTGGGTTTTCTTGATGTCTTGGAAATTATGCTTTTAAGTTTACTAGGCAAGGGGAGTGCAGAGGGGATTCCTCTCTGTCGTATTTAGGAGGGTGCTCAGACTGCCCCTCTATTTATTTTGTCGTTTTTAATGTTGTAAATAATCTATTATTGTAGAAAAAGGAATTTTTAAGTAAGATGTTGAATTATTATACGCATAAGAAATAATGTGAAAAAGTTGACTATTCCTTCTTAGATCAGTAGTGAATCTTGGTTAATTTCTTAAAAAATAATAAAGGGATTATTTGAATTTAAGATAGTAGATGTGAGATTTTCTTTAGATACAGGGGGGTGAGTATATGATTGCGGGAAATGCTTTGAAAAATATAAAGGTTTTATATGTTGAAGATGAACCCATTACAAGAAATCAGATTTCTAGTTTTTTAAAAAAAAGGATTGGAAAAATTATTACAGCAGAAAATGGAGAGGATGGCATAAGGAAGTTTATTGAGCACCAGCCTAATATTACTATAACTGATTTAATTATGCCTGATATGAGTGGTATTGAAATGATGAGAAAAATAAGAAGTGATGGATATCGTTGTCCTTTTATAATTACCTCTGCACAGTCAGATTCAAAAATTATATTAGAAACAGTAGATTTAAAAATCGAGAAATATTTAATAAAACCGATAGATGTAAATGTATTAATGAGATGCTTAACTGACATCGCAATTGAAGGATTGGAACAAAAAAATGATTTTCTGGTGGTAAATCAAAAATTCATTTTAACGGATGATAGAAAAAGTGAGCTGGAGCTTGAAATAAGGAATTGCTATTCTAGCTATTTAAAAAAAGTAACCGGAAAAGGGGCCAGAGTAATGCAGGTTTTTATTAAGGGAAAAGAGATAGAGATTCTCTTGAAAGAAAACCTCACCACTTTAGAGGAAAGCCTTTTGCTAGCAGGAGATCATTTCAAAAGCATAGAGATTATTCGAAAAACTGTTTATGAAGCTACCATAAAAGAGGTTGAACAGCAAATCGCAGGTTTAATAGATAGGAAAGTAGCCACAGAAAAAATTGAAATATGGCCAGATAAGAGATATGAAAGAGTTTTATTGCGTATCCTGTAATTATCCCATTTATATAAGATGTTTTGAATTATAATTAACCTTTCATCTGGAGTTCATTAAAGTTCCATAAAAATACATTATAAACTAATATTTGACAATTTCTTGCATTATATGATAAAATTAAAGAAATATCAGTTGTTTCTATAATAAAGCAGATATACGTGTGTATAAGCTGCTTTGTAGGAGAATATTAAAAAAATAAATAAAAGGTATTATGGAGCAACTATTTAAATCAAATGTAAAATTTGCAATATAAATAGTCCATAATAAAGGAGTTTTGGGATCCTTTATTATGGGCTATTTTATTTATGTCTAGGAAATTATGCTTATAAATTTACTAGACAAGGGAGTGAATAGGGAATTCTCCTCTGTCGTATTCAGGAGGGTGCTCAGACTGCTTAACAGCCGTCGAAGGGAACCTAGGGTTCCCTAGCGAAAACAAATTGAAGAAGTCAAATTCTTCTGCTTAAAGGAGTGTGGTTTGAAAAATAATAATATTGGTTGAAGATAAAAAAGCAAGTGAAAAGAGGCATCAGTACCCCAAAATCCTAATATTTTAAAAATACATTAGAAATTCAGAGGTTAAGCTTTACTATAAACAAAAAAAGGATGATTCTAATGAATAATGAGAAAAAAATATTACTCGACAGTGGTACAAGCGAGTTGGAAATTGTAGAATTTAAAATCGGCGATAGCTATTTTGGAATTAATGAAGCTAAGATAAAAGAAATAATTGGATATAGTAAAATTGTAATAATACCTAGTTCTTATCCCGGGATAAAGGGGATATTTAAGCCAAGTGAATCGGTAATAACGATAGTTGATCTATCGAAATATTTTAATTTGCAATTTTCCAAGGATGATGGTCATAGCCTTTTTATAATTACCTACTTTAATAAAACAGTAATAATATTTCCAGTAGACTCAGTGATAGGGATTCATCGACTATCAATGGATAAAATAGAAAAGCCCAATGGTACAACTTGTGGTGTTGAAGGCGTAGTTGCTGGTATTGCAAAAAATAATAATAAATTTATCAATATATTAGACATTGAAAAGATTCTTATTGCAAATAGCGATAAGATAGAAATGCAAATTTCATAAATTATTAAAATCTGCAACAGCTATAATTTCACTTAACTATAATTCCTAAAACCATCAAATTTAACAATTATTTGTTGGTTTTATTTTTCTGTTTTTTTATTTTCTGCTTTTCTTTTTTATCCTGCTATAAATCCTCCCATATAAGAATATATATACAATGGTGGTATGAATTAAGGGGGGAGTCATTTGAGCAATATCTTAAGAACGGCATTAATAGGTTTGTTGGTAGGAATTATCGGTACGGGAATAGGTGGTTCAATGGCCTTTATACTAAAGAACCCATCAAAGCGATTTTTAAGTAGCACTATTGGTTTGTCAAGTGGATTAATGATAGCAATTGTAACCTTTGAGCTTTTGCCAGAAGCCTTTATGCTTGGAGGGATGTTTGCATCTGTTATAGGAATTGGTTTGGGAGCTTTTACAGCTGCACTGTTGGATAGCTTTCTATCAAAGCTACGTTATATTCAGCGGCGTGGTGGGCAAGGATATATAAAGACAGGAATCTTGTTGGGTATAGGTATTGCGCTACATAACTTTCCGGAGGGCCTGGCTATTGGTTCTGGTTTTGTTGCCCATGAACGACTGGGGATAGGTTTGGCGATTGTAATAGCATTACATAATATGCCAGAAGGACTTGCTATGGTAACGCCCATGAGGGCTGGAGGCTATTCTCGTATTAAATCCTTTTCTCTTACTCTCTTGGCAGGTGCACCAATGGGTATAGGCGCATTGGCAGGAGCATTTATTGGAGAACATGCCTATTGGTTGATAGGTACATGTTTAGCCTTTGCGGGTGGAACTATGCTTTTTATAACCTTAGGAGAGTTAATACCAAAGGGTAAGGAGCTAGATAATAGCAGAATATCCACATTCTTTGCTATTATCGGCTTTATGGTAGGTATACTAATATCAAAAAGGTTTTAAACGGCATTGTTAAATTGGCTGATTTTGGTATACAATAAGATAAATAAAATAATACAAAGCTATTGGCATTAAACGATAATAAGGCTACTAATATTTAAAATATGTAGAACTAAGCTTTGACTTTACAGATAAATATTAATGAAAGCTGCAGGTGGACAAGCATGTATCAAATTATATCGTGGATCATCAGATATATATTTATCATTTTAATCTACTATTTTATTTATAGTATTATTAAGCTGATATATCTTGATATTGATGCAATTAATAGACAGGGGAAAAGAGGCACTGATAACCCATATTTAAAGCTGGTCAATAGAAAAGATAGGCTAGATTTTAATGTTCATGAGTTTTATGATTTATATGAAAGCAATACTATTGGTAGAGGAAAGGGAAATGATATTCAAATATCTGATAAGTATATTTCTACAAATCATGCTCAGATTTCAATGGATGAGGGTGCATATTTCCTAGAGGACTTAGGAAGTGTAAATGGCACTTATTTGAATAGTACAAAAATTGAAGATGTTGTGGAACTAGAAAATGGAGATCGAATTGGATTGGGTCAGGTTGAATTCTTATTTGTTAAAGAGGTGGATTAAATGGCAGGACTTAATAAATACCTAATAAGAAGGCCTATCTATATTTTAGTACTATTAAACATATTTTTTTTCAATTTAGTGCAATTTTATCATGGATTTGAGGATTTCACTATCCTTGTCACTGGTGGTCTGTTAACCCTTCTAATGGTTATTTGCTACTATTTAATAGTAAAACTAAATATGGGAGATCAATATATATTCTTAATTATGTCCATATTATCGAGTCTTGGAATTGTTATGCTTTACCGTTTAATTCCACCACTGGGTTTCCAACAGGTAACCTGGTTTGGCTTGGGTACTATTCTATACTTTTTATCCTATATAGTATTTAAGTGGATAAAAAATTGGGACCAGTATACATATTTTTATTTAGCTGCTGGTATTCTATTATTTATCATAACTTTTGTTTTCGGTACAACAATTAAGGGGGCAACTAATTGGATTCAAATAGGTGGACATACCTTTCAACCGGCAGAAGGAATTAAGATTCTATTTGTTTTCTTCATTGCCAGTTATTTTAAATATCCTGAAAAACTGAAGAACACCTATGTTTTTTTAGGTTTTGTATATCTTCATATAATGTTTTTGGTTTTACAAAGGGATATGGGAATGGTTATGCTTTTTTACAGCGTGTTTATTAGTATCTACTATATTTATCATTCCGATAGAAAACTACTTTTTTATAATATTGGAGCATCAATATTGATTGGTATTTTCAGCTACTTCACCATGACTCATGTGCAGATACGATTGGAAACATGGCTCAATCCGTGGAGGGACATAGCTGGAAGGGGATATCAAATTACACAATCGCTATTTGCTATTGCATCTGGAGGTTTTTTTGGTACTGGTTTAGGATTAGGTAGACCTGATTATATTCCTGAAGTACATACGGATTTTATTTTCTCAGCTATATGTGAAGAATTGGGGGTTTTCGGAGGAATAGCAGTAATTCTGTTGTATTTTATTTTGGTGTATAGAGGCTTTAAAATTACATTGATGACTAGGGACATATTCGATAAGATTATAGCTTTGAGTATAACATTGATTTACAGCTACCAAACCTTTATTATAATTGGTGGAGTTGTTAAGCTTATACCATTGACAGGAATTACACTTCCCTTTATAAGCTATGGAGGTAGCTCTATGGTATCGGCCTTTGTTGCCTTCGGAATTTTACAGGCGTTATCTAAAAAGTCTCTTGAGGGAGAGGGAGTTGTAGAAATTGAACAGTCATAGAAAAATTATACATCTTATTGTTTTAACCTGTATTTTATTCTTAAGCTTAATAATATTCCTTACCTACTTTCAGGCCTTCAGAGCCCAAACCATTGTTAGAAACCCGTACAACCGAAGACTTTGGGAGCGAGAGGAGCAAACTGTGCGGGGAAATATTTATGATAGAAATGGTGTAATACTTGCTGAAACCTTAATTAATGAAGGACAAATTACTAGAACGTATCCCCAAAACAGGCTATATAGTCATATTGTGGGATATAGTCATAGACAATACGGTCGCTCTGGTTTAGAGGCACAATATAATGACGACCTGTTAGGTTACACTTCGGAGGGTGCCGTTGCAAGAATTAGAGATCGTATTACTGGTGAAATGTACAAGGGAAATCATCTTTACCTTACCCTTAACCACCAGATACAGCAAAAAGCTGAGGAGCTTCTTCGGGGGAAAACTGGATCAATAGTTGCCCTGAATCCATCGACAGGTGAGGTTTTAGCATTGGTAAGTAAGCCTGACTTTAATCCTAATCGATTAATAGAAGATTGGACAAGTTTAGTAGATAATCCCCAAAGTCCACTGCTGAATAGAGGAACATCGGGGCTTTATCCCCCTGGATCTACATATAAGGTAGTAATAACTTCAGCGGTATTAGAAGCGGGTAATATAGACGCAGATTATGATTGCGTGGGTAGTATTAATGTAGATGGATATATACTAACAGATTTAGGTGGCAGGGGGCACGGACCTGTGGATTTATGGGGCTCCTTAATGGTATCCTGTAATACTAATTTTGCCAAAATGGCTCTAGAACTTGGAGATGCAAAAATAAGAGAAATATCCCGAAGGTTTAAAATGGCAGGCAACCTAAATGCTGACTTTAATATTCAAGGAAGCAGGTTTCCATATGGTCAAACAATGACAGAAACAGAAATAGCTGCAGTAGCTATAGGGCAAGGCAAATTGTTGGTAACTCCAATTCACATGGCTTTAATTGCTGCAACTATAGCAAATGAAGGATATATGGTTGAGCCAAGAATTATAAAGGAGATAGTAAGCCCAGAAGGACGAACAGTAGGTCAAATTACAATAAATCAGGAGAGCATAATTTCTCCCGACGATGCAAATCTGATTAAGCAAATTATGCAGGCGGCAGTGGATGATGGGACTGGTCGGAATGCACAAATTGCTGGAATAAAGGTTGCTGGAAAGACGGGAACAGCCGAAAATCCTCAAGGAGAGAGTCATGCTTGGTTTATTGCCTTTGCGCCGGTTGATGATCCACAAATTGCTGTGGCTGTTTTGCTAGAGAATGAAGGTGCAACAGGTGGTGCTGCAGCAGCTCCCATTGCTAGAGAATTAATTAGAGAGGCATTAAAAAGGGGTGTTTTAGATTGAAGGATACTAAAATTATTGACATAGATTGTAATAACATAGATGAAGAGAAGATTTCTTTTTGCGGCAGTATTTTGAATAGGGGTGGAACGGTGGCCTTCCCAACTGAAACGGTTTATGGATTAGGGGCCAATGCCCTTGATGAAAAGGCTGTAAAGAAGATATATGAAGCAAAGGGTAGGCCCTCAGATAATCCCTTGATAATTCACATTTCGAACATTAAGGACATAGAACCACTTGTATGGGAAATACCTGAGGCCGCCAATAGGGCAATGAAAAGCTTTTGGCCAGGGCCATTAACCTTAATATTTAAAAAAAGTAAAATAGTTCCTGATATAATTACTGCAGGGTTAGATACTGTCGCTATCAGATACCCCCGTCATCCTATAGCAGAAATGCTAATTAAAAAAGCTAAGGTTCCCATCGCTGCCCCAAGTGCAAATCTCTCGGGGAAGCCTAGCCCTACCAAGGGTAGTCATGTTATTCAAGACCTAATGGGGCGGGTAGATGCCATTGTTGTGGGGGAAGATTGTAACGTAGGATTGGAATCTACGGTCCTTGATTTAACTGTAGATATTCCCACTATTTTAAGACCAGGAGGAATTACCAAGGAGATGCTGGAGGAGATATTTGATAGGGTGGAGGTGGACCCTGCCCTAAAAGATCAATCAATCCTGACGCCTAAGTCGCCTGGTATGAAATATACCCACTACGCCCCCAAGGCTGATATTGTTATTTATGAAGGAGAAGAATCAAGAGTTGTTAATAGAATCGGGGAAAAAGTTGATGAATTAATAGCTAATGGAAAATCGGTTGGAATCATATGTACAAATGAGACCCGTAATTTCTATAGTGTAGGACTTATTAAATCTGTTGGAAGTAGAAAAGATATGAAGACTATTGCTTCAAGGCTCTTTGGGATATTAAGAGATTTTGATGACACTGATGTTGATATTATTTTAGCGGAGGCTATTGAAGAGGTTGAACTGGGACAAGCTATTATGAATAGATTGTCTAAAGCATCAGGGTATAGAATAAAGAAGGTTTAGGGAGGTGAGATTATTGAAAAAAATTCTCTTTGTGTGTACTGGTAACACATGTCGAAGTAGCATGGCAGAGGCTTTGTTTAAAGAAATGCTACAACAGGAAAAGGAAGCTGACATTGAAGTTATTTCTGCAGGTACTGGAGCAATGGATGGTGACAAAGCATCCTTACAGGCTCGAGAGACTATGAAGGAGCTAGGCATGAATATTGATAAGCATAGATCTAAGTCCCTTTCTAAAAAATTAATCAATGAAGCGGATCTCATTTTAACCATGACTTCAAACCATAAGGCAACAGTTCTAAATATAGCTCCTGAAGCAATGGGTAAAGTATACACTTTAAAAGAGTATGCTTATAATGGAGAAGATATGGAATCAATAATGGACGAAATGAATGAAATATATAAAAAAATAAATGAAAAAAAGCGAGCTTTTTTAGATGAAAATTCAAAAAGATTGCATGAACTAAAGGACAAAAGGGAAAAACTGTTAAAGGAACTAAAGACGATAGATAGAAGTGTAGGTAAGCTAGAGGAAGATTTTAGACAGGCAATAGAAAAATATGAAGATAGATTGATTTTTTTAAGGTCTAGAATGCCCAACTTTGATATTGTTGATCCCTTCGGGCAGCCAATAGATGCCTATAGAAAAAGTGTAGAGGAAATAAAGGAAAATCTAGAAAAAATAATAAAGAAAATAAAATGATAAAATTGCAGGATATGTCTTAAAAAAGTAGAATAATATATAGGTTTATGAATTTTTGAAGGGAGATGTTTGAATGAGGATTGCTATTGGAAGTGACCATGGTGGATATGAATTAAAGGAAATAGTTAAAAAACATCTTCAGGAAAAGGGCTTAGATGTAACGGATTTTGGTACTAATACAACCGACTCATGTGATTATCCTAGATTTGCACTTGCAGTTTCAGAGGCAGTAGCTGCGGGGGATTACGAAAGAGGTATTTTGATTTGTGGAACGGGAATAGGGATATCCATTGCAGCCAATAAGGTGCCGGGTATTAGATGTGCTTTAGTTTCAGATTGCTTTAGTGCAAAGGCTACCCGTCAACATAATGATACAAACCTTTTAGCCCTAGGTGGCAGAGTGGTAGGCCAAGGATTAGCTCTAGAGATTGTAGATATTTGGTTAAATACCGAATTCGAAGGTGGAAGACATAGTAAAAGAGTAGATTTGATCAGTGAAATTGAGAAGAAATACAGCAAAGAATAATGAAAAAAAATTAGTAATTAATAATGAGTAATGAGTAATTAATGAAGAAATTTGTTAAGCAAATTTCAACAACAATTCAACATTCAACATTCAACATTCATCATTACCTTATTTAAGGTTTTAGTTCTTTTAATTAAATATTGAGGAGGAGTTTATATGGGAAAACTGATAGTTATTGATCATCCGTTAATTCAGCATAAGTTGACATTAATCCGTGACAAAAACACAGGATCGAAGGATTTTAGAGATATTGTAAAGGAAATGTCAATGCTTATAGGCTACGAGATTACCAGAGATCTACCATTACAGGAGGTAGAAGTAGAAACGCCTTTATGTATTACAAAATCTAAAGCTCTTTCTGGTAAAAAACTTGGCTTAATACCAATATTAAGGGCTGGATTAGGAATGGTTGACGGAGTACTACAGCTGATACCAGCTGCAAAGGTGGGGCATGTGGGGTTGTATCGAGATCCAGTTACCCTTGAGCCAGTAGAATACTATTGTAAGCTCCCTTCTGATGTACAAGAAAGAGACTTAATTGTACTTGATCCTATGCTGGCAACCGGTGGTTCTGCATCAGCTGCCATTAGATTCTTAAAGGATAAGGGTGCTACCAACATCAAGCTGGCGTGCCTTATCGCATCACCAGAGGGAATTAAAGTAGTACAAGAACAACATGAAGATGTAGATATTTATGTGGCTTCGGTAGATGAAAAACTAGATGACCATGCATATATTGTTCCGGGATTAGGAGACGCTGGTGATCGATTATTTGGAACAAAATAGTTGTAGACAATTCTTATCTGATTATCTTTAGCTCTTATCCATCTTAACCTGCCTAACCGTTTACTTTAGTTTTATAAATCGGGTTAGTTAGCGAAATATAATTTGTGTCAGTCTAAAACATAGGTTTTACCTATGTGAGACTGTTGACAAAGTCCACCTGAAAAGGGTGGATTTTTTTTTTATTCAAAAAGGATTTATCCAATCGATGTCGAATATGTATAATGAGGTGATGAATTATGCTTACTAAAGCTAAAGCTAAAGATAAGCAAACTTCTTATGAGTTTGTTATGCTCGAAGAGCTAGTTAAAGAAGACCATTTACTAAGAAAAATAGATAAATACATTGATTTTAGTTTTATCTATGACGAAGTCGAAGAATTGTATTGTCATGATAATGGACGTCCATCTGTTGATCCAGTAGTTCTTTTTAAAATGACTTTACTTCAGTACCTTTACGGTATTCGTTCTGAAAGAAGGTTG